>JBEQLE010000057.1:0-29040 GCA_040326155.1 Leptospirales bacterium | reverse complement strand
CCCTGGAGTCACCCCCGAAGTCACCCCCGGAGTCACCCCCGGAGTCACCCCCGGAGTCACCCCCGAAGTCAAGAAACTACTTCTTATACTTGAAGGTGAAATGACACGAATAGAGATTCAGCAAAAACTCGGTTTAAAAGATGCAAAGCATTTTCGCCAGAGCTATCAGCAACCCGCAATTGAGTCCGGTTTGATGAAAATGACCCTGCCCGATAAACCAAACAGTAGTTTGCAAAAATATACCCTCACCGCAGCAGGGGTCGAATTTGTAAAAAGTTTCTAAGGGCGTTCAGTGCTATGCTCAGTGATAAATAATTCCCCGGCAAGAACCGCGAGAGCACCCCTCTAGCAAAAACAGTAGGCGACGCATCTGGCCATCTGATCGATTTTACTTAAAATTTCCATCTGCTCGACGCTATTGGCAACTGTAATTATAACCTGTGTGTTCGAAAAATTATAATCTGAAGAATCACGCATCATTGTTTGGTATATCTCTTGCCCAATTTTGTCTGGGTTATTACAAACCCAGGTGAAATCAATATTTTTTTCTTTCAATACTTTTGCGACTCTCTTTCCTCTTTTACCAGCCCCCCAGAGAACCAGTTTTTTTTGACTTTCATAATCTATATCTAAAAAGTATTTTACTTTAAGTTCGACGAAGGCGTTGTCTTTATAATGCTCATGCGTTCTGCTTGCTCGAGAGTCGTAATCGCGCCAACGATGTAAAATATCATTTGCTGCGACCACTTGAAGACCCTGCCGGTAAAAGCGAAATACTAAATCGTAATCTTCTGGATATGTTTCGGGTTCAAAGGCTTCGCACGCATCAAGATCTTCACGCCATACCATCCAACAGGGTGAAGCGATACAACACTCTTTGTAAATTTCGAAATAATTGGCGCGAGTTTGTGTAAGGCGATTTAGCCAATTCTGATACTTTATGTATCCGTCGCCAAGTCCTGTCGCTGAGAAATACTCGACCAACCCTGTTGCAATATGGCCCGGGCCACTCTTTAATAATAAAGCAGCCAGCTTTTCAATTTTATATTGCGGCATTATATCGTCTGCATCCATTCTTGTAATCAGTTTGCCTTTTGATTTATTATACGCATGTCGCAATGCCGGTATTATACCAAGTTCTTCCTGTTTAAAAAGATGAATTCGGCTTTCATATTTTTGGTATTGTTCTAAAATTTTACAAGTAGTATCTTTAGAACCATCGTCGACAACGATAAGCTCCCAATTTAAATAGCTTTGATGAATGACAGAGTCAATACATTCTGCAATGTATTTTTCGGCATTCCGAGCGGGCATTAAAATCGAGATATCTATGTTTGACATTTTCGGAAAGTCCCCCCATGTTAAATACAACTATGAACAACGAATCAAGGCTACCAATACATTTCGACAATCGAATATTACTAAACTAGAATGCAAACCCGTTTTACAAATCTTACCAGATCTACTGCGGTTTTGGCCGAACCCTAAAATGGATGATATGCATAAAGTGTACTGAATATTACATTTGATTTTTGGTTATAATATTGACAAATTGAATCCAATTAGTTATGGTAAATGTAAATATAAACAATCTCTTTATAGGCACAAACGGGTAACTAAATTGAAAACAAATCAACAAAATAATGTGAAGTATTATATTCCAAATACGATCACCGATACATTCTCTCAACCACAAAGTCAACTGCACAGGACCCAAAAATTAAAAGGTTCCATACTTTTTTTTGATCTGGTACAATTTACAAATTTAACGCAATCATTTTCCGAATCAGGAGCCAGAGGCGCGGAAAAACTGTATGAACTCATGACAACATACTATGACTTAATGATCGATATCGTTCAGCTTTATGGTGGTACTGTATATCAATTTGCAGGTGATTCCGCTTTAGCCGCTTTTCAAGAAGACGAAAATAAAAAATCAACAATTTCCGCCGTAACTTCTTGCGCTTTAGAAATGAAAAAAGCTTTAAAAGAAGCTAAACTACAATACAAAGATCATATCCTGGAGACAAAATTTTCACTTTCCTATGGAGAGTTTCAACAAGTACTACTAGGAGATAGTGATTCATATTTTCAGGTTGCCTTAATTGGAAAAGCCATTGATCAGGCTGTTCGTGCGGAAGCCTCGGCCAAAGCCGGTGAAATTATTATTACCCGCGAAATGGCAGAGCTTTTGGGTGATTCGGCGCAAGTTGAAGAAGGTGAAAACCGGTTTCGCCTGGTAGACTTAAAAACTAAAACACAACCGGATGAGAAACATAAAGAAGCAATAATTGAAAATGAACCTGCACATTTAAAAAAGTGTACTAAATTTATTGCCCCTACTCTTTACGAAAAAATAAAAACCGGACAATTTGGGTACATTGGGGAGTTCCGTGATGTTACATCTCTTTTTGTTCAGATACACGGAATCGATTATTCAAACCCGGAACAAAAACCAATAAACCAGATCAACTCTTTTTATCGTAAAACAAGAGAGCTTGCAACCAATTTTGGCGGTACGCTTATTCAAACTGACTTTTCTGATAAAGGAAGCGTCTTTTTAATTTTATTTGGTGCCCCCAATGCGCAAGAACATAAAGAGACGATGGCTGTACGGTTTGCCGCTCGTTTGCAAGAGACACTACCTGAATATAAATTTATAAATAAGCTTCACATTGGAATTTCTACGGGCCCTCTTTATTGTGGCGATGTTGGGTCCACAACTAGAAAGGGTTACTCTGTTCTTGGCGAATCTGTAAATATGGCCTCTCGTTTGATGGAACACGCCAGCGGAACAATAGCGGCGGTGGATGAAAAAACAGCAAATACCCTGACCGATACTTTTACTCTGACAAAACGCGAAAAGATTAAACTGAAAGGAATTTCAGACGCAAAACAGTTTTATACCGTAGCAGGAGAAAACAAAACCGTAGCGAAAAAAATCGATCATAGCGCTCTGGTAGGAAGAAAAAAAGAACTTAAAATACTAAAAGACCGGCTGGAAGAATCCAAAACAAAAGGCGGAGGAATCGGAGTTGTGGGTGACGCTGGTGTCGGAAAATCTCGTCTGATCTATGATGTAGTGCTCGAAGCCAAAGCAGCCAACATAGATGTTTACACCGGAACATGCTATTCATATGAAAAATTTACCCCTTATTTTGCATGGAAATCAATATGGAAAAGTCTATTCAACGTACAAGAAGAGATCCATAGTTCACACGTATTCAAAAAAATCTGCGATGGGCTGACATTTCTAGAAGACGACAGAGAAAGCTGGGCAAAGGTCTTTGCCCGATTATTAAGTGAAACTTCAGATGAAGATGCGCTTACATCCAAGATGGACCCTAAAAAGAAAAGTGAAACAATCTTTGAAATTACCGCGCAGGTTATAAAAGAGAAAACAAACCAAAGCCAGGTTATGTTGTTATTTGAAGACTACCATTGGATAGACGAAGGGTCCGATAATCTGATACGATATATATTAAACCAAAATATACCAGGAGCAATTTTGATGGTTGTGGCTCGCCCCGAAGGGCCAATATCAGAATTAAACTCAATAAAAGGATACTACGAGCTGGCACTTAAAGAGTTCGAAGAAGAAGACGCGCTTACCTACCTGCGCCTGAAAATGAACCTGGCAGTGTCAGATAAAGATAAAAGCGGAGCCGCAAAAAAACTTGAAAACGAAATCTTGCACCGCGCCCATGGAAATCCATTTTTTCTGGAATCGATTGTTTATTCATTAAAGGAACAAAGGGTTCTACAAACAACCGAAAATGGAAAAAGCTACCTTGCTGATACAAATCAGGATATAGAAATTCCCGGTAGTTTACAAGAAGTGTTGCTATCACGTATCGACCGCCTGGGTGAATCTGAAAAAGTAGTTTTAAAAAATGCTTCCGTTATTGGAAGATTATTCGCCTATAATTTACTAGACCAAATTGCCCCAAAAGATTTAGAAGGGGACCTGTCTACTCACCTTTCTGCTCTGGAAAAAAATGATTTTACACTTCTGGAAACCTCGGAACCACTTTCGTATTTATTTAAACATGTTTTAATTCGCGATGTGGCATACAATTCAATGCTTACCGCCACCAGGCAAACTCTGCATAACCAATTAGCAAATTACCTGGAAAGTCTGGGTAAAGAAAAAATCGATGAAAACATAGATCACCTGGCCTACCACTATGCGGAGGCCAAAAACAAAGAAAAATCGATTAAATATAGTCTAATAGCCGCCCGTAACGCGGCCTCACAATATGCGAACGCAGAGGCCATACACCATTACACTAATATTATACAACTTCTCGATGAACATAACGGCGATCGTGAACTGTTTTATGATATGAAAATAGAACTTGGCCATGTTTACCGCGCATCGGGAAACTTTGCAGAAGCCATTGACATTTTTCAGGAGCCTTTAGAGGTCTTAAAAGATAAAATGAAACTGGCCAAAATTCATACCGGACTGGGCCAGGTATACCAGGAACAAGGTAATATTGATCAGTCCACAATTGAACTCGAAAAAGCTCTGGTTCTGTTGGGAGCGCGAGTACCGCAAAGTGCGATGGCTGTGAACCTGGCGATAGTATCGCAATTATCAAAAAGAATAATGAATACGATAACTCCCTTTTTGCCAATGAAGGCTTCAAAAAAGAGCGAAGAAAAAGTCATTATGCTTTATACGATTATGGAGTATTTAACAAAAATTTACTTTTTTGCCAATGCTGAAAAAATGGCCTGGGCTAACCTGAGTCAGGTAAACATGGCGGACCGTTTAAAAAATAAAGAAGCGATTAAAGGCAAGGCATATGCCTCTTTGAGTTTAATTTACGGAGCCCTGGGTTTATTTGGTAGGTCGAAAGCAAACGCTGAAATTAGTAGACAATTTATGGAAAAATCGAATGATCCAAATGTCGAAGCTATGTACCTTCAACGCACAGGCACCACCGGTATGTATACCAATGAACCTGCCATGTGGTATGAAAAGTTGACAAAAGCTGCAACTTTATATGAAAAACTGGGTGAAACCTGGGAAACAGCAGTTGCCGTTGGAACAAAATCGGTAACTATGCAGTATTCCGGAGACTTTGAAAAAGGAGTTGAATTGAACTATGAGACATTATCGCATGGAGTAACAGAAGATGTGAAACAGGTAGAAGCATGGCAAATGAGCACAGATGGGTATTTCAACTATATAGTAAATTTAAAAGATGCGGATACATGCATTCATTTAATGGAAAAAGCGTTTGATCTGAGTGTCGCAGTAAATGATAATGCAGGCAAAATGTCCGGCCTGAGGAATATACTGTTTATACATATAAGAGAAGAGCGCATAGACGAAGTCATAAAAGCAGCAGGGGAATTGTTCGAAGGGTTAAATCAATACACTAATATTATGCCTCACCTGCATGCGGGATATTATGATATTCTATTGGCTATAGAGTTGGCGAAAAAGCATGGCAAACAGATTACAAGCAATGATGCAGATTTATGGAAACAGTGTTTGAATAAAATAAAAAAACTGGGTAATAAATATCCATTTATTAAATGCTATGCCTTGATGAGCGAAGCATTGAATTTCAGTACGAATGGTAATTCAGGCAAAGCGAAAGAAAAAGCACTGGAAAGCGTTCGGTGGCATGAAAAAGGACCGAATCAATTAGAAAGAGTCCTGGCGTACTACCAGGCCGCAGAGTTAATTCCTGAAAAAAAAGATGAGTACATTAAAAAAGGAATTGCTCTTGCCACAAAAAATAAGTATGCTCATGAACTGAAGCGGTTTGAAAAACTGCGAGGCTAGAACTTCCTGGTAACCATGCAGGTTATCACTATTGCAAAGCAGATAAAATATACTGATCGTTTATTTTTTTTGCCATTGTTCTGACAGATTTTTCCTCTCGGTGATAGGAGGGGTCGGCACCCATACTGATGAGGAACCTTGCGATATCAATTTTATTTTTATTTAAAGCAACATAAAGAGGTGTTCCGCGCTCTGACTCATAGTTAATATTCGCCCCTTCTCTTATATGTTTTCGGGTCTGTTCAATGTCGTCATCGACCACTGCTAGAATCAATTTTTCGCCATGGGGCTCTTTGGCTTTTTTTGATTTACCAAAAATCAAGGAACCACCACCGCGAAGATCAAGCTTTCCTCGTATTTTCAAAGTAGCCCCCTTCTTCATATGCATCGTGCTACCTTTATTGACTTTCATTTTTCCTTGCAGGCTGGCATCCCCCCCGACCTTGAGGTTTCCCCCTCCCGAAAGTTTAGCCTTTCCTTTAATACTTAAATCTTTGCTCACCTCAACGGAACCGCCTTTGCCAACATTCAACTCACCGTCAATATTCATGTTCCGTTTAATATGAACGGTTTTTACAAGAAGTTTATTTTTACAATACGTACATTGTTCATCCTGCCATGAAACCGAAGCGCTGCAATAGGGACAAGACCTCGGAATATTAGCGCCTTCTTGCGTATGCCCGATGTTCAATTGTTTATGACCTTTAATGGAGAATGTTCGATCATCCTTGCTGATACCGGATTTATCGAGAATAGCTGCCATCTCTTGTTTTGAACCACAATATGGACAATGAACTAAGCTGCTACCAAGAGGAGCTTCACAGGCATTACACTTTAAAATGTATACAATGACTTTCATAGCCCCATTATCCATCTGAACCAGATATGTAGTAAAGCTAAATTCAAATTTACAAAGACTTTACCGATTTTAAGCTGGATCATGAGTTCAATTATAGAAGAAATACATGCGCGCGAAGTCATAGACTCGCGAGGAAATCCCACTGTTGAGGCTGAAGTGTTTTTAGAGAGCGGCGATTTTGGCCGTGCCATTGTTCCTTCCGGGGCCTCTACCGGGTCGCGCGAAGCGCTCGAACTTCGCGACGGCGACGAACGTTACCTTGGCAAAGGGGTAACCAAAGCGGTGAATAATATTATAGAAACGATTCAACCAAACCTTATTGGTATGGATGCTCTTGACCAGCGCGAGATCGATTCTGTAATGCTCGAAATTGACGGGACGGATAATAAGCGAAAACTCGGCGCCAATGCCATACTTGGGGTTTCGATGGCCGTCGCTCACGCTGCTGCCCAGAATTCAGGTTTGCCACTGTTTCGCTACCTTGGCGGTCCTTTTGCGCGTACTCTGCCTGTTCCCATGATGAATGTTTTAAATGGTGGGGCTCATGCTGACAATAACGTTGATTTTCAGGAGTTTATGATCGTACCTGTGAAATATCCTTCTTTTAAAGAGTCCCTCAGACAGGGAGCCGAAATTTTCCATACCCTTAAAAAAGTCCTGAAAGATAAAAACCTGAATACTGCCGTTGGGGACGAAGGCGGTTTTGCCCCCAATCTTGAATCAAACGAAGAAGGGCTGAAAATACTTGTGGAAGCCATTGAGAAGGCCGGTTTTAAACCCGGTGAAGATACCTTTATTGCTATGGATTCTGCCTCTTCTGAATTTTACGTCGATGGAAGATATGAACTAAAAGGGGAAGGACTCTCCCTTGACTCCAAAGGTCTGGTTGAACTCTACTCCGGTTACGCCAAAAAATTCCCTATTTTGTCTTTAGAAGACGGAATGGCTGAAGACGACTGGGACGGATGGAAAGAGCTTACCGATGCACTCGCCAGTAAAATGCAACTTGTAGGCGATGACCTGTTTGTTACCAATAGCGAAATTCTACAGCGTGGTATCGATAAAGGTGTCGCAAACAGTATTTTAATTAAAGTGAACCAGATTGGAACGCTTACCGAAACGATCGAAACCATGGATCTGGCTCGTCTGAATCGATACACCTCTGTTGTTTCACATCGATCCGGTGAAAGTGAAGATACAACCATTGCCGACCTTGCTGTGGCTACCGGCGCCGGACAGATTAAAACAGGCTCTATGAGCCGTTCCGATAGAGTCGCAAAATACAACCAGTTATTGCGAATTGAAGAGACACTGGGAGAAATGGCCTACTACCCTGGGCGTTCCGCCTTTTTAGTTTAAAAACCTTTTCAGTTAAACATGTGCTAGAAAAATTTATAACAAACTACCGGCAAACAAGAGACCATTGGCTTTTTTGGCCTTTTATCGGACTCATCTTACTGGTGGCCGGTTATAATTTTGTCCTGAGCGATAATGGTTATTTTGCTTACCGTAAAAAACTTGCGATTAAAACCGAAATTATCGAACAAATTAACGATTTAAAGCAAAGTAAAACCGAACTCAAAAAAAACCTCGGACAAATTCAAGATGAAAAAAAACTCATTGAACAGTATATTAAAAAACACTATCTTTATAATAAAAACGTCATGATTATTAAATTCCTCGATACCGAAACAGAAAAGACTGTTGACGAGAAAGAACGTGTTGACTTGACTTTGTATCAAAGAGTCTATATTGTGGTTGCCACCCTGATCTTAATTTTTTCTACTCTATTTTTTTGGAAGTACTCCCGGAGAACTGATGATGCGTAAATTTATTACAATACTTCTTTTTACACTATTTGCAGGAGGTTTGTACTCCGTCGAAGACCCTACTATAAAGTTTCGACAGGGGAAAAAAGCCTATGAGCGCAAACAATACGACACAGCTAAAACCTATTTGATGGAATTTTTAAAAGAAAGACCCTTTGAATATGAAGTACGAGACACACTTTTTTATCTCGGTGAAATCTACCGAAACAATAAAGATTATGCCAACGCTGTTTCTTATTACAATCGCCTTGCCAAACGTTACCCGCACTCTCGTTATCGTAAAACCATTGAATTTACTACCGGCTATTGTTATTACTATTTAAAGCTTCATACCAAGTCCAAAGTTCACCTGTTGCAATACCTGGAATATGTGAAAGATGAAATGTTAGACCCCGGTTATTATGTTGATACAACTATAATTCTAGGCGCAATTGAAGAAGAAAATCGGCAGTGGCGCTCTGCGGCCCAGTATTACCAAAATGCCATATTGGTAATCGACAGACAAATTTTTCTCGAGAAAAAGAATAAAGATTTACGCGAAAAAAAGAGAGATGTATTATACGCCCTTGGAATTATCTACGCGGAACGACTTGACGATAAAGAACTCGCCCATATTTATTTAACGGGAGCAACCGAACTCGGGCAAGAAGTCACCCCCGGCTTGATGTTCCTTATGCGCAAAATGAGTTTAACCCACCTGACCACAGATAACGGACTTCCGGATAACTCCATATCTGACATACAAGTAGATGGAGATGATGTGTGGATTTCCACCTGGGGTGGAGGACTCGTCCGTTTTTCACGTTCCACTCAAAAGTTTGAAAAGATACCGCTTCCCTCGGGTCAGTTGCGCGACCTTTATGTTGACATTGATACCGTTTACATAACCTCCTTTGACGGAATTTTTATTTACGATAAAAAAAGATCGGAAACCAGAAAACTCGCTCTTGGCGATAGAGTATTCACCCTCGCCCAGAAAGCTTTTAAAGACGACCGAACAATCTACTTTTCTACGCTTATGGATGGTATTATAAAATACGATACGGTAAAGAAAAATGTCGAAGTTCTGGACCGGAACTCTTTTGTTGGCTCAAACCAGGTTTATGCCATTGAAGCCGACCATCGCTATCTTGCTTTTGGAACGCTCGACAATGGGGCTGTCGTAAAAAATAAAGAGACAGGCGAGGTGCACTACATAAATGTTGAAAATGGAAAACTCGATGGAAATAACGTTAAAACCCTTTTAATTGACGGCCGTTATCTCTGGATAGGCGTCCACCGGTTTGGAATATACCGATATGACCTCGAAAGAAAAACGATCAAATTTTTAGACTGGGATTTACCCTACCCCTCCTGTCTGGCAAAGCGCGGTAATAAAATCTGGATTGGAACCTCCGGTCACGGAATTCGCATCTATGACCGAGAAAAAAGAACTCTGGATAAGATTACAGTTCTAAACGGTTTAAGTTCAAATGAAGTACACCACCTTCAAATGGAAGACGATTTTATCTGGATTGGTTATATTGATCACGGTATTGATATTCTGTACCGCCCCGTTAAAGATCGCCAATAAAAAACACCCGAAAAACTACCATGTATTTTAAATATAAAGATAACCAGCTATATTGGAAAGACGAAAGTCTTGATAGTATCAATAAACATGCACAAAAAATACTACTGAAACGGTACAACTACCGCGGTCCCTATTTTTTATACCATAACGACATACTAGAAGAACGCCTTGATATTTTATCCGGGCATTTTCCTGAATCTAAATTATTTTACTCTGTTAAATCTCTTTCGAATATACACATACTGAAAAAAATACGCGAAAAAGAAAACTTTGGAATTGACGTTGTTTCCGGCGGTGAAATTCTTCGGGGGCTGCAAGCCGGTTTTCCCGGTAGTCGTATGGTGTATGCCGGAGTAGGTAAAACTGAAAATGAGATTGTTCTCGGTCTGCAAAATGGTATAAAAAGTTTTCATGTTGAATCTCTCTCAGAAATTCAACAAATTTCTGAAATCGCATCGATACTGGACATATCTACTCAAATAACCATTCGCCTGAATCCCGACATCGGGGTCGATACACATGAATATATTAAAACCGGAAAAGAAGAAAACAAATTTGGCATCTCTGAACGAGAGCTGGCCAAAGCGATGCGTCTCATTTCCGAGTCTGACAACCTGTCCATTATCGGACTCCAGGTTCACCTTGGTTCCCAGATTATGAACATTGAACCCTATCTTGATGGCCTTGAATTTCTAAAAGAGAAGGCTGTGGCTATTGAATCTTACCTGCAAGAAAAACTCGAATACCTGTCTCTTGGTGGAGGTTTTGGTATCGACTACGATTATATATTTTCAAACGAAAAAGGGAAAAATTTTCCCATAGAAAAACTATCTAAGGAAATAAACTCTCAGAAACTTCCTTGGCGCGTGGACTTTGAACCGGGACGTTTTTTAACCGGCTACACTGGAATTCTTGTTTCACAAATACAATATATAAAATCCAAAAAAGGATATGATATTGCCATTATCGATTCGGGAATGAGTGAGTTAATACGCCCGGCTCTGTATAAAGTTTCACATCCCATATTACCTCTAAATCGATCAGGCTCCAGCCAATATGAGTACGACGTGGTTGGACCAATTTGTGAAAGTGGAGACTTTTTTGCAAAAAAACATAAAATGCCCATAGTAGAAGAAAAAGATTTTCTAGCTGTGTTACACACCGGAGCTTACTCTTCGGTAATGTCTTCCAATTATAACTCGCGCCCTTTAATACCCGAACTATTCATTACGGATATCGGACTAAAAGTTATACGCCGCCCGCAAAGACCGGAAGAATTATACCATCTGGAAGAAGACATTTAACTGCTTATTCAGTTTTTCTTTTCAATGTGAAGTCAGTGATAAATAATCCATGACTGTTTTAATAACCGATTCAGGAATATGTATATTGTGATCTTTTAATCGGTTCATATACTTTTGAAAGGAACTGCCATGACTGGTCGAACGGGTAAACTCAAGTAGAGCGTCGCTTAGTGTCTCTTCAATACTTTTTAAAAGCGCTGGTTTCGCCAACAGTTGTTTTTCATACATATGTAAAAACCTCTTATTGATGCCTCTGCAAATTATTCGATAAAATACAAACCGCGAAATAATATCACTGCTTGTATCTTCATTTTCAATCGCCAATTTTAATTCTGATAAATTAATGTAATCTACGATCTCTACTTTATAACTGTCTTCACTGAGGGCATGAATAAGAGTGTGAATTACCAGAGATTCATATAATTTTAACTTCGGGGAATTCTCCCTGGTCATTTCAACGCCCGGTTCAAGATCAGGACAATCGAGATACAAGACCATATCTACATCGGAGTTTTCATCCGCCATTCCAAAATTCACTGAGCCGAGTAAATCGAAGGCAATGGTATCTCCATAACTTCGGATAATTCTTCCGACTTTGGCTATTTCACGAATTCGGGTGAAGGACGCTCTTGTCTGGTATTTCTTGAAATAATCTTTTAAACCAAGAAACTGTTTAATTACTTCGCTGTCCGGAAATGGATTTCTCATCTTATAAAACTTCCTATTTCATTATAGATTTTTTCATTGAGTACCTTTTCAACGGGTTTGTTGTTTTTTATATTTATTTCTAATACCGGTAAAATATGTTTTTCAAAATATTTATAAAGCACCAGTCCTTCAAATACGGTTTCAGGTTTTTTTTTGTGCATAAAAATTCGGCAAAAAAATCCGCCGTCATCATGTCCATTCATAGTATCTACCGCCCCGAAATTAGATGGATTAATACAATAGGTATTATTGATTTTCATTAATCCGCGGTCGGAGTGAACATGCCCGGAAAGAGCAAGTGTTGGTTCGTAATCATCGATATACTGACGCACCCCCATGGAACCGATATGCCCATGTGACGCAATTTTATCGAGTGTAGCATAGGCAGGGTTATGCAATAAAAGGACATCTGG
This sequence comes from Leptospirales bacterium, assembly GCA_040326155.1. GTDB lineage: Bacteria > Spirochaetota > Leptospiria > Turneriellales > JAOUFE01 > JBEQLE01. Next base: position 16,551 of record JBEQLE010000057.1, on the reverse strand, counting down.
TTTTTGCTTTTGAAACTGCTCAAGGGGTTCACTGTGTAGTTTCCCATTCACAATATATTCATAAAATACAACGGAAACCGATTCGGGAATTCCCGATGTGGCAATTGGCGCCCCCCCGTATCCTGCAAAATCAATTCCTTGTATAACGCGATTTTTTTTATGTATATCATAAGTATCTAAAGCGGTGTATTGTAAATCTCTGTCATAGTTGCCAGGTAAAAATAGAACCTCAGCTTTAGCGTATGTTTCAACCAGTCTCTTTAAAATTAAATATTTAGCCTTCATATTTGAAGCGGCCTTGGCAAATAACTCCTGGTACCTTTTTGCTTTTACCAGATAACCGGCAGGAAAGGCTTCGGGCATCCGAATTATAGATCTGGCCAGTTCCAAAGGAGTTCCTCGAATTTTTTTACGGACAAGGTAATAAAAAAACTCTTCTTGTAAAGAGACGAATTCGTAAAGTTTAGTTTCTGTGAAAAAAGCTTTATAAATAAGATCGCCTGAAATTATATATAGGTCGGCCCTGGTATCTTGAATGACATGCCTTAATCTTTTCAAGTTATCGTGGATGTCAGTTAAATAGATGATTTCCATCTACAGGTTTTTCCTCGTTTTTTTCATAATGAATATTATATTGCCAGTCTTCACCCGGTAAAACTTCTTGTTCCTCTTTGAGTTCCTTCGCGCCCGCAACTGTTATGGGGGCCGGAATAAAACTTATACAGAAAATGAAAGCGCTCAGAATTCCCATCATCAACCGTTTTCTATCCGTATGAATATTTTTACTGCGCATACTATCGATCTTTTTAATTTTCATAACCGGGTGCCTAATTCCGAGAATAAAAAGCAGTATAACCCAGAACAACCAGGCGGGTGTAAATTCAGCGGCAAGTAAAAGCAGTAAAACCAGAAAAACATACGCAATATAGATCTGAGTTTTCCCCAGAAAAGCGTACGCAATGTGGCCTCCATCAAGTTGACCAACCGGTATAAGATTTATTGCTGTAACAAACAGGCCCACCCACCCTGCATATGCCATCGGGTGCATTACCAGCGCGTGCCCGGCTGGAATATCGAGTAAGATTTTTTGCAGTGTAGATATTAAGAAGGAAGGGCCGAAAAGCAAAGGACTTTCTTTTGCAATAAAAAGAGAGTTCTCATATTCAGATGGAATAATTTCCGATAAATACAAACCGATTACCAGAACCGGCAAACTCAAAAAGAAACTCATCGCTGGTCCCCAGAAAGAGATATCAAACAGCGCATTCAAAGTAGAAGGGGATGTTTTCATTCGAATAAAAGCCCCCATCGTTCCAAAAGGGCTTACAAAAGGAAGGGGAATAAAAAATGGAAGAGTACATTCCACTCCATATTTTTTAGCCTGAAAAAAATGACCAAATTCATGAGAAAGTAAAATAAGCATTAAACATGAACTATAAATAAATCCATTGATCAGTCTGGAGTCCCAGGTACCGTTGATAAAGGCGCCATACGTGAGTGTCATGGAAAGCAGTGTTAACAAAAAAAACATTAACCGATTCTGCCTGTTTTCGGACGGGTACTCTTGAATAGATTTTACTAAGAAGGTAAAATTTGCGCGAATAGACGCTCCCATTTACTTTTTACCCTTTGTCTTTTTTTTCCGTCCTTTAGAGCGATTATTGTTTTCCAGCTGATTTTCGAGTTTTTCAGTTTCCGAACTGGTAGGGTATTGTGGCCGAAGGTGAAACGTACTTAAAAGAGCATGTAAAAAACTTTCTTTTATTTTTTTCAAATCGTAGAGCGTCAGGGGGCATTCATCAAGCTGTCCCTCATCAATTTTTCCTTTTATAATAGTATCTACGAGTTTTTCAAGATTCTCTTTCGTCGGGTCTGGCACACTTCTTGAAGCGGCCTCAAGTGAGTCGGCCATCATTACAACTGCTGTCTCTTTCGTTTGCGGTTTCGGACCGGGGTAACGAAATTTGTATTTGTCAGGCGCTTCTTTTTTAACTTTAAGCGCCTCGTGATAAAAATACCTCATTAGACTTGTACCGTGGTGTTCTGGTATAAACGCTATTACTTTTTCAGGCAAACGATGCGCCCTGGCCATGTCAATTCCATCGAGAACGTGTTTAATTATTGTTACAGCATACTGTTTTGGAGTAAGACCAGACGCTTTATTGGCTGCAATCTGCAAGTGCTTGTTTTCTGCGTAAATTTCCGCATTAATCATTTTACCGATATCATGGTACAGACAACCCACCCGCGCCAGCAACGAATCTCCGCCGATTACGCTTACGGCTCTTTCCGAAAGAGAGGCCATTACAATAGAGTGAGTGTAACTAGAAGGGGCCTCTTCTGACATTCTTCGCAGCAAAGGGTTGTTAAAGTCGGTCAGTTCCATTAAACGAAACCGGGTTGGTAAATTAAATACATTTTCATAAAAAGGTAAAAAACCGGTGGCAAGAATAATACCCAGCATCGCATTCAAAAAAGCAAGAGCCACTTTCAAATATGTCTGAGTTGAAATCTGGTTTAAAGAGAGGTCTAAACCGACAATGGCTACCGAGATTACAGTGCCCGAAAGCAAAATACTGTTTATAAACTGGGTGCGACGTTCCATTTTATTGCTGGAATAAATTCCGGTTATAACAAAAAATATCGATATAATAAATGTACTTGCTTCATTTCCGGAAATCATGAAAAGAAAAACCGACAAAAAAACTCCCATAGCAAAAGTAACCTGGGCTCCAAGCAATAAAGTGCCAATCGTCGTAACAAGCCCTACCGGTACAAAAAGCGCAAAATATATTTCACTTTCTCTTGCGCCAAAATAACGAGCGAGCGGAAAAGCAATCAGTACAATAGTTAATATTTGAATTCCCAGTATAATATAAGATTGCAGATCTCGCATTTCGAATTCAGAAAATTTATGTATAAAATACGAAATGCCCAGTGCCAATAATAACTGTATTAAAAATATCCCTAAAATGTTTTTTACATTTGTATTCCCCTGGTACTGGTTAAGTATTGCAATTTTATCCAGAGTAGACTGATTAATGGGGTCGCCGGCTCGAACAATTGTCAGCCCTTTTTTCAAAGTACCATAAACCGGTTTAACCAGATTTTCAGCTTCGATTTTTCGCTGCTCTGTTTCACCCGAATTGTAATGTAAATAAGGAGATTTAGAGTAAAGATAGAGAATTCGACGCTGTATAAGTTTTCTAGCCCGAGTTGTAACCTGATTGCGAAAAGATGCCGAACCAAGCTTGGTCAAAGCGGAATAATTTTTATGCTTATACATATCGTTAACAGCGATCAATTGATCACTATTCCAGGTATCTTCACTGACTGTACCAGATCCATCGCTGTCCGTTAAAACAGTGACTCCGGGTTCGACAATATTTTTAAGTTCATCGGGTAAAATACCATAATTATCAAAAACCAGCGTTGCGTACCCTTGTGCCCATCTTTTTATGACATCCCGGTTTGTGGAGTTCATAAGAAGCTCTTCAATGTCTTCTCTTTCGACCGAAGACATACTTTTAACCCAGGTGTGCTCTTGAATCACCCTGTCGTATAAATCCAGTCCGATTTTCATACGTAACATGCTGGAAAGTTCGGCGGTAATTGTTCCAATCACTCGACGAAGAACCTGATAATCACGATTAAATATCGGTGGTATAGAGTTTCGAGCCGCCTCTTTCTTTACTTTGGTTTCAGCATCCACAAGAAACCGAATATCGCGAACTACCCGAATGTCATCTGCGGAGATATCGCCTAGATTGTAGGAGTAAACTTGACCAATATGAGAAAAAGAGAGTACATACGTTGTAATGAGTACAATTACACCAAAAACTCCCAGGGCAAAATGCTTAACAGCCTTTCTGGAGCGAGGCATGTTTAAAAACTCTTCAATCTGAATGAGTCTTGACTTAATTTTTCGTCCGTACATAAAAGTTTAATTATTATCTATATAGATCACTAAGAAATGTGAACCCAAAGTAGAGCCGTGTATCGCGTTTGCAAGCGCAAAAAAGTCTTTACTGAACATTACGAAAGGAAAGATAATAACTACAAAATAATTAAATTGGAAACTATTATGTCAGAAAAACATCTAAATATTACCGAAATTTCGAAAATTTTACCTCATCGCTACCCTTTTTTATTGGTTGACCGTGTTTTGGAGATCGGAGACAAGAAAATTGTAGCTTTAAAAAATGTTACAAGAAACGAAGAGTTTTTTAATGGTCATTTCCCGGAACTACCGATCATGCCGGGGGTTTTACAAATAGAAGCGCTGGCCCAGGCTGCGGGTATTTTTATATTAAACATTCCTGAAAATAAAGGGAAAATAGGTTTTTTTGCGTCTATTGAAAAGGCAAGGTTTAAACGTCCTGTTATTCCGGGTGACCAGCTAAAATTAGAAGTAGAAATATTGAAATATAGCAGTAGATTTGCCCATGTTATTGGCACTGCAACCGTTGAAGGTGAAATCGCCTGCAAGGCAGAAATGAAATTTATGATGGGTTCTAAAGATATGTTTAAGGAAGTAAAATAATGAATGAATTTGAAAGTATTGAAGGTAAAGTTGCCGTAATAACAGGATCGGGACGGGGAATCGGTAAAGGAATTGCTGAAAAACTGGCCAGTCACGGAGCTCATGTGGTAATTTCCGATATCGATATGCAGACCGCTGAAGCAACGGCAGAAGAAATTGCAAAAACCGGTGTAGAAACCCTGGCAGTTTCCTGCGACGTTTCGAATGAAGAAGATGTTAAAAATATGTTTGCTAAAACATTTGAAAAATGGGGAAAAGTCGATATTTTAATTAACAATGCGGGCATAAACAAAGATGGACTGTTTATTCGGATGAAACCCGACGCATGGAAAAAAGTGATCGATGTGAACTTGACCGGTATGTTTTACTGCACACAGGCAGCGGCAAATATTATGCGAAAACAACGCTCCGGAACAATTGTCTGTATTTCGTCCATAGCTGCAAATGGAAACCCCGGACAAGCAAACTACTCAGCATCGAAAGCGGGAGTAATCGGAATGGCCAATACTCTGGCTAAAGAACTAGCTCCCTTTGGCATTCGTGTAAATTGTGTTTCACCCGGTTTTATAGATACACCAATGACTCAGGCCATACCAGAAAAACACAAAGTAAGAATTATCGAATCGATACCACTAAATAGAGCAGGAAAACCAGAAGATATCGCAAAAGCGGTTTTATTTCTAACATCTGATATGGCAGAATACATAACAGGGCATGTTTTGAATATAAATGGTGGAATCACGGCTCTGTAGCAATCGAAAATTAGATAATTCTTAGTAATTGCTTTACAATAAAAGAAGATTATTTATACATGCCCTTGCACGGATTAATAATACCGATGAAATTAGAACAATAGGAGACCAAAATGGCAGATATGGATAAAATTAAAAAGATTATAGCAGAACAATTAGGCGTGGATGAAACGGAAATTACGCCAGAATCTCATTTTATCGATGACTTAGGCGCCGACTCGCTGGATACAGTTGAACTTGTAATGGCTTTGGAAGAAGAGTTTGGAATCGAAATTCCGGATGAAGATGCAGAAAAGATTCAAACCGTAGGAGATGTCGCAAAGTACATCGACGAACGGTCTTGATCAACCGAAATTTTTTTAATGCGTTAGACCAAAAAGCCGTCTACTCAGGCGGCTTTAAACACTCAAATTTTCATTTCAGTGGGTGTATTAACACAATTTTTTTATGGGTATTAACCCGTTAACCAATGGAGCGATAATAATCCAATGGATACTGTGCGTGCGAAACAAATCGCAAAATTTTGTGCTAAATACAACCTGGAGCATGTCGACTCTACATTGGTCGACCAAAGTTTAACTCATAAAAGTTATGCTAATGAATTGAAGAAGCAAAAAAGAAGCTCACTGCATCAGTTTCATAACCAGAGGCTGGAATTTCTTGGTGACGCTGTATTGGGAATGGTTATTGCGCGTGAACTATACCGGTTATTTCCTGAAGCCAACGAGGGTGAGTTAACCAAGCGCAAGTCCCAGGCTGTTTGTGAACCAACGCTCGGCGATATTGCAAAGGTAATGCAAATTGGCGACTACCTGCTAATGGGCAAGGGAGAGTCAAATACCGGGGGCCATATTCGTATATCAAACATGGCAGATGCACTAGAGGCATTAATCGGGGGAATTTTCGTATCCAATGGATTCTCACATGCCGAAGAATTTATACTTGCACATTGGGAACCGTATCTATCACAAAGCAAATCACCGCGCTTCAGTGTTGATTATAAATCTCACCTACAAGAACATCTGGTAAAAGAAGGGAAAATGCGTCCTGAATACCGGGTACTATCTACCGAAGGCCCAGAGCACAATAAGGAATTCTTAATTGGTCTATTCATAAAAGGCGTTGAGATCACCCGGGGACTATCGACAAGCCGAAAAAAATCCGAACAAAAAGCAGCCTATAGTTATTTAAGCTCAAAAGGACTGTTAGATTAATTCGTTTACTCGACCACATCCTTAAAATAATTCGAACCGTTGTAATTCTGATACCGAGAAAAATCAATCGGTTTTCCCCAGGGAAAATCTTTTTGAGGGTTTGATTTTGAATATTCCAGACCATAAAAAAGTGAATATATACCTACGGCAATAGCTTCAGCTTGAACATTTTTATACGACTTAATTCGGCGATAATCATGTGGATTATCAATATAGGCCAATTCAAGATAAGCTGAAATGGCGTTCACATGAGTTGGCACAGACCATGTTGAAAGATAGGGCTTGCGAAGCCGAGGCAACTTTTCGTATTTTGAAACGCCGTTTTTATACAGTGAGTACCGGACAAAACGAAGCAGCTCATTAGCCGCGTAGAGATTATCTCCCCCATACCCTTCTGGACCACCTTCACGACGCCACTTTTCAGGGTCACTTTTTTCCCTGTCCCAGAAACGGCCTTCGGGCTTAAATTTCTTCAGATGTTCAGCGTAAGCTCCGCTTTTATTCTCTATCGCTTCACTATTTGGCCACATGGGGTCGGAATAAGCCCAGGTTAAAAAATTATAGCGATTGCCACGAAATTTCAATAAGTCAGGCTCTAGACTATGAGATTTGCTCCAGTACCCTGTAAAATAAATCCAAGCGTCGCACAAAAACCATTCAAACGAATCTTTTCCACACCCACTGTTAAACCAGTCATTATATGCTCCCTCTACGAATTTTTTTCGAATGGCCTTTTTTTTATTAGAGTCACCCGTTATAAAACTCAAAGCATCTTTATAGGTATCATAACCAGGGGTTGCCACAGCGCTAAGCGCCCCATATTTTCCCCCACGTCCAGAAGTCAGGTGCATGCTTACGACAAGGTTAGGACGCACAGAGTTTATTCGACTAATCGTCCCTTTCTGTATTTTACCGGTTTTTATATCGGGATAATCGTAAAGACGATACGGGCCGTTAATGTCGATGCCATTTTCTTCGTATTCACCATAATAACCGGCGGCGCGAGAAATAAAAACTTGAATAGGTTGGCTGGGTAGAGTCGCCCCTGGATTGTATTTTTTTACAATCTCGTGAAACTTTTTTCGGCCTTCGGAAGTTTGAGTTAACAAGAGTAACTTCTGAACCCGCGTAGCAAGTTCATACATCTCTATATTTTCATGCAGTCCTTTATACGAGGCGCCTTCCCGATATTTATCAAGATAATGCCCAAAACGGACATCATACTTGTCACCATAAACGGATGGAGGGCGAATAAATCGCCCTCCATGACCGGGATCAAGTACTACAACATACCCTTGGGTAGAAGAGGTAGCAAAACACCCGGTAAAGATCGTTATCGTTAATAATAGAAACTGTTTAATTCGAATTAGATAAACGATTTTCAACATCGTATAATTCAGTTTGGTACTTTTCTCTAACCTGATTCTTGGCTTCTTCCGTTTCTGCCAAGTCGATTAAAATATTCACTCCGTGTGTAATTGCACCACGGTAGTGGACAATAGCAAGCGAATAGTTCTCTTCCCTTTCAAAACCATCACCGTTATTAAACTGCTCGTAGGCGATGCTCAATCGATGTTTATTTTCATAAACAGACTTTCGTTGACGTGCAAGTGCCTCAGGAGCGCTATCTGCGGAAGGTGCAATATTAAGTTCCATATCAACTATAGATTCAGCACAATCACTGAGCAAGTTACTGGCTTTATCGCGATAACGCTCAGCCATAGTTTTATAAAGAACTTTAATCTCCAGATAATTTTTTTCCAGCCCGGCACCCGCTTCAAGAAACTTTCTTTTATACAGGTTTTTCACACCTTCCGTATAATTTTGTTTCAACTCTGCGTATGTTTTCTTTTCACTTTCAGAGCCGTAGTTCCCGACAATAACAGCTAACTCATATAATGATTTCTTATTGATAATAGAGTATTTTTCGGCAGCTTTTTTCGAATTGATTTTTTTTAAATAACTACCTTGTACCGCTCTCTCAGTACTTTCTTTCTTACTATCCCCAGCATCTTCCTCTTGCCCATAAATAGACAGGCCAAGTAGTGAAAAACTTATAAAGGCTATTATAGAAATTGTTCTTTTTCCAGTTTCCTTAAACATTAGATCCCCCTCAGGTTCAACAGATTAATTTGCAATATTAATATACTAATGAATGGTAATATTTTCTCATTTATGAGTGCAAGTATTTTTTCTACCAAATAGCTTACAGAAAGGAAAAATCAGACAAAATGACAAAAAAGTGATCATAAATGAACATAAACATTAAATGAATTCCTGCCACACATAAATTCATCTTTTATGTCACAACTACATGCGAATCTGAAAATTTCGAATTCAATCCTGCCAAAGACAATTAAACGTTTTTCGGCTGCCGCCGGGAGGGGTTTCTTTTCTTTTGCCGTCAAAATGCCTGGTATTTAGGTATTATCACGCATTTCGTTATTGAAATACAGTAACTGAATGAATTTTCGGAAAATGCTCACCTACCGTATCTCTATGTTATAATACAGTAAAATAACATATTTTGAAAAAATGCTCGTCTACTGTATTATAGACAATTTCATATAGATTCCTTTTTTATAGTGCTGATGGGCGAAAATTGTGGGTAACCGGGTGGAGGAAAAACCCGGGAATTGAAGTCGGTAATCCACGGGGGCGCATACTACAGTTTATCGAGGTGCACCCATTGACTCTAAGTATTCTATTATTTTTTTTGCGCCTTCCTGATAAGCTACACCTAAAACAGTTAGTCCATCTTTATTCCTTAAAGTTAAATCGACACCTAATACTACAAAAACTTTTACAAGATCTAGCCTTTCGGTAAGAACTGCGTACATAATTGGTGTTTCACCTTGGTCAGCTTGCGCATTAATATCTAACCCATGGTTTTTTAATTCTTTGATTGTTTCCTGGAAACCAAAAAAATTTACAGTATGCATTGGTGTTCTACCAAGTTCATCTCTTACGTTGATAATAATTCCGTATTCTACTAGCAAAACTAATATTTTCCTAGTAGATAAAACAAAAATAGGTGATGGTCCGCCTGCGCCATTAACTTCGGCACCCACTTGAAGTAAATATTTTGTTAAATTATATTTACTTCCAGAGACTGCATAATGTAAAGGAGAATAAGAATCTTCCAGAGCTGGATTCCTAACGAGTTCTAACCCATTGACATTAGCTCCGTATTCAATCAATAATTTCACAGTCTTATTAATAAATTCTTCATGTTCTTTCGGTTTTTTGTCAGTCTTGATTTTAGAAATAGTATATGACAATGGAGTTCTTCCATGTTTTATATATAAATATATATTGGGATTCGCGCCATTTCTAAGTAGAATCTCTAGCCCAGTCAAATTATATCCGTTGATAGCTGAAAAAATAGGAGCGTAAAACTCCTTTGTCGCAAAATTGACATCTTTTCCTTTTTCTATTTGCTTTTTTAATAAGTCATTACACCCATAACGAACCGCTCTCGATAATATATCAGACTTTGTTTTATCGAGATCAAAACATATGCCTTTTTCAGATATAACGCGTACTGGATGTAAAGTTGTTATTAGCAATAAACTCATCAAAATGAAAAATTTGACTTTTTTTGGCATACTTTCACTCACTTTTCAAAATATTTTACTTTTAACATTCGATCAATCGTCTTTTGGTGGCAAGGTTTATTTCTTTACAAAAGAATTTACTTTACAATTAAAGTGAATGCTTACCGTCTTAATTATCTCGTTATCGATTCACTTATTTTCCATTATTGCTTATTTAAAAGCCAGGTTTCGTCCGGAACTTTTAATTCAAAAGTACAAAGAAAGGTTTAAAGCGTATTGGGCAAAAATCTCAGGGAAAGTTATTAGATCCCCTGGTAGACCTCCGGTCTCAGAAGAAACGAAGGAGATTATTAAAAAAATGTTTCTGGAAAACTTCTCCATCGATGGTCTTCGTATTTATATGAATTTAATTCAACTCGGTATCAAAGATGCTTCTCTCTCTTCTGTTTACAGAATTATTCGTGGTTTCAAAAAAGAGCTAGAGCCAGATTCAATAAGATCTCAAAAGTGGAAAACATTCTTGTACAACTCCAGAGTTGTTGCGATGGATTTTATGGTTGTGCAAGTCGAGTTAGCAAAAGACCTTTTTCGTCCATTGTATGTATATATAATTATGGATCACGAACGTAGACAAGTTCTTCATTATAACTGTACATTTGAGCCAAGCGAAAATTGGGTTGTCCAACAACTTAAAAACTGTTTCGGCGATTCTCACGATTTCAAATATATGATACATGATCGAGACTCCATGTTTATGAATAGAGTTAAAGAAGTTTTACCTGTTTATTTCGGTATTGAATCAAAACCAACTGCAGCTCACTCTCCGTGGCAAAACCCTTTTGTGGAAAGATTTAACGGTACTTTAAGAAAAGATCTTTTCAATCACGTTATTGTGAAAAATGAATTTCATTCAAGAAAATTATTGGATGAATACATTCCCTTTTATAATACCCACAGAATGCATTCCGGTTTAATGGATTCCCCGATCGGTGGAACTATTGCCGAACGTCCTCCAGACGCGAAGTTAAGATCAAAACCTGTTTTAAATGGATTGCATCATATTTACTATTGGTCTGGTTATGAGCCTGATCGTCTATTTAAAGACGCAGCTTAATTTTTATTTATCTGTTTTTGTGATTCTGCCGTAAAAGTGTTGCGTCCGAACAAGAAACAGATTGACATTTTATTGAATATAAATCACTTTCAATTATCAAGTTTCTAATTTTATTAAAATTATTTTCTGATTTTTGGAATTATTGAGAATTTGCTGATTTGAGGTGTTTTAATCTGTAAGATCACGTTATGCGGCACGACTTGCTGCTTTTTGACAGAGTACAGGACAAGTATGTCTAAAGACAAATCCGAACAAGAAAAACTTATCAAGGAAGCAGATAAAAGAATTCTTGCAATAATGGACGCTGATTTAAAGCGAATTTCGCGTCGATCTGAATTGCATTTTCAATTATTTCAAAGATGGGTTGAACCTATATTATTTGGTGACAACGGTAAATGATAGGTCGTTAAACCAATAAACTAAGCAAGGCAAGTCTTTATGAAGCTTGCCCTCCTTACTCTTTCTCGTTTTGCAATATTCTTTTCTTGAGGTCGGTTTTATATTTTTGTACATCTTCATGACTCTTACACATCAACATGCCCATCGCGCATACAGAGCATATCCGTACAATTTCCTCTTTAAACAATATAATCAAAACTTGTATTTTGTCAATATATTATTTATTACGAAATTAATCTTTACGTCTTGTTTTACACATATTGACATATCGAATCATGAGTACAGATATTCTAGTCGGGAAAAAGTTGCGTAACTTTGCAATGGTGAACTGGTTCCTATTGGTTGCTTTTATCGTAGATTTGAATTTTCATCTTCTTAAATATGCAGGGCAAACGGTAGATAACTTAATTGGTAGGCCGGTTGTGTTGGTGGTTGCCTGCATTGTTGGTTATGTTTATCTACTTATGCGGTTTTGGTTTGAGTATCAAAACGACAGGGGCGAGAATTTATTCAATAATCATAAAAGCAAATATTCAATCACTCTATCTAATATTATCAAAAAGTATATGAACAAAAGAAAAGAGATCTATAATTATATCGAAATTACTTCGCAAGGTAGGCATATTGATTTCAAATATGATCGTCAAAAGATAGGCGAAAGGAAAAACTTTTTATCGCAAGGTTCAAGTCAAATTGTGCCAAATCATCTACGATATTTCTTATGGTATCATATATCTATGTTCAAATCTTCAAAAAACAATATTATTGGTGATTATCTAACTACATTTATGCTTTTTTATGTCAATACGATTCTGTATGTTTGGTGGTTCGCAAGTTACTTAATATGTTTATTTTTATAAAACATAAAGCGGCCCATCTCTGGACCGCATGGATAAACATAAAAAATATGTTCAATGCTATTTTATAGGGACATTCCGTAAGTCAAACTCTATCTTAAACTTAAATTGACGGTCTATTATTTGCATGTTAATCGGTTATCCTGCCACTTAGGATGTTATTATATGTCCGTAAGGGGATGATTGCGTAATTTTATTATCAACAACAGATAAGCTTAACTTATTTAATATTAATTCAAAATCAGTCGCACTTACAGTTGGTTCCATATCGAAAGAATGCTCTTCAGCAATATAGGTTAGCAAGCGTTGCTCAATAGTGTTGTCATATTCAATTATAAATTTCATAAGCAACCTATTCTACAGATTTAAAAAGGTAGTGATAAATTGTACACAAAGTTTAGCTGTACTCAACCTATATCACTTGGCTCTAAACCATTGAATAAATAGTTCTTTATTATCCACCGTAACAGCAATATAATTTAACCCTCCAGTACCCCAATACAAATTAACATTTTTCGTATATTCATTTTTTTTGGTTTTTCGTTTTACAAATATTGGTACAATCGGAATAACTTCTATTTTGTTTTCAAAAAATTTCTGCTCAGAGTTATAAATCTCTTTTAACTTATCTTTAACCTTTGTGCGTTCTTCTGCCTTTAGATTTCTATTGCGGATCTTGTCATAATTAACTATAACTTTCTGAAGAGCCCAATCCGGTTCTAGTATTTTTAATGTTACTGAGATTTCAATTCTTACGCTAAACATCCAATCCGGCGATTTTTTAAACAGTGGTCCGAATAATCTTGATTTAAAATTATAATCGATATTTTGAATTACATAAGCCGGGCTTTTTATTTTATTTTTCTTCGTAAGATCGGTCCTATTGGCACACTGCACGATGCCGCCTAGCATAAGCCAAAATATTGATATTTTTATAAGTTTCATATAGTCTACCAAGGTTGCCAAAAAGTACTATTAGTATAATTGTAATAACTATAAACATTATACGGCGTCCACATATTTCTGTAGATTCTATACACTATCAACTTTAATTATTTGGGCTTGAAATAATGTATTAGCATTTCTTTGTCTTTTACTGTAATCACAAAGTAGTTTAGTGCCGGTCCACCCCAGTATAAATTAATAGTTTTGGTGTAAGTATCTTTATCCGTCGAGCGTCTTAAAAATATTGGTATAATTGGAATCACTTCTATTTCGTGTGCATCAAAACTAACATCATTACCATAGAACTCTTTAAGGCTATTCCGTATCGCATGAATTTCGTCATTCTTTACAGTTCGTTTTCTAATTCCATCGTAATCAATTAATAGTCTATCTAAGACCCAGCCAGCTTCTAGCATCTGTACAACCACTTTTATTTCAAACTTTTCACTAAACATAGGATCTTGAACTTTCGTAAATAGGGGACCCAGAAATCGATGTTTAAGCTCGTAACTTAGATTTTCTATAGTGTACCTGGGCTGACTGGATTTAGTATTTTTAATCAAAGCCGATCTATCCGAGCATCGAAAAAAAATTACCAGAGCAATAATCATGCTGTATAAAATTAAGTTCTTCATAACAATCACCATGGCTGCCAAAATGCACTGTTCGTGTAATTATAATAACTGTGAACATTATACGGAGTCCACATGTTTGGCAGTCCGTATCCTTGCGATAATGTAGTTGTGCAATTATTTGTCATACTATTGTAAACGCCGGTAGGTGTTCTTTTATAACTTGTATAATTCGGATGTAATCGGGTAGCAGTTAAATCGAGTGGTGTGTTGGTATAACCTAATATTTTAAATCCCCTGCCACTCATATTGTATGGATTTTTCGTACCATATTGGTACAAGCTCCCTTGATCATCTCCTACAGTACTGGCATGGGAGTAACCACCGACGAGCGTTGACCATAACCAAGCTAATCTGTCACCTTTCACTGACTTTAAACCAACGATAGCCCCCTTCTTTACTGGCTCATATACATCATTTCCATTTGCATCTTTTTCACCAGTTTTAATCATTGCCTTATTATCCCTAATAACTCCATCTGTCATTAACTCTCGATTTAGGATCCCACTTGCCCATGCTGATCCAAATCCCCAACCGAAACCGGCGAGTGCGGCAATACCAACGTCTCCGCCTGTCATAGCTGCTCCAACAAATCCTGAGACAGAACCGCCGGCCGCATTTGCTATAGTCGATGCACTCATGATGGGTACGCCAGACAATAAGAAACCACCGGATACAAAACCACCCAGTAATCCAGAGGTAAACCCTACTTTCATAGCCTCACCAATATCGCCACCATTTACGGCTGCCATTAGGCCATTGTTTACGGTGCCACTAGTGGCACTTCCAAGAGCATGTCCCAAAATAGGTGCACCGGCCCCCCCGGTTCCGATAACTGCCGTACCAACAGCCCAACCGGCCACAGCCGAAACTGCCCCGATTACGGCCCCTAGAAGAGCGCTTTCTCCATCAAAATTTTCCCATGCCTGTTGATTGAAGACTTGTCCGTGGGTACCGCCAACTACAGCACCAACAATCGCACCAATAATAATCGCAGTTACAAGAAAATGCCCACTCGGATCCGTATAGTTCACCGGATTTCCGGCAACATACATATACCGGTTAAACCCCATGTTCCCTGCGCCAGAATCGATTATCGTATCAGCCGATATAAATCTTCCAATCGCCGGGTCGTAAAATCGAGATCCGTAGTACATAAGCTCCGATTCCACGTCTTCTTGTTGACCGGTATATTTATTCCGAGAAATATCTTCCCCATTCGACGCAGGCCGATATATTTCTCCATACGGTTTATAGTGTATTTCAGAAACCAGCGCACCATACGCATCCGTAATCAACGAAGTCGACCCTTGATGATTCGGATGAAGGAAAAATGCTCCTATGGTTGGCTGCCCATTTAACGCAGTATCATTATTGGTTCCCGGGTCCTGGCCGACATCTGGTATATCCACATATCCGCCAACTGGTAAATCTATCCATGAAACTGGTTCAACCTCACCACTTGCCTGACCCTGGCATGCTGGTCCCAGTATTGCCAGGCTAAAGGCAAATATTAATACGATGGCTGTCGGCCCTCTCGCTCCGTTTTCGTTTACGAATCGAAATGGATACAGTTTGAAGTTTGTTTTGATGAAAGCAAGTATCAATGCTGCGATCAATATTATAATTAGATAAAGTACTACCGGCGTTCTGGTTTGTGCAAAATGTTTGCCTATTGTTTCTTTGGTCTTTACGAAGAGTTTCGTTACAAAACCGGCGCTGGCCAGTTCTACGATTTTTGCAGACGCAGCTTGCACATGTTCCAGAATTCCTTCTCTTGTAATCTGCGCTGCGAGGTCTCCCTCTGCTCCATAGATGTATTTTGTACGATATACCAACGGGCTGCCGGGTTTCACTAAGATTTCGTATAACCCATCAACGTTGTATACGACTGTTCCGTCTTCGCGTTTCTTTACAACTCGACTTCCCGAATGATCGTATATATATTTCTGTTTTACAACACCACCGGCTTGTATTTCTATTAACCTGTCTTCTGCGTCGTAGATCAGGTCTCGCCCTTTCCGGTTTATCATGTTTCCGTTCAAGTCGTATTTATAGACGTTGCCAGACGTGTCTTCACAGGCTGCTCCTACTGGTCCAGGTGTAGCGCACTGATTTCCATACTTTATTCCTAAAGAACCTTTCTGGGTCAGGTTTCCTTCTGCGGAATACTGGTAGGTCAGGTTACCGTAAATTCCTGTTGCTGAGGTCAGTCGAAAGTTTGCATCGTAGTTGAAGTTTTGAGTTCTTGTGGAATCTTCATTGTCGATAATGGTTTTTATGTCGCCGGAATCATAATAACTATACGTCAGATTTTGCACCGGATTTTCCGCGCCCGGTAGTGTCGTTTTTAGTGATTTCGCCTGTAGTGTTTCAGGGTCATATCCAATATGGGTAATTACTCCATTGGCGCTCTCTCTGGCGATTGTATCGATCGGTGTTGTATTTCCACTGGCGTCCATTTCTCCGGGGCCATAATAGGTAACTACCGGCGCTCCAAAAAAATCATCCGGGCCGAGCAAACGTACTTCTCGCAGG
>JBEQLE010000056.1:0-29402 GCA_040326155.1 Leptospirales bacterium | reverse complement strand
TTTTTATCGAACTATAAAAAAACTAGCGCAAAGTTAATCGCCATTGCCCCCTTAAGCGCCCATAAGCTGAAAGAATTTCCAGCTGAATCTATGAAACCGGTAATAAAAGAACTTTCGAAAAAAAACATAGAACTGTTTTTTCTGGGCTCTGCAAAAGAGAAATCGATACTAAGCGATTATTCCGAAGGATTACATATAAACAACGTTGCTGGACAATTTACCTTTGAAGAAGAGTTGGCATTTATCGCCGAACTCGATCTCGTTTTAACAATGGATTCAGCTAACCTGCACATCGCGGCCGGGCTGGGAGTAAAAACAGTTTCCATCTGGGGTCCAACGCACCGCTTTACCGGGTTTGGCCCGCCTGAACATAAAAACCACGTCTGTATCTCCATCGAAGAGCTGGAATGTCGACCCTGCTCCGTATTTGGTGAAAAAGAGTGCTACCGAGGCGATTTCGCCTGCATGAACCAAATTAAACCAAAAACCGTCATCGATGCCATAATGAAAATGCTATAATGAAAAAATCGGGCTAAAAGTATTTGAATTTCTGCCGAAAATCAATTTATGGGAAAGAGCGGTATACGTAGTTTTTTAGTGATATTAAGTTTTTTGGCATTTTTTAAGCCAGCCCATGGAGCGCTTTTGCTCGATCTGGTAGATACGCCAACTGCATTTACTATGTACCGAGGTGAATTTAATATCGGAATATGGGGTTATGACAACGGTGGAATTTTAACACGAGCTACGATCGGACTGCATGATAATATATTTCTTGGTGTTGCCTTCGACATTGAAAACCTGATTGGAGATGACGAAGTACAGTTTAACATTCCCGGGGTTTTAGCCCGAATAAAAATTACCGACGGATGGGATACGTTTCCTCTGCTGGTTGCCGTGGGTTACGATGCCTTTTACGATGCATTAAGCCAGAGAGCCAATTTACCGCCCAATGTCAACAGCCGCCTGATTTATGGACCTTATCTGGTTATAACAAAACCAATTTATCTTTTTAATCAGGAACAACATTTTCACTTCGGAGTACGTCTGCCTGTTCAACCAACATTTGAACCGGAGGACACGTCACTGTTTGTCGGAATTGATATTCCCATTGGACCCTTTGTTCCGATGTTTGAAGTGGAAAGAGTATTTTTTGACGCAAACCGCCTGTCAGAAACACTTTTTAATATAGGCTTTCGGTATCATTTATACGAAAACTTTGCTCTGGAACTGAATTTTATTTTAAATGCGAATGCGCCTGCCAGCAGAATACTGACGTTCGATTATGTTGGAACTTTTTGAGTTTCGTTTTCTGAATTTGAATCCATAAATACGGCAACGGGTAGATTCAATCTGGCTACAGTTTTTCCATTATCCACTTTAATGTTAAAATCACCAAGATTATTATTACGAATGTTTTTCAACATCATCAAAATCATAGGGACACCTATGCCAGCCCCTTCCTGGTAGTCATCGGCGGTGGTATCTTCTTCGAAAAGGTATGACATGTCCTTAATCTCACTCGCACGAGCCAGGCTTTCTTGCAACCGCTTCCATTCAATGTCACTGGGCGCACCCTCGTTACTTATTTCAATAACAAGATCACCGATATCGAGTTTTATCATGCATTCGACAAACATATCTTTGTCGCGGCACATATTGGAAAAATTGTCTGCCATATGGGTTTCAATTTCAGTTTTAAAGATCATCAACCACTCTTCGTAAGAGAGGTCGCCCAAACCCATTTCCTGAATAAAATATTCAAGATACAATTTTTTATAAACAGCTTTTAAAGAATTTGTTAATAATTCCCTGATAATAAGATAGATTGGACCGCTTAAATCGGGTCGTTTCAATTTAGTCAATGTTTCGCGTAAATGAGCTAAAAGTTTTTTCTCATCCCCACTATATAAATCAAAAAAGTGATAGTCAAAAGCAACCTCTTCAGGTTTAACTAAAAAGTGTTTTTCCCAAACACTAATTGGATCATTCGCATCACTACTTTCATTCATATTAGCTTATTGGCAAATTTAAAAAAGTCATCTTCCTCAATCTTCTCTGGCAATACTTCACGAAAATATTTCACCTCGGCTTCCGGTAATTTCAGCATTTGTTCCATTTTCTCACCATCTTCATCATCTTTGGTGCAATAATGTCCGTAACCGCACTTTTTAGCAAGGTAATTTCCATAAGAAACAATATAAACAAGATCATCTTTTTCTTCCGGAAGAGCATCAAAACCTTCGTGCATTTCAAATATATGTCCGTAAGTTTCCGGCAGTTTCCAATGAGCAGCAGCTTTTTGCCCTACAATCATATGGTTGGTGCCAAAAATACGAGTTTCTGCTTCAATAAATTGTATATCTTCTTCACCAATTATATCAAGTACCTGAATAAACTTTCGTCTATCAATAATATTTAATATAACTTTTCCGATGTCATGTAGCAAGCCTGCCACAAAAGCTTCTTCTTGAAGATCATTTTTATGTAGTCGAATAGCAATTTCACGCGATATTACGCCTGTAACCGTTGAATGTTTCCATACATAACGCTGAAATCTAGAATATTTTCCCGATTCAAACAGAGATTTGGAATTTGCGGCCATGGCAAGAGACCGAACTACGCGAAACCCAAGCATTGCAATCGCGTGCTGCAAGCTTGTAACTTGATTTCCCCTGGAATAAAACGAAGAGTTTGCCGCTTTTAGAATCATAGTCGACATATTCTGATCAGCTCGAACAATCTTGTCTAATGACGCAAAACTTGTATTGCTCTGATCATTCAGATTTAGTAGACTTCCTAAAATCTGGGGCTGAATAGTTAATTTAATATTTTTTATCTCACTGTCGATATCCATTCTGGCTCCATATACATTTAAATTGAAAACACGACATTATACAAATAATCATAATGTCTACTCAATTGATATTATTAGTTTTCATCATACCGTCAAGTTTTTTATTCACTTCAACTTTCGACAAATTCTCTTCTAAACTTGTCCATTTCCGGTTGTTTTACATTGGAGAAAATTGGTTTTTTTGTGCATCCCCGTTTCAAAAGCATTCCACTATAGCATAGTAAATGCCGTTACTATAATATGAAGTCCTTTTGGATTGTATCTTGTATTCTAACTCTTTGTCTGGCAGTTGCGCCGAGCGTTCGGGGCCAGAGCAGTTGTAATACGGATTCGTTGACAAAAGAGAAAAACCTGAAGAAGGTCTATTACGGGCTTCGCTCCATGGAGCGTCAATGTCGAATTCTACCAGAAGCGTATTTGCAATATTCGGAGTCGGCCCTGTTGGCGGAACGATTTAATGAGGCATTGTGGGCTACTATGAAAGGGCTGGAACAGCAACAAAACAACAATGTTGGTAGCAAGTTAAAGTTAAACCAGGGACTGGCCTTTTTAGGGCAGGATCGCAATGAAGAGGCCATCATTATATTGAAAGAGTTAACTCTGAAAAAGAATACGACCAACATCAATGAAGATACAAAACAGAGATCTCACATGGCTTTAATACAGGCCTACTACCAAAAGAATAAACGCAAAGCGGATAAAAATGTCGAATTCCTTGTAAACTTGTTTTATCACCGCTATCCGGACAGCCAATATACTGGTTTGCTCAAATACTGGGGACGGCAAAATGGAACAAAAGGTTAGTGGAAAAACAATTGACAAACCTGCTTCGAAATATTCAAATTCCCTCGATTAAAAAAGTATAGTAGAGCGAACTGTGTTACTCACCTGGAAAAATTCATATTCAGTAAAAGTTAAATCTTTTGACGATGCTCATAAAGATTTAATTGCGTTGATAAATGAAATTCATGAAAATATGCAATCCGAAAAGAAAATGGAAGTAGTCGCCTCTGTTTTAGATCAACTATCAAACTATACTGAAAAACACTTTTCTGAAGAAGAAGAGTTAATGAAAAAAAACGAGTTTCCATATTACGATGATCATGCGGCGGAACACTCAAAATTTATAAAAGAGATTAATAGGTTGCGAGAAAAGTTTGAAACAAATTCTAACTTAATTAACATCCAGGTTCTCTATTTTTTAAAAGATTGGCTTACAAACCATATATTAAACACCGACAAGAAATACAGCGGCTTTTTTAACGAAAAAGGCATCCAATAAAACTCCCACTGACATCGACCCCGACATCAAATGATTTTAACTTTTCTTTAACTTTTTCGGGTAAAATAAGGAACATACTCTCGGTCTGTTCCCTGTATATGGTTAATCAACCAATCCTTTAAAAAGTCCATCATCTCTTCGGGTAGATTCGTTGCTCCTTCTCGGAAGGCAGCTTGAAATTCGAGGGCTTTTTCCACGAAGGAGTCGTGTTCAGCTTTGTGATGCTTATAATCTGTATAATTCGTTTTAATCATTTTCATTTCTTCGGTTACAAAATGAAAATTAACATAGCGTAACATACCATCGATAATTTTCTTTAATTTCTTTTCATCCCGGTTGCCCGAGTTGATTGCTGCATATACATCGTTTAAGATTTCGACCAATACTTTATGTTGTTCGTCAATCTCATCAATGCCTAATGCCAGTTCGTTTGTCCAGGTAATCCATTGTGCCATTTAAATGCCTCGTTTATTTTAATATTATTAGATTTACTGTTGCGCTAAAACGTACCTCTTTAAGTACCACGCGTAATGTATACAAAACAAATTCCCAGTGTAAATGAAGCTGTCAAGCTAAAAGTTCCATTTTTGTAGTTCCAATATGAATATCATTAAATTTTACAACTTTAAGACGGGTATTAATCTTTAATATCCGCAACAAGTTGAAAATTGTCGAGAGTTCTTGTATCTGGCATTTTTCCAAAAAACCGATAAACCTTGCCGGGAGCTTCAAAAATGGCAATCTCGCCTGCTCCGGTTGTGTAAAGGTGAGAACCAAAGAAAGGAAGTTCCTGTTCTTTTTTCTGATTGTATGAATAAACCCGGGCGCCTTCAATAAAATAATATTTCGAACTATGTAGAAAAGCTGCGTCCTTCCAGAGACGAACAGGGTATTTTTCGGCGGCAACACCGTCAAAAGTAAAAAAAGCGATGGAGTGGTTGTTAGCCCCGCCGGTAATTACTCCTAAAACACGTCCAGATGGTTTAAAAAAAATTTTTCCGGTAGTTGCTTCTTTAAAAATAAGTTTCAATTCGCCGCCGGAGAGCGAGTAAAGCTTGTAAACACCAGCCGAACCATATGTCATAAAGGGAACATTATCAGGCGAAAGCTGAATTTTTGACCATGCCGGCATACCTTTCACCGGGAGGTCGGGTGTCTTCTTTAGATAATCTCGGTTTAACTTTTGGGTGGAAATATCAAACACACCGACTTTACCTTCATACGTAAAAAACAGTCGGCCAGCGTCCGATATTCCCGGACTGTCTGGACATCTGATGGTTGCTGAAAAAGGGATTTTCTCGTGCTCTGTAACAGACCATAAACTGATACTGCATAAACCCTCTTCAACAAAAGACGATACCGCCATATAGTTACCCGAAGGGGAAAGAGCAACGTTGTCGACAATTTCCGGTACGGTTTTCGTCCAGGTCTCATCTTCCATCGTATTATATAAAGAAAGAGTGCTGTGTTTTTTCGTTTCATTCTTTTGAATCGCTAATAAAACGTTTCCATTGGCCGACGCGGTTAAACTCTCATAATTCTCGTCTCTATCAAAAAAATAATACTCATCAGGCAAAGAAACTTCATAAGCCTGCATAAAGTACTTTTGAGCGCCAACCGGATCTTCATTCGCGAGTGAGTCCTGCCCGAGTTTAACCAGCTCTTCAGGAGTTTTGGAGCAAAAAACCGAGAGCGATGCAATAAAAATAATGGAAATTAGACGAAAGAATCGAGTACACACTTTACTCATCCTCCGCCGAAGGGAAAGGAAGAGACACCGTTCCGGTTCGAGCCATACGGATAATTCCATATTCAGACAACGCCCTGATAAAAGAACGAACTCTTCGTGGGTTACCAACAAGCTCCATTAAAACAGCCTCTTCACTCATATCTACAATGTGCGCTTTAAACAGATCAACCAGACTCAGAATCTCTTCTCGTTTTTCACGGACAACTTTCACTGTAATTAAAACAAGCTCTCTTTCGAGAGAATCCCGGTTTGATAAGTTTTCTATAGAAATAACATCCATTAGCTTATAGAGTTGTTTCTCTATTTGCGCAATCATGCTCTTTTCTTCATTGACGACCATTGTAATAATCGATCTGCCTTTATTCTCAGTTTCAGCGACTGAAAGAGAATCGATATTATATCCACGGCGAGTAAAAAGACTGGTGACATGACTTAAAACACCGGAAGAGTTATTTACAAGTACAGATAAAATGTGTTTCATTTTCCACCTCCCGACTTATGCGGTATAACAGAAAAGGGTTCACCCTCTTCCGATTTTGGGTCAAATGCTATCATATCTTCATATTTATGCCCGGAAGGAATCATCGGATAAACTTTTTCACTCGCAGGAATCATGACCTCTAACAGACAAGCCTCTTTCGAATCGATTAGAAAATCGAGTCCGGCTTCAATTTCATCGGCTTTAGAGATTTTTTTCGAGGCAATACCATACCCCTCGGCAACTTTCATAAAGTCAGGGTTAACATCCGTTAGAACAGACGAAGAGTATCTCGCTCCATAAAAAAGTTCCTGCCACTGGCGAACCATACCTAAAAACCCATTATGAAATAGTATAATCTTAACTGGAATATTATACATTTTAAGCGTCGCCAACTCTTGAATATTCATTTGAATAGAGCCGTCGCCGGTAATCAGGTAAACATCGTCGTCCGGTCGTCCCATTTTAGCGCCAAGCGCTGCGGGAAGACCAAAACCCATGGCCCCCAGGCCTCCCGAGGTTAACCAGTTTCTGGGTTTGTTCACGGCGTAAAATTGAGCCGCCCACATCTGGTGCTGGCCGACATCGGTGGCTACAACTGCATTCCCGTTTGTTCTTTCCGATAAACGATGTATAAAATACTGGGGTTTAATTTTTCCTTCTACGCGGTTAAAAACAAGCGGGTTCTCTTCTTTTAAAGTTTGAATACGTTTTACCCACTCTTCTCTGCCCGCTTTTTTTATACCTTTATTTAACAATGGCATAATTTCAGCAAGGTTACCCTGAACATGAAGGTCGACATGAACCCGCTTTTCAATTTCTGCGGGGTCAATTTCTACCTGCGCGCGAATAGCCTGCGAAGCAAACTCTTTGGCATCACCGGCAACACGATCATCAAAACGAGCGCCTAAAGAAACAATTAAGTCACACTCCATAACGGCTTTGTTGGCATAACCCGTGCCATGCATACCCAACATGCCTACAAAGAGATCATGCTGACCGGGAAAAGCTCCCAGACCCATTAATGTCGAGGTAACGGGAATATTCGCCTTTTCAACGATCTCGCGAAGCTCGCTTGAAACTTCAGCCGAAATAACACCACCGCCAACATAAAGCAGAGGTCGGGTCGACCGATTTAGAGCGTCAATTAAGCGATCAAGATCTCCTGTAACAGGGGGATTCTTATAATGATACTCTTCAATTTGAAATTCTCCCGGTTCTTCAACCTCCGTAACGGCGGCTTGAACATCTTTAGGAAAATCAATCAGGGTCGCGCCCTGGCGACGCGCAAGCGCAACCGAAATCGCCTCCTGGGTAATTCGTGCAACATCATCGGGGTCTTTAATTAATGCATTATATTTAGTAACAGAAATACTCATACCATACGTATCGCTCTCTTGAAAAGCGTCGGTACCAATATCTTTTGTGCCAACCTGACCGGTTATAAAAAGCACAGGTATAGAATCAATTTTCGCGTCGGCTATACCGGTAAAAAGATTCGTAGCCCCCGGACCTGAAGTGGAAATAGCAACGCCGAGTTTACCCGTCGCACGCGCAAAACCGTTCGCAGCAAAAGCCGCAGCCTGCTCATGGCGCACCAGAACATGATGAATATCCGAATGATACATTTCATCATAAAACGGCAATATCGCCCCACCGGGATAACCCCAGCAAACATCCACACCATTTTTCTTCAAAAGGTCGATCATAACTTTGGCGCTTGTTTTTTTTCTGGCTTCTTTTTCCATACAAATTATCCGGTTAATAAAAATTTCTACAAGGTAAATTTTTGAAAAAATGACACATTGTCAAGACAAATGGAGACGAATGGGAGGTCGGACGAAAGTGCCCCGCACCAGATCAAAATGCATTGTCCGGCTCCGCTTGACATAGTTTTCTGAATTACTGCATTCGCAGAGAGGCTTGAATTACGCAAAAAGTCTATAAACTGGGGGCAGTAATATAGGATTAAAAAAATAATTGCCCGCCTAAGCTGAAATATGGTACTATTCATTCAATGAAAAGCGAACAGATCATAGAGAAATTAACAGATAATATGAGTGTATTCCGTAAATTTGGGATTATAAGAATTGGATTGTTCGGTTCTGGCGCCAGGAATGAAATTACCGATACGAGTGATTTGGATATATTAATAGAATTTTCACCAGGGAAAAAAAGTTTTGATAATTACATGGATGCGAAAATTTTTCTGGAAGATTTATTTCTTCTCAAAATCGATTTGGTTATTATGGAGAATATAAAGCCAATTCTAAAAGAGAATATACTAAAAGAAGTTATTTATGCAGCTTAATTATGTTGTATACTTAAATGATATACTTGCCTCTCTAGAGGAAATCGATATTTACATTAAGGACATAAACTCTTTTACAGATTACTCTGCCGATAAAAAGACCATACGGGCTGTAGAAAGAAATCTAGAAATTATCGGTGAAGCTGTAAAAAAACTACCAGAATCACTCAGAGAAGAGTATACGAAAACTGAATGGCGTAAGATCGCCGGATTGAGAGATATGCTAATTCATGGCTACTCTGAAATAGATGATGCAATTATTTGGGAGATAGTGCAAAATAAACTTCCAAATTTAAGAAATACAGTAACTCAAATACTTCATGATAAAGAATAAATCAGCATTCCGAACATTTCTATTTCATCAACAGAGAAATGTACTTCTATCTACATAAATTTCTCCTTTGTACTTTAAGACAACTCCATTCGGGCAAATGTAACTCTTTTCTTTCTTGTTATACTCAAAATCTTCTACCGTATATCTTGTTTTTTTACCGTCATCTTTATGACGATCTGCTGTGACAAATCTTAGGTCGCGTTTTCGAAAATTGTGATCGGGAATGCAGACATCCATTTTTTCATCGGCAAAGTATTTTAAATTATCCTCGCTGAAAAACGCTGTGTCTGCGAGCAAGGTTCCTTTTTTCAGAAATTTCTTTCCTCGAAGTTTTTTCGGCAGAGCTAACTTTGCGTTATCCATGAATTTTCTGAAATACTGCCCTTCATTATTGCCTCCGAAAGCTTCACCATACGTGATCACCTGGGACTTCGCATCAACCATGGCCATTCCATTATATCCTTGGACCCAACCTCCGTTGGATTTGAGTTGCCCACTTTCATTATCTGTGATATTACTCTTTATCTCTTTTCCCCGCGTATTATTGTCGATATTTGCCATATTTCAGGGGCTTGTTTATCGAATATGTGGACCTTCGCTTTCTTAAATCTAAGCAGAGAACTAGGCAAATTTTCTTACAAATCAGGTAAAATAATAAAGGCACTAGATGAAGTATGTCTTCACTCCGCCTTTTGCATTGTCCGGCTCCGCTTGGCATAGTTTTCTGAATTACTGCATTCGCAGAGAGGCTTGAATTACGTAAAAAGCCTATAACGCTGCCATATCCAACCAGTTTTATTAAAACAAAATTCATTTAAAATTACTTGACTTAAAGTTTTAGTCATCAATTTTGCCTTAATAAAGTCTAAGGAGGACGTTGTGAGATATATAAACAAAAGAATAGTTACACTTTTTTGCACACTTATAGTGCTAATCAGCCTGACAGTGGTGAATTGTGCAAACGAGGAAGAAGTTGCCTGTGGTAATAGTAGTTTATCGGAAAGCGAACCAAACGAAACCTTTTCAAACGCAGATTCGATTGGTGATTTAAATGCAACTTGTACATCCAAGGTAACCGGATATATTGGCATTCTTGCAGTTGATATATTCTCATTCAATACAGGTGATGCATCCACGATAACCTTCACTGTGACATGGTCATCGGGAGACGATGCTTTAGATCTGGTAGTGCAAGACTCAACAGGTACTGCCTACGATTTTGGGTTAAGTGCTGCTAGCAATTCCGAAACATTAACATGGACCGTAGATAGTAAAAATGTTACCCGATATATAGTTGTCACCTCTGAAATTGCCTGGGGAGATACAAACTATACGATGAATATTGAAGCAAAATAAATTAACATTTTAAGGAGATGAAAATGAATAACAAAAAAGCTAAAAATTTTATATTCGGTATCGCAATAAATGTAATTTCTCTTGTATTACTGGTCGTAACCTTTACACCAGAATTATCAGCTGAAAACACAGAACAAAAATCCGGCTGTTGCGCCATTGAGTATGTAACTAATCAGGATGTAAACGGGAGCATACAAAAAAGCACTGCATCTAATACTGTTTGTGAACAATTTGCTCAGAAATTAACCACTTTTAAAGACTACACAGTTAATTCTGTTACCTTTACTGTCGGCGCGACCTGCCCGAATACAAGCGATTCATTTAATCTGAAACCGTAAAGGACAGAATACGCAAGTATATTTCCGAAATGGTAATTTTAAACTCTGCTTAACCCAACTTCTGGACGAGTCGACATTGTACTTTCAATAAGTGCCGCCGTAATCGCCTCAATTTGAATGGGAGTTGGTGATGGAATCCGAGTGTTTTACCCGGATTCCAATGGCAGAGCATTCCCGATTATAAGGTAAAGCTTCTAACCGGCTTCTGTCGTGGTTACCTGCGAAAAAGAATAAAGCCTTCTATATCAGTGAAAATGGATCCATTCACCGCCCACGGAAAATAATTGCTGAGAGTAATGCTGTTTGAAGCATTGAAAGTATCCACCAAATTTACCGCGCATTTTAACCAGGCTCGATGATATCAGTGCATCAGATAATATGGCCGTGCTTCAAATGTTACCAGGTCGTTGTCATAGGACGTATGCACCATGAAAAACATATGCAAAAATCCTATATGAACGATTTACGACATCGTTTTAAATTTGTTGTAAATTCCAACTAGCCGGCATACAACATTTTTCTTCAACCCCGGAAGTTACGCAGATTAACGTTTCCGTCATAGCGTAAACTCCGAGGCGAAAGCTTATCTTAATTTACGAACTTTACAGTTTTGTATTTAATTCAATTTTCATTACTCAACGATCAACGAAAATTCCTTCAATCGCACCATCGTTCATGCCGGCTTCTATGGCCAACGGTGTCTGCGCTCCACTTTTACGTAAACCGTAGAAAGATTCTATCGTACGCAAAAGGTTCACATTGTTTACACCTGCGCCGGGCACGGTATACAAACCCTTTTTCGACAGGTTGGCGCCATAAAAGATCATAACAATGTGGTTCGGCCCACTATCACTATTTCGTCCAACGGGATTAAATTTCAATTTTGGAGATGTCATACCATGCCGATTCGTACCGCCATTTAGTCCGCCGCCGCCCTGGTCTACAGGTGTTTCCCAATCGGAGGAAGAGTCTTCATCAAAAGTCACAATGAGCAGACTGTTATGAGTTTTCGCCCACTCTGCATACGCGTTTATATTTTGCTGTAACCATGTGTCGCCATTTTTTATGGCGATGGAAGATTTCTCTGGGTTGTCCACATAACCGCCATTACTATTAAAATCATGCATATCGTGATTCAATGCAGGAATGACAAACGAAACCTTTGGCAATTTCGAAAAATCCGCTTCGGGACCGGAAGGAAAAGTTGTTCCGAAGTCCCGCGTAATTCCCGCAGGGTCACCATCGTTAATGTTTTTAAAGCCCAGCCAGGGAACGTGTTTGTTTCCATAATTAGGCGTGTTTTTATAATAATCTGCGACCGGTGTATCTGTTCCGGAGTCCACATAACCGCCAAAAAAATTCGAGGTTTCCGACTTTGAACAAGAAGAACTCTTTTCAAGAGCAGTGTATAAATTGTCGGTTTCGAAAACAGGACCGGGTGAACCTGACGGCCAGTATGGACTATCTGTGGTTATGCCCTGGTTGCTTCCAGAGAATAGCCAATAATAATTAGGCTGACTCGGGTGTTGCTCCCCATAAGCGTTCTCAATTAACACACCTTCTTTAATGAGTATATTGTTAATGTATGGAGCATCAGAAGATCCGATGATCTGTTCATAGGCATGGTTTTCCCCAACGACGATAACCACATGATCATAAGCCGGTTTCTCACATGAACACACATTCACCCAAACCAGCGATACTACCGCTATAATTACGATTAAAGCCGAATAAATTACAATTTTCTTTTTGGCCACAATGACTCCTTAAAATAAAAACAGATAAAACGATATATTAATTTCCTTGAAAATGTCAATAACATTACTTCATTTGCGCTGGTTCTTGCCGTTGGAATTTTGACATTTCCAGGAGCATTTAAAAATAAGTTGGCATATACATCTACTCTGGTTGTATCCATGCTATTGCTTTCACTCGAGGTTGGCAGATTGTTGAGCAACCTGCTTGAGAAATAGACGCAAAGATCCTTTTTGCTACTACCGCTATCGTGCCTCGCGCAAATTCTCTTGACACTCAGTTCTTACTTAGAAATAAACTAATATCAATATATTTTAAAAAGGAATTATTATGCTTATCAAAAAAACCAAATGTAACAACTGTGGTTCTTCAAAAATGAAATTATCGGCTACGGCCTATGTATATTGCGACTACTGCGCCTCTCTTATTGATTTTGATCTATCCAAGTTTCTTGGCATCTCGGGTTCGTCTCTTCACAAGATGACCTCGCAGGCCAGTGAGGCCGGACAGCTTGCAAATGAAAGCAAGCAAATGAAATTGGCAGAACAGGTTTCAGAAAAAGCCGATACCATGTACCTGGCAAAGGTAAAAGAGCATAAAGAGGTCAGCGACAAGTTGTCGCCGCTGTTGCAAGCAGCGCTCGCCGATGGCGACCGGGAAAAATATGAAGAACTCTGCAAAGAGCTGCAGGAACACTATGTCATCAGTTCCGGAAGCACGCTTTCCCCGCGCGTGGGCGATCCTCGATATAAAGAAAAATTTGTAAAATACCTGGTTTTAACCACCACCGAGAGAAATTTTAACCCCGGCCTGGTAGAGCTCACAAGCGATTTAGGAAAAGTGACTGCAGCAATTAAATGGGACATGTCCGATCCGGCTGCCATGGCGATTCCCGTGAGTGACTTTAAAGCGATGATACAATCCTACACGGCATTTTTAGACGGTTGCAATAGGAAGTATGCCGAACTCGGGTATTTCGAATACGAACCCGAAAGGATGGGCCCCGAGCTGGTCAAAGAGATCGCTTTATCGACATTTGTCCAGGCCTGGGTTCCGTATATAAAGAAAGATGAGCTAAGGGGAATATTGGAAGAGTTTAACCTTCTGGGTGAATACCAGGAGCTGCCAAATGTCAAGCTCAACGAGCGGATCTGCGGGCAGTGCGGAAACATGTTACTCGTCGCCGAGAATGCCAAAAAAACCCTGTGCGAATGCTGCGGCTATATAATGGACACGGAGAATATTAATTTTGATTGTCCCGGATGTACCGCTCCGGTTTCTTTCCCTCTCGATAAAGAGGAATTCAATTGTCCGAGTTGTCAGACTTTAATTCAAAAATAGCCGATGTAAAAATTATACCTACGATAATATATCACCAAAAAATATTATATTGCAACTGCTCTCTTTTTGATTTTTCATTTGATTTCTCTCTTTGAAGAAAAACCATTAATCAAAATAGTCAGGACAATTAAAATTAATGAAATTCCTAATCCAATATAAGGAGCCATAGCCGCCATGCCATCATAAGTTCCACCATATATTAGATCTTTATTCAAGATTATACCATAGCCTGCATAAATCCAAAGAGCTATGATACAAAGAAGAAATATAATAATAAATGAGATTTTAATTATTTTGGGTAACCTCAATAATTTTAATTTAGAATGCAATATTAAAGTTGGCATAAAAAATATGAGTGCATGCCAAATCGCTTTATTATCTTCATCTCCAAATATCGCTCCTAAGATGACTGCCCCCAACACACCACTAATTGAGGCAAATACTAAAGTTCTAAAAATATATCGCATAAAATTTCCCCGCTTATTATGGATTACTTTCCTCGTACATAAGGACAAGCAAAATAAATATATAAAAACTCCTTGCATCAACGGATAATTAGATTTAAAAGGATTTAAAATTGGACACTCGGGGGGTAGCGGCGGCCTTGTTTGTGTGTCGAAAAATCCTGGTGCTTCCGGTGGATGAAAATCCCGGTGGGGTAAGAACCAGCCATTCACCCCTACAGAGTGTTGCATCGAAACTGGTAACAGTAATACGATACAATATGTGACACTATACAAATCAATCCATTGCCTTTTTATAGTTTACGAAGTATCTCTTAAAAACCCTCATACGCTCGTATTTGCTAAATAAGGTAACAGTCAATTATATGGTACTTTAATGAATTATCGACCTGATATAGATGGATTACGGACACTCGCTGTTTTTGGAGTTATACTATTTCACGCTGGGTTTCAATTTATTCCAGGCGGTTTCGTTGGTGTAGATATTTTTTTTACGATATCGGGTTATTTGATCAGCTCAATAATTATTTCCAAACTTGAAGATGGAACTTTTCGATTCTCTTCGTTTTTTATTCGGCGTATAAGAAGGCTGTTCCCCGCCCTGCTCACTGTAATTATCTTTTCATCTATCGCCGGTGTATTTATTTTTAATCCAGACAATCTATTACGTCTAAGCAAGTCAGCCATCATGGCGATTGTGTCTTTGTCAAATTTCCATTTTTCCGCAGAAATTGGCTATTGGGATATAGCTGCTGAAATTAAGCCCTTATTACATACCTGGTCATTATCTGTAGAAGAACAATTTTACCTTGTTTGGCCTCTTTCCTTGTTTTTTATATATAAGAGTTCTTTGCGAAAAAATCTTTCCAAACTTATTCTTGCGCTACTTTTCCTCAGTATCGGGGTAACAACATATTTTAGTTATTATCAGAATGAAGTCTCTGCATTCTACATTGCACCATTTCGTGCCTATGAATTTCTGCTGGGGGCATTATTATATTTACACCTTCCACGCATCACAACATTATTAAATACACCCGTTAGAAATACTATTTCAATTCTTGGGTTAGCTTTGATTTTAATTTCTTTTAGCGCCTTTAATCAGGATACAGTTTTCCCTGGGTATTTAGCGCTTATTCCTTGTCTTGGTACTTTTTTCATATTGTCAACCCCCCAGGGCATGGTAAATAACTTCATCCTTAGCAACAAACCCATGGTATGGTTTGGGAAAATATCTTATTCATTATATTTGGTACACTGGCCTATCTTTGCATTTTATAAATACTATACTCACGGTTCTATCTCCATGCCTATGGGGATCATTTTAATATTGAGTACTATCCTTTTTGCGACATTTCTGTTTTACTTCATTGAGTCTCCGCTAAGACAAAGTCGTAACAATAGTTTTCAAATTTCCGATAAATTCTTTTCAAAATTGATTAGTATTGGACTAATTATATTCTTCATATTTTCCGGAGTAATCTATTATAAAAAAGGTATAATGAAAACTGGGGATAATGTCTCTTTAGATAAAATAATTAATACACACCCTGATCAGGTCAAGAAAAACAGGCGGAAGTTTAGAATGGATGTTTGCAATACATCCGAACGTAATTGCAACAAAATCAGCCTGGAAAATAAAAATATTTTGATAATTGGGGACTCCCACGGTATTGACGGCTACAATATTATGAAAACAGCATTTCCAGACTTGCATTTTATCCTGAAGTCTAGAGGAGGATGCCCTCCGATATTTGACCTGAAGGGTATTATTTATAGTTATAAGGATTGTAGTAAAGCAAACAGTGGTCTCTGGAGATACTTACGTAAATCGAAAGGTATTAAAGATATTGTTATTTCGATGCGTTTATCAGAAAAACGATTTCCTCCGACAATGCAATTGATAAAAAAACTCACATCCGATGGATACAATGTAGTATTGCTGGGTGTTGGGCCATCTTATTCAAGAAAAGTACTGGATATTTCGACTGGAGCTAAAACTTTTGAAGAGGTAGAATCTAATATTCAGCCCCATTTAGCCAAAAAAATCTTTTCACTGAATAATAAGTATAAATCTGCCACTGAAAAAACTGGCGCAACCTATATAGATAAGATCAATTTCTTTTGCCCCAAAGAAACATGCTCAGGTTTTACAAAAAATAGATCAGAACTGGTAACTTATGACAAACATCACTTATCTTTGACTGCCTCTATTGAGTTCGGCAATAATTTATTAATGAATTATCCTGACCTATTCTAAATAAATG
Organism: Leptospirales bacterium; assembly: GCA_040326155.1. Taxonomy (GTDB): domain Bacteria; phylum Spirochaetota; class Leptospiria; order Turneriellales; family JAOUFE01; genus JBEQLE01. The sequence goes on along the minus strand of JBEQLE010000056.1, from coordinate 12,869 downwards.
AATTTGCCGTCGAATAGCCCGCAGGATTTTTTTACTCAGGCAGGCAACGAGCCAGGTATTACCGAAGTGTAAAGGTATAATATTGCATTTGTTTGCAGTTCGGAATTCTACCGCACTACTCTTTTGAATCTACCCCATAAAGTTTCTAGACACTAAAACAAAAAGAAGAGAAATGAATACTATTTGCCTTTGCGGTTTTCACCACGGCACTCCCTTCGGTCGCCCAGAAAGTTATTCCATGGCCAGGAAAAACCCAATAAAAATTCCTTGCATCAACAGACAATTAGATTTAAAAGGAATTATAACGGAAATCGTTTATACTTTTGCCCTGGTTGATATTAGCAATATTCAAGGGGAGCTTGTAGTAAGGAGTTCAATATGATATTAAATTCGATGGATGATATAACATCACTGGAAGATAAACAGGTACAATTACTTTTAAGAGAACTTGAAATGGATGAGCTGACCATTGCACTGAAAGGGGTAAACCCCGAGGTAATGGAAAAACTCTATAAAAACATGTCTCCAAGAGCGGTTGAAAAAACCAAAGAACGGTCTGATGCGATGGGAGCTGTGCCGATCGAATCTGTAGAAAAATCTCATGCGAATATTCTTCGGATAGCCGCAAAACTGGATTCTTGAAGCCAATATTTTATTCAGATGGGCAGTCTGGCTTGAACCCTGCCAATTTTGTTAAAAATTGGACACCCGGGGGGTAGTGTAGAAACTGTTAGTGTGTCAAAAAATCCTGCGGTTTTTTGAGCATCGCTTCGTTCGATATTCTTTTAAAGTAAATTGTTTTCAAAAAACGTGGTTTTTGAAAACTCGCTACGTGGTTCTAAACAGGATCGAAACGAGGGGGGCCTGTTTTTTTCAAAAAGAGAATAACTTCAGCCCCCCCCCTTTTAATATTTTAATTGATCGGATATCCCGTTCGAAATACAATACCCTACCCGGTAGCCCCGGAGAGGACAATATGAAAAAAATACTGCTTATACTGACTTTATCACTTTTGCCATATACTTTGTACACGGTTAGCTCTGAAGAAATTGATATAACGGAAGGTGATCTTCCTTCTAAATACAGTTTAATTTCTGACGTGGCAATAAAAACAGTTCACTCTTCCTCTTTTTACGATATGCCATCTATGCAGGGGACTTTGCCGGCGCCGCTGCGAAAAAGATTTCAGACGCTTGCGCTAAATAAAAAGCCGTTGGGTTCTATTTTGTATTTTGAATATAAAGAGGGTGAAAATCTTAATCCGGTTTTATCGTTTTTAAAAGGCCTTTTATGGGGTTCTCATATGAGCAGCTCGAAAGCGTATCCGGAAGAGGTTTATGTTTATAATAATATTATAATTATTTTCAACTTTCCATATGAGAGCGTTGAGTCGGATATGATTCTGAAGATTTTCGAGAAAAAAACGGGGTATAATTTCCGTAATGAGTATGTGAATCTGGATAATTATGAACCTGAAAAATACTCGATTCCCGAAGGTGGAACGCTTTTACTGAATATTCCACAACCTTTTAAAGCCATATTCAAGGGTCCCGAGCCTGATCGACCCGCTTCGCTTGATCTGGCGATTCCAAATTCTAAAGAGTTTTCTATCAATATAGCCATTTACCCTTCGCCTAATACCGAAATTTTTTACGATGGGGAAAATCTTCGTAATTTAATAAGAAAATATGGAACCCGTTATCTCGAAAATTCAGTTGAAACAAAACTGAAAATACAAAAATTGACCGGGGTAAACCGAACCGGTTATTACTATATTTTAACCGACAAATCTGTGGCAAACCAGAATGTACCTGAAGGCAAGTTTAGGTATTTAATTCAGGGTGGAATACGCACGGGGGAAATTCTGGTTGTTTTTGTAATTTTAAGCAAAGATAAAAAAGATTCAAAAGAGATTCTTTCGTTGCTTAATATGTTGAAACTGGCTCGCCACATTCCTGATCGTAAATAAAAACGAAGTTGTTCAGAACCGCATTGAAGATTCGTCGGATTATTCCATGAACGAAAAAATCTATATTGTAGAAGACGAGTCGGACATCGCTGACCTTTTAAAACTCCATCTGGAGAAATCGGGTTACCAGGCAAAAGCCTTTTCGGAAGCTTCCGGGTTTTTTAAGAAAATTGAGGTCGAAAAACCTGATCTTGTTATTCTTGATCTGATGTTGCCCGATATGGATGGTCTTGAAGTTTGTAAGAATCTTCGTTCCAATGCAAAGACCTCAGGTATACCGATTATAATGCTGAGCGCTAAAGCCGAAGAGACCGACAGAATACTCGGGCTTGAACTCGGGGCCGACGACTATGTTACGAAACCTTTCTCACCCAGAGAGATGATTTCACGAATAAAAGCAATTTTGCGACGAGCCGTCCGATCGGAATCGACCTCGATTATTAAAGTGGCCAACGCGATAGAGATTGACCTCGATAAACACACCGTTCTGGTACATGGAAACAGGGTGGAATTGACTTCGTCAGAATTTCGTATTTTGACTATTCTGGCTGAAAAACCGGGCTGGGTATTTTCCCGTGAAAAAATACTTGATAAAGTCTGGGGCTATGAAAAAGCCGTTGTAGACAGAACCGTAGATGTTCACATTCGACATTTGCGAGAAAAACTTGGGCCGGCAGCCGATTATATTAAAAACATCCGAGGCGCGGGTTATAAAATAGACGATTGAAAAATACAATTTTCATTAAAATCTTTATTCCTTTCATGGCCCTGACTATTACCCTGGCTGGTTTAATTCTCGCGTATTCTTATACACTTTTTCAAGATATTTATATTAAAACAGAGAAGGGAAATCTCTTTCATATTGCTGGTTTACTTCAAGACGAAGTTGAAACAGATATAAGGAAGGGGAAAATTCACCTTCGAGATTTGAAACCGTGGGTCAAAAAAACAGGAGTTCGAATTACTGTTATACAAAAAGACGGGATGGTTTTAACCGATTCTGAGCGCGATGCTTCTACGATGGAAAACCACAAAGACCGACCTGAGATTATAAGTGCGTATAAAACAGGTAAAGGATACTCTATTCGTTACAGCACAACCGTGCATGCCGATCTGTTATATACGGCGCTTCTGCTTGGGTCGGTAGATAAACCTGTTGGTGTATTGCGAGTCAGCCGCTACCTTGAAAAAACGGAAACATTGACGAACGCCCTGCTCTCAACTCTGTTAATAGCTACAAGTGGAATTCTTGTTATTGCATTACTTATTATGTATTTTGTGACAAGACAAGTCACTCGTCCTGTGGGTGATTTAAAAAATCTGGAACAAATTAAAAAAGATTTAATAGCAAATGTTTCACACGAACTGCGCACTCCACTTACGGCCATTAAAGGATACCTGGAAACACTTGAAGAAGATATTCCCGGTGACTCTTCTAAATACATTACTATTTTACAAAGACATACCGAACGGATGATCAACATTGTTCAGGACCTTCTTATTTTGTCCGAACTGGAAACGGAGAAGAAAATAGACTTTTCTGAAGGCGTTGATTTGTGCGAACTAATAGATGACGTAGCCAATGCGCTCGGTGGAAAAGCCAGGAGCAAAGAACTTTTTTTAAACATTGAAAAACCAGAGAAGGAAAAAATATTTATTCCAGGAGACTCTTTTCGACTCGAACAAGCTTTTATTAATCTCGTTGAAAATGCAATTAAATATACGGAGACCGGTGGAATTACGCTTAAGATCGAAAAAGATTTTAAAGAGGCGAAAATTAGTGTGTCGGATACAGGTTCAGGAATCGCAGAAGAACATATTCCCAGAGTGTTTGAACGATTCTATGTGGTAGATAAATCTCGCTCGCGCAAACTCGGTGGTACAGGCCTCGGACTCTCGATTGTAAAACACATTGTGCAACTTCACAAAGGACGAATACACGTTGAAAGTAAAATAAACCGAGGGACGGTTTTCACTCTATTTTTTAAACTAAAGAATAACTCTTAAGACGGACGAGTTCAGGCCGAAACCAGTCCGTCTTAAAAATTCGGTTACCAAGAAAAGGATGAACCAAAACTAGAAGTGACTTGAAAATAAACCTCGTTTGAATTAGCTGTGTCTTGATCTAGCTTATAAAAAAGCTCTGCTTTTAGTTTGTGTTGATTCAGAAAGAAGTTTACGCCAAACCAGATATCAGTGTTGGACTCACCGGCATTAATGGTCGAATTGCCATCAACGGATGCTTGCTCATAGTTGTATCGAGCAACCGGCATGATCGCCAGTCTAGAAAGTACTATATTGTATCCGAGTGTGGCCTGGTATGTATACCAGTTTTGAAAGTTGTCATTCGTAAACATTGTATACTCACCATTCACATAGACGCCGATCATAGAAAAAGTCAGGTCAACCGAGTATGCATCCAACTTTCCGTCGGGTCCACCGCTTACATCATCATCTTGTGTATGGTAACCACCGGCTCCCAGAACAAGAGTTAAATCTTTTTTGAAAATCTCTTTTCCGGCGCCAACAATCTGCCCAACAGGCGCAATTTCCACTCTCCAGTTAAACAGGGGTGCTAGCCCGGTCCCTACTGCCGTTTCACCTTGTTTACGACCAACTCCGTCATGACCGGACCCGTCGCCATTGGTTACGGACAAACCGATTGCAAACTTCTTTTCAAAGAACGATGACAAAGGGTTAAATGTATACATTAAACCAATATCTTGTTGTTGCGCCATTCCTGCTGAAAAAGCTCTTTCAGGTAACATTAATCTTCCGGACGAACCCATTTGCTCGCGTATAAAAGGAATCTTATATTGACCTAAAACAAACTTACTCTCTAAAAATCCGGGTTTAGCCCAGATGTTAGCTTCTTGAATCGATGACTTACCAACAGATAAAAGGTTCTCACCTTTCAACTCCACTTTGCTACCATACCAACCCGCATTATATTCTACACCTAAACGGATTCTACGAAAGTTAAAATCTACGGCGTTGTAATCGGAATGGCCGGCCCAGCTTGAATTCTTTTCACCTGCCATTACCCTGGCTTGAACCCTGGTGCTAATTTTCAACTTATTATTACTGTCTTTTTTGTCGGGTTTTATATCCTGTGCTACAGCCGATGAAGTTGCAAACAACACAAATATAAAACCAATTAATATCTTTTTATACATAATTTTCTCCCTTTTGTCTCTATATAAAACATAATACCAATTATCAATAATCTATTTCAGTTATTTTCATATAAGGGTTTTGTTAAATATAAGTTAATTTGCTCTTTAATTTGTTAACCAGCGTTCTTTTCGGTAGTCCCTTTTTCAAATAGATAGATTTGCCAGATGCCAGTATTGTTAACTGATGTCTGGGTAAAGCCAGCGTTTTCAAAAATGGAAGACACCCGAGAAGAAGGGTGAACATAATTACGAAAATCATTTTTACGAAGCATTCTGAAAAAATTCATCACACCTAACATTATTTTAAGTACCAGCCACTCTTGCGGAAAACTCAAGGCAACTACCCCGGTACTTTTTGCAGCCACACTCGAAAGCAAAGACTCAATATTCGGATAACAACAGACAACCTTATCTAAAGTGATAATATCAGCAGGCGGTAATTCCGTCGAAAGATCGACAAAATCTCCTTTTTTGAATTCGACTCTATTTTCAGTTCCTCTGCGGGCAGACTCTGAACGGGCAAGTGTAAGATAATTGTCTGCGGCATCGACATGAATAACAGAACTAACATACCCGTCTAAAAGTTCATGATAAATAGCCCCGACTCCCCCACCAATATCGATGAGCGTAGATTCTTTTCGATGGGCCCCTTTTACCGCTTCGATTAAAACCTGGGTCGACTTCGAAGGGCCTTTCTTTCGGTACCGTTTCAGTTCACTTTTACCTATCCAGGGTTTAAACACACGGTCTGCTTCTTTACAATGGGCACAAGTCATCCATTCAAATATAAAAAATTCACAGATGTGTCAAGTTTTATACGGGTTAATAACTAAAGCCCAGTAAATTCCAGTAGAATAAGAACCAGTTAAAAGCTAGGATAGCAAAAGTAAGCGCCACCAGGAACAGACGGTCAAAAAGAGTGACTTTCAATGTTTTCCAGTTTTTAACGAGCTGGAATAAAAAGTACAAAGCAACGATAAAAGCTGTATTATATGCAGATATTAATACTGTAAACCCGATGGGAACTCCGTAGAGCAGTTGCTGAAAACCTTTTAAGACAATGAATAAAAATATAAACAATATCGGGTAAATTGCACTTATTGTAAATGCGGCGACGTTCAGTTTCGTCGGAAGCGGTTTAAAGTCAGGTTTTCTTTTACGAAAAAACCAGGTTGCCAGCGGCCAGAAGAAAAACGCTAAATGAAACACTATCATAGAGTAAGTAACCAGAGTAAAATGAAGGTCCGGTTCTTCCCAGAAAGAAAGTTTACGATAAACCCCATGGTAACCACGTGAAGACATAAGATCGTCCTTAATATAAATAGAATGACTGGTTACTTTATTTCGAACTACTTCTACAAACAAAGAGTCCCCGGCTTTTTGCCAGACACTTTTATCTATAAATGCCCCGTAACCTTCCCCGAGGCTGGGCGTTTCCATTCGCAAACCGCCATTTTCAGGCGATACCTTTACATAATTAGAAAAAAGAAGCGTAATTTTAAAGAAAGTCGTCTCATCGGCTTGCACAGGACGGTAGACACCCGCATATTTTTCAAGGTCTTGATCGTGAGAATCTTCGAAAGTAGCGTCAACGCTGGCTCGGTAAAAATATCTTCTTATAAAAGCATTTGTCAACTTATCTCGTATCTTTTCACCATTATCACTGTTAAAGTGAATAAACATGGAAATATTTTCGGCAGGCAGAAAAAGCAGGCGATTTCGAAAACCCAGACCGTCTCCATCTTTATATAATACTCTTTTGCCATTGATTTCCATTTCAAAAAAACCGTGTGTTACACCAGGCAGATCGGGGTGCATGCGAAAATTCTCTTCCAATATCAATTTTACGGTATCAGGTTGTAAAATACGGGTTTTTCCCCAAACGCCTCCATTTTGCAAGGCTATCATAATACGACTCATGTCCGTTGCGGTTGTTCGTAAACCACCCATGGGAGCCAGGTTTACATATAAATACGGGTACGGCTGATGGCCGGGGTTCGTATAACCTATTGCTGTTCTGGCATACATTTTTGGAGGCAAAATCTGCTCAAATGTTGAATTGTTCATACCAAGTGGAATAAAGATTTTCTTCTCGGTATACTCAGCAAAACTCATACCGCTAACATCTTCAATTAAAACGCCAAGAATATTCGAGGCAATATTTCCATACGTGATCATACTCCCCGGTTGGGTAACTCGTTTTGTAATATATAACGACAACTCGTCTTTCAAAGGACGAAGATCTTGCGGATTTGTTGCATTTCCACCAATAATTTGAGCTTCAAAACCATCCGTGTGCATTAACAAGTTGCGAACGCTTAAAGGACCGAAATTATCAGGCAGTGTAATGCTTTTCAGATAAGTTGAAACATCGGCGTCAAGATCGATGAAACCATTTTCATAAAGTTGCAGTGTGGCAATAGAGGTAAAAAGTTCCGAAACCGAAGAAACCGTTAAAACGGTAGATTCTGGATTAAATTTTTGAGACTTAAGAACATGCGCCATACCATACCCTTTGTTCAACAAAACCTGTGAACCCTGGACAACGGTAACCGTCCCACCCGGCACTTCATAAATATTTAAGAATTTCTTAAAATAACTGTCAAAATATTCAACAACATCCGATTTTCCGGGAATTCCATCTGTGTAATGAATTGTTTCTATCGATTGTTTCTTTTGGGCAAAGAGACCTGTACCCATACATAGGAAAATAATAATTAGAAAAATACCGTTTTGTTTCATAAAACCTTGCCTGTTAAGGAAGACAATGGAAAAACTATTTGGCCAATGTCCAGTATAAAAGTCGTCAGAATAATAAATATATTTCCCTTTTCAAGTAATAAATATAGTTTGGCGATAATAGTGATATGAGCATTAACGAACTACACAGACTCTATGCAAATATAGGAAAAGTCATAACTTCAGGGGTTACCTTTCAGAAAGTTGTCGACGGAATTATGCTTGAAGTCGAACACCACTTTACCCCGGAACACTGGAGTCTTCTACGCCTTGACACAAACTCAAATGACCTGTTTTTTGTTGCCATCCGTGGAATGGACTTTAAAAAAGTTAAAAATATTCGTTTAAAACTTGGAGAGGGTGTCGCCGGACAGGTGGCGCAAGACCGAATCTCCCGGTTTGTACCCGATACTTCAGAGGAGCCAGACTTCAGTAGTAAAGTTGACGAAGCAACGGGTTTTATTACAAAATCTATTATTGCGGTTCCTGTGTATTTGCACGATCAAACTTATGGAATAATTGAGGTTGTAAACAAACTCGACGGTACTAACTTTACAACGGAAGAACACCTGACGTTGCAAACCATTGCAGATTTTGCCGCCATCGCTTTTTCTAATCTTCAGATGTTTGAAAAATTGAAAAATATGGCTTATACCGACGCCCTGACCGGAGCTTACAATCGGGCGAAACTTGGTAAATTAATAGATAAAAGAAAAAACATCGGAGAGAATGACCGCCGACGACACAAACACAAATACAGTATCGCTTTTGTACTTGATATCAACTTCTTTAAGAACTTAAACGACCAGTATGGACACAGGCATGGAGACGAGATACTAATCGATTACGTCCATAAAATGCAAAATATTATTCGTGACGAAGATTCATTATACCGTACCGGTGGTGATGAATTTTTACTTCTTACAGACGCTGACAACCAGGAAGATGCAAAAATAATACAACAAGGTATGACACAACGTCTAAACAAATTTAACAATGAATGTAAGGCACAAAAAGCCTCCTGCACTTTTGCATTCGGAAGCGCCATTGAACCATACTTTGAAGTAGAAAAAGCAATTCAAAATGCTGATATGGAAATGTATAACAATAAACGCAGCCAATCGCCAGAAAAGCCCGAAGAGCGAAAATAATTTCAAACGCCGTTACTAAGCCACTCTTTTAAGGCGGCCTGAGCGCTGTGATTGCGGAAAAATATCATGTATCCAGATCCGGAGTTTTCAAATATCAATATTTCGCCTCCGTATTTTTTTTGAAACTTTTGCAGTTTGTACTTTTCGCTGCCCGAACCAACCCATAAAAACTTTGCATTGTCCGGGTTTTCCATAAATTCGTCCAACTCTGCAGGTGGAGACAACATAACATACTTTTGAAATGTTTTTCCGTAGGTCTTTTCAATAAAGGGCAATAAACAACTTAAACCGGAAAATATGGCGGTATCTGCATCATTTTCTTGCAGAATTTCGTTCACCATATGATACTGGGGATGAAAAGAAGGAAACCTTGCCGTTAATCTATTATCGCGCAAATAACTTTTTACTCTGCTAATCTGGTAATCGTTCTTTCTGTGAGGCTGGGTTGAAAACAGGGGAAAAATAAAAACCTTCCCTGGAAGCTCTAAACCGGAGGCCAACTTCCGTGCATAACTCTGATCGGAGCTGGAATTAACAAATAAAACCGCAGAAACTCCAGAGTTTGACTTTGAATTATAGACCTTGATCGTTTCGGCGTTTAAAGCAAGTCCAATGACCTTTCGGTCAGAAAATCCATTTTCAAAGGATATTTCAGGGTCCCAATCACCCGCAGTCGTTTGAAGGACCGGAGCAATAAAAACCGGCAGTAAAACAGAGATTCTTAATAAAGTTTTGAAAAAAATCTTACGAAAGACCTTTCTTGTTATTGCCATCAGGATATTATGTCACATTATAGCGACATGACAAGAGATATTTATCGTTTCCAGAACTTATTTAACCATTGAAACCGCCGTTTACGGTTTTCTTTTAAAAATTCATCGATCAACTTAATAACCTCGTTCGGTTTTGTAAGATAAACGGAATGTCCGGAATGGTCCACTATCTGTAATTTCGCGCTGGTCATTTTGTTAGCCAGAGAGGTGGCAAAATCTCTCGGGGTTTGACTGTCTTTTTGTCCATAAATTAACAATGTTGGCTGAGAGTTTTTCTCAACACCTGGAATTAAGGATGATCTTAAAAAACTCGAGATATACCCCCGAGCTGCATATAAAGAATGGTTTTCCATTTTCTGGAGAAAGTGGCGCCACCTGCTCGGCATTTTACCATTATATTGCCAAAAACGTAATTTTCGCCCGTCAAAAGGAAAGCTCCCTTTACGAGCCTTTAACCAGAGAGCTATAAGCAAAGGCAAAGAGGATAGTCTTGTCAATTTTTCAATTTCTAATTCATTTTGTTTAAAATCGAGAAAAAGAGATATTAATACGACGTTTTCGACCAGGTCGGGATTCTCAATGGCAATTTTTAAGGCAATATAAGCCCCGAGCGAACATCCGACAATATGGACAGTTGTCGACTCCGCTTTTAAATGTTCTAATAAACTGACAATTGCAGAGCAGGCGTCGTCAATTGAATATGCAATAGATTTATCATTATAACTTAAGCCATGCCCCGGCAAGTCCGGAACGATCACCTTGTATTTATTTGAAAAATGATCGATGTACGGGGAGAAAATTTCGAGTGAATTTTGATACCATCCATGTAACAAAAACAAAATATCACCGTCCCCGCGTTCATGGTAATGCAGGTTACGCAATACGCCATCACTACCGGTCACGGAAAAATTCGGCATACGCCGAAGGTAGAACTTGTCTTGAAAAATGCAACTGTTAATTATCGCAATTCCGAATTGACAACAATGCGATATTTACAAAGGCTGTATTATGAACTCTTGTACGATGAAAACTCCCGTCGGAAATCTCGTTCTGGTAACCTCCGGAAATAAGCTGACTTCATGCACTTTTACCGAAAACAGTGGACCTGCCATTATCCCAATCGATAACCTGATATTATTGCAAGCCATAGAAGAGTTAACAAAATATTTTTCCGGGGTAAAAGTAGAGTTTAAAACCCCACTGTATGCACAGGGTACGCGATTTCAAAATATAGTCTGGAAAAATCTTCAATCTATAAAATGGGGTGAAACAATTACATATGGCGAACTTGCCGCCGAAACAGGAACCCCGAAGGCGGCTCGCGCCGTCGGAAATGCCTTGGGGAAAAACCCATTGCCAATTTTTATACCCTGCCACAGGGTTCTAGCAGCCCATTCCCTTGGCGGTTACTCTTCGGGAATCGAGCGGAAGAAATTTCTGCTTACATTGGAGCGCGCTTTTTCTTTTTCTTGACGACATAAGAAACACCGCTGCCAGAACCCAGAATTACACGGTAAAGATCTTTGTGAAAGTTCAGCTAGCTTGAAAAGCTGATGGACATAAATAATATTAATTACATTTTTCTGGCATATGAAAAGTTTCTTTTTTATGAAACAATAGGTTCAAACTCTCCATTGCGTTGCTTGAGTAGGTTCTCTTTAAAGTTTTTAAATCCATTTCAGGGGTATTGAACCTTGCTTTTTTGGATGAGCAGACTCGATTTATAACCAGTTCGGCTTGTCGCCAGAGTTTTAAAATAACGGCGGTATACTGTTGGTTGTTTTTTAATTTTCTATATGCCCCGCGTTTACTTGAATTTAACTCTTCCAGATATAGAGTCATAAATCTCATCATGTGAATAATACCAGGGTTAACAACTCCTGTTTCGTAGGGACTGCCTTTTCCTTCGGCCAAATTCACAACGGTATTCGCGCCGATTGTATATGCATTCAGCTCTTCGAGTAGTAATTCAAAAGGCATAGTGCCGCTAAAATTTTGTAAATAAGTATCAGCCTTACTACTTAAATCCCAGTCCTTTTTATCTTCTTCATTTAAATTTTTATATACAATTTTTCTTTGTGGTAAATATTTCTGCGCTTCTACCTGAATAAACGTTCCTTCAATTAAATAATACTTATTAACATTATAGCCTGAGTTTTCAATATCAACCCCATGTAGTATTTCATGAATAGCGGTACCAAGGGTGCCAATTGCCGGTATCACATCTTTAATAAAGTAATCTGCCCCTTGAATGTATCCGTCAAAAGATGTTTTGTCTTTTAGTTTCAGATATATGGAATACCCAAACGGGTCATATTGTTTTAATAAACTCAGACCCTTTTTAACCCTGGTCTGAAAAATCTTCCACTTTGCGAAATGTACGAACCGTTTTACCATTTTTTTTAACAGTGGCCAACACCGGAGTTAAGTGATTCGGCCCGCCATACGTCAGTTCAATCTCTATTTTAATACCATCAAGATCGGAACTCCACGATTGCGTTCTGCTGTAGTTTTGCGATTTTATTGCGTAAAAATTATTCGTTGTAAATAAGGCAACCATACCGCTTAGCAGCAATATCATTGCCGGTTTTTTTATGAAATTCATCTGACTCTCCTATTTAACGATTAAGGTGTATCGTTACTGATTATAAAAACGTTTTTGTTGTCGTAGATGTCAAATTATACAAACTTATGTATTACATCAAGCATTTATAGAAACCTGGACCTCGACTTTACATACATGAAAACCTAGTTCAAGAAGAAACAGTAGAAGCGACGAGTTAATATAAACCGCGAAGCCCCTAAAAAAACATTCAGCAGAACCAATACCGGGATGCTCGATATTTCCAATCCCCCCGCCATGGTTACATATAGGATGGCGGCAAGAATGAGCGTTTTTGGCCGAAGCAACCGAAAGCGGTCGCGTCAGGTTGTAAGGTCTGGCTGGTTTTGCGAACGGAAACCAGGCCTTTTGGTTACTTTTCTTTTTGTGGAAAAAGAAAAGTGACACCTCCCCGGCGGTCAGCCGGGCATAAAATATAAATATTGTATAACGAAAGTT
>JBEQLE010000055.1:0-29505 GCA_040326155.1 Leptospirales bacterium | reverse complement strand
CCTGGATCTTCTTAGATTCGTGTGCGTACTTCTGCATGTTCGGGGCGACTAGCTGCAACTGAGGGCACTTCCTCAACGCTACAGCCGTAGCGAGAGCTGACCTGACCCCAAATTTTCTAGCTTCATAGTTGGCGGCGCTGATGACACCACGCCCGTCGGACAAACCACCAACAGCCACGGGTTTCCCTCTTAATTGGGGGTTATCACGCACCTCGACTGCAGCGTAAAAGCAGTCCATATCGACATGAATTATCTTTTTATTCCGCATTGAAAAACCTGTACTTATATAATAACACTATACATTAGTATAATATAAAATACTCTTGTACTGGCAATAAAAAAACTTTCCCAGTTTCGAACGTATGTATTAGACAGAAACAGTCTCACCTGTAAAAAAATCCACTTTTTTCTTTCCATGCTGTTCGCTAAATTATTATACTGCATAGTGATCCGATCGGGAAACCTGATACATGTAATTTCCTTCTTCTTTTGTTTGAATATACTGTTTAGCTTTCCAGGTTATTCCCAAACAGATGTAAATTCACCTGAAAATGTAAAAAAGAAAGATAATAAAACAACAAGTACTACCAATACAACTAAAACCAAACAAACCAGTGGTTCCACCGAAGGTAAAATCTGGACATTTCAAACCAAACCTGAAAAAAATAGTAAATATCCCAAAGGACAAGGTATCGAGATTGTAAGGGCCCAGGAAGGGGAGTATCTGTATATCGAAAAAGGCAATCATGGTATTTTGGTTTTTCGTGGAGGTATTATATTACGTTATGGCGATATGGACATGTACGCCGATGAAGTGAAATATAATCCTAAAACCGGGGAATTTTTTGGCGAGGGGAATATTGTTATTCGAGACAATGATCAGACTATTTACGGTGATCAGTTTGTTTTCGATAACAATAAAAAAATTGGAGTTATATTAAATCCCAGTCTTTCTTATAATAACATCAATTTCAAAGCCGAATCGATTACTATTGTTCCCGATGAAATGTATGTTTTGGCCAAAACTATTTTTACCGGTTGTGAAGTAATAAACCCCCATTACTTTTTTCGGGCGTCTAAAGTATGGATTTCCACTGAGAATGATGTCATCGCGCTCGGGGTTCTCTATTATGTCGGGCTGACACCGGTATTTTACCTTCCTTTTTTGTTGCAAACAGATATTGGCACAGGCATTAGAACCCTATATGGGAACAGTAATGCAAATGGTCATTACTTACAAAACACATATTCATTTGGAATCTCGCGCAAAAAAACATCCATTTTCCCGGAACATGCTTCTATTCTCGCTGATATTTATCAATACAATGGCTGGTATTTCGGCGCCTATTTTAACCGCAAAAGTCCAGACCTTAAATACGATATCTCTCTGGGTGTTGCACGTTATATGTACCGGGATGTTTTAACTGGCACAAAACGAGTAACAAATTATATCCTATTGAAGAATGGTTCCATTGGAACGAAAGATGATTACTGGTATGAATTCGATATGAATTTAAATTCCACCTTGTTTCGCAATACAAAAAAAGATACCTCTTCACAGCTGATGCTGGTATTTGAGCAGTATAACAATGCAAGTTTTGGTAAAAATTTTAAACAACGTCATATCCCAAGCAACTCTTTTGATTCTTTCTGGATAAACCGAACTTTACCAAACACGGAGAAGCTTTACCGGGACACCATTTGGCAGGCTCACTTTACACAAACCTGGGCTGAGGCCAGTTTAAATGTTAAATTGCAAAGACAAAACAGATGGAGTAAGGGCGCAAATTCAAACGCTGAATATTCCTACCTGGTAAAAAATGATATTTTACCAGAGGTCATTTTTCGAACAAATACAAGTATAATTCAGCCTAAAGGTGAAATATTTTCCGGCGCTCGCAATGAGTTTGTTGGCGAAGTAAGGCGTGAAAACGAGTATAAATTCGGTAGTTCTTATAAAACGATTAACTACTATTCTGCTTTAGATGGCGTGCGGTTCTATTTGCCATTTGTTACAGTGATACGAGCAGCGGGTCTTGGCGCGAAAGGTCAGAAAACAGAATTTGCCGCCAACTCTGCGGCGTCAACATCCGAAGATGGACGAAATTCATACCTGTTTGGTTTTTCTCAAAATCTAATTCGAATTGGTCTACCCGAGGCGTATTTATTTGGACAACATGAAATACAGTATGCATTTTTTAGAGACGACCCTGACCCGACATTTGGTAATCAACTTTATCACGCTGTGCTGGTTGGCGGGGTTGTGGACATGGCTCCCTTTTTTAACATGCGTATTGTTTCGGGGCGTGACTTAAGGGAATACCCCAATGCCGTTGCGGAATTAGACCGCTGGTTACCTGTGACAGCGATGGCAAGATTCGATTATGACTTTGTAAATAAAACCCCTTCGATGGGTTATCCTTTTACAAGGCGAAAACCCTATTTTGGAATTTCCATTGAAAACAGATTCGACTACCAGATCAGGTTTGAAAAACCGGGTATGAATACGCTTTCCCTTTATTTTAATGTGGGTGGTTACAAGTTTTTATTTTTGCGTGAAATCTTTTTTATGCAAACCGGAATTTCGTGGCTGCACGATTTCAATAATAATTTACGTAACCAACTGGTGTATGAATTAAATACCGAAATAGAAGTGGCAAAATACTGGTTAATCTTTGCTGATCTTCGCAGCAGATTTGTAAACGACACCCCGGAAGATCCGTACTCTAATTTTGGAACTTCGGTAACCAATAATCTTTCGGGTGTGGTGTCTCCTTTTTCCGTAGATAAAATTTCAGCTGGCATTGAGCACAATTTGCACCGTTGGGTGCTGCGCTTAAGTTATACAATAAGCCGTGTCTGGATACCCGATGGCGTCGACACAAAACAGTGGAAGGGTTTTTATGAAAAAGGTGTTTTTCTGACCATGAACCTGACCGACTATCCCGCTCTGGGGCTGCCCGAGACAACGTTATACGAATACAATCCCCGGTTAGATCAAGATTTTAATTAATTTTATTTTACTTTATTTGTCTGCCTTGTTTTACTTCATTTTTCTAAGAGTTACTAAGAGGCAAAACATCGAGGCTGAAATCAAAAGGCGTTATGTTATTCGTCAGCGCTCCTGAACTTACAAAATCGACCCCGGTATTTTTTAAAACTTGAATATTATCAGGATGGTATCCTCCCGAGGCTTCACAGGTAATTTCGAGACTATTATCTAAATTAAACTGCTTTATATAGGCAGCACATTTAGTCAGCTGCTCTGGTTTCATATTATCAAGTAAAATCATTTCTGGTTTTTCAGGAAGGGCTTCTACTAATTGTTCAAATGCATCAACTTCAACTTCAAGTTTTTTTTGAGGATATTTCTTTCGAAACAGTTGAATGGCCTTTGATATTGATCCGGCTGCTGCAATATGGTTATCTTTAATAAGCCCCATTTGCTGTAAGTCTTTTCGATGGTTGGCGCCACCACCAATTTGTACGGCGTATTTGGAAAGGGCGCGATAGCCTGGTAAAGTTTTTCTTGTGTCTAATGGTATTATATTCATTTCCGAGGCGATCTTTTTACATTTTCGAGCTGTATTAGCAATTCCAGAAATCATACTTAGAAAATTTAATGATGTTCTTTCGGCGGCTAATATGGAACAGACCGGCCCATGAATTACAGCGACTACATCATTTTTACAAAGTTGATCGCCATCTTTCACATTTAAATCGATTGTCAGTGTTTCGTCTACACGTCGAAAAACTTCTGTGAATACTTCTATTCCGGCTATAATACCGTCCTGGCGTGCTATTAAATTTGCCCTCGTAATCTCTTCATTAGAAAAAATAGCGAGTGAGGTAACATCCTGGTCAATACGATCTTCGCACAAGGCAAGGTCAATAAGTTGCGTGTAATCTTCTTTTTTTAAAACTGTGACTGGTTCAATATAGGCTCGTAAAGTTGGATTATTATTCATAGTTTTTGTCCCATAGATGTCTCGGTTGAATACTTTTTAAAGCTTTTTTCATGGAGCTACGAACAGATGGATTCAGCTGCTCTTCGGCTAGTAAAAGTCTTTTTATGCGTTGTCGTTGAAGATTCTCTTGAGAACCACATACATTGCAAGGTAAAATTGGCATTTGCATATGCGCAGCCATGTCAATGAGAGCCGATTCATCAAGTTCAATTAAGGGGCGGATAACGGTCACATCTCCTTGATCGTTTAACAGCAGGGGAGGGATGGAAGCGTTTCGACCCGAAAAGAAAAAATTCAAAAGCAGGGTTTGAAAAGCGTCGTCAGAGTGGTGTCCGAGAGCAATTTTATTGGCCCCGAGTTCTCGGGCCCTGGAATATAAAATTCCCCGGCGAAGACGAGAGCAAAGAAAACACTGGGTTTGATTTTCTTCGAGCTTTTCTTGAACAATGGTAAATGTGTCATGTAGCTCAACATAGTTTTCAATTTCAAGTGAGGCAAAATGATCTTTCAGTTTATGAGCTGCAAAATCAGGTTGTCCCTGGTCGAGTGTAAAGGCAAAAATTTCGAACGAAAAAGGAGCTTTTTTTTGCAATGCAATTAGAATCGAAAGCATGCAAAGCGAATCTTTTCCCCCCGAAACAGCAACCATAATTCGATCACCCGGTTCTATTAACTTGTACGATGCGCATGTTGCCCCGACGGTTTTGAGTATCTTTCGAAAAGGTCTGTATGTTTTTCTCGGGTACGCTTGTATCATGGAAGGAATTCACATTCTGGATTCATCCTGTAAAGTCTTTTGATATTCTTTTAAGGGGCTAAAAGTGAGCGACTTCCCATAAGGTATATTATGTCACATTCTGTTTTTACCCTGGGGGCTTTTTTCTTTAAAGTAAGTTCTTCCGGGGCTATTATCTGAATTTGACATAAGATATTCAGTATTTTTCTCTGCCCGTTTCGTTGCTTCAAGTTGGTTCTGGGTGGTCGCTGGTGGGTGGGTATTTTACCATCGGGTGGCGGCGCCTTCGGCTGGCCAAGTTGTGGGTGGTTGTTGGTGGGTATTTTACCATCGGGTGGCGGTGCCTTCGGCTGGCCAAGTTCTGGGTGGTCGCTGGTGTGGTTTTTACCATCAAGTGGCAGTGCCTTCGGCTGGCCAAGTTCTGGGTGGTCGCTGGTGGGTATTTTACCATTTAGTGGCAGCGCCTTCGGCTGGCCATGTTCTGAGTGTCGTTGGTGGATATTTTACCTTCTACTTGTGCGGCACCCTCACCTATCCGTTATATTCTTCATAATTTTCTCTCATTACCCTTTATTTTTCCATCTTTAGATTGCAAAGCTAATGCTATTAGCCTATATGTTAACAATATTAGCTATGAATGAATCTGAGATAATTAACAAAGCTATCGTAATTGCAAACGGCGAAGGTTTTCAAGCCCTGACCATTGCAAAATTAGCCAGGGAGTTTAACGTGAAGCCCCCTTCTTTGTATAAACACATTCAAAGTTTAAATGATATTTACGATGAACTTGGAATTATTTTTATGCAAGAAATTATTCAGATTATTCATACCAATGCTTTTGGTTTATCCGGCGAAATGGCTATTCGAGAAGTTTGTAATTCGTTTAGAAGTTACGCTTTAAAAAATCCTGGCTTGTATCAATCTATGCAGATTATACATATCAAAAGAAGTCCTGCGTACCAGGAAATTGCTGTTTCGTTAATTCAATTGTTAAGTCGTGTAATCGAACCCTATGTTCAAAACCAGGCCAAAATACATGCCATTCGATTTTTACGTTGCATATTACATGGCTTTATCGACCTCGAAGTTCAAAACGGGTTCGGATTGCCGGAGGACATCGATACGTCTTTCAAACTGGCGCCATGGTTTATAATATTATCCATTTTCGTGGGTTTGGCATATTTCTTTATCTGGTTGGACTTCTTTTCGCCACTCCATATATTGCTTTAGCCGGGATAATCATATTAGCCCATTCCACTTTAGATCGTGTATTTGAATATGGTCTTAAATTCTTCAAGGGTTTTAAATATACACATTTAAGTGAATTATAGATAATGAATTTTAACTAAAAAAAATGCGATAGACGGCTTGTTCAAAACCGTCTATCGAAATGGATGAATTGGGAGTTTTGTTTGATACAATTTCAGTTGTTTTCGTGATGATCCGAACCGTTCCCCTTTCCGCGTGTGTTCATTTTATTCTTCTTCATTTGCCATAACATTTATTAAAAATTCAATTTAACTTATCATTCCAAGTTGCGTGAAAGTATACAGTCATGGTATTTTGTCAAATGAATTGAAGTAAATCTACTGGAATAATTCAATAATACGACCTAAGTATGACAAATCGTCTCTGCTTTTCATACCTAAGGCGTACAAACCAAAATCATTGTGCTAAAAATAGTTAATCGCTGCAAACGAATCACATCGATATTTTAAAAAAGGTTTACAAGCCGAACCATTAACTAACGAATATATCTATTGGTAGAATCTGCCAAAAATCAGGTTTATATAACAAAAAGGAATAATTTATGAGTGTTAAAGACAGCAATGGAACAGAGCTGGAAGCTGGCGATACAGTACAGGTAATAAAAGACCTGAAAATAAAAGGAACTTCATCCACAATTAAAAGAGGCGCAATCTATAAAAATATCCGTCTGACTTCAAAAGACGAAGAAATTGAATCGGGCAAAGGCAAAGGAACGATTGTTTTAAAAACAGTTTTTTTAAAAAAGGTTTAAGGGGCTAAGCCCCGACTTCAGCCGGCGCAAGACGCCCAACCGACAACGAAAGGAGTCTTTTATTATGCATATCAATTTTTGTGAGTAATACCGAAGGTCTTCGCGACACTCAGCCTCGATTGAGCTCGCCGTCTTCCGTCTCCCCGATTGAATTCTATAAACCGGGTTTCTTACATCGTCAGATTCACCCCTACCCGTCCATTTGCTTTTTACCGCTATCGCGCAGCAATAAAAATTGCCAAAAAAGATCTTGACGGTTACTTTATTTTTGGCATTGTACTACATGATAAAGTCAATATTTAAGACGGTTGCAATTTTTCTTGTTGTTGTAATTTCTTCTACAGCATATGCAAAGAAAAAGAACGAAAAAGACGCAAAAACCCAAAAGAAGTCTGAATTAGCCAGAGTAGCTATATTTCCATTTACCGATAATACTAAATCTGAGGACTATGGGTATCTTTCTAGTAGTCTGGTCGATGCTATAGATAAAAAAATGCGAAAGGGTTTTGAATACCAAAGAGCCAATTTTTCCAAAATTAAAACGCTATATAATTACCAATCTGAAGTGTTAGTCGATAAACAAATAAAAAAAGCGGCAAAATTAATTGAGGCTGACATTGTCATTTACGGGGTTTATGTATTTGACGAAACAACGAACGAAATTGTAATTTCCATCGATGTTTATTTCCCAAATATCGGTGAAAAAAAGAGTCTCGACCCGATACGAAATCCAATCGACTCGACTCTGTTTTCAGCTTCCGATCGCGCAGCCGATACCATTATAATTGAAATTACATCAACCATTGAAGCCCACAATCGAAAAATTGCTTCCAAAAATAAGGGGAACGGTGAAGAAATTGAAAAAACAAAAGGTAAGAAAAAGATTACGACCGCTGCTTTAAATACAAGGCGCGCTCGTACATTTAAAACGCATGGTTTCCAGAGCGGCATGGGGCAATACGGAATTATATTGCAATATGAAGTACAAGATGAAAAATTTCCCGTCAATTGGTTTAGCTCTTATGGCTCGTTCGGGGTGGGAATTGGCCGTGACACAAGCCGTGGTATTACGTTTGGGTATATAAAAATCCCGTTTTTTTCCCCTTTACTATTATTTGCATGGCCCATTGCATTAATTGCCAAGAAACCTTTAACAATGGGTTCTTTTCCTCTATCAGATGGAATCGCTTTTCATTTTCGAAAACCTGGAACAAAAACCTGGCTATCCATTTATTCTGGCGCCTTTTTTGGTGCTGGTTATGGCCAACCAGATAACAGTCCCGATGGAGAATTCAGTGGAACAGTCGGCTTTGAAGCCGGGTTCAGGCTTTATGTAAAAGAGAAATTTGTTTTTAATGTGGCAGGTTCATTCGCATACCCATACGATATCGGCATTAAAATTGGTTTTATGATGCGTTATGGCAACTGATATTTTGTAAAGAATCAGTTCTAAAACTGCTTTAAACTATATGTTAAACAAATTCACCTAAGTAAGGTTTACAACTTGTCGAAACTTATATAATCTATAATGCGGAGATTGAGAATATGAGCTATCGGGAAAAACTAAAAAGTGCGGCTGAACGCATGGAAAAAGATTCTATTTTGGTAATGAAAGCGCCAGAAAGAGCGAAACGAAACCGAGATGTCTATTACAACTATAGAACAAGTTCCGATCTTCTCTATTTAACGGGATTGTCCTTAGAAAACTTCTATCTGGTTCTAACCTCCGACAACGAAATTGAAATTTATATGGAATACCCTGACCTTCTGAAAGAACGATGGGAAGGCAAAATGCAAAACCCGGAAGACACGGCTCTAGCGTTGAACATTTCAAAAGAGTCTATTTTTAACGTTACACTATTTTGGAATCAAATCGGTGAAAGACTGAAAAACAAAAAAACTCTTTATTTCGATTTCGGGGAAGAACCCGATTTTGACCAAAAGCTTTTGCAAACCCTCCAAACTTTAAACCGAAATAATCGTGCTAAAGAGCTCGGCCCCGAACGTATAATACAGGTTTCAGAATTGTTACATGAAATGCGGTTGTATAAAACTGCGTCTGAATTAAAAGAGATTCAAACCGCTGTAGATATCAGCGCTTCTGCGTTTACCGAAACAATGAAGTTCTCTCGAAATTATTCAGGTTCCGGTCCGCTAACCGAACACGGACTTCGAACTCAAATAGAGTCCCTGATGTTTGAACAAGGAGCAACGGAACTTGCCTACCCCACCATTGTTGCGGGGGGTAACAATGGCACAGTGTTACATTATACGGAGTGTTCGAGCCAATTACATAAAAATGACTTAGTTTTAATCGACGCTGGTTGTGAATGGAACGGGTACGCCTCCGATATAACAAGGACTTTCCCGGTGGGTGGTAAATTTTCTGAAGAACAAAAAGAAATCTATTCGATTGTATTAGCAGCGCAAAACAGAGCTTTCGAAGAGTGTCGAAAAGGTAACACATTGCAATCCATACACGATTCTACACTACTTGTAATTACAGAAGGATTATGGGAGCTTGGCTTTTTCAAGAAAATTCCCGATATCGATAATGATGCTTCCGAAAAAAAACAAAATGAGGGCAGTAAAAAGAATAACACGGTGGTCTGGGCAAAACCTGAATCTGTAAAAGAAGTAATCGAGAGAAATTTGTACCGCCATTATTATATGCACTCTACCTCCCATTATTTAGGCCTTGATGTTCACGATGTAGGCAAATACCGCATTGCAGCGTCCGAACGAGAAATTGAACCTGGAATGGTTTTTACCGTAGAGCCGGGAATTTACATTTCGGGGCAATACGATTTTGTGCCTGAAGCTTTTCGCGGCATAGGAATTAGAATTGAAGACGATGTCGTAATCTCAGAAAGTGGTAAGCAGATTATGAGCCAAAATACCCCTTCGTCCATAACTGATATCGAAAATCTTTCCTAAGAATACTCAATTTCACTACCGAATTTTGCGAAAACATGTTCTTTTGTGCCGCTTTTGCAGGCCTAATACAGAATAAGTTCTTGTCGTATATTAACGCATATTTCAACCTATCCAGCGACTAATGGACTTTATTGTTAATTATAAACCAGGCTTGCTTTTTGTAGATTCTGTTGAGGCTACATGGGAAGTCATGAAAGATCTGCTTTCCGGCCATATGGAAATTAGCTACTCTTCTAACGCCAAGAATGCGCTTTCTAAACTCGCATCTACCGATTTTGCATTTATGATCGTAGATACCGATCTACCCGACATGGATGGGCTTGAATTTATTAAAAAAGCAAAAGAAATTCGTCCCTACCTGCAATTTGTTGTTTTAACTGCTGAATCTGACCCTGGTAGCGAAGTTCGTGCTTTGCAAGCCGGCGCCATGGAATTTATTCGCAAACCCTTTACAATTGAAGAAATTGCCTTATTGCTTGAAAAGTTTCGCTCTGTATCTGTTCATAAAAAAGAAGAGTATGACTTTGTAAGCGCAATTACAAAAGAAGCCAGAACGTTTTGTCTACCAACAAACCTCGAAATTCTAAATGTATTTATTCATGAATTGCTTGAAATATTAAAACGATTTGGTTTAAACGATAAAAACCAGATGTTTTCTGTTCGCCTTTCCATTTATGAAATGTTAATAAACGCCTATGAGCATGGAAATTTAGGCATCGATTATGATGAGAAAAAAAGATTGCTTGAAGAAGATTTAAACTATCTTGAATACCTGCGTGACCGGGCGTTAAACGAACCATATGCAAACCGCAAAATCTGGGTCTCCTACGCTTACAAAAAAGGGCAAATTACCTTTACCATCAAAGACGAAGGCGAAGGTTTTGACTACGAAAAATACAAAGACGGTAAAATGGCCCGCATGGTAGACGCAGTACACGGAAGAGGCATTTTAATTACCAGCGTAAATATGGATAAAATGGTTTACAATAAAGTTGGCAATGAAGTTACCATGACCAAACAGATTAAAAGAACCCCTTTTTAATATTTTACATTTACCGCAGCAATCACTTCATACACCGGATATTGCCATCCTGTATTTTGCGCAGTGTAATCTGCATACCCTTGATCAGGTAAAAAGATACCACAATTCAGATTCAAGGTAATATTTTCTCTAACCAGATAGACTGTATTCAGGTCAAACTCGTTGCCATATGCATAGTTCATGGAAGTTAAACCTCGAAAATGGGCATACGTAAAATCGAAAGTTAAGCGCTGAATCGAAAACGAGGCCCCCATGCCAGTAGCAAACAGTCCGGCAAAACCGGCGCCGGAGTGAATGGACATTCCACCGCTATTATCAACAACAATATTTGAAATATAATGAGAGCCTTTAATATTTTGAAAGGTATCATCCCGGTTCGGGTTTTCTAAATCGCCGGTGGCTGTCTCGGCAAACGCTTTTAAATGTATTTTATCGAGCATAAACCCGAATATGAGAGAAGCCAGGCCTGCTTTAATTTGTGTAGTTTTACCCGCATCCGTTATATCCCCAAAATTATAGATAGCATCTAATTTAGTAAAAAATCTTCCCGAGAATAACTCGCTGTGCAACCCGGCCCAATGCAACTGGTTTCTAGAACCATTCAAATGATCTTTGTCATGATGGTATACATAATAAATATCAATAGGAAAACCGGAAATTGCCTTCGATTCAATTCCATAAATTTGAAAACCGACACTGTAAATATCAGAGTCCACATAGTTGTTTACCCCCACTCCATTTCCAAAATCATATCGGGAATTATCAAAAGCTTTTAACCAGTAACCATATACTTTAATCGGTATTTTTTTAATATCAGAAACAATTTTTGCGCCACCGCCGTCGGTTGCGAGAATAAAACCACCCGGAATTGTAAAGGGTAAGAAACCGATTTCAATCTGCGTGTGTTTCATGTCTGCCGAAAGGTAAATATTTCGAATCTGAAAACCCAGATCGTTGCCGCCAATCGATGCGTCGTTTTCACCAAATACGGCAAAGGTATCAAACTTTGTTTTAATAGTAAAGATACTGCCAGTGTGTATAAAAACTTCATTGCGGAAAAAAAGATCAAAATAAGTAACCTCATTAGAACCCTTTCCCATTAAGTAACCATTTACCGTGCTCTGGCCCCCATATTGAAAAGCTCTAACACGATATTTTCCCTTCCATTCAATGTCAGGTTTTTCAGCCCAGGCGCTGGAGGTAAAAACCAAAACGCTGCATATTATAAGAATATTTTTTATCATAGATCGATCAATTCCCTTCCGTATACTTTCTAATCCAATTTTCCAGCTGCCCGTCTCTTTTTACTTCAGCCAGCCAGGCGTTGACTGTTTGTAACCATACGGTATCACCCATGGGTAAACCAATGCAAAGAACTTCTTTACGGTTTCCCCCTTTCAGTAAAATAAAATTTCCATGAAAATTCGGTTCCTCACGCATTTTGGAATCAAAAAAAATGGAATCATGTACAAACCCATCGACTTGTCTGGCTTTCAACTTGTTTAAGCCTATATCATTGGTGTCCACTTTTACGATAACAGCATTCGGTAATCTAGTTTGAATTAATTCCTCGTATACCGACCCCGTTTTTACAGCCAGTTTAATATTTTTAAGGTTTTTTAGATCCCAGAGGGTTCGGTATGTTCTTTCTTCAAAAAACTCACCATACTTTGCTTGTGGCAATTTGTGGCGATCAAATAAAACTGCGGGGGTAAAGGTATAATAAGGTTCAGAAAACCACATTTGTTGAGAACGACTCATATTCCTCGAAACGCCTCCGAGTAATAGATCAACTTCATGGTTTTTTACTTTGGCAACATAATTATCCGGTTTAACAAGAACCCATTCCAGTGAAATTATTGGTTTATTCAAAGTAGTTTTATTACTGTTTTTCGTTTCACCACCGCTTAAAATACCCTCTAAAAAAGTGGTAAATGACTTTGCCATTTCAATTTCGATACCGTCAAATTTATTTTTATCGGTTTTAAAACTCAAGGGTGGGTAGTTTTCGGAGATTCCAATTCGTAATATTTTTTTACTGAGAACCTTGTTGAACAAGGAGTCCTGGACACCTGTCATAGGTAACGTGACCATAAGAAGCAAAAAAAATATTGCAGAATACATGCGTTTAAAGCTTTTCATTATTTAGATAAACCTGTTGCTTCTTTCATCATGACAAGTTTTAATTTACGCAAGCTTAAAATAAATTTATAATAGAATTAAAAAACTCTTTTAAAAAATGTTTTTGTCGCATGTGTATTTTCGCTGTATACATAAAGTCCTCAGGAGTATGTACTGTGCGGTTTCGCAGATTTTTCCATATGAAATCAAAGTTTTTATTTGGATTTTCGTTTTGTACATTTTGCCTTGTTGGTATCTCTTTTGGACTATTATTCAGATTTCTCAGATATGGCAAAGCCAGCCCCGGAAACATAACCTGAAAACCAGTTGTCTCTTTTGAACAGTAAATAGTTCTATGGTCCATGTTTATACTTTTACGTGAAAGAGCGCTAATTTTTGAGGGCGATAATAAACAGGTGTACGCTATAAAAAAAATTAAACGACTGTTTTGATCGGGCAAGTGGAAAAACAGCGATTGTAAATCCTGGTAAGAGATTAACCTGGCAGTTTTCGACAAATCGTTCCTTTCATTTACAACCGAAAAGGTTCTGTTTTTATCAAAAATAAATCGAAAAAAAAGTTCCGCCGCTTCTCCAAGTACCAAAGACTCAGTTTTGGCGTTACTTTTGGTTGTCTGCAAAAATCTAAAATAATTATGGACATGAGTTGCGCTGATATTTTCGAAATCTTTGTTCGATTGAAATTGTAACCAGTACTGAAATTTTTGAAGCGCCCGAACATATTGTAAGGTTCGCATACTATCAAACTTTTTTTCATACAAGATATCCGAAAATTGAGCGATTAAAGCGGTACCTTCCGAAAGTTGCTGTCTCATCTGCTCAAAGACTGACTTTCTATGTTTCAGCACTTGCAGGTAATAATGCTCCAAACAGAGAAAACACCGGCTGCGAGTGGTGTAGTTATTATACAACAGGTAATTTTTTAAACGGTAGTTGCTAATAAACTCCGCTTTTTGGTCATAATAAAACTCAAGCGGTTGAATATAATATGTAAGCGATTTTTTGAGGTTAAAACTAAATTGGTTCACTAATAGGGTAATGTACAAAACTTTCGTTTTTTTACACTACCCCGAAAAAAAGTATCTTTGATACTGTTTTTCCTGAAAAAAAGGTGATTTTAACCTGTTTTTCCTGAAAAAAAGGTGATTTTAACCTGTTTTTCCTGAAAAAAAGTGAACTTTAAACCTGTTTTTTTAGATATTGTACATCATTTCGCCATAACTTGGTAGAGGCCACTTCTCAGTATCAACAATTTTCTCAAGAGAGTCAACATGACTTCTCAGCTCATCCATTATTGGAAAAACAACATCTTTGTAATATGTGGCTGATGCTAATATAGGTTGGTTCTCTTCATCAGCGTCACCTTTAGCAACAGCTTTTTCAAGTTTACTGGTGTTTGCGTCTGCTTGTTTTAAATTTTCTGTAAGATCATTCAATAAACTGCTTTGAACGGAATCATCTGCCCCGGCAGCTTTTGCAGAAATAACAGCGTCAGAAATACCCTTGGCAAAGTCAATTACCGTCGGTATAATCTGGGTTCGACAAATACTGATCATCGTCAGAGCTTCTATTCGAATTGTTTTCGCATAGTTTTCCAAAATAATCTCAAGTCGCGATTCAAGCTCTGTTTCTTTCAAAACTCCATGTTTTTCCATAACAGAGATCGTAGACGAATCCATCATAACACCCATGGCGTCGACGGTCGATTTCAAGTTCGAAAGACCGCGTTTTTCTGCTTCTGCCACCCATTCATCGGCGTAATTATTACCGTTAAAAATGACTCTTTTATGCTTTTTCAACACATTTTGAATAATCTTAAAAGCTCCGTCGTCGACGTTGTCTTCTTTTGCAAGTTCATCACCAATTTGTAGAAGCGCTTCGGCTACAACCGTGTTTAATACAAAGTTAGGGCCTGCAATGGAAGCCGATGAGGGAACCATACGAAACTCAAATTTATTACCAGTAAAAGCAAACGGTGATGTTCTGTTTCGGTCCGTTGCGTCTTTTGGCAAAGAAGGCAAAATAGCAATAAGATCTTTTATTTCCGTGTTCTCTGTTACTTTCGATACAGAGCCACTTTTCTCAATCTGTTCCAGAATTTCGTTCAGTTGTTCACCCACGAAAATAGAAATAATCGCCGGAGGAGCTTCGTTGGCTCCAAGTCGATGATCATTACCGGGATTTGCCGCAGTGGCTCGAATTAACTCTGCATATTCATCAACAGCTTTAATGACAGCTGCCAGAAAAAATAAAAACTGTAGGTTTTCATGAGGAGTTTCGCTGGGTTCCAGCAGGTTTTCCCCATCGTTGGTGCTCATAGACCAGTTGTTATGTTTACCGGAACCATTTACTCCCGCAAAAGGTTTTTCGTGCAACAGGCAAACAAGCCCGTGACGTTCGGCTACTTTCTTTAAAGTATCCATTATTAACTGGTTGTGGTCGGTGGCTATATTGCTTGTTGTAAAAATTGGAGCCAGCTCATGTTGCGCTGGAGCCACTTCGTTGTGTTTCGTTTTTGATGAAACACCAAGTTTCCAAAGCTCTATATCAAGCTCCGACATAAATGACATGACTCTTTCTTTAATAGTCCCAAAATAGTGGTCATCCAACTCTTGACCTTTCGGAGGCGGCGCTCCAAAGACTGTTCGGCCTGTGTACACAAGGTCGGGTCTTTTTCGAAAGTTTTCTTTTGTAATTAAAAAGTACTCTTGCTCGGCGCCAACAGTTGTATTCACCCGGTTCGATGTGGTGTTTCCGAATAGCTTTAAAACTCGCAACGCCTGTGTAGACAGTGCGTCCATAGATCGAAGCAAGGGAGTTTTTTTATCAAGAACATCCCCCGTGTAAGAGTAAAAAGCGGTGGGAATGTATAATGTATTATCTCGAAAAAAAGCAGGTGAAGTACAATCCCAGGCTGTGTAACCACGCGCCTCGAAAGTTACCCGCAGGCCACCTGATGGAAAAGAAGAGGCATCCGGCTCTCCTTTGATGAGTTCTTTACCGGAAAACTCCATTATAACCCGTCCATCTGGGGTTGGACTAATAAAGGCGTCGTGTTTTTCCGCTGTAATTCCCGTCATAGGTTGAAACCAGTGACTAAAGTGAGTTGCGCCTTTTTCGATCGCCCAGTCTTTCATGGCGTTGGCTACAACTTCGGCTACATCCGATTGAAGTGGTTGAAACCCTTCAATGGTTTTTCGTAGCGATTTATAGATGGCTTTTGGCAGCCTCTCTCTCATAGTATTATCATTGAATACATTCTCACCAAAATATTCATTTAATTTGCGAGTTTCTGTAATATTTCTTTCTTGATCTTTAATAATTTCAGACATTTATCTACCTTTTTTGATTTTTTAGATAAAGCGGCATGAAACGCGGTAACGTCAAGAGTTTTTATTTTAGAAGCAGGAAAAGTTTTCAAGTAATTGCTTGCCAAATCGTCATGGTTGACAAAAAAAGGAAAGTATATGTTGTTTGCCATTATAGGAACCGATTCAGAAGATTCAAAAGAAAAAAGGGTAATTCACAGAGAAGCGCACCTGGCCAACCTGAAAATACTTAAAAAGGAAGGTAAGCTCTTCCTGGCTGGTCCTTTTACCGATACAACTGGCAGCCTGATTATAATCGATGTCGACTCCCTCGAAGAGGCCGAAAACTTTATTCAAAACGATCCTTATGTTATGCATGGTGTATTCCATAGCTATCAGATAAAGCCGTTCAAAAAAGTATTTCCTGAAAATTAGTATAATCTAAAACAAATGAACCAACAAAAGAGAAAATTTGAAAATTAAAAAAGAAGAGTTTTCCTGGGCGCTTTATGATTGGGCAAATTCAGCTTTTTCTACAACGATTATTGCCGGTTTCTTCCCTTTCTTTTTTAAAGAGTTTTGGAACATTGGGGTAGCAGACGATGTCATTACTCTCAGGTTGGCAATTGCCAACTCCATTGCCGGACTGTTCATCGCCCTGCTCGCTCCTTTTTTAGGCGCCTGGGCAGATTTAAGTTTTGGTAAAAAAAAGTTTTTAACGGGTTTTGCCTTTGCTGGAATCTTTGGTTCGATGGCTCTTGCCTTTCTCGATTCGGGTTCTTGGCAATGGGCCTCTTTCTGGTATATTATTGCTTCTCTGGGTTTTTTTGGAGGCAATATTTTCTACGACTCTTTTTTACCGGTTATTGCAAAAAGAGAAAATCTCGACAGAGCTTCGAATCTGGGTTACGCCCTGGGCTACCTTGGCGGTGGCCTGCTTTTAGCAGCGAACGTATTATGGGCAACCTATCCCGATAAATTTGGTTTTAGCTCAGCGCAAAGCGCAGTAAAAGGATCGTTTTTATCTGTTGGTATCTGGTGGGCCCTGTTTTCTATTCCCTTGTTGATCTTTGTAAAAGATAAAAAACAATCGTCTAAACAAAAACCTGAAAATTACGTAGAGCGGGTTACCATATTGCAAATTTTTCGTGAGTTGAAAAAGACTGTAAAAGATATAATGAAAACACGAACTGTGTTATACTTTTTAATTGCTTACTGGCTCTATATCGATGGTGTTCATACCATTATTCGGATGGCTGTCATTTACGGCAGCTCCATAAACCTGCACACTCAAGATCTAATTACCGCCTTAATTGTTACACAGTTTGTCGGGTTTCCGGCAAGTCTGGCCTACATTAAACTGTCAAAATATATTGGAGTAAAAAAAAGTATTTTGGCTGGAATTTCAGTCTATATATTTATCTGTATCTGGGGCGCGACCATCGACAGCAGCGCAGAGTTCTTCGTTTTAGCCGGCATCGTTGGTTTGGTACAAGGCGGCGTCCAGGCGCTCAGTCGCTCTTATTATACGCGTATAATACCAATTGAAAAAGCAGCTGAATTTTTTGGCTTTTACAATATGCTGGGGAAATTTGCCGTCATTATAGGACCGATGCTTATGGCGCTCACCGGGTATTTTGCCATTCGATTTCTAGGAGACCCAGAGCTGGGAACCCGAATTAGTATCGTTTCCATAACTGTGTTATTTTTGGCGGGCGGACTGTTGCTAATGAAACTTCCGGACCCTGATCAGGAAATGGAGAAATAGTAGTATGGGAAAGAGTTTTTTATAAGGAAGGCAGGAACGGCAGGAAAAGAAAAAGATAAAGGGACAGGATTTACATGATTAACATGATTTTAAGAGGAGAATTAAGTCAAATTCAGAAAATCATTGGCGACATAACAACATTTAAAAATTATATTCATTTTCAAAATCTTATCCTGTTAATCCTGTAAATCCTGTCTAATTTTCTTTTCCTGTATTCGTTATCCCCAACTTCCTGCCCCAAGTTTACATGAGTATGGCAGCGATAACTCCGGTGGCGATAATGATGCTAAAGGCAATGGCGATTGATTTTCCCATAAAACCGCGCGCTATGAATATAACGAGTAGCGCTTTGACTAAAGTGTTTGTTAAGGCGGCAATGACTACCGCCATGGTAGCGACATTGGAGGTAATCTCCCCTGCTCGTGTCATACGCGCTAGTGTCAGTGTAATTGCATCGACATCGCTTATTCCTGATAAAAAAGAGAGAACATAAATTCCTGTATCTCCAAATTGCATTTTAAAGACTTTACCTAAAACCAGTATAAGAGTTAGTAAAATTCCAAATTTTAGAGCCGGCAAAAGTTCAAATGGGTTTTTTAACGGAATAGATTCTTTTGTCGTATTCTTCTCTTTTCGTTTCCAGAAGTAATATGCCAGCAGATATGAAATCAGGCTCATGCTCAACATGGGGAATATTAACGAATAAGCGAGTGGATAATGGACGACGACCACCTCTAAAATGACTCTCGGGAACATTGTTGCAGAGCTTACAATAACACCGGCTGTAAGAAGAGAGTGAATGTGTTTGTTCTGTGAACCTATTTTAGAAAAGTTCAAAGTGGTGACGGTTGAAGAGGCAAGGCCACCAAAAAAAGCGGTAAGTAAAATACCAATTCGGGTCCCTTTTATTTTTATGGCAAAATAACCCACAAATGAAATAGACGTAATTAACACCACTAACCACCAGATTTCATATAGATTAATTACATTCCAGGGTCCAAAATTTTCATCGGGTAAAAGCGGTAGTAGTACAACGGAAATAATCAGTAATTTATAGACACTGAAAAGTTCACTGTGGTCCAGATTCTCAAGCCAGAGTTTGACCCTGCCTTTCATTCCCAGTAAAGTTCCCGTAAGAACAGCAAGACCAACGGCCAAAAGGGCCTCCCCCATTACAGATAAAATTCCAAGGCAAAATGTAACATAGAGCGCCACAATCGTGGTCATCCCGTAATACCTGTTTTGTTCGCTGTCACGGTTGTACAATAAAAACAATATAACAGAGATGGCGATTAGTGTTACAATTAAAAACCAGGGAGTAAATTCATAACTGATGGTAGCGGATAATCCACCTAAGAGCCCGACTAAAGCAAAGGTGCGCAGCCCTGCTATGTGCATCTTGGGTGAAGATTTTTCACTCCAGCTGCGTTCGAACCCTATTAAGAGTCCGATTGCTAATGATATTCCCAGAGTTTTAAAAAGTTCCATTCAATATTTTCCCCTTTTATAATAGCAAATTCTACGCGAAGCAAGTATTTTTTTCTTGCTTTAATGACAACATCTATTAATATTTGCCGATAATGATAAAGTAGACCTGCGAGAAACCTATGCAAATATTTGAATTCACATTGGGAGCCGTCGAAATATCCATTTTGGCTTTAGTTGCTATAGTAATATTGGCGACTATTTTTGTGTTTCGTATTCAATTACTCGGCGGAGCACTTGGTAGTTTTGATTCTCACCTGCGTAAAATAAAAAACAGATGGGGAGAAGAGAACTGGCCCGAGTCGGTAGATGATGACTCTTTGTTTTCATTGCAAGATGATCGAAAACCTGTTGTTATTAAAGGTGAATCAGATGTAGAAGAAGAATCGGGCGAATTGCCGCTTTATACTGAGTATGCGGTAGAAAACGAAGACGGAACACTCGCCGTTGGAATTCAAGATGATACCCTTAGAAAAATTTATGAAGAAGGGTACGCCAAAAAACGAGATGCATTTTTATTATACAAAGACGAATTTATAAAACAAAGAACCCCATTTTTCAAAATTATAGACGACACCATTGTTCGCGGGTTTCCAAACACAGATCGCGACCCTTTATTAGAAGAGCTATACGACCTCTGGAAATATGGGTTTCGAGACGTTCGTGTTGCTGTCTGTTTTGTACACTATTTTGCTTCTTTAAATACAGAAAACTGGAAGTTTGTTTTATATGAAGCGCTTGCCTACGGAGAGCTGGCCGAAGAAGAGTGGGTAATATTGAATTTTCTTTATAATGATGTTACCAAAAATGAAGTATTGTTCGCGAACTTCTTATCTGCGTACAGAAATTTAACAGCAATTGAGACTCTCGATATTTCCATCGAGTGCAATGAGAGTAGAAAACATTGGTCCAGAGCGGAATTTCGTTACTGGCAAAAACGGGTAAACAAAAGCCTGACTAACGGCTTTACCGAAGAGTATTTTATTGAATTTTTCAGTGAAAGCTTTCGTACAAACACCACATTTTTATTGAAATATTATTTAATCAAAAACTACGAAGAAAAATATTATGAGGAATATCGGGAAATACTTTTACGCCAGGTATTTTATTACGGTAAATATGATCGCTTAAAACGTCTCTCTTTCTTAGCTCCGGAATTGAAACTACTTTTAAAACCAGGTGAAGAACTGGCAGAGGGAGTAACCTGGGAAAGTCTGAAGTTGCTTTTGCAAGAATATCCTTTTGCAGGCTTGCACTATTTTTATGCAAATTATCTGGCTAAGAATGAAAATGCAAAAACGTTTGAACTTGAAGAAGGGGTTTTACTACATTTGCTTGAAAACCTGATCTTAAAACCGAAAGATGAAAAGTATGTACCACAACATATACGATACATATTATTTATCTATTTTATTATGAAAGAAGACTGGCAAAATCTCGATTACACGTACAAGTTTTTATCACCCCACTTTCGCCACGCTCTGGGCGATGTATATTACGCGCGCGCTCTGTTCAAAAGAGGCTATTTCGAAAAAGCGTGGAATGCAATTTTAACCATCTGGAAACGAAAAGAGACGAATTTACTTTTAATGAATGAAGCTGCCATTTATGCATACCATGCAGGAAGAATACAAGAAGCTGAAGATATTTTCAAAAAAATGAGACTCCTCTACCCCAACAACTCTAAAGTTCTACACAATGAATCTGTATTTTTGCAGTTTAAAGCCAAAATAGTCGACAAATTTGGAGAACTGGAACCCGATTCGGAAGATGCCCCAGACTCCCAAAAAATTGCATGAATTTCGTTGTGAAAAATAGAAAGAGAGTTATGGGCAAGAGTGATATGCTTTATGAGATTTTATTGTAATAATGGATCACAAAGATAAATATCCTATAATGGTGATTTTATGAAAATCTCTTATGTTAGTATAGAAAATATTCGTTGTTTCGAGCGAGAAAAAATAGATTTCTCGGATAATATCAATATAATTGTCGGGCCCAATAATTCAGGCAAATCGACTTTATTAAAAAGTGTATTAAATTTACAAGTTGAAAATCAATTTTTAGCATCTGATAAAAGACTTAAGGTACAAGTAGGTAAGATAGAAATAAGGCTTAAAAATGATGCCGGCATTTACTTTTCAAAACAGTATACAGACTTTACCCTTACTTTAAAGCAAAACAGCACACCTTACACTACATTAACCAACATTGAAAAGAATTCGGTGATGCAAGGTGGTTCATTTATACAATCAAAAGAACCGGAAAATTATATCTATCCATTTTTATCTAGACGAAAGGCTGCGGGCTTTTCGGAAAATATAAATCTACAAACTACTAATTCCATCACAGGGAACTTATCGAATTTGTACTCAAAAATTGACCGAATTTCAAATCCAGAGTTTTTACCGGCCTATGAAGAGTACATAGAAGCTTGCGAAAATATTATCGGCTTCAGAGTATCAACAGTTTCATCAAGAAATGGGAAAAAAGGTGCATATATAATTCGAAATGCAGATCATATACCAATCGAAAATATGGGTGAGGGTATTACAAACTTACTAGGTTTGATAGTAGATCTTTGCATAGCTGAGAATAAGTTATTTTTAATTGAAGAACCAGAGAATGATATTCATCCAAAGGCATTAAAGGCATTACTTCGACTCATTCAAAAAAAATCTTCTTCAAATCAATTTATAATAACTACGCACTCAAATATCGTTGTTAAGACACTGGGTGGCTTAGAATCTTCAAAGGTATTTAGCATAACTACTTTTTTTAAAGAAAAAATACCGACATCAAATATTCAATTAATTGATACACCCGAAATGCGACTTGAAGTTTTAGAAGCCCTCGGTTATGAAGTTTTCGATTTTGACCTTTGGCAATATTGGATTTTTTTTGAAGAATCATCTGCCGAACGAATAATCAAAGATTATATTATACCCATATTTATTCCAAAAATGGTTGGCAAAGTTCGTACTTATTCTGCTAGGTCTCTATCAGAAGTTGAAATAAAATTTTCGAATTTCAACAGTCTATTTGTTTATATTCATTTAACTCCAAGTTACAAAAATAAAGCTTGGGTTATTCTAGACTCTGGCTCATATGAATCAGAAATCATAGCAAACCTAAAAAAAACATATTGTAGTAGTGGTTGGTCTGATGAACAGTTTCTTCAATTTTCTAAACATGACTTTGAATCATATTACCCCAAAGAATTTCAAAGTGAAGTAGCATCCATTTTGATTTTAGACAAAGAAGAAAAGAGAGGGGCCAAGAAACTTTTACTCGAAAAAGTAATTAGTTGGTTAGATCAAGACAAAGAGAGAGCGAGAGTATCCCTGAAGGAATCAGCTACAGATGTCATATCACTACTCAGTAATATATCAAAAAATTTTCGTTAATTCTGTTTGCTGTATCTAACAAATTTTGATCTGCTCACGCGCGTCTTCGGACCTCGCAATTATATATTACATCAATTATATTTTCCAGTAAAGTGATTCTCCGTTCTTTTGTATTATTGTAGATGCTCACCCACATTTTGTGGTGCCTCGACTAAACCGCCAGAGCTCGCACGAAACTTGAGGTTAGTTTGCGCTCGCAGGGTACGTCAGATTAAAAAGAAACGTTATGGGAAAAAAGCAGTAGATTATAACTAAATCGATCCAAGAAACAAAGCTTAATATTTATTCACTTTTGAGTTTTATTATTTAAATTGAGAAAAGTGCTTCTCCTCATTACGTTTCTTTTTATGCCATATAGACTCATCTGCAATAGGTTTAAAATATTCTCGATTTTGAACGACCTTCATGGTAAACCCCTTAATAAATTTACTACTCGCCTCTTCTTCGCTAGTAGCAATCATTAATGTGCATAGCAGTAAGTTCTTAAAACATCCTTCAAGTGTTAAAGACAATCCATACCCTAAATCCTTTCCCTCTTCATATAAGGCTTGTGTATTTGGTTCACTTATCAGTGTTTCTCGATAATAATATTTTCTCGGATACTCGAATACGATATCGTCTTCTGTTATCCAAAGAATTTCTTTTTCAGATGTGTCGGGTACATGTTCGGCAATAAATTCTTTAAACCGTTTTAAAGCCTCATTGAAATGTGGAATTCCCATTTGTGATTTATAAAACTAGTTTTGCTTTACCTTGTAAATAAAAACAAATAACCTTACCGAATATATTGTTCCATATTATTATAATAATTAGTTTCCTTCGGTAAGAATTCTTCTTCTACAATGATGTAACTCTATTAATTATTTTTTTTATTAGTGACCTTGAATAAATTCAGTATTTTTCGAATCACATGTTTTTTAAAAACTCATTTCGAATGAAACTAACTGCTGTCGAGTAGTCCGCGGGAACTTCCCCCGGCAGGCTCTCACAGAACCGTACTTGAAACTCTCACCTCATACGGCTCTTACTATCCAGCCGCCAGGCTTGTAATCAAGCTTAAACGACTTTACACTACTCAAAAACGGAAAAGGTATATATTTCTATATGTTATAGAGAAATATCAGACATAAATATAGTACCGGTATTTTTATCGATCAAAATTATATACTGTATCCAATTTACATCAGCATCTTTTAGAATATAAACTCTATACATATTTGCCGCTTTTGGTGCAAACCATTCGGGCGCTTCGTGCCTGGTATCTTTTTTAGCTTCTGATGCCCGTTTTCCATACACCTGAATTAAATCATTTCTTATCAAGACGTCAAGAAATTGCTGATTTTTTTTAAATGAAAAGAAGTATTGAAATTCATATGTAAAATGAGGCGATCTCCAATATTTTGAATGAATAATAGAAACAAAAGTCGGCTTTTCTGAACCAAATGCCCTTTCCCAATTATCAGGGTCATCTTCCCATGTCCCGGCTAAAAAATAGCCACAACCAGAGAAACTAATCATAATTATAAAAATCAAATATTTCACTTTTTCCATAAACAGAATAACCTTTGTTAATTATTTAACCTTCTCTCTTACTTCAATACAAATATTTATTTTGATATGGTATAGTCTATTTATATTTTAGGAAATACGTACCTTTATTTACGACGTCATGTCGACTTGCGGTTCCTGAGTTTGTCGAAGAACTCTTACATCCTCCGGATCGCCGAAGGCTTCCATGTCGTGATCAGCATCTAATCTGTGTGAATGAACCATGGTTTTACCCATGGTTCGGAAAATTAAGATGCTATTTTACTGATTTTAAGATCTGCTTTATAACCTAATGCACTCAGAACCTTGAGCATGAAATCGGTGGATAAACCCATCGTATTATAATTAAGTAATGCAGTCAACCTGGTTCTCGATACATTTGCGATTTTAGCTAAACCAGCATGTGTCATATTTGAGGTTTTATTGACCAAAACCCTTGTTCAGAATTTTGCCACCGCCTCCCTACGACCGCTGCCGATAGATGTTGGCTCGGTCGCGCTCATCTGGCGGCCCAAGTACCCAAAAAGGGCACGAACAGATGGGAACTTTTTTATTCCTCCATTTATTTGTAGGCGACAACTACTCTGAGAAGCTCCGGTATTGGAACGCCTGATTCGTCACAAAGGTCCAACTGATAACAGTGTTTAATCCGGTTGACGTTATAAACTATTTTCATTTTATGGAAAGTCTCAATTGTTTTGTATCAACATACGGTTTATACAAAACAATAAAATTAAGCAATAATTAAACAATGTATAAGCAAAGCATCTATACTCAAAATAATATAGACAAAGTACCACAGGTGCAAGCTCTGAATAAAGATCTGTTGTTTGAAATAAAATTAATGGCCAACATACTCCCGTTTCGAGTGAACAACTACGTAATCGAGAACCTCATCGACTGGGAAAAAGCTCCTGATGATCCAATCTTTCGGATGATGTTCCCAAGTCGCGATATGATCTCAGAAGAGGACTTCTCCGAAATGGTCGATGTTATACTCGGCAAAGGCACGCCCCAAGAGATCGAAAATTGCGCCCAAAGAATCAGATCAAAACTCAACCCTCACCCAGGAGGGCAATCGAAGTATAATGTTCCGCACCATAATGGCTCACGTCTCGAAGGAGTGCAGCACAAATATAAAGAGACTGTATTACTTTTCCCCAAAGAAGGCAAAGTTTGTTTTTCGTACTGCATGTTTTGTTTTCGTTGGGCTCAATTTGTTAATACCGATGAAGTTGTATTTTCCCTGGACAAAAAACAAGACTTTTTTCAATATATCTCAGAACGTGAAGACGTGACCGATCTGCTCATTACAGGTGGCGACCCCATGGTGATGAGAGCCGAACAGTTTGCGCAATACATCGATGAGCTCTGCAAACCTGACTACGGCCATATCAAAAATATCCGCATTGGCACCAAGGTATTGAGTTTCTGGCCCCACCGTTTTACAACAGACCCTGATGCCGATGACCTTTTGCGCCTGTTCGAAAAATTAAACCTGGCTGGAAAACATGTCACTTTTATGGCTCACTTCAACCACTATCGCGAAATGGAAAATGACGTTGTGACACAGGCGATCAAACGTATCCAAAATGCAGGCATCATCATCCGCAGCCAGTCTCCGATCTTGCGTCACGTCAATGATGCTCCAGGGGTATGGACAAAGATGTGGAACATGCAGTTAGAACTTGGTATCATCCCCTATTATATGTTTATCGAAAGAAACACGGGGGCTAACAAGTATTATGAACTGCCGTTGGGTCAGGTCTCCGAGATTTTTCGTAAAGCGGTTCGTAATATTTCCGGTTTAGGAAAAACGGTCAAAGGTCCGGTCATGAGCGCCGCGAACGGAAAGGTCGAAATTCTGGGCACTCGAAAATTAGACAACAAAGACACTATGATCCTGCGATATGTCCAGTGCCGCGACCCGGAACTCAACTACGTTCCCTTCTTTGCCGAGTACAAATCTACCGACACATGGTTCGACCAGCTGTATCCGTTAAACGAAAGCGATGAAGCTTTCTTCAACATATCTAGTGATACCGCTCATGACGTAGTGAGTTTCGACGAAAAATCTCTTTTACAGGTTGCCACTTCATAGGGTGGCTTGAGATAAAACCAGCGACTCTGTTTTATCGTAATTTTAATTTAACGAAAAAGTGCATTAAATTTTAGAAAAATATTGAAGTAAAATATTGAAGTAAAGAATGAAATATTCTCGCTTGAACAAAGGATGATACAAGGTTTATGGGCAACAAAATTATGAACACAAAACAAGATAAGACAATCGGATTAATATACGAAATTTCAAAAAATCCTTTTTTTAATAAAGAGTACCAATCTACAAACAAATTGCTCGAATATATGAAACCCAATGAGATTGAACCAATCAAAGAGGCTTTACTGAAACTAGGATATCAGGTAGAAATTATCGACGGTGTCGACGATCTTATGACCAGAATCGACGAAATCAAGAATAAGGTCTCCTTGCTATTTAATAAATCACTGGGCGACAGCGGGCTTGAGAAAAAAATAACAGTTCCCGCGATTGCCAGACACAACGGAATCCCACTCGTGGGGGCTTCGGCGTATGGTCTCACCTTGGGACGTAATAAATTTCATAGCAATCGCTTATTACATGGGCTGGGCGTCCGTGTACCGCATGCGATGGTCTTTTATCCTGAATATGCGGTGAAAGTACAAGAAGGTGATTTCTCTTTCCCGGTGCTCGCCAAACCAAGCAATGAATCAAACTCGCTTGGTTTAAGCGACAAATCGATATTGAATACGCCTCAAGAAGTAATTGAGGTTGTCACAGATCTTCTCAAAGCGTTTCGACAACCCATCACCGTCGAAGAGTTTATTCCCGGTGATGAGTGGAGCGTTTCGGTCATCGGTAACAAACCCGACACCCTCTCCCTTGGTTGCGTAACCAACATACTTGACGGAAAGAGCATGGCTGGAAAGGTCAAAACAAGGGAACACAATGTAGACGGAGCGATAAAATACGAAAAAGCTTCTCATCCCCAGCTAATCGACGAAGCGCTACGTATTTCAGAAAAAATTCATGATCACATGGAATTTTATGACTACTCCAGAATTGATTTCAGAATTGGCTCCGATGATCAACTCTATTGCATGGAGCTGACTCCTCACCCAGATCTCAGAATTGACTCTTCGTATGTTCCCGCCGCTCTCCAAACCCTGCCAGACTATGAGACCATGATAGACAAAATTGTATCAGCGGCTCATACCAGGAGTCAAAATGGTTCCTATTTATAATGGCCCGCTATATCCAGTAGAGACAAAAAATCTGTCTTGAAAGTAGTGACGGACCCCGGTTTTGTTCCTTTTGAAATGCTCGATGCTCTCGAAGCAAGAAAAGAAAAACCAGGCCGTCTGCCAGAGTTGTTTTTTCGAATTGTAAAGGTAAACTAGTCCATCGGTAAATAGCTCGGAATGCGACCGCACTACAGCCGGGTTTCGAACTTGTAAAGATTTACCATACAATACAGAAAAAGGTTACAAAAAACGGGATAGCACGAATGACAATAAAACGTCTTTACTGTACATACAATTTGTGAAAAATATCGTTGCGAGCCCCCCCTGTTGTCAGGAAAGGACACGAACAGATGTAAACTCTGTTATTCGATGTGCGGTTTGGTGAGAATATATGGAAAACTCAAGTAAAAATTACAATTTTCTTTTCAATGAACTGATTGAATCTTATAAAACCATAGGAAAAAAACTACAAAAGAATATAATATTTAGTATTGCTATTATAATATATCTTCTTATTGATGAATCAGGAAAAATTAATTTTTTTGGAAATGAAATAAATCTTGAGAACAATAAAAATATAATTTTAATATTGTTGATTTTTTACTTTTTTTCGATCGCTTACAAGAATAATATTTTAAAATTATACTTTTTAAGCAATGAATTTGATAAGCATAATAAAAAGCATTACAAAGTTGAAGAAAAAAACGAATATGGAAAGCCAATAGCCAAATTGCATACAAAATTTGTTAAGGCTGGGTTACAGTCAAGTTACATTATATCAGATAATTTTATTACTGATTTTATTATTATTGGGAAATTAAGGGCGCCAAGTTTATCGCGATCAATTAAATTAATATTTACTCTTGGTATAATTACTGCTATTTTAATTACAATGATTACAAGCAAATATTATACAGGATGCAGCAAACCTGAAGTTTGTAGTATTATTTTTGTTTCGATTTTAATTACTGATTTCATACTAAATATTTACATCGTTAACCAACAGATTATAAATAAAACGAAATATCAAATCTATTATAAATATGAAGGGCAAGTATATAAAGATTTGCTGTATTTAAATATGGTGCTATCGGATATTTTTCGAATAGAATATAAAACTGTTGTGCTAGTAGAAATGCTAGATAATGAAATAAATACTTTAATTGCAGGTATCAAGGAGAATAACAAAATTGACCTTAATGTAAATGAAGAAAAAAAAATTAAAAGTAAACTCAATACTATGTACTTTAATGTATTTCAAGAGTTATATGATCAATACCAAAATCCTTTAGGCTTACAAAGGGAATTTTACAATTACAAAGATGAAGAGTATATTGAAAATATTGTTGATAAAAAAGAATATGGTAAGGAATTACATGAATTTTCCAAAAAAGTGATGCAATTGTTTCACAGCATCTGGCGAGTCGAGAATAATTTATATAAGAAATTCTTACTAGACATGGAAAAATCGGGTGCTTCACCGGGAGAAATTAAACTATTGAATATTATAAATGATTATACAAAGGAAGGGCCACTATTTGAGGAAATATTTAATAATTATTTTCAGCGATCTTGGGAACAAACTGAAAAAAATATACAAGAAAAATATGAAAACCTATGGGATTTTTTACAAGATTTTGAAGATAACTCAAAATATATTATGGGTGTTAGTTTTGAGAATGACTATCGTGCAATTATTAGATATCATAACATCCCATTTCGAAATGCCGGCTTCACAGGGGAAATCCTGAAAACAGTTCTGAATAAACCATATATCAGATAACGACTTTCATAAGTGTAGTTTTTGGTACTCCAAAGATTACCCCCGCAGGGGTGAAGTGGCGGTTTATCCGACACGGAAAC
>JBEQLE010000054.1:0-29612 GCA_040326155.1 Leptospirales bacterium | reverse complement strand
GGTGTAAACCACTCATTACTTTTCTTTGTCTTGTCTGTAGGAAAAACCGCTTTAATTACCTGACTAGTACTCATACTACCTCCTACAGAGTCGGATAATAATTGTATTGATTTAAAATACAATGCGCCTGCATCCAAGTATACCCAGTTTCTAAATTTTTCTTACTATTTTTTAACAAATGATCCATTAAAAGCGCCCCGATCTGATTTCCGGTTAAGAACTCATATTGTCCTTCTCGGTAAACGGCGCAGCCAATTCGGTCGGCGTCCGGGTCCGAAGCCAGCAATAATTTAGTTTTAT
This sequence comes from Leptospirales bacterium, assembly GCA_040326155.1. GTDB lineage: Bacteria > Spirochaetota > Leptospiria > Turneriellales > JAOUFE01 > JBEQLE01. The sequence continues at coordinate 29,312 of JBEQLE010000054.1, read as the reverse complement.
GCTTTAAACCCTCTTCTTTGAGAAGATCAAAGGATATTTCTTCTTCAGGGTTGGGTAAACCTATGGTGGGGAAATTACCATCAGGTTGACCTTGCTCTTTGAGAACAGAAAATTTGTTATATCCCATCCTTTGAAAAAGGCGTTCGAAAAACCACCCTCCGGTTCCATGAAGCGGCGAGTACAGTATCGAGGATTTTTTTTCTATGCCAGTTTTTATAAAATCCTCTTTCAGTAATTTGTCGATATATTTTTCGAAAGTGTCTTCTTCGGTTATATCTGTATTAATGTTTTCAAAATGTTCAATGGAATTAAGTTCAGACGACAAAGATTCATAGGTTATGGTATGAAAATTTGCTTCAATTTCTTTATCGAGCGGCGATACAATTTGAGCGCCATCGTTCCAATAGACTTTAAATCCATTGTACTCGGGTGGGTTATGAGAGGCGGTAATTACAATTCCTGCCGAAGCCTTATACTCTCGAACGGCAAAAGATAATATCGGTGTAGGGGTAGGGCGATGAAACAAAATCGGTTGAAGCCCTTCTTGTTGTAATACATAAGCTGATATTGTAGAAAACAGGGGTGAAGTGAGGCGTGAATCTGCGGCAAGAATTACTTTTTGGTTTTTACCAAAATGATCGATGACGGCTTTAGCTAAAGCAGAGGTAAGTCTGGCAATATTATATACATTTAATCGCGCTGAACCGGAGCTGACAATTTCACGCACACCACCGGTACCGAAGGCAAGTTCTCCCTCAAAAGAGCCATTTTTCAGATAATCTTCTTTGTTTTGTTCCAGGTCCGTTCGTTCTTGCTCGGTCAGTGGCGCTTTCAAGAAGCTATTATAATATTCCAATGCGTTCGGCGTCTTTTCAGGGCTCATAGAGTGTGTATTGAAATTCTCGACGCAGGTGCAAGCAAAAAGTATTATACGAGATGTTTCAACACCATTGCCTGTTCTTATGCAACGAAAGGTCGTACCTGATATAGAACCGTATTTATACGAGCTGCCTGAAGAGTTGATTGCAAAATATCCGAGTGACCCACCAGACCATTGTCGAATGTTATTGCTCGATCGTAAATCGGGTGATGTGTCGCAGCAACCATTTTATGCTCTATCTGAAACTCTACAAGAGGGTGATTTATTGTTGATTAATGACACTGCCGTAGAAGCTCGTAGAGTTTTTATGCGCAGGAGTTCTCTTCACAATAAAAATAGTACAAAAATACAAGGCGCCAGAATTGAAACGGTTTTTTTACAAAAGGTGGAACCGGAAAATAATAAGAACCCCGGCTCAGAGTATTGGAAAGCTTTGGTAAAAAAACGGCAGCGGTTAAATGACGGCGAGTTGTTAACCTGCGAGAAAAACCCCGATATGGAATTTATTGTCCATAAGAAAGAGGACGGCAGAACTATTTTAGAATCGAAAGTTCCCCTGACTTCAGATCTTTTTTTTAAGATTGGCCAGATGCCCATTCCTCCCTATTTAAAACGAGAAGAGGAAAATGGCGATAGAGAAAACTACCAAAACCCTTTTGGAAAATATTTCGGTTCGGCTGCCGCTCCAACAGCGTCCTTGCATTTTACCGATACACTTCAAAAGAAATTACGCGCCAAAGGGGTACAAATTGCGCACGTGACTTTACATGTCGGGTATGGCACGTTTGCTCCCTTGACAAAAGAGAATTTTGAGACGAAAAGTCTGCATCCTGAGTATTACGTTGTTGATGAAAAAACCGCTGATATTCTTCGCCAAAAAAAATATAATCGTTTAATCGCCGTTGGCACTACAACGTTGCGGGTTCTTGAAACCGTGTATCAAAAAAGTGAAGGACGTTACGACTCTTTTTTAGAAGGCGAGACAAATATATTTTTAAAACCCCCGTATGAAATTAAATCGGTGGACGGCCTGATTACAAACTTTCATTTACCGGGTTCAAGTCTGTTAATGCTTGTAAGTTGTATGACTAAAAAAGAATTCATAATGAATGCGTATGACTATGCAATTCATAATGAATTTATGTTTTTTTCTTATGGCGATACCATGTTAATTGTATAAGTATATATGAAAGGTAAGATATGTTAAAACCGGTACACAGAGATAACCCCAAAAAACAGGTGATGGATGAAATTGCAGCGCAACTAAATAAAGGTAAAATTTATATTCTACCGACCGACACCGTGTATGCGTTTGTAACAGTTCCCGATAATAAAAAATCGATTGAAAAACTTTATCAACTGAAATCGCTTCCGGTGGGTAAAAAACCATTGAGTCTGTATTGCCGCGATTTTTCTCAGGCTTCTCAATATATACGAATGACGGGAAACCAGGCGTACAGGTGGGGAAAAGCCCATCTTCCGGGCCCGTATACCTTGGTTTTTCAAGCCTCAAAAAAACTTTCACAATATTCAATTACCAAACAAAAAACCGTAGGAATTAGAATTATCGAACATCCGGTTATTCAAGATTTACTGGCCAGGTTGGAACAACCTTTAATTGGCACCTCTGTTTTTACCGATGAAGATTTTCTGACATACCCCGAAGAGCTAGACGAAAAATATGGAAAACAGATTGAAGCTGTTGTCGATTGCGGGCCCATAGAACCTGCTTTTTCAACCGTACTGGATATGAGAACATTTCCCCCCGAAGTACTTCGCGAGGGCAAAGGCGAAATTTCCGATATTTATTAATTATAATTGTAGATTACGGCCGCTTTCGGCGGTAACTTTCGTTTCAAATAAGAATTCACCAAAGCTTTCACCGATGTATCGGTATTAGAAAAGGACGTAATAAAAATATCATTTGGTCCGAACAAAGGAAGATATTTGCGCGCAGGAAACGGATCGGCAACAGAAAATATTACCACAGGTTGCGAACCCTTCATGCGCAAAACATTTCTTAAAGAGTATTTACCTACATGGAGTATTACACAAGCATTTGCACAATCTGCATTTTGAATTTTTGACATAGGAAACGTTTTAACTTTGTTTTCACTCAGCAGTAAAAAAGCGGGGTCTGTTTTTGGCAGGTCCGTATAAAGAATATTTTCGTAAGAAAATCCTTTTTTACCCGAAGGGTTTACCAGAGTTTTAATTGCATGTTCAGAAAGAAAATTGTTAACAGATTCTGCGGTTGCAAGTTGTCCCTCGATACTTCGAATATTTTCTTCTTGCTCCAGAGAGTAGGCTAAGATCATATTGATCGCTTTTCTTTCGTCTTTGTTCCACTCAATTTTAGTGTCAACAAGGTAGCGATCTAAAGTACCCATTTTCAATTTATAAAATAATACTTTTTCAACGGCTCGAATGAGCCTGCTTTTTGCATCGGGGTGTTTAGAAATATAAGACAATAGATTCTTAACCGCACGCTCCGATTTTTCTCTATTTGTTAATAGTAAAAGCATGTCGACGCCAGATAAAAATGCCTCCAGGGGAATATCCGAAATACCATTTTGGCTGCCGTAAATTATTACCGCATTCATTTCAAGGTCGTCCGTAATAACCAGACCTTTGTAAGCCCATTCGGTTTTCAATTTTTCTTCCAGCCAGAATTTTGACAGGGTCGCCGGCTCGGGTGAAAGTTTAGAAAAAACTATATGCGCGCTCATAATGGAGTAGGGAGGATCGTCGGAAGTTAGAATCGTTTTATATGGATAGAGTTCGGATTTTTCCAGCTCCGTAAGTTCGCGGTTTACAACTGGTAAATTTCTGTGAGAATCAAGCGAAGTATCTCCATGACCGGGAAAATGTTTCATGGTGCCCATACATCTTGCTGTTTGCATTCCTAAAATAAACTCTTGTGTAATTTTTGTCACAACTTCAGGTTTAGAACCAAAAGATCGAACGCCAATAACAGGATTATTCGGGTTTGTTTGAACATCGGCTACCGGTATAAAAGGCCATTGAATGCCATTTTTGCGAAGTTCAAGACATGTGTAAAAACCCTGTAACATCGCAAGATGATAATGGTCGGTTTCCTCAACTGCTTCACCCAAAGCCATGGCAGATGGAAAATCGGTAAAATCTTTTTGCAACCGTCGAATATAACCCCACTCTTGATCGATGGTGAAAATAGGAGGGGGTACATTTTTTTCCATATAGATATTATGAATAACTTCCATTTGTTCATGCAGTTTAAATAAATCATCGCTGCCATTTTTTTCTTTAGGCAGGTTTAGTTTATTTAGGAACAGAGCTCCAGGTAAAAGTGAGCTGATGTCATCACTATTATCGAGTTTTACAAAAAAGATAAATGCCTGCTGAACTAATTGTTCATCTGATAATTGTGATGATATTTTAGACGCTACAATACGCAACGAGTGGTCGTATTTATTTAATTGAATGGCCCTGGTTAGAAGCGTAACCGCTATCCAGAAACCAGAAACGAAAGCTAGTATAATGGCTACATATACAAATTTTTTCAAAGTGATTGATCCTGGAGGTAGGGGGAGACAAAATCCATAATTAATGGATGTTTCTCTTTTGGTTCTAAACCTTTGCGTTTAAAACCCAGTCGAATGTTCATACGGGCGATTTCATTTTCCCGCGATATTTTATTAGCATACTCAACCGATTTCCAGTAATGGTCGAGAGCCTCTTTTTCATTTTCATTTCCCATCATCTCAAAGATCGCCCCAATATTATTTTCTACAATAGATAGTTTGGTATAAAGCATAACATGCTCCATATTGGCTAGACGAATATTTCCTATGTGGGCGGCGCGGGGTGTTAATTGTTTATGAATGTAAACAAGGTGACCCAGGGCCATGCTTAAAAGTTTTTTTCTATCATTTTCGTTTCCACGGGCCAGGTTATACAATGCAAACGATTTTGCCAATTCAAGGTTGGAATATTTCTTATCCCATTTTTGTTCAATAGATTGCCAATGAAATAGAGCTTCTCTGTATTCATTATTTACATAGTGATACCAGCCACGGTAATAATCGAGTTCAGCTCTAACCTGATCATTTTTAACCCCAACCTGAGCTGCTTTTTTAAAAAAGTAGTTTGTTTTCGCGAGCTGGGCAAACAAAGCGTTTTTGTTCGATTCTGTCGCTGTATTGTACTTACTAATTTCGTTTATGCGAAACCGGTCTGCGTTCGTATCAAGATGTATAACTTTAGAAAGGTACATTGATTTACCCATATTGAAATATACTTTTCCAATATCTGCATCAATGAGTGTTTCGTCCTCAGGATGGTCGCCCAGGTTTGTCAAATTGTTCTTGGCTTCCATAATAGCAATTGCCTGTGTCAAGTATTGTTGGGCCTGTCTGTAGTCGTGAAGTTCTATTAAAATTTCTGCACGGTCATTCAGCGCCATATAGTGATTCGGATTATATTTAACGGCATATTCAAACTGTGTCATCGCCATTCGAACTTCTTTTACTACATATCGATAATAGCGTCCTCGCTGGTAATACCCCTCCGCAAAAGTTTTACCTTCTTTGGTGTTTCCATAGATATCTTTTTCTGTGTTGTTAAATATCAGACCTAAAAGGTCTTCGGCTCTACTTTTCAACGTTCTATTGTTTACTTTATCAATAGGAGAAACATTATATTGCATTCTCAGGTTTTCGCCTTCGGGCAGGTTAATATAGAACTCGGCAAGTTTTGCCTGTATATGCAAAGGCAGTTCGTCTTCTATATCTAATGTATGTTTTATTTTACTGTGTTGTTGAATAATCATTCTAGGGTCGTCAGTTTGCGAGTAAATTTTTATTAGTGTGCGCATTAAACCACTTTGTGCATCAACGTTTTTAGGGTCTTTGCGCCGTATTTTATCGAAGTAGTCATGAGCTTTATCGTAATCGCCCTGGTTATAATAAACATTTCCAATTCCTAAGACGGCTTTACTTAAATAATCCTCTTTTTGGAAAGTAGGGGAGGCTGTTTCAAAATTCAACATTCTCTGGAAGTAGGCAATACCAAGTTGATTATTTCTGTAAATTGAACTTGCGAAACTTGAAGCCGGACTCGAATGAAACGTTCCGAGAGCATGCAGTACAAGTGATTCATCTTTTTGATTTCGGAGGTGAGTAATAATATAGGCTCCCTCTTTTTCGACTTTCCACCTAAGCCCATTCATAATAAGAATTTTTTCATTTTCTTCTATATTTTCGCCAAACATCCAGGTAAAAACACCGCTTAAAAGGGAACTTTGCTGCGGGACAATTACTTTCTTTCCCGATTCTATCTCATATGAAATGATAGGCACTTGCTTGATTATTTGAAAAAACAGTTTGTCATTTTTTGAGATCTCTCGCCCACTGTATCGAATAGCTCTTTTACTTTCGGGTACCAGTTTAATTTTACCGAAAAGTTTTTCAAACGCCTGATCATATTTACCCATGAGGCGGTAAGCTTCGGCAAAACGCAGGTAGGCTTCAGACTTGTTCGGATAGTATGCAACAGCGTCCTGAAAAAAATCTTCCGCTTTATCTATCGAACCATCCGTTTTAAGTCGAATTATATCAACGCCATTTGAAATACTCTTTTTATATAGATATTTTTTAATACCTATTATCCAACTGGCGCTTCCAATAATGGTTAGCGCAAGCGCTGCAATAACTGCGTATTTAGAAAGTTTTAGAAACTTGGCCTGACGCTGCAGCCCTCTTTCGGAATACTGGGGTCTGGAAACGATGACTTTTCGCGCCACCTCGGCTTTAGGAATTAAATCTGATAATTTAAGATCAAGGTTTGCTTCTATAAACTCTTTTACATCAGCTTCAGCCGCTCCAGAAACTATTTTACGAATGAGTTCTTCATTCTGACTTTTCTGCAGTTTATTATTTAATATAGTTTCAATAACAGCCTGGCGAACGGGTGGGGTAAACCCTTTCAGGTTTCGTCTAAGTGTGTTTAAATCTTCTTGCGGTATTTCGGCTGTATGTTCCATTGCAAGTTCAGATAACTCCGAACTTAAATCCATACTTGATGATTTTGGGGATTGAACGGCCAGTTCGGGAGATAACTCATCCAGTGAGGGAGGCCCCATGTCATCGATTCCTGCATCTAAGGGCCCCGACATGTCCATGCCTAGATCGGGTTCATCCGTATCTGTTGGCGTATCGAGGTCTATGCCCAAGTCGGGTTCCGCAGTATCCGTTGGCATATCGAAGTCCATGCCCAGGTCGGGTTCAGCTGCATCCGTTGGCGTATCGAAGTCCATGCCCAGGTCGGGTTCATCCGTATCTGTTGGCGTATCGAGGTCTATGCCCAAGTCGGGTTCCGCAGTATCCGTTGGCGTATCGAGGTCTATGCCCAAGTCGGGTTCCGCCGTATCTGTTGGCGTATCGAGATCAATGTCCAAATCGGGTTCAGCCGTATCCGTTGGCATATCGAGATCTATGCCCAGGTCGGGTTCCGCCGTATCCGTTGGTATATTATCGAGATCAATGTCCAAATCGGGTTCAGTCGTATCTGTTGGCGTATCGAGATCAATGTCCAAATCGGGTTCAGCTGTATCCGTTGGTATATTATCGAGATCTATGTCTAAATCAGGTTCCGCCGTATCCGTTGGCATATCAAGATCTATGCCTGCATCGGGTTCAACCGTATCTGTTGGTATATCGTCGAGGTCTATGTCTAAATCTGGTTCTGCTCCCTCTACAGGTGCATCTATGTCCGTGTCTGTTTGGTCGTCGGATGGTAAATTGAGTTCAGTTTCTTCTATATTATCTATAACGCTGTCTAAATCTAAGCCGGGTTCTGTTGGCGCCGGTTCTGGTTCGGCTGTATCGTCAGGAAGAAGGTCATCTAGATCGCCGACATCTACAATTTCGGTATTTTCGTCGATTGCAGGCGCTTCGTCCGCTGCCGGTTCTGGTTCGGGTTGGGGTTCGGTTTCTGCGACCTTGACTTCATCCAGACTGTCGATATCCAGAAGATCATCGAATTCTTCCATTCCCGATGGTGTCTCGGTCGGTGGGGCGCTAATTTCTTCGGCGGCTTCAGGTATGGCCTCCGGTTTCTCTTCTTCAGTTTCGTCGAGATCCATATCGACTTGACCGGGGGCTTTTTCGAAGTCGGTTAACAGCTCTTTAATAATACCGAGCTCATCATCCGAGTACTCGACTTCCTTGCTTTCAACTTCTTCAACTATTTTTTTCTTTTTCTTTTTTCTAAACATAGAACCAGATTTTACTAATTGATCTAATTAACTTGTCGACATAATTAATATCGGCTAAAGTTCAATTGGTATTAACGAGAAATATACAGGATAATATGAATAATCGTATGCAAGCTAAAATTCCCCGTCAACTTTTTTTTTATGTCACTTTATTCCTTTTTTTAGCCATTCCCGCAGGTCGTTTTGTAACTATATTTGGTTATAACTCCGATATTTTAACACAGGGTGAAAAAAGCGATACAAAAACTTACTCTCAACGCCATTTACAAAACCTTCGCCAAAGCGTATTTCCTCGGTATATTCATTTAATAGATACTCAAAATTCCGGTATGAACGGAACGATTTTACAATCGGGAGTATTATTTACCTATAAAAATTATCAGGCGAGGGAAGTCTATTTTATATCGAGCTTAGACAGGTATAAAAAACATAAAATGTACAGAAATTCTCGCGGTGTATGGTATTACCTGTTACCACGAACGGAGTATGAAAGTAAACAGCCTGAAAAGACCGTACGTTATAAATACGTTGTAGATGGACTTTACGTTCATGACACTTCTCATGATCAATACGAAGATGACCGAGCCGGGGGTCTAATTTCTCTGTATTATTTAGATTCAGATTATATGAAACCCAAAGAGGGTATTTTAGTTTTAGGCGACGATACCCAGGACAACCGTAAGGTATTATTTCGTTTCTATGCACCAAATGCCCGGTATGTCTCTTTAATCGGTTCTTTTAACAACTGGGATTCCGGCTTAGACAGAATGCAAAGAACAAAAGACGGTTATTTCGAAATTGTAAAAAGTCTTCCAGAAGGTGAATACGTATACTTATACCGCGTTGATGAAACAATCGAAATTGATAAAAAACCCCCCGAGTTGAAATACCATCCTGTTTATGGCAGGGTAGGTTATTTCAACATAAAATAGTCAAAAGAATACTTTTTCACTTCTCTTTTTTTACAGTAATAATTACATTTCCCCTTTTGCGCCCCGTGTCGACATATCGGTGAGCCTCGACAATTTCTTCTAACGGGTAGCGTCGATCTATGAATGGTCTGAATTCACCATTTTCGGCCAGTTCCGCAAGAAATTGCAGATCCTCAACACTAGTAGATGCCGACCCCCCGAAAATTTTTTTGCTGCTTGTCAGCGATACAATTGGTATCTGAAGCAGGTTTAGCAGTGTGCCTAAAATCAAAAGAAAGCGCCCTTGTTTCGTCAGAGAATTTTTACTGCGAGAAAATGGAGCCGTACCAACATTATCCATAATAACGTCATAGGTTTCGCCATTTTTTGTAAAATCTTCTTTTGTGTAATCAATTACATGGTTTGCGCCTAAAGATTTTACCAGCTCGGTATTTGGTCCACTACATATGGCGGTAATATCTGCTCCGAAATGTCTGGCAAGTTGCAAAGCGGCAGTGCCTACCGCTCCGGAAGCTCCATTAATAAGAACTTTTTCGCCAGGCTGAAGTTTTGCCTTTCGAAAAAAATGCAATGCGGTTATTCCACCAAACGTCAGCGCAGCTGCTTCATCGAAGCTCAAGTTATCGGGCTTTAATGCCACCGCTCCATCTTCCGGCATACATTTGTATTGGGCGTAACAGCCCATGGTGATTCCAGTAGCGGCAAAAACCTTATCTCCGGCTTTATATTTAGTTACACCTTTGCCGATGGACTCTACTTCTCCGGCCAGTTCCATACCGAGAATGGGTTGTCTTGGTTTTGAAACTCCAAACACCAGATGTGAAATATGTTTGAACCCATAAGGTATAATAAGACTTCGAGCTCTCCAGTCTGCTGCGCTAACCGTTGTCGAATATATTTTTATGAGAACCTCATTTTCTTTGGGAACAGGTTTTTCTACTTCTACCATATGAAGCACCTCAGGCGCACCATATTTTTCATACACAACAGCTTTCATTTTGTTATTCATATTCATTCCTTTCTATTTAGTTTTTCTAATTGTGTTGCACCGATCTCATTATGCTTCGGCGAGTATATCGATCAGTTTCTGGCAACCACCTTTCTTAATAAATTCTGAATGATCGTCCACTGACTTAAAGCATTGTCCGGATATGTTTTCACATAGAAATTCATGGTCTGTTTCAGCGAAAAAAGCTTTTAAAGTGTTTTGTGATTCTGCATTTGAATAATACGATTTGCCTGTTTGTTTTTTGTATAGACCGAGAGTTTGCATCCATATTGCAGCGCTCAACGCTCCACATGCTTTACCGCTTAAACCAAGTCCGCCCGAAAAACCTGCGACAATAACCATTTCTTCGTCAGTGGCTCCCATTTTTTTGGCAACCTCAGAAGCGCAACTTACAGGAAGTTCAGGCAAATTCGTTTGTCCGCTAGAGAGCCCCTGCGTTGCTGATTCAATCGCTTCGGGAGCCCATCTTTCAGCCAGTTTAAAACAAGACACAATTTTACCGGTAAAAAAGTATTTCACCATACCAAACTTACTGGACCAATCGGTATCGGTTATGTCGGAACAGTCGAGTGTTTTAGCCCTTGTCGAAAAAGAGTCCACCAGGTGTTGAGTCGCCGTTATGGCTACACCGATTGCTTTCGCATGGTCACTGTTTCTACGAAAAGATTCGGCTCCAACAGCCAGCGAAGCGCCCCAGAGCATACCGCACTGGTGTCCATGTTGCATAATTCCACCCGCTAATGGTTCTGCGGCGCGCTCTTCGGTTTCGAGTGCGTTACCAAATTGGCGATTGAGTATATGAAAAAATGCGCTCGAACAGGGACCTTTCTTTACGAATAATCTTTTGGTATCTTTTATAACTTTCTTTTTTTCTGTTTTCATTTTTATATCCTTTTATTCCGAAACGTTTTCATCGTCGGACTTGTATTCTAATAAGTCACCCGGTTGGCAATTTAGTTCTCTACAAATGGCCTCCAGAGTTGAAACTCTTACCGCCTTGGCTTTTCCCGTTTTTAAAATTGATAGATTCGAAATAGTGAGGTCTATTCTTTTCGCTAACTCATTAAGAGACATTTTTCGATCTGCCATCATTCGATCTAATCTGAATACGATACTCATGGTAGAACCATTTTATACAGTTAAATCATGCTCTTCTTGAAGAGCTGTCCCGTTTTTAAAAACGGCGCTTAGAATCAGTAGTATTAAACTAACCATGAGTAAAACAAAGTTAAATGTAACAATCGAATAGATAATTAAAAGCTTACTTATTTTTGAGATCATATGCACATTGCTTTCATTGAACACAATATTATTTTTGAAATTCTTAAAAACATATTGGCCTTTTTTTATAATCGTAAGCAGTAAAGAGATAACGGCTCCTAACACTACAAGTACCAGCATTTTAATAATAATGTGGGTGGTACTGAAAAACTGGAAGGCTTCTTCATCTTTTTTTATCTCATTGAAAAGTTCAAATTTCAGGTGACCCATTGCTGTAATACCCGGTTCATCTACTGGTGTAGAAAACATGGCCAATGACAAAAAGATACCTGCAAAGATTGACCCGATCAATACAAGATACCAGGAAACTTGTAACAATCGATGCATAAACGATGAGAGTGATTTTTTACCTAAATATTTCATTTGAAAACTCCTTTTTGATATTGATAATATACAAAATATTTACTAGAAGTCAAGCAATATTTATCGATAAACGATAAAAAATAAGTGTTTTAGAGCGATATTTCGTTAAAAGGTAATAATTTCTGGGTTTTAGCATACAATATCGATACTGAAGTGTCATGGCGGCTTAAAAACCAAAAAAACACTTTGTCTGGCGCAAAGGTTTGTTAATGAATGTCGTGATTATATTCTGTCTACACTGGTCCGGTAATTTTATTCTTGTCTCGTAGTTTGAGTTTATAATTGTATAATAAAATTATTGGAGTTAAAAATGGAAAGTTTTATGATAGCTTATTATGGTGGTGGCCAGCCGAGTTCCAAAGAAGAGGGAAGGGTCCAAATGGAAAAATGGATGGCCTGGGTAAAAGGTCTCGGCGATACGATCATAAATCCTGGCACACCTTTACCGGTTTCAAAAATAGTCACATCAAACAGTGTGGAAGATGATAATAATCCAGATTCGATGAAAGGTTTTGCCGTTGTAAAGGCAGAAAGTATTGAGGCTGCCATTGAAATCGCGAAATCAGACCCGTTTTTAGAAAATGGGGGAACAATACGTGTTTCTCTTATGATGGGAATGAATTAGTAACCGAATATTTTGAAAAACGGAATTAAGGTTTTCAGTTTGTCAAAACCCGAAGGTATTCCCGGTCACATCGCTTGCTTGAGATTTTTTAGAAACGAAGAAGCAAAGCACCCAATTTTATTGCGCTGGTTGTTACCTATTTCTAGAACACCCTCAGTCTCTAGAATTTTTTAAAATCTCTCATTTCGGTTTTTGTTTGTTCAGGGACTGTTTTTGTATTCGTTTTATTATTTTCGTTTTCAACAACACTTTGTTTTGGTAAGACAACGGAGTTTGTTTGCGGTTTGGCCAAGTTTGCTTCGGCCTTTTTATTGGTTTGGTTTCCGACTGTCTTCGATTTTTGGCTGTATTGCTGGTTTTTGACTTTAAAATAGCCCATTAATTCTTGTAAATTTTCAGCCTGAGCGCTCAATTCTTCTGCAGTACCTGATAGCTCTTCTGCCGACGCTGCATTGCTTTGAGAAGCTTTATTTAACTGATCCACTGACGTATTCATTTGGCTCACACTTTCCTTCTGTTGCTGTGACCCGGAAGTAACCTCTTGCACCAAATCTGCCGTTTTATTGATGCTCGGAACAACATTTCCTATCAATTCACCCGCTCGTTGGGCTTGCATCACACTCTCTTTTGCGGTTTTTCCAATTTCATCAGAGGCTTCCTGGCTTTTTTCGGCAAGTTTTCGAACTTCACCGGCTACAACAGCAAACCCTTTTCCGGCGTCGCCTGCGCGAGCAGCTTCTATAGCAGCATTTAAAGCCAAAAGGTTAGTTTGGTATGAAATTTCCCCAATAATTGAAATTTTTGAAGAAATTGTTTTCATGGCTTCTACAGTATCGCTAACGGCTTTACCACCCTCAGCCCCTTCCTTGGCAGATTTTCCGGCAATAATATTAGTTTCTCTGGCATTTTCTGCATTTTGGTCAATAGTGGCCTCCATTTCTTCCAATGAAGCGCTGGTTTCTTCAATTGACGCAGCCTGCTCATTTGAAGCTTGACTCATGCTTTGCGCAGTGGCATTGACTTGTTGCGCCGCCGAAGCAAGGTTCTTTGAGTTGGCAAGTACCTCTGAAACAATTGCGGAAAGTTGTTGTATCATGTTGACAATACTAGAATAAATTCCTGTTGTTTGTTCCAAATTTTCAACCTTTACCGTTAGATCACCTGAGGCAACTTTTTCTACAATTTCTGCTATTTTATCCGGCTCTCCGCCTATTTGTTTTAGAATGCTGCGAGAAATGTAGATACCGATTCCAATACCCAAAGCAAATGCCAATAGAGTGAAAGATATGAGTAATATTTCGCTTGTTGTAACAGTAGATTCTGTCTCTTCGGAACGAACCTTCATTAGAGAAGCTTCTTCCTGAATGAATTCATCAAAATGGCCTCGTAGTTCATCCATTACATGTTTCCCGGTTTCATTGAGTATCAGTTGAATAGCGTCTTGCATTTTTGCCTTGCCTAGTACGACCTCTTTTCTTTTATTTATTTCAGGTTCAGCTGCGATTGTCCGCCATTTATCGATTAAGTCGATAATCATCTGCATTCTTTTCACTTGTTTCGGATTATCATCCACTGTTTTTTTCAAATCTTGAGAGATTTTTTGGAATGTTTTCCAACCTTCATTGTACGGGCCTAAAAAATTACTTTTCCCGGTTATCACGAAGCCTCTTTGTCCTGTCTCCATATCAACTACAGATTTTCGTAATTGTTCCGCCTTTCTAAGAACCTTATCGGTATGCAAAACCATATGAAAATTATCTTCCACAGATCTTAAATTAAAATAAACTAAAACCCCTGAAATGAGCATAATACTTAATATCGAAAAATAACCTAATAATATTTTTGTTCCAACTTTAAACTTCATTGCAATTTCCTTTGTTTAAAAACTTATTTGCGTATTTAACGCGACTTGATGACCAATAGTAGTATCTTCTACATACATGTAATTTAACTGTAATCTGGCATGCTGATCAGCAATGCTATAGTTTAAGCCAAATGTATAGATTTTCACTAAGTCATTTTTATCGATATCGTCTTTATAAAAATAATCTATTCGAAAACCCGGTTGAAGAGGAAGACTTAACGAGTCTTTAAAATCGTAGAGTAAAGCTCCGTAGATACCAGTATTTGCACTACCCATATCCCACCCCTGCATGTATTCAAACGCTGCGGTAAGACCAGCTACGTGAATTAGCAGGTGTCCACCGGCGCGGTCATCTCGATTTGTCGCTTCAGCTGAGGTATCTCTTTGTCCAGAAATTCCAAATTTCAAAATTTTCTCGAACAGCATAAGATTTATCTTTCCTGCTATAGATTTATGCTCATTACTTTCGCCAATGTTTTGAGAATCTCCCTGAAAAATGCCTAATTTATATTCAAAAATCGTGGAGCCCTTCCGTCCGAACTGATAGTTCAACATAATACCTATATCCCTTTGGTCGCCATATTGAACAGTACCAGCAATATTGCCGGCGAAGGTTCCACCGCCCGTATGCATTGCTCTTCGTATAAAGAATAAATCACCGGAAGGTTGATCTGATTCCATCGTAATTGGTTTTAGAAATTGTCCAATTTTAATATTGATAAACGGGATGGCTCGATATTCAATAAATAAATCTTGAGTAGGCAGGCTTTTTCTGTCGCCCGTTTCAGTATATGAATTGGGATACCTGGCGATATCAGTCATGAATGTAAAAAAAATAGCGCCATCAAGGATGGATCCGCTTAATGCGATTTCTGCTCGCTTAATTAGAAAACTGGTTTTTGTATCTGCATTCGATGTAATATACTTGTCATACCGATCAGCGCCAAAGGTCCAAATTTGTAATAATCCACCAAATTTGTATTTTAAGGGAGAGTCGTTGTCAGCCTGGCCTTCGACACGCTCAACTTTATTACTCTGTTGCGCGCTTAGCTCAGAGGTCATAACCAAATTTAGGATGGTTAGCAGCATAGTTGCCATCAAAACACCAACATTCCTTCTGATTTTCAATAGTAAATTTGTTCTTTCTGTGATGTTCATTATCATTCTCTCCCTTTAAACTTGCGTAATCACTATTAATTTGTAAAATCTAAACCTAGTATTGCGTCCACATGACATGACATTATGAATAAAAAAATGTTATGAAAAATGTGTAATTGTAATATAGTAAAATCTCATTTGTTGGCAATTTTTTTTCAGCAAAAGTCATATTGTACGATGTTTTTTTATTATTTGGATTTAAATTCAGCGTGCGATTAAACTGGCGAGATAAATGGTATTCATTTTTAATTTTTTATAGTTGTTAAATGAAATTAAGCTTAATTTGAAACAATATATTGCAGACAAATAAATTATAAAGTTTTATATTTAAATAGGCTGTAAATGGAGACAAAATGAACAGGACAATACTAATTGTGGACGATGAGCCGAATAATTTATCGATGATGAAAGCAGTCTTGGCCGGTGAAAAATATAAACTTTTGTTTGCCAAGACGGGAGAACAGTGTTTAAAGTTAGTAAAAAAAAAGAAAGTCGATTTAATTTTACTGGATATAATGATGCCAAATATGGACGGATATGAAGTATGCAGGTATTTAAAAGACGATCCTTTGACCATGAAAACACCTGTTATTTTTGTCAGTGCAATGACTGAAGGAGATGACGAGTTAAAAGGTTTTACTATGGGCGCAGTGGATTATATTAGTAAACCGATTCAACCTGCTCTTCTAAAAGCTAGAGTTAAAATTCACCTATCGTTAGTACGAATTGCCGACCTGGAGCAATCGCAAAAATCAGCTGTTCAGATGCTTGCTGAAGCCGGTCATTATAATGATACCGATACCGGATTTCATATTTGGAGGATGGCAGACTACGCCGCAGCGATTGCTAGAGAGGTGGGGTGGAATCAGGATGACACGGAATTAATTCGCATGGCAGCGCCGATGCATGACACTGGGAAAATAGGTATGCCGGATGCGATTTTAAAGGCGCCAAGAAAATTAACTGATGTAGAATGGATTACTATGCGCAAACATACGGAAATCGGATACGAAATTCTAAGTAAAAGTGATGTACCATTATTTCAAATGGCTGCAATAATAGCCTTATCGCATCATGAAAAATGGGATGGCTCCGGCTACCCGCACAAGAAAACGCACGATGAGATACCCGAATCAGCAAAGATAGTAGCAATAGCTGATGTATTTGATGCGTTGACAATGAAACGTCCCTACAAAGATGAATGGCCGGTAGATAAAGCCTTGTCTACCATCCAAGCAGGGGCCGGTTCTCACTTTGATCCTGAATTTGTGAAAGCATTTATGGGAATAAAACATGTAATTTTATCGATTATGGAAAGATGGAATGATCAATTAAAGGCTTAGGCGAATATAAAAAGCGTCGTCTCATTTTTTTACTCAAAACTTTTTAGAATATCGATAGCATCATTAAAATCATAATTGTCTACATGGTTTTGCAACCTTTTCAAAACTGATTTCGATATCTGAGCTTGCAATTTCTGCATTAAATCACTCAAAAGTTTATCATTCAATTCACCACTTTTGTATAATTCGATCAATGTTTTTATATCGTCTTTTACATTTGATGATTTTAATTTATTAATCAGAACATTTTTTTTCGGAGAATGTTTTTTAATTTTTCGAATGGATGCAATTGCTATTTTCATTTGTTTGGAAAGTACAGGAAGTAATTTATTGATATTATCTACTTCCTTTTTTTTAATCAATAAATCTAATTTTATTGCCGTGCTTGCAACGTCCTCGATGGAAAGATTTCCGGATACACCTTTAAGAGCATGAATTAAAGAATAAGCTTCTTCAAATTTATTAGCATCAATATATTGTTTCAGTTTAGTGGGAGCTTTCTTATAATGTTGAGAGTAACTCAATAAAGATTGGCTATATTCTTCATAGTTTAACCATATACGGATACCCTTTTCAACATTTATACCTTCCATTTTATCAGGAAGATCAAATTTTTTATCTTTTATATCGACACCTATTTGCTTTCGATAAACACCGCTACTTTTAGTTGCGAGTTCCTCCATTGTCCTAAAAAGTCTTCCAAAATCGATTGGTTTTTCGATAATAATATCAACTCCTGCTTCAATGCATTTGCGTTTATCACTTTCCATAACACTGGCCGTAAGCGCAATAATCGGTATATGAGTTTTCGTTTTAGCTTTAGCTTCCATAGCTCTTATTCGTTGAGTTGCTTCGTTACCATCCATAATCGGCATCTGAATATCCATGAGTATAATGTCGTATTGTCGTTTTTTAAATAATTCTAGAGCTTCTCGTCCGTTGACACAGGTATCAATGGAGTGGTTTTGCTGTTCCAATCGAAGTGTAGCCAATGCGGCATTTTCAGGAATATCTTCGGCCAATAAAATTTTAAAAGATCGTTTTGACTGGGGCAGTAAAATTTCCCCCGGATATCCATGGTCCTCGCAATCCAGGGAACAATCGGAAAGACAGCTTGGTGTTTCCTGTTTCAATGTAAAATAAAAGGTACTCCCGTTATTCGGTTTACTTTTCGCCCATATTTTACCACCCATTAGTTTAACTAATTGTTTGCTAATCGTTGTTCCCAGGCCGCTTCCTCCATATCGGCGTGCAGTTGTCTGGTCACCCTGTTTAAATGGCTGGAATATAGTTTTTAGTTGATGCGGAGTCATACCAATTCCGGTATCGGTAATTTTAAATTCTAAATAGTTATTTTTAATTTGTATTACTGATAAACTTACCACCCCTTTTTTAGTAAATTTAATGGCATTACCAACCAGGTTCGTTAAAATCTGACGTATTCTGTTTGGATCTCCGATAAAACAATGATAAATATCATGCTGCACATCAAGGTTCAATTGTACCGCTTTTTCATCTGATTTTAATTTAAGTGTTTGTATAACATCCTTTAATAACCTGGGTAAATGATATTTTTGTATCTCAATTTCCAGTTTTCCTGCTTCAAGTTTACTGGTATCCAGAATATCGTCAATTAGAACCAGCAGACTTTTTGCAGAACGATTTGCGATAGTTAAATTTGCCCGAATTCTATCATTTAACTGGCTTGATTCAAGAGATAAATCGATAAAACCAAGAATTGAATTCATGGGAGTTCTAATTTCATGGCTCATGTTCGCTAGAAATTGCGATTTTGCAATGTTTGCAGATTCAGCCATAATTTTGGCATTCTCGAGTTCTGACTGTATACTTTTCAATTCACTAATATCCTGGAAAATTGCGGACATTTTTGACGGTGCTTTATTACTGCTAGAAATTAATTTACCCTGTGAATGTATTGTTCTAATAGTACTGTCTGTTCTTAAAAGACCAAATTCAATATTAAATGAAGTAGAAGATTTTGCGTTTTTACTGATTGTTTTTTTAACCAATGCAAGGTCATCTTGTATTACCATTGACAACAAATCTTCTATCGTAGGGTTTGTATTTTCTACTGGAATATTAAAAATATGATACAATTCTTCTGACCATACTTGTTGATCTTTATCGAAATCCCATTCCATACTTCCCAAATGCGCTATTTTCTGCGCTTTAATTAATCTTGTTTCACTATCCAGTAAATCATTTTCAGCTTTTTTTCGTTCTGTTAGATCATATATTAATGCGGTATAAATTATATTATTGTTTATTATTGTCTGTCCCAATGAATAATATATTGGGAATTTAGTTTTCTTTTTTCGAATACCGATTGCTTCATACCTATCAATTTCGGAGTTTTTCTTTTTTTTATTGAACCAGGAATCAGATCCTTCCACAATAAGATTAATTTTTTTCCCAATTATTTTATTTTCTTGCCAGAAAAAAAGTTTTTCTGCCGCTTTATTGAAAGATAATATCGTTCCGTCATTATTCATTGTGATTATTGCATCAGCAGCTGTATTGATTATTAGTTTAAGTTGATCTTGACTTTCCGTTAGTTCCCTCGTTCGCAGTAAAACACGTTTTTCAAGTTTTGCGTTCAACTCAGAAATATGTTTTTGTAATGTATTTTGTTCAACTAAAATTGTACCGATATGCCCGTATAAATATTTAACGAATGCAATACTCGGGAGAATGATCAAAACAAAAAATGCAAGTAAATAAAGGGGACGATTTTCATTATTAATTTTCAATAATTTTTCGGTCTCGTTAAGATCTATGCTGTGCAGTATTTCGAATTGTCGCAAAACAAGTTGAAATTCTTCCAGCTCTATTTTTATATATTCATATTGAATGAAGTTCTGTTGTTTTGAATTAATAATTTTATTATAAAATTTTTGATAAGCAGAATTTAATCTACGATTGGTATCATAGATAGACCCATCATCATACAATTTGATCAGCTTATTGGATTTTTTAAGGAGATGATTCAATTCATAGATTACTTCATCCCAATTAAACGTATGCGTATCAGGTGCGGGCTTTTGTGTTTGAAGAGAATGGTCAAGCTCATGAATCCGGATTTTCCGAATCTGTTGATTTATCTCAGATATATTGTGCAGCGAAACCAGATTATACTCAATTTGTCTTGTCGTTAGAACATTTTCTGATTTCACATTCCAGTACCATACAACAATGCTGGCTGTTATTACTATTAAAATAACAACGCTTATTGTTTTAATATAAGTTTGAATGCTCTGGTTCTTTTTTCTCATTGTTACTTGCGTGTTTATACGTAATTATAGAGGCAATGATTCTATTAAATCTTTTGCCTCTAATAAATCTTTTAACTGAATAATGCTGATGGGAAGAAAACTTTTAGCGCCGATATTTTCAAGAATTTCTCTTTGCAGCGGATTATGGTAATCAATATTTAAAAAAGCATTGCGAATTTTTATTTTCAGATCTTTACTAATGTATGGCTGTATTGCCCAAACGTTATCAATATACGGTGGAGTTTTACTTAAAATGCGAATATTCGAAATTGAAATTGTTTTTGAATCTGCTAATTTATTAAATATAGTTGAGCTTACAACGCCAATATCACATAAATTCTCATTGATAAACTTTATCGTATTATAATGTGTGCCGGAGTATATGACCTCGCTAAAAAATATTTCGGGAGATATTCCCTCCTTTTCCAGAAAATAACGGGGCATCACATGCCCAGACGTGGATAGACGAGATCCAAAACAAATTCTTTGTTTTTTTGATTCTATTGTACTTTGAATATTACTATTCTTGCGCACAATATAATAACTATAAAAACTATAATCGATATCCCTGGCGACAATCGGAATTGCGCCGCTGTTTTTATGCGCATTGAGAAATGTAATACCTCCAAAGTAGGCCATATCAATTTTTTTTTGATGAAACCACTCTTGTAACTGCTCATATGAGTCCGGAATCATCAATTTATATTCTATACCAAGGGATTTTGATATATGTTTTAGCAAAGGTTCATGTATCTGCATCAGATATTTTAATTCAGCATCAGGAATGACGCCTACGCGAAGAGTATTTATTTTATAGGTTGAATTATCTTTGCATGACGCAGTAAAAAAGTATAGCATCGTAATTATAATCAATGGAGATATCCCCAACTTTAATATTGATTTCCCATTTTTCATATTAACCTCACTTTACTTTTCAGTTAAAATACACGCATTATACAAAGTAATCCATTAAAATTTAATAGAATATGGAAAAAAAGACAATTAATTTCATACGGGACACAATAAATACAATAACATAGTTTTTTCAAAAAGAAATATAACAATCATAAATATTTGTTTTGTATTCTTTTTTGTTGTAGGTTATGAGATCACCCCGATTCAGTGGACAGTCCGTTAGGTCACTCAATGATAGAATGAATTTCCAAAAAGTAAAATATCTCTAAGCAAACATATTGAAGCAACAATTAATATATGGAATACACACTTAGACTGCACAATTAAAACCGGATTTGAAAAAACATGTTTCAACCATATGAAAGCAGGTGACCGGGTATTAATGGCGGAACGTCTTATTGCCATCCTGAAAATCTGTTCTATGCTTTTTTAGTTCAAAAAAGATTTGACAATGTACCATTATAATAGTACATTATCTCTGAGATTCTAATGGAATATATTGCTTACGAAGGGGAAGATTTTGTTATTGAATGGTATTATTATGAAAAGGGAAATTGTGAAGCGCTAGAGTATTTTGAAACCATGAGTGAGTCATCTCAGGATAAATTATTCTATTTATTAAAACGAACAAAGGATGGTTCCTATTATGAAGAATAAAGAAAGTACGTTTTCAAGAATGATGAATGACCAGGGGCGAAAACAGAAGTTTGAACAAGGTTATGGCAAATTTTTATTATCAGAATTTTTAATAGATGCAATGGAAGAGAAACATATCAGTGTAAGAAAACTTGCTGAGGCGGCTCATGTGTCACCCACCGTAATTCAAAATATACGTTCAGGTAAAACTACGAATGTGACTTTACATAAACTGAGTAGTCTTATTTCGGTATTGGGCTATCAATTGGACTTTAAGAAAATTGTATAATTTTTAATGTGTAGGGAAGGACCGTTTAGAACAAAACTGGTCTGGTTTGACTTTATACTCGACTATTACGTTTCGCATACTTATCTCCTTTACACGGTTGCTTTTATTTTGAATTTACCTCTTATGGAAAATGAAGGTACCCCGGCAAAACTCTGGGGAGGGCGATTTCAAGAGGGGGTTTCAAAAATTAGTGAAACCATCTCTGAATCGATCAGTTTCGATAAAGTAATTTATAAACAGGACATTCGAGCTTCCATAGCGCATGCTCGCATGTTGTCTCGGCAGAAAATTGTTGCCGACGATGTCATCGATAAAATAGTAAAAGGGCTCGGGCAGATTGAAGGTGAAATCGACCAGGGGAAAATGAACTTTGACCCCGCGCTGGAAGACATTCATACCCATATTGAAAAACGTCTGGTTGAAATTATCGGCGAAGAGGGTAAGTTTTTACACACCGGGCGCTCGCGAAATGACCAGGTCGCCGTAGACACTCACCTGTTTCTAAAAGAGAATATCGTTGAACAAAAAGAGCTGATGATTGCTCTTTTAGAGCGACTATTACAACTGGCAAAAGATAACGCCGGAACCATCTGGGCGGGTTATACACACACGCAAATTGCCCAACCGGTACTGCTCAGTCATTATTTAATGTCCTACTTCTGGATGTTCCAGAGAGATTACAACCTGCTCGATTTTTCTCTGGCTGAAACTGACACTTCGCCTTTAGGTGCAGCGGCAATGGCCGGAGCTAACTATCCAATTGATCGAGAATTTGTTGCAAAAGAGCTTGGTTTTTCCAAAGTGTATAATAACAGTATGGACGCGGTTTCCACCAGAGATTACCAACTCAGCTATCATTTTTTTACCGTTCGGTTATACTTGCATATTTCCAGAATGTGTGAAGATTTCATTTTGTATAATTCTACAGAGTTTTCGTATATATCGATGGGGGACTCGGTAACAACGGGTTCGTCCATTATGCCACAGAAAAAAAATCCCGATATAGCAGAACTTTTACGCGGTAAAACCGGCCGGGTTTCAGGTAACATGAATGCTCTTTTGGTAAACTTGAAAGGGTTGCCGCTTACCTACAATCGAGACCTGCAAGAAGATAAAATTTACTTGTTTGATACGGTCAGACAGAGCGCTCTGGGCATTCTCGGCATGAAAGAAATAATATCGAATGTAACTTTTCACCCCGAAAAAGTCGTCAAAAATCTTCGTAAGGGTTTTGCACAAGCTACGGAAATTGCCGACTATCTTGTCAGTGACTATAAAGTTCCTTTTCGGGTGGCTCACGAAATGTCCGGCAAGGCCGTCGTGTTTTGCGAAAAAGAGGGTAAATACCTCGATGAACTCACGCAGACTGATATTGAATCGATCTGGGGCGCAGAATACAGCCTGCCCGAAGGAATGCTCAAGTTGGAAAATTGCATCGATAGAAAACAAGGAACCGGCTGCACTTCGAACAAGTCCGTACAAGAACAATTTGCCAAAGCTGAAAAAATTCTCGAAGCGATGAAAACAGAAATTTAAAAAAAGAGTAAGAATCAGGCCGTCCACGAGAGCGGTA
Organism: Leptospirales bacterium; assembly: GCA_040326155.1. Lineage (GTDB taxonomy): Bacteria > Spirochaetota > Leptospiria > Turneriellales > JAOUFE01 > JBEQLE01. The sequence goes on along the minus strand of JBEQLE010000054.1, from coordinate 5,896 downwards.
TTCTCGAATTGTAAAGGTATTTCATTCGATTGGTATATAGTTCGGAATGCGACCGAAGTAGGGGCAGGGTACTTTAGTTTGAAGTTTCAGGTTACAAAAAAATAGAATAGAGGTATTCAATCTTTTGGGTAATATTCGTAGTGATCATCCGAACAACAACAACGACACAACAGAGCCAGAAAGTTCCATAGGTTTGGAAAACACAACATGGATATAGGGAGAACATACAATGCAATTCAATATTAAAAATATTATACTCTAACATATGGGAAATGACATCACACATGAAAAAATCATTTAAGTACTTTACATATTGTACTACTTTTGTATCGTTTTTTACAAAAAAAGTGTTTACATTTTATGTCGCCTAGACGTCTATATAGGTAGGTACTTGTCTAGTGTTTTTTATTACGATGGACAGGGGAATGGGGCGACTATGTCAACCACAGCTAAATTAGACGATCTTATACACACTTTATCCGTCGAACATAAAATAATTTCTGGTAAATGCTTATTTAAAACGTCATTGTTTAAATATATAGATTTATTTGAATTTGAGATATTAAAAGAAACAGGCCATCCTCCGTTAAATTTAGAATATCTTGCTTGGGAAAAAGGGCCGGTTCCGGTTAATCTGAACTCGCTAATTGTTAATGGTGAGTATGACAATGATAATGTAGACCTGGAAATTATAGAAGGTAATACATCGGAGCAGATAAAGTTTATTCCCAATAATGCAGACTATAATTTAGATAATTTCAGTGAATACGAAATAGAAAAAATCTATGACTTAATAGATAGATTTGCTACAAATTATAGAAGGAATACTGACCTTATAAATGCAACCCATGAGTTAAAATCATGGAAAAAAGCTTGGCACGAAAGAAGGCCAGCCAATAAGTTATCAGAAAAGATGTATATATCCGACGAAATTGAACATTCTAATGAAATAATCAAAGAGCATTTTGAAGCAGTAAGCCTGTAAGTGTCGAATTTGCAATCAGGGTCTGTAATAAAATGGAACAGTTACGAGAATCCAAGTGATGCTAATAGCAAATTAAAACCATTCTGGTTTATTGTGCTAGGTGATACGGGTACTATTAATGGCCCAACATCCCTATTACTGGTAAAAACTACTACTCAATTTCAATATTATGAAAACTATGGGGACCGAAGTTCTAATTCAATAATTAGATTCATGGATAACCATGCAGACATAGGGTTTGACGAAGAATGTTTGATAGACTTTGACTTCCCGCCGAAGTCTGAACTTTTAGAGACTGTGATAGAGAAAATAGAGTCAAAGCAAATAGCTGTAAAAGGAAACTTAAATCTTAGTATATTAAATTCTGTATATGAAAAAATATGTAGCTCTAAACATTATAATTATACTCAAAAAATTCACATAAAAAACAGTTTAAACAGAATAAATATTACGAATCTTAAAGAACCAGCAAAGGCGAAAAGACGCAGGTGAATATTGAAAGCCTGAGCAATAACTACCCAGCCCCCCTGTCCAACAAATCACTTTTGAAGAAAGAACAAAAATAATAAATTGCACAATTGCACAATTGCAAAAGCTGCTGACAAACAACCAATAGGTAAGCAAATTCACACCACTTATGCCATGACAATTCTAAATATTTACTATGGTCATTCGAATAAACACGGAATTTTTCTAGCGATATTTCCGCATTTATATTGTTTGCACCGACTGGTTTACGAGAGCGGTATACTCGAATTGTAAAGGTATTTCATTCGATTGGTATATAGTGGATATTCCGGTACATTCTGCCACCCATTCCGGAAACATGTTGCCACTTTCCCGAGTTGTAAGAGCCATTATTATTTCATTTATTAATCCATTGTTTGTTTTTTCTGTAGTGGCAGGATAATTCCGGAATCATCCGATCGCGTCAAGAATTAACGTTATTTTTCCGCATAGATTCTCCTTTTAAAATTATTTTATATGATTTGTGAATAATCCTGTCGCAAATGGCATCGGCAATTGTTGGCTCCCCAATGAAGTCATGCCATTTATTTTCTGGGAGTTGTGATGTAATCATGGTCGATTTTCGACCATGCCTGTCTTCAAGGATTTCCAGCAAGATTAATCTTGATTGTGCATCCGGTGGCTCTAGACCAAAATCATCCAAAATTAGCAGGTCTTGTTTTCGAAGTCTGGACATTTCTTTGAAATAACTGCCATCGGCTTTTGCAAATTTTAACTGCGAAAAAAGCTTTAAGCAATTGAAGTATAATACTGTAAATCCTTCTTTGCAAGCCTGACTCCCCAAGGCACACGCTATAAAACTTTTACCGACACCTGTTGCGCCAGTAACGATCAGGCTGTCCCCTTTTTTCATCCAGTCGCAGGTTGCTAATCGTAGTAGTTCATTTTTATCTATTCGCCGTTGACTCGAAAAATCGATTTCTTCCAGCGACGCCTGGTAGCGAAATTTGGCCGCCTTCAATAACCGGGAAAGTTTGCGGTTATACCTTTCATCCCACTCCGCATCGATCATTGAACCGATCACCTCGTCGGTGGTCATGTCGCTATTACCTGTTTCTAACAACGCTTTGAATATCCGTTGCATTCCGTGTAATTTCAGTAAACTCATTTTTTCAATTGTTGCCTGATTGTTCATTGTGATCTCCTTGGTAATATGTTTGGCCGCGAACATTATCGTGATCCGGTAAAGCCAATTGGTCGGCCTCATCGCCGACCATTTCTTCAAGTCCGTTGTCGAGGATGTTATGAATTCCCTTATAAGAATAATGCTCAAAGGAAATTGCCCGCCGACAGGCTTTGTTCAGACGCTCCTCGTCGTACTTTTTAGCGAGGCCTAGAATACCCGAGCAAACTTTATAGGCTTGTTCGGGGTGACCCTGGCGATTCAAAATTATTTCGACAAGGTCTTTGGCAAATGGACCAATCTTCTGAGCCCACTCGATAAATCGATCTGGAGTCCAGTCGCTCACCCATTTGTGATTTTCCGGCATATGTTCTTTTAGCGTGCAATACTTTTTGCCGTTTTTAACCCTCTTGTGAAGAGCTATCCGCACGTTATTGCAGTAAACTTCAACTGTAGAGCTTGAATAAATCAATTCCACGGTTTTCGAACGGTATCGGTAAGGGACGCTATAATAATTGCCGTCTTCGCGAAGGTGGACATGGTAATTGGGTTGGACTTTCAGACGGGAGAAGTATTTCAATTCGTAGCGTTGAAGCGGTAATGGCTTTAAGGTATCTTTCTCTATTTCATTGAAAAGTTGCCGCCGGCTTACCTTAAGAAGTTGCATCGGTTTATTGTTGTACTTTTCCAGCTCCTCCCAGATCGCCTGATTCAACTCTTGAATGTTGTGAAAAGTTCGGTCTCTCAACGCTGCGAAAATCCATGCATAGACAATCTTTACTGAATTTTCTACCAATGCTTTGTCTTTCGGTTTATAGACTCTTGCTGGCAGAATCGTTGTCCCGTAGTGTCTTGCAAAATCATTGTAGGCGGGGTTTATATCGGGCTCATATTTGTCAGCCTTTGTCACAGCGGACTTTAAATTATCTGGGACACTCGCCAAAGTGACGCCCCCGAAATATTCAAACGCATTACAATTGACTTTAATCCAGTCGTCTTTCTGCTGAGTTTCCACGGCTTCTACATATGTCAGCTGGCTGGCACCAAGGATTCCTATGAACACCTCAACCTCTTGCTGTGCCCCGGACATTGAATCGGTTACCGTAAGCATTTTGCCCGTAAAATCAACAAACATTTTATCGCCAGCTTTGTGCTCTATGTGCATTGAGATTGCCGAGGCACTTCGCCAGACCTGAAAGTGGTAGCAAAATTGTGAATAGCCGTAGAATTCAATTTTGTCGGCCTTGTATTCTTCCCATAAGCGATGAAGCGTGACACCGGTCCGTTTCAATTCCTTGCCGAAATATTCAAACTGACGAGCGAGTATGCTATACTGCTCATTCTTTTTGCCCCTATTGCGATTGAAAATCTCCAATAGTTTATCATCCGACATGTCCTGAATATCTGCATAACTCAAGCCCGATGCTTTAAGGTCGGTCAAATATTGACTTACTACTGGCCGAGAAACTCTAGTGGCTCTGGCGATAGTTCTGTAACTCACGATACAGCATTCTGAATGTAACCGAATAATCTCTCTTAAATTCTTCATTGATATTCTCCTCATTGTTGCAATACTCCTTTTCTCTAACAAGAGTATTGTTTTTAGCTGATGGACAATAAATGAAATTTCTGCTACCAGAGTGGCAGGATAATCCCGGAATGGGTGGCAAGGTGTTTCCGGAATCAGTGGCAGGTTAAACCCGGAATGGGTGGCAGGGTGTTTCCGGAATCAGTGGCAACATGTTTCCGGAATATCTATATAGTTCGGAATGCGACCGAACCAGGGGCAGGGTACTTTTGTTTGAAGTTTTTTTGAATAGTTTTAAACTGGTTAGTATTTACTCCTTGAATTTATCAAATTGGAAATAAAAGGGTTCATTCTCTGGAAAGGAGATAATCGCCCGTCCCAGAGGCAAATTAGAAATATCCCAATCTTCGACAACATTAGCCTCTCGTAGTTGTTCAACGATTCCACGAGATTGCACTGAAGCCATATAAACTTCTTTTTTTCGATTCTTGCCGAATAGTTGTTGAATAAAGTTGCGAGTAGTAATATCGTTCACCTTGAAGGCTACAGTTGTTGAAAAACCCGAGAGAATACTACGCGCTAAAGACTCTCCGTAAGCATGAAACACCTGCTCAACATTTTGCACCCCGATAATAAATTTTGCCCCTAAACTACGGCCAAAGTTTACACCATTGTCAACGTGCTGGAGGTTAGGAATAAGACGAAATTCGTCAATAATAAACCAGACATTACCTTCGCTCTTTTTTCGCCCCATGGCTTCCTTTAACGCCATGTCTAATAATAGACGATATATGGGAGTCAGCATACCGCCAATTCCCAGGTCATATTCAATAAATATTATTTTACCGCCTTTGTTTCGAACAGATTGTCGCATAGACAATGTCCCTGGTTTGCGAAAATTCCCTACCAGAATTTCTCTAATAAGTTGTTGTAGTTCGGAAATGATCCCTTGTGTTTGAGGAGATTTTTCATTGGCGATGTAACTAGTCATGGCTTTTAGATCATCGTGTTGTTGGAGAATCGCTACTATTTCAGTTGAGGGTGATCGGTCCAGAAAAGTACGCAGTTCATCGTTATTATTCTTTGTTTTATCCCCTTTCCGGCAAAAATGAAGCAAAAGCCCTGTGAGAATATCACGAGCTGCATTTGGAAAAAAAGGTTGAGTTGATCGCTCCGTTTTTTCATAAAACAGGGCGCGTGCAATTTCAATAATATTCTCTTCCATCGAGCTGTCCAGCTCGATTTCGTTAAAAATATTCCAGTAATCTTTACCTTTAGGGCCAGTTGCTTTGTCGTCATTGCTTATTACTATATCACCCTTTTGGTAAAAAGCGTCGTAAAAATCGCCTTTAGTATCGAAGATAAGCATCACATCATTAGGCGTCATACTACCTCTAAGCTGGGAGATAATTTGAAAAATTCCGTTTGTTTTTCCTGTGCCAATACTGCCTAAAAACAGCATATGCTTACTTAGTAAATCATCGCTTACAGGGAGTTCTACCTTTTTACCATCCCCATCGGCTCCGTATAAAAGACAGCGCGGATCGCTGACATCCAAATTCGGTGTCGTGTTTTGTAACTTATTACCTTCAAAAACTGTTATTTGTTTCATAATTGTATCAATTTTAGGTTCTCCTAATAACCATATCCATATTCTTCGGATTCGCTCTCACTTTCTGATCCCTGAGATTCACCAGAACTTTCACTTTGCTCAGGTGCGGCTTCAGATCCC
>JBEQLE010000053.1:13025-29876 GCA_040326155.1 Leptospirales bacterium | reverse complement strand
CTCTTCATCGTATTTTGCCATTTTATCACCTCTTTATTTTTACGCAGAGGTGTCCAGAAAAATGGGGTCATATCAGTAATTCATATAAGATAGAATCAACCAAATATTTAAAACATAGTTAATGCAACTGTATAACACGATTTCAAAAATATAATGTGAATAGGATTCAGATTTGTAGGGGTAGATTAAAGTGTAGACTTTTAAAGAGATAAAGCCTGGTAAGATGAACAATATAAATATAACTAAATTTGGGATATTTGATTCTTGAAAAAAATTAATCTCGCTCATTTACGGCCTCAACTTTATGCTTTCATAAATACTTGGTATTTATCTATTGCAGAGTGAATAATTATATGCTTACTGTAAAGGAAAAGATTTTCATCAATTTATTTTGTGAATTTTACGGTACAAGAAGTTGCAATAGATAATAGTAATAGAAGAATACATCTCTATTCCACAGACCCCCCTTTTTTCTAGCGATTCATAAATTATCGATTGACAATGCTGCTGAAATAATAATCGTCTTTTATGAAATATTCCATTACGCATAATCCTTCTTACGCTATGTTGAATTTTACACTTTCACCCGGTGACTCGATTAAAACGGAATCCGGGGCGATGGTCTACATGGATGAAGCGTTGGATGTGGAAACCAGCTTTGGCAGTGGCTTTTTATCTGCAATTTCCAGAAAATTTCTTGGCGGAGAATCGATGTTTTTAAACACCTATACTGCGCGAGAAGAAGTTCGCCTGGGTGTAGCTCCCGAATTCGCCGGCGATATACAACATGTAGAGTTAAACAACGAAAGCCTGGTATTGCAAAAAGGAGCTTACCTTTGCTCCGACGCGGGAATCGAAATTAAAACAAAATTTGGCGGTTTAAAAAGTCTCATTTCACGAGAAGGGGTTTTCTTGCTGGAAGCTGCCGGAACAGGAAATTTGTTTTTCAACTCTTATGGAGCCATTATTAAAAAACCTGTAAATGGAGAATTTATATTAGATACCGGTCACCTGGTTGCTTTTGAACCCACGTTACAATATAAAGTTCAAAAAACTGGAGGGTGGAAATCGACCCTTTTTTCAGGGGAAGGTTTTACAATGCGATTTGAAGGTACGGGAAACGTTTGGATACAAACCAGAGTCCGCAAAGGACTGGTCGACTGGATTATGGGTTTTTTACCGAGATAACTGAAAACCGAACATAGAGGATATTATGAAAATAGATATTAAATTTAAACCAAGTTTTGCCCAGGCAACCGTCACTTTAGATGATGGTGAGGGTATTAAATCGGAATCGGGAGCTATGGTTGCAAAAAGCGACAATGTCTCGATTGAAACTCACAAGGCTCAAAAAGGCGGCTTATTCAAAAGTATTAAAAGCGCTTTATTAGGCGGTGAATCTTTCTGGATGAATACATTTACAGCAAATAATGGAAGCGGTGAAGTTAAACTCGCCCCGACCTTGCCAGGCGATATCGCCCAGGTTGACCTTGCTAACCAGACACTTTTTGTACAGTCCACCGGTTTTCTCGCTTCCACACCAGCCATAGAAATGGATACGAAATTTCAGGGGTTAAAAGGTTTCTTCAGCGGAGAATCTTTGTTTTTTCTGAAACTTTCTGGAACCGGTCCTTTGTTATTGTCCAGTTTTGGTGGCATTGACGTCATGGACGTGGACGGAACTTTTATTATCGACACAGGCCATGTTGTCGCTTTTGAAGACTCTTTGAATTACGAAGTCACCAAGTTCGGCGGTTGGAAAAGTTTCTTTTTAGGCGGCGAGGGCATTGTCGCAAAGTTTAAAGGCAATGGTAAAGTCTGGATTCAAACTCGCAACGTTCCAGGATTGGGCAAATGGTTACGATCGAACCTTCCGCCCAAAAGATAGTTAAGAAGAGTGAGGAAAACATGAAATATAATATAATAGGAAGACCCGATTTTGCCTCGATTGTAGTTAACATGCAGGCAAACGAAAAAATTCAAGCCGAAAGCGGAGCCATGGTTTCGATGAGTCCGAATATTTCAATTGAAACTTCAGCTCGCGGGGGCGTCCTTTCATCGTTAAAACGAAAGGTTTTTTCCGGAGAAAGTTTTTTCCAGAATACATTCACCTGTGAGAACTCTGAAGGCGAGTTGATGCTGACTTCGCCAAGTGAAGGCGATATAGTCCATCGTAAACTTCAAAATGAAGAAATTATTTTAAGTCGCGGAGCTTATGTCTGTGGCGATACCGAATTGCAAATAGACAGTAAGTGGGGCGGTTTTAAGAGTTTTTTTAGCGGTGAAGGATTGTTTTTTCTGAAAGTTTCGGGAACCGGCGACCTCTTTTTCGCAAGTTTTGGCGCCGTCGAAGAAATTGACATAAGTGGAGACTACATTGTCGATACCGGCCATATTGTCGGTTTTGAACCCTCACTGAATTACAAGATCGAAAAAGTTGGCGGTCTGAAATCACTTTTCTTAAGCGGCGAAGGGTTGGTTTGTCGATTCTCTGGACAAGGAAAAGTCTATATTCAAACTCGAAACCATAACTCGTTTGCCCGTTGGGCGAACACTTGGCGTAGAGTACAAAAGTCAGGCTCTTAAACTGAAAGTATATTTATAACTATGAATTGGCAGGGAAGAGTTCACGATGAAAATTTACCCGAAGGCAGGGCAGAGGCGGTTGTTGAAATTGGTTCGGGTGTGCTTACGGCTCGAATTCAAAATGAGACGCAAAGCAAGTATGAGTTTAATCTGCATGGCGGTTTTATAGAGTTTGGCGGGCTTGATCACGATACTTTATATATTCGCAGTCAGTCTCAGAAAGATCCAGTTTTGGTTATTCGTGACAACTCTTTTATTGCAGCTCTTTCTGAATTGAATATTCCAGAAATTCAGCAGATTTTGAACGCCGGTTCAGGCAAACGTAAAAAAAGAAAACTCGGTTCTATATTGGGTTGGGGTATTGCTTTGGTCTTTTTTGTTTCCATTTTTTTTACAAGTCTCGGAACAAATATAATTGTATCGTTAATACCCACCTCTCTCGATGAAACGATCGGAGAAATGTCTTTTGAAGCGGCAGTCGCTTCGATGAACGGCCAGTACCTGCCAGTTAAAAATGAAATGGTAACAGAAGCAATGGAAATTATACGAAAACGTCTTGAAGGTGGTATAGAAAATAAAAAATTCAAATACCATATAGAAGTTTTTGAGTCCAAACTGGTGAACGCTGTCTGCCTTCCCGGAGGGTACATTGCAGCTTTTTCAGGTTTAATTGAAGAAGCGCAATCGGCTGAAGAACTTGCAGGGGTCATTGCCCATGAGATGATGCACGCAGAAAAAAGACACGGGATGAAACAGATTATTCGTCGACTGGGTTTCTTTTTGGGCCTGCAGATTATATTTTCAGGCTCCGAAGGTCTACTTGAGATGGTTGCCGATGGAGCTGCTGTAATTGCTTCGTTGGATTACAGCCGTTCTATGGAGACTCAAGCGGATGAAGAAGGTGTACTTGTTATGGTTCGAGCCAAAATTTCACCGCTTGGACTTGCCAGCTTCTTTGAAAAACTCAGCTCCGAAAAAGAAGCCAACGAAAAGTCTTTATCGAATGAACCGGAAGAATCTCTAGATTCAGAAGAATCGGATGAAAGTGATTTTAACCTTTCCTGGCTTTCTACTCACCCTGACACTGTAGCCCGAATTGCAAATATAAAATCAATTTATGAAAAACACGATGACGTCGATTATCGTTCCATAAAAGTAAACTGGAAAGCCTTGCAAGCGGCGTTTAAATAAAAAGAATCAGGTTCGGATACTTGCCACAAATTCATAAAATGATTCATCGTGTTTTGCTTCTGCCACATATCGACCATTCAGTTGCAACTTTGCTGAAAACACACCTTCTGCCTCTGTATTTTTTAAAGCGTCTTCATATTGTAAGTAGGAAGACCTGAGCTGATTATTAAAATCTTTTGTTGTTGAATATGAATCTTCCCGAAGTTTGAGTCTGTAACAGACGTCAGGTGCCAGATTCGTAGAAGAGCCGCAGGCGAGCAATACTTCAATGGAGTGCATAACATCCTGCGAGGGGGTATGCCAGAACGGTCCATCGCTGGTCCCTAAAGACAATTCTGAGGAGTGGACCGAATGAAACGACGCGCCCCAATAACCAAAGTCAGATGGTACCAGTTGATCTTTTGAGTCGCCCGGCATTTTTAATATTTCTTTACCTTGGTGGTTGATAATGAGAGTCGCTGCAAAAGCACATCCATTCTTTCTGGCGATTGGCAGCAGGGTGTTTAGATAATTTTCCGACCAGGTGTCATCGGCGTCCAGGTATGCCAGATAAGGCGAGCGTGCGACGGCGACTCCCTTGTTTCTTGCTCGACCGGCTCCCGATCCGGTTGCGCCGGTGGAAATAATTTTTACACGAGAATCTATTTTTTCCGCGAAAGAGTAGTCCTCGTTATCGTCCACAATAACAATAATTTCAATATTATATTCGGTCTTTCCAATGGAGTTTAATGCCTCTGCTAAAGTATCTTCAGCCTTATATACAGGGATGATAACACTGAGTTCCGGTTTTATAACGATCGTATTCATTGGTAAATCTTGTTCAGGAAGGTAAATCTTGCGGTATGGGTTTTCCTTTCTGCGAACGGGGTTTTAATATTCTGTCACTATTATCAACAGTGGCAATACCAGCTATTGAGCTTCCGTCAATACCTACCCCTTTTTCAATGATATTTTCTATATCATCAGGGTTGATCGAGACGTTTTTCAATCGGCCGTTGAGGTCTGCAAAAAATAGTTTAGTTATATCTGTTTCTTGTAACTGTGTTTTCATATTTTCAGAGTCAAACATTTATTCTTCCGTTTTTTTTGCCTTTTTATTTAAAAAAGGATATAGTTTTGCATCTTCTTTCTACTAACATCTAAATCTACGGAATTTGTATTCCGTAACTGTATTACGTCAACAATAACTTATTAGAATCGACATTAATGGCACTTTTTGCCTTTTACAAGAAAATCCTTATAATGGGAAAAAAAGCATAATAAACGGTATTCTATATATGAATGAAGATAAATAATTAGTTACAAAACTATATTGAAAAAATATATTCAATGGAGAGTCCGTTAGAATATTTGTAAGGTCCAAAAAAAAACGGTTTTTCTAAGGAATGTTTTTTCCTTCTTTTATGGAAACCTATCTTTTTCCAAGGCTTATTATTTTCTCTTAAATAGGTACCATTTTTTTTGAATGGAGTTGGTCTTTGTTCTGAATAACATTAAACGAGATAGCCTTATTTACTTTTACTGTTTTTTTTATTGTGACTTCTTTGCGCAAGAATTTTTTCTGTTTCACCCGTCATAAGCGTTTCTAAGTTTGATATAAAAATTGTAGAATAAAAATCTTGTTTTACGGTATCTACACTTTTACCTGTAATATTTTCCAGGTTTAATCTGTTTTTAATTGTATCATAGAAAGTTTCGATATCCCATCTTTTTCAATATAATTCCTTGAAATTTTCAATTGGATATTTCAAGGAATTAAGTAGCGAAGTAACTAAAACCTCAATTTAATGACATTGGCGCGCAGTCGGACGTGAGCAGATTAAAATTTCTTATGTGCTGTTATTTGTCGAATCTTAAGTTAGTGCATGAACAGGAACTTGTTTTAATTCACTAGGTGCAGTCCCAGATATTATCTTATTTTCAATATCTTTTGCGGTTTTTGATTTAAGGAACTTTTCTCCACATTGATTGCATACGCCAGCCGGTACATTTGTAAAAATGAATAGTTTATTATTATAGCGATAATCAAGTTCTACGTTTTTCAGAGTAACTTCGCCTCCGCAGTAAGTGCAATCATCAAATTCCATTTATACTATAATACTATGTTCGAGTTCTTTCGTCAAGCCATTTTGGATTCAGTGGTAGATAGACTGTAATAATTCGAATGTTCAAAGCTTTGCTAATTCCACAGACAATATGTATTGGACGCTTGTCAGAATATCCGAGAATAAGGAAACTATGACCTCGCGGGTCGTTTGGATAATCTTCTAACAATTCTAGAGTATTCAAGCACTCTTCAATATCCTTAATTAGGATATTTTCTTCATATCGTTCTTTTTCTGCATGCAGAGAAATCTCATAATCGCCATCAGATATTTTTTGTTTAACCAAATTTATTAGATTCATTGTTGCAATTGATTGAAATGTACGCAAATGTATTTAATTCACAAATACAAATTTAATCTCACAATGTAAACTTAAATTGCGTAATTTGACAGAAAAAGATATATGGCCAATTGTAAATATGGAAAAATCATCATATAATAAATTCCTCGACGAATATGATTTCTCATTATTTGAACATGCTCAATAAAGTTGAAAAATATTATGCGTACAAGTCAATTAAAAAACGCCATAGCTTTTTGTTCTCTAACCTGGTTGAATCGTCTAATAAATTTCCGGATTTGAGACAAGTCCAGATAACACTTCTTATTCTATCTAAAAAAACTTTATACAAACATTCAAAGCCGTAGTGCGGTTGCATTCCGCAGAACGTACACAGCTGTGTTATACCTTTACATTAGTATTATACAAACGCCGTCGCCAGCCTGATTTTTTTCGGTGGGGAATTTCAGACCAGAAATATAAATCCCGGTTGATGATCTGTTGAGCTTTTACAAGGGTGGAAGCGGATGAAAATTTTACACACGTCGGACTGGCACCTGGGGAAGAAGCTTGAAAATTTTTCGAGGCTGGACGAGCAAAAACTTGTTATGGATGAGCTTTGCGATATTGCTGAGCGTGAGGACGTGGATGCGGTTATTGTGGCCGGCGACCTTTACGACCAATTTAACCCCCCGACTGAAGCTGAGGAACTATTTTATAAAACCTTGAAACGGTTGGCGCGCGACGGTGAAAGGCCGGTAGTTGTTATTGCCGGCAATCACGATTCTCCAGATCGTATTGAGGCTCCGGAGGCGTTGGCCCGAGAGTGTGGAATTCTTATGCTGGGGTATCCGGGTAGTGAGTTGAAACCGTTTGAATTTTCCCCTGAAGTTCGTATTACGAAAAGCGCCCCCGGTTTTGTTGAAATTTATTTTGAAAAGTTTGGTTACCCGCTGCGAATTCTGGTGACACCGTATGCTAACGAATATCGACTTCGCTCTTTTTTAGGCGTTAGAGACGACGATAAAAATTCCTCCCTCTCTGAAGTTTTACGCAATAACTGGCATAATCTTGCCGAGGCACATCTGGACCCTAATTCTGTAAATGTTCTTTGCGCTCATATGGTCATGGTGAATAATGCAAAAGATAAACCGGAGGAACCTGAAGACGAGAAACCGATTTTACATATTGGCGGGATTGAGGCCCAGCTGACTTCCATTATTCCCCCGGATGTTCAATATGTCGCTCTTGGACATTTGCATAAAATGCAATCGGTGAAAGGACATTGTCCGGTGTATTACAGCGGTAGTCCACTGTCGTATAGTTTTTCCGAAGCGGGTCAGAAAAAATATGCTCTTGTGGTGGAGGCCCAACCGAAAGAACAGGCGCAGGTTCGTCCCGTCGAAATTAACGCCGGTAAAGAGCTGGTTCGCAAACGGTTTGAAAACGCGGACGAGTGTGTTTTATGGCTGAACGAAAACCCCGATGCGTTGGTGGAACTTACACTGGCCTTCGGCGATTATATTCGGGCCGAAGAGCGAAAAGCGATTACAGGGGCGCACAACGGTATTGTGTCTATTATCCCTGAAATTGAATTTTCAGAAAATTCGTCCGGGCCTCGGGTTGATATTACCCGCGATATCGGTTCTTTGTTTGAAGAGTATTTTACCTCTCGGCATGGTCAGAAACCCCCTGCTGAGATTACTTTATTATTTAAGGAAGTTTTAGGCGCAGAAAGAGGGGAGACGAAATAATGATTCCTGTTGAGCTAAAACTTCAAGGCATTTACTCTTACCGCGAAGAGCAAAGTATCGATTTTACCCGTTTAATGGATTCTGGTATTTTCGGAATTTTTGGTAAGACCGGTCATGGAAAGTCCGCTATTTTAGAAGCTATTACGTTTGCCTTATACGGGGAGAGTGAGAGGCTTAGTCAAAAAGACGAACGAAATTATAATATGATGAATCTTAAATCGAATCGTCTATTTATTGATTTTCGATTTTTTGCGGGCAAAGACAAAGATGAGTATCGCGTGACGGTCGAAGGCAAGAGAAATTCAAAACGATTTACCGATGTCGGTACATATAAGAGAAATGCCTACCACAAACAAAACGACGATTGGACTCCGCTGGATATTTCTGAAATTGCAAATATTATTGGTTTGAATTATAATAATTTCAAGAGGACTATTATTATTCCCCAGGGCAGATTTGAAGAATTTTTAAAGCTAGGCGCGAGCGATCGCACCAAAATGTTGAAAGAAATTTTTTTACTGGAGAGGTTTGATCTTTCTGACAATGTTTCTCATTTATATCGTAAAAATGAAGAACAAATGAGAATTATACAGGGTGGGTTAGACCAGCTTGGCGAGCTGGACGAAGAGACTCTGAATAAGCTGAACATCGAAAAAAAGAAAATTGAAACCGATACCGGAAATTTTAAACAAGAGCTGGCCTCTTTAGAAAAAGAAGAAAAGAAGATGGCAAAAATTCAAGAGGTTTTTCTTGAATTTGAAAAAGAGAAGAGTGAACTTGCCGAGCTTGCAATACAAAAAGTAGATCGCGATTTGATGCAAAATAAAATCGAAGAGTATGAAAATTGCGAGAAACAGTTTGCTTCCTTGTTTGAATTTTATGAGAAACTTAAAAATGAAATTGAAAGCATTGGTAATGAGATTGAAGAGAAAAGTAAATCTAAGGAAATTCTAGACAAAGAGCTATCGGAAAAAGAGAGTGTATATAGTGAGTTGAAAAAGGAGGTTTCACGAAAAAGCGAATTTGAACAAGAAGTCTCAGATTTGAAAAAAATTATCCGTATTGCAGATCTTGAAAACATCACAGAAAAAATTGAGACTCAATTAAAGGCGAAGAATAAAGAACGCTCAGAAAGACAGAGCGAACTCGACAAGTTCAAGGAGTTGGAACAACAGTTAAAACTTCAAAGGAAGGGTAAAAAAGAGAAAACAAAAGATCGCGAGGTTTTATTGCGTATCGCTGAGTGGTTTCGCCAGAGGGAAGAATTTACACACCAGGAAAAAGGAAAAACAGACCAGATTACGTCGATTCAAAAAGAGATCGAAGAGATTCGCATTAGCCTTAGCAAAGATATAATCGGTAAACATAAGAAATTATTTATAAACGAGTTTTCAATTCCCGGGATAAAACCGTTGTATGAAGAGATTGGAAAATTTTCTAAAATGTGTGAAAAGAAAATCGGTGAGATGGCAAAACATAGAGAAGAAAAAGTTATTTTTCGAGAGTCCGGAAAAATATCTACTAACCTGAAAGATGGAAAAGCTTGCCCCGTGTGTGGTTCGCTTACACATCCAGATCCACATGTGCAAGGAGATCTTTTTGACACGATAGAAATCGAGATTGAAGAGCTTGAAAAGCAGATGCAAAAAGAGACGGAGAGGCTCAAAACTTTTCAAGGAATACGAGAAGAGGTTAGAGAAAAACAGGCCCTGAACGACGAAAAAGAGAGGGTATTAAATACTTTTAATACAGAAATCAGCAAGCTGGCACAAGCGTTCGAAGTCCATGATAAAAAGTTTACCTGGAAAAAGTTTGAGAATATCACAAAAAAAGAGATTGAGGTATTGATTGGGGCTTCGGACAAAACCGTGCTGGAATTAGAAAGCCTGGAAGAAAAAATAGAAAAACTTGGCGAGCAAATGGATGCCGGACAGAAGGCTTTTGAAACTGCACGTTCGCAAACCGAGACGCTTACAGGCGAACAGTTAAAAAATCGTTCCTCCTCAGAGACATTGATAAAAGAAATTACCCGTTTTAATTCGACGGATATATTAAAGCTTACGAAAATCTATAATGCAGAAGGGGGCGAGAATTCCCAGGAAAACAGCATACAACAAAAAATTGACGTTCTGGTGAAATCCATCGATGAAAATGATAAAAAGTTTATTCAAACCCAGAGTGAAATTGCAAAATTAAAACAAAACAGCGACTCTCTTGGCGGTAATTTAACGGGTCTGAAAGAGCGGCGAACAAAGGTCTCTGGTGAGTTTTCCACGTTAGACAATAAGATAAATGCTAGACTGGAAAAAACAGTGTATAAAACTCCGGAAGAGGTTGCCAATATATTGCAGTGGCCGGAAAATAACAACATTCATATTGCAAAAGAAAAAAAACAGTTGGAAAATTATCGAAATGAATTATATATTAAAACGGCAAAAGTGGCAGAGCTCGAAGCCAGCCTGAAAAGTTCCGCTTCGCTATCTTATGACGAAAATGAGTATAAAAAATTATGCCATATCGTCAGCGAAAAAAAAGAAGAGTACCTGAAGTTGCAAGAAAAATTGGGTGGTTTAAAAAAAACAATAGAACGATTTTTGCAAGATAAAAAGGAGCAAAAAAATCTTAAAATAAAAATCGATCAACTTACCATTCGCGAAGACAATTTGAAGATTTTAAAAAAGATGTTTCAGGCCAGCGGTTTTGTCAATTTTGTTTCGTCCGTGTACCTGGAAAATCTATGCCTTGGGGCCAATAAAAGATTCAGGATTTTAACAAACAATCAACTCAGTCTGGAAATTTCATCGAAAAATGAATTCATAATTCGTGATCATCTTCATGAGGGTAAAACTCGTAAGGCAAATACACTTTCAGGAGGGCAGGCTTTTCAAGTTTCTTTATCTTTGGCGTTGGCTCTTTCTGAGAGTGTTCAGACTCAAAATGAGATGAGCCAAAATTTCTTTTTTCTCGATGAGGGTTTTGGAACTCTCGATAAAGAGTCTTTGGCTGTTTTGTACAAAACTCTACAATCGCTACGCGCTGAGAATAGAATTGTTGGGGTAATTTCCCATGTTGAAGAGTTACAATCTGAAATTGACTCTTATATAGAAGCCACGCTTGACCCCGAATTGGGTAGTCGACTAAGGTATAGTTGGCAATAATTTACCGTTTCTCGTCAGCGTCGCGTAGTGCTTTTATTGATATTACGCGTTTTTATTACCTCTATCCAGATATAAACTAACGGGGTTGCAACACCTGCGCCATGGACGATAATGGGCTGGTTTGCCTAAACGAAAAAAGTGTTGCTTGGATAAGTCTCATCTATATTACAAACCATGTCTAAACAACGAATCGGGCTTTTTTTAGGAAGCTCAGCTATAATAATCCTGGCATTTTTTGCGTACATGGGCGCTTTTAGTTCGCCCAAACTGGAAAAAATAGAAGCGGGACCATTTCATCTGGTATATGTAGAATATACAGGATCTTATAAAGATTTTACTACGATCATTAAAAGTGTACAAAACACAATGAATGACAATGGAATTCATAATTACAATGCGTTTGGATTGTTTTTTGATGACCCAAAATTTGTCCCTGACGCAAATTTACGAAGTTATATCGGGGTCATCGTGCAAGACGAGGAAATGGAAAAAGTGAAAACTCTGGTCGACAACAAGGAAGTCAGTTATAAAATACTGGAACCGGATGTTTATATATCATCAAGTTTTCCTTACCGTAATTTTTTGTCCATATTTATGGGTATTATGAAAGTCTACCCTACCTTCGACGAGTATGGGGTTGCTAATAATTTTCCCACCTTCGTGAAAAAAAATACAGGGTATGAAGATACTTTTATTATGGAAATTTATAAACCTGATGAGGTCTTGTATTATATGACTTTACCGAAAAATTAGTCGTCGACATCTGTTCGAGTAGGGCAGGGCCTTTGTTTTCCGGTTTTGCCAATCGCAATATAGTTCCTTTATCAACGTATATATCATTATTTATTCAGTAAACTGGCAGTACTCTCAGGTAATATTAAGTGCTTGCCAGAACTGAGTAATGGACGTCTGAATTGTGTCAAAGTGACTTTCGCGCTTTTTTTTATCGGTTTTTTCGGAATACGTCGATTACCGGGACCTTTTTAGTCCCGCACCCGCGCTTCTTTTGAGTATTTAAGTATTAAATAGTATAGCAATTAGCGAAAAGAGTATCTATTTGCCAAAATCAAACAAAAAGAGCTTGCCGTGACTCTTGTCAAAAATAAAATGTATGATGGATAACACAAAAAACTTAATTAATTATCCTGGGGAATGGAGAAGGGTAAATTACAAGAGAGAGTTAGAGGCTGAACCTCTAGCTAAAGCAATTGACCACTTAATTGATACCCAGGTAGACCTATCGTTGTATGAAATGTTTTTCGGTTTGAATCCGGAAAAGAAAAAAGAGTATTCAATTCAGGCAATGCTGAAAGTAATTATTTACTCATATGCAAAAGGCATTGTCAGGCCAGCTGAAATTTCTCTTCTTTGTATACAGAACATGCTCTTTGTATCGTTAGCCCGAGGTACGCAAGTGAGCGCCTCCGAGATCGCAGAATTTAGTGGTAACTTTACCATAGAGTTAAAAATAACCCTGAATGATGTTTTACTTATTTGCTGGGACCTGGGACTCCTGGGAAATGTGGCGAAGAATAAACCAAAGTACAGGAATGAATCGGCCAAAAAGCAAATTGAGAAAGTACTTAAAGTGAAAGCGCCAAAAAGCAAAATTCTTGAATTTCCGACTGGAAAAGTTTTGAAAGAAAAGAAATAGCTGTTTATGAATAAAAATCAGCCTAAATAGATTTCTTTATCTAGAACAGTAACATAATCGGCTCTTTCGGGGTCGCGTGATTTTGCAGTGAGCATCGATCTGCTTTTTGCTTCTGAATAAATAAACTGCGAGGAATCTGTGTAGTCGGCTGCGTGAATTAAAAACGCTTCCAGGAATTTTGGTTCGCTGATGGCTCCCCAGCTTTTTTTGCCCTGGTGTGAAATTAAAATGTGTTCTATTTTGATTCTGCTTTTATCGTCAAGGCCTGCTTTATTCAGGTAGGGCGCAATTCTTTCATAACCAAGCAGGGTGTGTCCTTTCAGTCTTCGTTCGGAGGAGTGTTCAATGTTGTATTGAAGGTATTGGTATTCGTCGACTTTTCCTATGTCGTGCAAAAAAGCTCCCGCGATTAATAAATCCCGGTCGGCATTGGGGTAAACCCTGGCGAAGCTGGCCGCAATTTTTACAACTTCAAGTGTGTGTTCTAATAGTCCCCCGATATAGGCGTGGTGGAAAAACCTGGAGGCTGGCGCGTCTAAAAACAAGGTTATAAACTCTTTGTCTGAAAGAAAAAATCGGCAAAGTTTTTTTAATCCACTGTTTTTAATGGAATTTATAAACTCTTTTATCTCACTTAACAACTGCCTGCGGTCTTTGGGAGTCCGTTTCCAGAACCGGGAGAGTTCCCACCTGGCTTTGTCTTCTTTTGTAACTTTTATGAGTTTAATCTGCATTACATCATGATATTCTTCGAGCAGGCCGGTTACTTTAACGATATCTCCTTCTTTGACAGAGCCTTGTATTTCTGTAAGAATTTTTTCAGAGCCAAAAAAAACTCCCGGTAAGTGTCCCGTTTTATCAGAAAGTATAATTCTCAAAAACGCTTTGTTTTTTTTACCGATATTCAGATGTATTTTTTTCAGCAAAAAATACCCTTCTTCTAAAATTCCAGGTCTAATATCCTCTATAAAAGGAGTTCGTTTTAAGTCCAGACTTGCCATAAAGCTGAGGTGAACGTTCACGATAAATAGTCCATTCTTTTCTTTTTAATTCACAAAAAAATCCTTCGGTTTTTTTGTGTCGCTTCGTTCGATTATAGTTTAAAGTAATTTGTTGTCAAAAAACGTGGTTTTTGACAACCGGCTTCGTGGTATTCTTTTGCAAGAAAATCCTTCGGTTTTTTTGTGTCGCTTCGTTCGATTATAGTTTAAAGTAATTCGTTGTCAAAAAACGTGGTTTTTGACAACCAGCTTCGTGGTATACTTTTGCAAAAAAATCCTCCGGTTTTACCTTTGTTTTACAAAAAATCCTGTGGTTTTTGGTTTGAGCCCCGATAGGGGCGATGGTCTGCCGGGTTTTTCGAACGAAAACCTGACGAATCCGATCGCTCCGTGGAATCATTGTCGCTTCGTTCGATTATTGTTTAAAGTGTTTTATGCGAAAGAAAAGCCTTGGATTTTCTTGGGTAAATTTACCGCTTTAGAAAGGAAATGAATACACCCGCCCGTTAATGCCAGTCCTCTTTACCGTGCCAGATACTTGTCATTAGATTTTTTTACTATGCCCGTTTCTCAATTAAATGAATTTCGGTTTCTGCACCAAGAGCACTAGCAACCTTTCGCAGAAATGAAAGCGATATGTTTTCATAGGTTCCTGATTCCAGTCTTGCAATCGCTGGTTGTGATGTTCCAATTATATCTGCCAATTCTTTTTGTGTTAGGTCACGTTTTTTTCGTAATTCGAGAACTTCTCTAGCGACAGAAAAATCCTTTTCCAATCCCTCGTATTGCTTTTTCAACTTTTCATCTTTTAAATTCTTTTTGCGTATTTTTTTATAATTATTTAATTTCATTTTGACTACTCCATGATGCGATTCATTATTTCTATAGCTTTAAATATTTCTGACTGTTTCAGTTTCTGCTCTTTTTTAACATACCCCGAAGTAACCACATAAAGCTTTTCTTCGGAATTAAAATAAAACAACCTAACTATATTATTTCCTTGTTGCGTTCTTAACTCACTTATTCCCTGGCCATTTTTTACACTTTTACTATGAGGCATTGATAGATAAGGGCCGAAATCCAATAATAGATCAATCGTGCGGAGTACTTTTGCTTTTAATTTAAGGTCTAGTATCGAGTTTATAAACTCTTCTGCCTCACTCGTTAGCAAGACTTCATATTCCATTAGATAATATACCATATTTGTTATACTTTGTCAACGAAATATTAACAGGAAAACAAGGTTCTTTATATCATATAACTTGAGATATCAAACTCACTACGGGCGACTTCGCCGGGTTTTTCGAACGAAAACCCGGGGAGCTGCCGCCTTCGTGGTATACTTTTGTTTGTAAAAAAATCCTTCGATTATTTGTCCTTCTTCCTGGTTTCATACCCTTTTTATTTTCGTTCTTTATGAATATTTTTTTGATCGGAAAATACCCACCATGAATTCCGGGGGGTTAAGCGAGAACGCTATGGCGGTCGAGCGGAAGGGGGTTTGTAGATTGTAGGTATGCGATTTATCGCGTATCTGTAGATGGGTAAAAAACCATCGCCCCCTTTTTAAACTAATTTGTTTTCTCGTTTTGAAAAGTACTATGGTTTGACCGTCTATATCGTTCATGTACTTTGGTATGTGCCGAAACGGACAGACATAAAGAAAATTATGATAATCGGGTCGGGGCCGATTGTTATTGGCCAGGCATGTGAGTTTGATTACTCGGGAACCCAGGCCGTTAAGGCACTGAAAGAAGAGGGGTATGAGGTAATTTTAATAAATTCTAACCCTGCGACCATTATGACTGACCCCGGGCTTGCCGATCGGGTTTTTATCGAGCCGATTACGCTTCCTTATCTTACTAAAATTATTGAAATCGAAAGACCTGACGCCCTGTTACCTACTGTAGGTGGGCAGACCGCTTTGAACGCGGCGCTTGAACTGGCCAAGGCCGGGGTTCTTGCGAAATATTCTGTTGAACTTATTGGAGCACGAGAAGACGCCATTAACAAGGCCGAAGATCGAGAGCTTTTTAAAAAGGCCATGGAAAACATTGGGGCGGAAGTTCCGCTTTCTGGCGTTGTTACTAACCTTGAAGAGGGTCACAAGCTAATTGATTCCATCGGTTTTCCCGTTATTTTACGTCCTTCGTTTACACTTGGCGGAACCGGCGGCGGGGTATGTTATAATATCGAAGAGTTTGATAAAATGGTCTCGCATGGGTTGTATGAAAGCCCTGTGAACCAGATTCTTATTGAGCAATCTGTTATAGGTTGGAAAGAATTTGAACTCGAAGTCATGAGAGACGTCGCGGACAACGTTGTTGTTATTTGCTCAATTGAAAATCTTGACCCTATGGGTATTCATACCGGCGATTCGATTACCGTGGCGCCCCAACAGACCCTTTCAGATAAAGAGTACCAGAAACTGCGCGATCTTGGCATTGCCGTTATACGTGAAATTGGCGTTGAAACGGGTGGCTCGAATATACAGTTTGCTATTAATCCTGAAAATGGCGATATTATTGTCATTGAAATGAACCCTCGCGTCAGTCGTTCGTCGGCTCTGGCTTCGAAGGCAACTGGTTTTCCTATTGCTAAAATTGCCGCCAAACTTTCGGTGGGCTATACGCTGGATGAAATTAATAACGATATTACACAAAAGACTCCCGCATCGTTTGAACCTTCTATTGATTATATTGTAACTAAAATACCCCGTTTTACTTTTGAGAAATTTCCCGAGTCGCCGCGACTACTTGATACCCAGATGCGTTCGGTCGGGGAGACTATGGCGCTCGGAAGAACTTTTCCCGAGTCGTTTCAAAAAGCCCTTCGCTCCCTTGAAGTGGGTCGTCTTGGGTGGGGAGTCGACGGAGACTTTACTCTTGAACTTGAAATTTTGAAGTTTAAAAACCTCGAAGAGAAAAAAAAGTTTATACGAAAGGCTTTGAGTACGCCAAATGACATTCGAATATTTTATGTCAGAATTGCCATGGAGTATGGTTTTTCGACGGAAGAGATTTTTGATGCCACGTATATTGACCCCTGGTTTTTAGCCCAGTTCAAACGCTTGCTCGATTTTGAAGAAGAGTTTTTAAGTTGTGTTTCAGATGTTCATGATG
>JBEQLE010000053.1:0-13015 GCA_040326155.1 Leptospirales bacterium | reverse complement strand
AAAGGGAAGCAATTGGGATATTGTACGCGCCAGATTGCCGTTTTAATGGGCTCTATAGAAATTAATGTAGAGGTGAATGAACTTGCTATGGCTGAAAGAGGTTCCTGGGAGTTCCTGAATATACAAACTAATATTTTTACTATTATCAAAAAAAACGAAGAGCTTCTTTTTAACTCTTCTGAAATTGCCGGTTTAAAACCGGTTTATAAAAGGGTCGATACCTGCGCTGCTGAATTTGAGTCGTATACTCCCTATTTGTATTCCACCCAGGAAACAGAGTGTGAAGCGGAAGTTTCAGATAAAAATAAAGTTATTATTTTAGGCGGGGGCCCGAATCGAATTGGTCAAGGTATTGAATTTGACTACTGTTGTTGTCACGCCTCTTTTGCTTTGCAAGAGATGGGTATCGAGAGCATAATGGTAAACTCCAACCCTGAAACCGTTTCTACCGATTACGACACATCGGACCGTCTCTATTTTGAACCACTTACTCTAGAAAATATTTTAAATATTGTCGAAGTTGAATCGAAAAGCGGTAAAGTTCTGGGTGTTATTTTACAGTTTGGGGGTCAAACCCCTTTGCGTCTGGCCGAAGGGTTGCACAAGGCCGGAGTTCCTATACTCGGAACTTCCTATGAAAGTATTAACCTGGCTGAAGACCGAGAACTGTTTTCTAACATGATCAACAAACTTTCGTTGAAACAACCCCATGGTACGATGGCCACTTCTCTGGACGAGGCGTTCAAAGCGGCAGAAGAAATTGGATACCCCATTCTGGTTCGACCCTCTTATGTTCTTGGCGGCAGGGCCATGAGTATTGTTCATACTCCCGACCAGCTTCGTGAGTACATGCAAAAAACGACCGAAATTAGTGCTAATCGTCCCGCTTTAATTGACCAGTTTTTAATGGACGCTACCGAACTCGATGTCGACGCTTTGTGTGATTCTAAAGATGTTTTTATCGCCGGTATTATGGAACACATTGAAGAGGCCGGAGTCCATTCAGGTGACAGCGCCTGTATTTTACCCCCTCGCGGTGTTTCAGACAAAATGATGAACGAAATAAAAGAAGCCACCAGGAAGATTGCCCTGGAGTTAAAAGTTATAGGGCTTCTAAATATTCAATATGCCATTTATAAAGATGAGCTTTACCTTATAGAGGTAAACCCCAGAGCCAGTCGTACGGTTCCTTTTGTCGCCAAGGCCACGGGTATTTCCCTGGCGAAAGAGGCCACCAGAGTTATGAGCGGTATTCCCGTTCGCGAGCTGGGAATAAAAGAGAATCTTAACCCCCCGTTATATTATATTAAAGAAGTTGTACTGCCTTTTAAAAAGTTTTCTGGTGTAGATACAATGCTTGGTCCCGAAATGAAATCAACAGGTGAGGTGATGGGTATAGGCAAAACACCAGCCGAAGCTTTTTATAAAGCCCAGACCGCGTCCGGGGGCCACCTACCACTCGAAGGAACTATTTTTATTTCGGTAAGTGACTCCACAAAAGAACTTTTTGTTGAATCTTTATTACGCGCTTCCAAAACCGGGTACAAAATTCTAGCAACGAAGAACACCGCCGCCTTTATGAAAAACAAGGGTATTGAAGTTGAGACTGTTAATAAGGTTCATGAGGGTTCTGGGAATATTGTCGATAAAATTAAAAGCGGTGGCGTAGACCTGCTAATCAATATTCCTACCGATGTTGTAACCCGCAACGATGCTTTCGGAATTCGTCTCGCCGCGTTACAGCATAATATTCCTTATACGACTACCGTTTCTGCCGCCAACTGTGCGCTCGAAGGAATGGTCGAAATGCAAGATGTTGATGTCCAGGTCTATCCGTTGTAGCACGTAACGTAAAACGGTTGACAATATATGTTTTTTTGATATACGGTAAATTAATTGTCGTTTGTTTCCGTAAAACATATTTTTATGCTAAAGAGGTGCCTAATGAATATTAAATATCTAATTCTGTCAATGATTTTGGGGTTTAACACGATGAACTGTATCGGTTCCACGGTTGACCTCTCGACCTCTAGTAATCCCGACTACCTCCTGGAACAAAAGATATACTATGATATTCCTACCGGTGCCGTGCTTGGTTACGAACTTTATGAATATGACGTTATATCGCAACTTTCCATGGTAAAATATTACACGGGACCCGGTACTGACGGGTACTGGTTTACCGACGATGACGTGGTATTCGATTATAACTCTTTTGTTGTAAATTCGAAAGGAAATGTTCAGTTTATCACACACCTCACCGGGGCCGGAGCCGATACTTTCTGGTTTACCGGCGACGATGTCGTCGCCGACTACGGGAAATTTATTTACGACTCATCGGGGAAATTAATAAGAAAGGTCGCTTATAGTGCAGCCGGAGTCGACGCTCTCTGGTTCACCGCAGACGACGTTCTTATTGGGCAGTACATTGGGTTATCGTATAATTCGAAGAATAAAGTTACAAAAGAAGTCATCTACAATGGGATAGGCGTCGACGCAACATGGTATACCACTGATGATGACGTTCTCTCCTATGATACATCTATCTACGGAAGCAACGGAAAAGTCTCTCAAATTATCGGCTACAACGCATCCGGGGTAGACGTAACGTGGTTTACTACTGACGATGTCCAGGCTGATTACTCTGATTACTCTTATGAGTATGACCTGATCTCTTCAGTAAAATATTATAGCGCATCCGGGGTGGACGCAACGTGGTTTACCACAGACGACGTACTCTTCGATTATGCAAAATATTCATACGATGCCGGGCATATCTCCCAGGAAAAATATTTTGGCGCACAGGGAGTCGACGCCACATGGTACACTTATGACGACATCGGTTATCGAGTAGACTATATTTACAGCGAAATCGATTAGACTCACCCACCTCGTTTAATCCACAAAAAAATCCTTCGGTTTTTTTGTGTTGCTCCGTTCGATTGTCGTATCACTGCATCATGGGTTTTAGAATCTTGCATGAATAAACCATGGTTTTACACATGGTCCGGAAAGTAGAAATACACATGATCCGGAAAGTAGAAATACACATTGCTTGGAAAGCTGGAGTGCACATTTTTTATGTCCCGTACCTAATAAGAGGAGCGGGAAAAATGGTGAAACGAAAAATGTTTAAGAAAGTACAATCAATGAAAAGTAAGGGAATGCTACCGAACCAGATAGCCAAAGAACTCAAGATCGACAGTTTTGGCATTACGAATCTAATTGTCGTTCCAAATGTTGTTGAATGATTTCTTCTTGTGACGGTAAATATAGAAGTCACTATCAAAGGAGAAAATATTGTCCAAGGATTCCCTTTCGGAAATTGCCACTAAACTGGCATCTGCAAAATCCATCGGGACGTCCGAATATTTAGTCACCAAATGAATAATTCGGTTTAGATCAGATAATGATATGTCTAATAATCTTAATCCACCATCGTAAGTCCAATTAAGAAAATCCTGAACGATTTTTCGGTTTTTACCGAGTAGGTAGGCGACTTCAGTTATAACCGGCCACGTCGTAAATAACAGTAAATCATGTTTCTGAATAATATCTATAGCTTCATTATTATTAAAGAGCGCAACTAAAGGGCCGCTATCGACTAGACATTTTTTCATCGATTATCTTCTTCAGATGTTCTTTTCTTTTTGTTGATAAATCACTTTGTCCGGTACCGTATTTTCCAAAATAATTCTTTCCCAATTCATAAGAGTTTTTTTCAGAATAATGTTTGTCAAAGTACTCTGCCAAGGAATTCTTAATTATTTGAGATTTGCTAAGATGCTCAGAATGAGAAATTGATTCTAATTTCTCTTCAATTTCCTTGGGTAATCTAATCGAAGTTGCCATAAGTAACCTGTAATACAAATATTATCACATATTTACATCTTGTCAATTATTTTTAATTGAATAGGTTCTTGGAATTTCACATAAAATACATGCCAAAAATGCCGATAACGTTTCAAGTTTATCTGACGTTTTAGGGCTACTTGAGTCAGCCATGGGAGCGCCAAACTAACCTCAAGTTTCGTTCGAGCTTGGCGGTTAAACTCAGGTAGTCTCAAAATGTGGTTTATGACAGCTTGTTCAGTGATTTTTTTTTGGTCGGAAATTCCCCATCAGGAAAATTTCGCTGATGGGGAATTTCCGACCTTTTTTGGCCAGAATTTTCCTGATAATATATAAAAGGGTTGACTAACCAGATGGTTAAACTAAATGGTTGGTTTCATGGCTCAGGATATGGATAAAAAAGGCACTAAAATTCGAATTTTGCGCGCAGCTAAAAAAGAGTTTGCAAGCAATGGTTTTGCAGGTGCTCGTATGGATAGTATTGCTAAAACCGCCAAAGCCAATAAGGCTATGATTCATTATTACTTTGATACGAAGGAAAAACTTTATCGTGAAGTTCTGTTTTTTGTTGTTGGCCGTACACAGACAGAGCAGTTACCATTGGGTGTACCTGATGTCGACGTTTCCCCGTCTGAAAGTCTTGCTTCATCTATATATTTCATCGTCAGTATGCATTACGATTGTTTTGACCCTGAGTTTCACAGGATGATGGCGTGGGACATGGCCGAAGGTAATCATCACGGACGAGTTTTAATTCAAGAAGTTTTTGCCCCGGCCATGGAAAGACTTGAATCTGTAATTATTGAAGGTGTCAAGAGTGGAGAGTTTGAAACGGAAAATCCTATTTTCGAAGTATGGACGATTATCTCTTCTATTGTTCACTACATGCGCTCTCGCGATCTTTTCAAAGGTTCGCCAATGCAGAAAAAACTATACCCAGAAAATGGCAAGAATGTTCTAATTGATTATTTAACCAATCACGTATTTAAATCTCTGGCTCCACGTAGTGTAACCTTGCCAAAAATTCCTGAAAATGTGAAAAATTTGCTGGACCATGAGTTACAAAACTTAAAAAAAAATTATTGTGAGGCAATATGAAAAAACTACTTCTATCGATGGTATCATTTACTACTCTATTCTCTTTTGTATTTACATTGACGTTTACATCTTCTATTTCATCAAACCTGAGCGCCCAGGAAGTAAAATCCGGTGAAAAAGGCAGTATTTCCATTGGCGACCTCGATCTTTCGCTTGAAGAAGCGATTAAACTTGTTTTAAAAAACAGCCTGACACTTCGAAAAGAAATATATAATGTTTTAATGAGCGATACCGCTTACCGTAATTTTTTAAGCAGATATGCCCTGACCATTGAAGGAGATGTGGCATATACAAATCAACAAATGCCTGAAAGCGGAATGACCAGCACATTCGGTGGAGCAAACAGCACCGAGATGAAAGCAACGATTGCCTTGCAAAAATTATTTGCCACAGGGACCATGGTTCGCGCCGGAATTACCGAAACACTGTCCGATAGTGATGACAAAGCTATAAGCGGCTTTAGCAGCAAGGACCCCGCTTATCACAAGCCCGTATTCTTTATTGTGGTTCAACAGGAACTTTTAAAAAATGCATTTGGATTTCATGAATTAACGAATCAGAAAAAAATGAAAACAGAAGCTCAAATGGCCCGAGAGAGCTTAATTAACCAGCTTGCCTCCGTTGTCATTAACGCTCTTGCCGATTACTGGGCTGTCGTAGTGGCTAAAGGCAGTCTGACGAACGCGAAGCTTGCCGTTAGTTCTACTCGAAATTTACGTAATATTGTAGCTAGAAATATAAAGCTCGGGCTTTCAGAAAAGTATGAATTAAGTTTTCAAAATGCATCCCTTGCGCAGGCCGAAAGCAGACTTGAAGTAGTCAACCGTGAATTAATTGTTGCAACCAGAAAACTTTTGCGAACGATTAATCTGCCCCCCGAAACTAAAATTGAGGGTGTAACGGAACTTGTAGATGTACTGCCGGAACTCGACCCGGAAAAAGCTTTAGAAACCGCTTTTAGAAAAAGGGTAGATTATGATAACGCTTTGAAAAAAATAGAGATGGCTCGCCTGAATTTGCAAATGAGTAAAAATAACGCTCTTCCTTCCATCGTTGGTTTTTTTGAACTAAGTACGATGGGACAAGACAAAAACTTTGGAACCGCTTTTGGCGATACTCTAGGTGCTACTTATCCCACCTGGAGTGTCGGGGTTCGGGTAAGTTACCCTCTTGGGGATACCTCAGCCGCCACAAAGATTCGAAATGCCGATTATGAATTGAAACAGGCAAGACTAGAACTGGAACAACTCCAAAAAGTTCTACGAGATGACGTTCTTGACGCTCTTGATAAAGTTCGCACTCAACATAATGTGTTAATTAAAACACGTAAATATCGCAAAGAAGCCGAAAGGTATTATTCGCGTATTTTGTCTCAGGCCAGAAAAGGACGTTTTGGTACAGCCCGAGTGAAAGACGCTCTTGACTTAATGATCGCTTCTCGGCAGTCCGAACTTGTTGAGTTGGTGAATTTTAATATCGATCTTTTAATGTTCGATCTGGCAAAAAATGAAGTATTCGAAAGGTATAAAATTAATATAGAGGAGCTATTAAGCGAGGTCAAGTAATGCGTAAACTAATCGATTATTTTATTCACAGAAGTATATTCGGCAATCTTGTATCTATTGCAATTGTCGTCATGGGCGCCTACTATTTTACCTCCATGCAACGAGAGGCATTTTCAAAAGTAGAGTTTGATATTGTAATGATCAATACTATTTATCCGGGGGCGTCCCCCTCGGAGGTTGAAAAACTTGTAACCATTCCTATTGAGCGAGAGTTAAAAGAGGTCGAAGGCGTAAAGAAAATGAACTCGACTTCATTGGACAGTCGTTCGGGTGTTATTTTAACATTAGAGCCAAATATTACTGAAAAAATGAAAGTTCTGCAGGATATTCGCGACGCGACGGACAGAGCAAAAACAGAGCTTCCGGATGATGCTGAAGACCCAATTGTAGCCGAGCTTACCTCTTCGCGTACACCGATTATTGAAATCTCTTTGAATTCAGACCCCGAAGCTAAAAAACCGCTTACGGAATACCAGCTGAGAAACGCTGCAAAAACCTTGCAAGATAATCTTGAACAAATAAAAGAGGTCGCCAGCGTTACCAGACGCGGTTACCGAGATCGAGAAATTTTCATTGAAGTAGATCCGATTAAAATGTATGACTATAATATTTCTTCGGATGAAATTGTTTCAGCTCTTGCGACGAGAAATCTCAACTTTCCCGGTGGAACGATTAAAGGACGGGGCAAAGAGTACAACATTCGTACCGTACAAGAGTTCGAAAACGCCAGCGAAATAAACGATGTGATATTACGATACAATGATTATGGCGGTGCAATTCGAATTTCCGATGTTGCCTATGTAAAAGACAGTTTTGAAGAAAAATCGGTTCTTGAAAAAGCCAATGGTCGAGAAGCCATTGTTTTAACCGTATTAAAAAAAGAGAAGGCCGATGCCATAGACCTTGTCGATCGGGTTAAAGAAGATATCGCCAAATTTGAAAAAGAAAAGCCGACCGAAATAGCACAGTTGCAAATATCGACCATGAACGATATCTCCTTTTTTATTCGCCGTCGTTTAAGCGTACTTGGCGGTAATGTTTTAATTGGTATTATACTTGTACTTGCTTCTCTCTTCTTCTTTCTCGGATGGCGAGTTGCACTTATGGTGGCTTTTGGTATACCATTTTCATTTGCCATTACTTTTATAGTCATGGGTTTTACCGGCATCTCCATAAATTTAATTAGTATGTTTGGTCTTATCATTGTCTCGGGAATGATCGTCGATGACGCTATTGTTGTCGGTGAAAATATATATCGTTTAATAGAAAAAGGGGTTCCACCGCTTAAGGCTGCCGTAACTGGCGCACAAGAGATGTTATTGCCGGTTATTGCTGCGGTTACAACAACCATGGTCGCTTTTATGCCATTGATGTTCATGGGTGGCATTATGGGTAAATTTATATGGACCATGCCTGCCGCCGTAATTATAGCCCTGGGCGCCTCTTTGTTCGAAAGCTTTTTTATACTGCCTTCACACGTTTTAGACATCACGAACGGAAAAGAGTTGTCTGAAATTGTAAAAAATAAAAGTTCTCTGGAATACCGAATATTTGCATTTTTACAAAAGGTGTATAAAAAGATTTTAGTAAAGGCTCTGAATTATCGCTATCTGGTTATTATGCTTATAATGGGTCTGTTTTTTGTCGCCATTGGCCTGATTAAAGCCACCGGTTTTAGCCTGTTTCCGAAAGTCGATATCGATACTTTTTTTATAAAAGCTGAAACTACCCACGGTATTAGCCTGGAAGAAATGGGTAAAAGAATTCAGCCATATGAAGACGCTGTTTTAAATCTTCGCGAAGGGGAGCTTGATAGTTTTAATACCAGAGTGGGTATTCTCCAGGAGAACCCTTCTGACCCGTTTGTAAAACGGGGAAACAATTTCGCAATGCTTGCTGTTTTTTTATCACCTGAAACCAACCGGGAGAGAAAAGCTCGTCAGATACTTGCTTTCTTACAACAACAACTTGATCCTAAGCAGTCCGTTCTTTTTACTCAAATTACACAAGATAAAAAATCGACCATAGTCTTACATAACCTGCCTGAGGTCCTGGTTTATTCAGGTTTAAACCGCCAAAAGAAAATACCGATACCGGATACTCATTTTATTGCTGGCGGCGGTCTTGCCGGTAATACTCTTTATGTATATTCCGGTGAAAATGTTCTTTTTACGATAGACATGAACAAAGGTAATATTATAGATCAAAAGAAAGTCAGAGACAATGAAGTTCCCTTAATTTTCTCTATGGAACCATCCGGTGAGTTTGCCGTTATTTATTTTGACTCAGGAGAGTTGTACTCCCTGGAGCTTAAAACCGGCGAGATGGAGTACCTGACCAAATACCGTGACGAGCAAGTGAGCAAAATTGAGTTTTTAAACGATTCAAAAACTGCAATTATCGGAACAGATAAAGGGTCCTTTGAAATATGGGAATATTCATTGGGGGCCACAAACCTGGAAGAAGTATCTTGGTTCAAAAAACTTTTTGGAATCGGTACAGGCGACGAACTCGATTTGAAAAAAACAGTGGATGCAATTCCCCGGCGATATGGTATAAGTCAAATACCGGATGATTTAATACCTGGCCTTGTGAAAATTGAACCGGAACGGCGATTTGCTTTAGCTGCTCTTAATTCCGGTGTTTTATGTCAAATCAATATGGAGATTTTTGAAACGGAATGTTTTGCAAAATACAGTGGTGTAACATTTGAAAAAATAACATACGACATAGATAATAACTTAGTTAAAATTCACTTTGAGTCCGGCCAGGTTGCAGCCTGGAAATTCAATGATACAGGAATTGTTGAAACGGTCGATCGTACCGTTTTATCGGAGAACAAGGACTTTAAGTCTGTAATTGCAGAACCGACAATACTTACTGCATCTGAACGAGAATCCTTAAAAGTGAACACCGAGAAGCCCTGGCTGGCAAAAGCGAAAAAATGGTTTTTAGAGCAGAAAGAAACAAACTGGGAATATGAGAGTTTGGCTCGAATTGAACATATTAAAAGTTTTGATAATGGAAAAACGATCTGGTTTGGTACGTTTGACGGTCGTTTAATTCAATATGACATAGAGCAAGAAAAATTTCTACAATTTCACGAGGTAACGGCAAAGCCGATTTATTGGCTGGAAAAATCTGGTGAAAACCGATTCTGGTTATCGACCGTAAATAAGATGATCTTGTTTAATCTTGTATCAGGCAAAATTGAACATACAACAAAGATAAAAGGAATTATCCAACAAACAGTGAAAGCGCCAGGCGCCGGTACCTACTATTTTGGTACCAATGGAATTTTAGCAAAAAAGGCAACCAACAACAAATTGCCTACCTTTGCCAGTCTGGGGAACATCATTTTAGAAAAGTTACAGTTTAAAGAGTTGCGAGGCGGGCCACCCATTGGCGAGCCAATCTCGATACAAATTCGAGGTGACGAATTTAAAACACTGCGGGAAATTTCAGATACTATACAACTTGAACTTTCAAACATTCGTGGAGTATTCGATATTCGCGATAATTGGGAGTCCGATAAAGAAGAATATCATGTTACAATAAATGAGAGAAGGGCAGCTCGCGCCGGTGTTTCTGTTATGCAAATTGCATCCACCATACAAACCGCGTTCGATGGAAATGTTGCCACCTCAATTAAAAAAGTGGATGAAGAGATCGATATTCGGGTGATCTTTCCTGAAAAATTACGGAACAATCTTTCATCTTTACAAAAGGTTACGGTAAGAAATACCATGGGAAACCTGGTCTCCATTAATGAGCTTGCCGGGTTTAAAAGAAAACCTGGTATTAATGTAATTTCTCACGAAGATTCAAAACGGACCATAACGGTGCAGGCAAATATCGATGAAAAGAAAAACAGTGCGGTCGATGCCAACGCAGAAATTTTGAGAATTATGGAATCTAAATTAAAACAGTATCCGGGGTACTCATTGAACGCCGGAGGCGAGGTGGAAGACACGAATGAATCTATGGGCGGACTGGTGCAATCAGCCTTTATTGCCTTGTTGGCGATTGGGGCAATTTTAGTTCTCTTGTTTGGCAACCTTCGTCACCCGCGAGTTATTATGATCGTTATTCCGCTCGGTATTATTGGCGTAGCAATTGCATTTTTC
The DNA here is from genome assembly GCA_040326155.1 of Leptospirales bacterium. Taxonomy (GTDB): domain Bacteria; phylum Spirochaetota; class Leptospiria; order Turneriellales; family JAOUFE01; genus JBEQLE01. Next base: position 2,373 of record JBEQLE010000053.1, on the reverse strand, counting down.
GTTCATAAGATTTTCGACCGAGACCTGGTTCTCAGTTTTATGGCTACTCTTGGAATCGTTGGCTTAATTGGAGTTGTGGTAAATGATTCCATTGTGTTTGTGGACTTTATTAATAAAATGCGCCACCTTGGTTTTAGTAAACGAGATTCGATTATTGAGGCAGGGTTAAGTCGCCTTCGTCCTGTAATTTTAACTACAATTACAACAGTTTTTGGACTATTACCAACGGCTTATGGTTTTGGTGGAAACGATCCGTTTCTGAAACCGATGGCTTTGGCTATGGCCTGGGGATTAATGTTTGCAACGGTAATTACCTTGATTGTAATTCCATCTTACTATTCTATCTGGGAAGATCGAGGTTATGTATTCCATAAATATATTTTAGGGGGGAAATCTAAAAATGGCAGAAGCTAAAAAAGTGAAATCTAAAAAAACTCCTGTGAAAAAACGGGTAAAAAAAGTATCTACTACAAATCTTGCGCCAGTTCAAATCGAAGAAGCGGTTGATATTCTCGAAGAGAGTAATCTACATATTGATGAGATTAAGAAAATGAATTTTCGACAGGTTTCTGAGATTATACATTTTTTTAAACTTGAAAATAATCAAGAAAAAATAAAAGAGCTAACCCCCTATCTTGAAAAACTGACAGAACCAGCGATTGAATTTGCCCCCACAGACTTGAGAGTCTGGACTTATTTTTACGAAAAATATATGTTACGTGCATTATTGGCAGGGTGGGCTTTTTTAACTCTCGCCGTAGTTCAAGGTATTATTAAAAAAATTGGAATATTCGATTCTTATATTACCTGGCAAGAGAATTTTCTAATGGAGATGAACCCGGAGATACCCGAGGCTCTTACAACATTTATGTCCATTCCACTGATCGGCGGTTTGTTAGCGATTATGGTTGGATGGCGAATTCTAATTGCCTATCAAGAATCGAATTTGAATACAAAAGGCAAGCATGCTCCGCGTATTCGCAGAAGAGTCCGAATAATAATTGTAAACAAAGATGGCACGATACCCGGTATAGGAAAAACTTTTTTACGGGGACTATTTAAACTATTTCCATTTGTATTTCTTACTTTGTTGAGTATGCAATTTAGCAAATCGGGTCGAGGAATACACGATAAAATATTCAACACTTATATATTACGAGTATTGCCCGAAGTCACCGATCGTGAAATTGAAGACTTCATGCGATATTCCGTACAAATGCTTTAGAATTAATCAACATCTAGATTTCTAATATCAGCGTAGGAACCACTGGGAAGCAATTCCAGTTTTTTAAAGGAGTCAATAATTTTTTCTGCCGCTGTTTCCGGCGCTGGCATAATTTCGGTTCCGCGGGCATCGATTAGCCGTTGCATCGTTGGAAAAGCTATTAGGTCGACTTCGTTTGCAATATAATCTTGCATCGATGTTTCTATAAGACCCGGAGCAAAAGAGTAAATCTGGCGTTCGGTAAATTCATGTGAGTAGAGACTGACCATCATATTCAAAGCTGCCTTAGAAATAGAGTACCCGTTCCAGCCATAATTTCCAGAGACGGAAGCTCCTGAAGAGATCGCAATAATTGTCTGTGTGTGAACTGAATTTTCCAGAAAATAATCGAGAATAAATTTATTGCTCCAGACATTGACATCCATCACATCTTTTAAGTCGCCAAGGGAACTGTTTTTCATGGAATTAACTTTGCCGATTATTCCTGCATTCAAAATGGAGTATCGGAAATTTTCATCTGTAGGTAAGAGTTCGTCTAAGACCGTTTTTATATTTTCAAAATTATGCAGGTCACAGCTCTGATAATGAAACCCCGGTAAATCGAAGAGATCCTGGGGTGGGGTAGAGCGGGCGACTCCATATACTTTGTAATTTCGCTTTAGAAATGTTTTAGCTAAACCATAACCCAGGCCGCGACTGACACCGGTAATAAATACATTCATATTATGCCAAAAAGTTTATATGGCCGTCATTCTTTTCAGTTTTTTCTTCAGATTTATTTTTATCACTTTTCTTTTTTTGTTTGCGGTCGGAATATTCTTGTTCCAGTTCGGCCTCGGTTTTATTTCCAAAATGATCTTCAGTATCTTTCAGTTTCGGACTGGATTCCGATTTTGGCGTTTCATTTACCTTTTGTCCTCTTTTTTTGGAATCTTCAACATTGCGCTCATCAAGCAAACGTTGCTCCGAAGCGGCGGCAGCTTGTTTCACTCCCTGGGCTTTAGAAGTTTCCATCACCGATTGCATATTTACTTGTAAATCTAGTGGTTTTACGGACATTAGTGTATAATCTCATTTGGGTTTCGTTTTTTCTTTTTCTCTACAACTTCTTCATATGGAAGAATTTTAATATTTCCGTTTTCTTCCGT
>JBEQLE010000052.1:0-30441 GCA_040326155.1 Leptospirales bacterium | reverse complement strand
CAGCTCCAAAAGTTTCTTCTATCTGTTTCAGCTCAAAAAGGGGTTCGCTACCTGCCTTGTTTAAAGAGGGAATAACCAGTGGACCCGTTTGTTGCAAAACCGTATAAAAGAACAGGTTATCTTCTTTCTTAGGTATTCGCAAACCAATTGTATCGCCCGGTGGGTAAGGCAAATTCGGGTTTTTAGCAAAAATAAATGATATTTTACCAGGCCAACCCTGGTCTACTTTTTGTTTTATGAAATAAAGCCTTTGCGCATCTGGTTTACTTTCATCAATAAATTGTAAAAAATTTTCATTTTCAGGTAAAGCAAGTATAAAAGGTTTTGCCAGATCTCTTTTCTTTACCTTATGAATTCTAGCAATTACGGAAGGTTCGAAAATTCCCGCCAGGCCGTAAATTGTATCGGTAGATAGAGCAATAATTTTTTTTTGTTTTAAACGAGCAGCAGCGATACTTGCTTTATTGATTAACTCACTTCGTTCGCCACTTGAAAAAAGATGTACCATTCATATATTATTTATTATCGTAAATTGTGCAAAGAGCGTCAACAAGGTTGCCATATTCGGTATCAGAAAGGCTGTAAAATACCCGATTTCCATCACGGCGATCGATCAAGACACCAAAAGCTTTCATTTTACCCAGATGCTGCGATACAGCTGATTGAGACATACCAGTCATGGTAACAATTTCATTCACTGTCGCTTCTTTTCCTTGCAAAAAACATAATATTTTAAGTCGAGCCGGGTGCGCAATGGCTTTTAAACCTTGTACGGCACTATTTAGATTTTCTTCCGATATCTGTTGAACTTTCATTTAAAGTTAATGAAATCGGGAAAAACACCCTGTCAATACACTTTTCATTGATTTATTCTAATATTCATATTTTCTATAATATAAATCGATATTTATTACCTTATTACATCAACTCCAAAGAATTTCCTGCTTGACTTGCCTATACTTTTATAGTGTTTGTTTTTAAATAAAGCAATTTAAAAAATAAATGAATTGGATGAAAATATGGCTATTAACATCGCTCTAGTAGGACTCGGCATCATTGGCGGTTCCTTTTTAAAAACGCTTCTCGAACATAAAAAACCCGGCTTTGAAATTATTGCCGTCGCGGAAGTCGGTTATACTCCCGGTCTTGTAAGAGCAAAAGAGCAAGAAATACCTATACACACTCTTGAAGAGATCTCCCGAATGGGTGACTCTCTGGACATTATTTTCGACCTGACGGGAAACGTTAAAGTACGCCAGGAAATTCGGAAGATACTAGCCAGCGAAAACAACAACCATACCACCGTTGTTCCTGAAATTGTAGCCCTGTTTTTCTGGTATGCACTCGAAGACCGTCCCCTGCCCGATATTCACGAAAACAAAGGTTATACCAGTTAATTCCAGTTAATTTTCTTCGGCTGCCAACATCGCCTCTAAAATACTGACCAGTTTATTTAATCGGTCTGCGGGCTTATAAAGGTACCGTACCTGTTGTTTTGAATCCATAACAAATACACTAGTATTATGATCCATAGTATATCCGGACTTAGACACTCCGGTACGTTTCATTCTCATTCCTGCGAATAGTTTTATGACTTCATCAATTTGATCGTCCGTTCCGATAAGCCCTATGGGTTTAAACCCTGGGAAAGTCTCACTGAAACCTTCGATATAACCTTGCATGTTTTCAATATTATCCCTTTCCGGGTCAACAGTAATAAAAACAGTTTTAATGCTTTTGGCATCATCGCCGAGTTCGTCGTAAGCTTTGCCTAAAAGACCCATCGTCATGGGGCAAGCGTCTGGGCAATGCGTATAACCAAAAAACAATAAAACGATATTGCCTTTTAAACTCGAGAGGGTAAATGGTTCGTTATTTTGGTCAACGAGAGTAAAATCTCCCCCAATTGGTAAAATATCGAAAGCTACGCTTTTCGGCTTGCACGCGATTGTAAATAAAGTTGAAAATAGTATGGAGACAATAATGATTTTTTTTATATGCATGGTTTAATCCTCTTCATAATATTCATGCGGAGCTTTTACTGTAAAGTTTACTTTCAGCGGCCCGGCTTTTTTAAAATTCAAAATAAGGGTAATTGAATCGCCTTTTTTAACTGGTGAAGTTAAACCGATAAGCATCAGGTGAAGTCCTCCGGGGGTAAATTGTATCGAATTATTTGCTTTAACTTCAACCTGGTCGAGCATTCTCATTCCTGTAACATCTTTATCTTGCAACATTTCATGAATTTCAATGAATTCAGCAACTTTAGAAGTGGCACCAAGAAACAGATCATCCGACTCGGTTTCATTTTCAACCTTAAAATAAGCAGCGGAAATTTCACTTGTATCTGAAACCTTAGTTATCCAGGTGTCGGTAAAAACAAAACCGCTGTTGTTTGTAGATTCCCCATCTGAAGCCGGTTTTCCGCAATTTACAGTAAAAACCAAAGCTGCAAAGAATGAAATAATAATTGTAATCGGTACGCTACCCGATTTAATATAGTTGATGATTTGCATAATTGTAAGGCATGAGTTGTCCACCTGTTGTCAATGTTTTTTCAGATATTAAGTTCTTGGGGGGGGTGTTTTTCGAACAAGGGATGTTATAGGTCTGAAAATCCCCACCGACATCGACACAGCCGCGAAACTGCGTAAACCAGATGGGGAATTTCCGACCAAAATCTCAATATGTTCTAAAATATATTGGCAAAAGCGTTACAATTCATTACCTTGTTATACCACCTGAGCCAACTTTAAACCGACGAAAGCAAAATTATGATCTGGGAATCTCAATTACTAAATACAATATTTTACTCTGCCGTTGCGGCCTTTTCAACCCTGGCTGGAGTAGCATTAATGCTTTTCAATAAAAAGTGGACTGCTCGAAACTCGATTCACTTTGTCAGTTTTTCAGCCGGAGTTGTTTTAACGATTGCCTTTCTTCATTTAATACCCGAAGCTCTGGAACACTCCCCGGTTTCACTTACCGCAGTTCTTTTCACTTTATTGGGGTTTTACTCCCTGGAACATGTGCTTGTAATTCACCATTGCAAAGAAGAAGATTGCGAAGTGCATACAATGGGTTCGGTCGCCTTCACTGGCATGGCGTTTCACTCTCTTTTGGATGGATTTATTATCGGGGTCGGTTTTGAAGCTTCAGCCCCCATCGGGTTTGCAGCAGCCTTCGGAGTTTTACTGCACAAATTTCCCGTCGGGGTCAGTATTACGGCTATGCTCATGCACGACCATTACCCGAAAAGAAAAACCATCCTGCTTGGTTCTTTAATCGCCCTGGCCACCCCTGCAGGAGCAATTCTTGCTTTCTCCGTTTTTCTAAAAACCTCACCGGAACTTCTCGGTGTTTTCCTGGCGATTTCAGCCGGCTCGTTTATATACATAGGCGCGTCTGATCTTCTTCCCGAAACCCACAAAAACCACCGCAAGTCAAACATACCGATGGTATTTCTGGGCGTAGGTCTTATGTATGTTGTATCGTTATTGTTTAGTCATTAGGTAGAAAGAGAAGAGGGGAATTTTACAAGGAAAGCAGGAAGAAAGGAAGCCATGAAAAGAAAAGACAAGAAGACTAAGTGTTGAGTTCATTCAAGATCTTTTAACCTGTAAATCGGTCTTCTTTATTTATGCTGAACCGTTCGATATTAGTCCAAAATAATTTGCCATCAAAAAACATGACACCTCTTCATTTTCCCTTCCTGCAATTCCTGTCTCCCTTCCTGTATTCCTTATAAAATCTTTCTTTATTGTAAACAGCGCAAAAGTTTACCGAAACCCGCCCCCACGCTTCGAGTCTTTCATCAAACCATCATATATTCCATCTACACGTTTCTTCACCGTTTCGTCCATCTCTATAATATCGGGCCACTCGCGCTTGAAGCCTTCTTCGGGCATTTTTTTGGTGCCGTCGATTCCCATTTTGCTATGGAAGGCGAATTCGCTGGAGGCGTGGTCAAGTACGTCGGTGGGGCCTTTGGTGAACATGACGTCGCGCTGGGGATCGATATTGGCCAGGGTATACCACCATGCGTCGTAGGGTTTTTGCACGTCGATGACATCGTCGACCACAACAATCACTTTAGTCAAAGACATTAGGCCAAGACCCCAGAGAGCCTGCATCACTTTGTAAGCCTGACCAGGATACTCTTTTTTAATAGAGACAAAAACCAGGTTATGAAAAGTCCCTTCGGGTGGCAGATGAAAATCGCTCACTTCAGGAATTAACAGCTGGGTAAGGGCCAGAAAAATTCTTTCGGTGGCAAAAGCCATCCAGGCATCTTCCATGGGAGGACGACCCACAATTGTCGCAGGGTAAACCGGATTCTTCTTTCGAGTAATCGCGGTTACATGAAAAGTCGGGTAAAGATCAGCCAGGGAGTAAAAACCTGTATGATCACCAAACATTCCTTCGGTGCGCAACTCTTCTTCGGTGTCGACATAACCCTCCAAAATAAATTCTGCCTCGGCAGGAACCAGCAGATCACTTTGCGTGGCCTTCAGCAGCTCGACATTTTTACCACGCAGAAAACCCGCAAACAAAAACTCATCAATTTCTGGAGGCAAAGGAGCGCTCGCCGAATACATGCTTGCAGGGTCACACCCTATGGCAACAGCCACAGGCATCTTCTTTATACCAAGCTCTTTGTATCTACGGTAGTGTTTCGCCCCACCCTTGTGAAGGTGCCAGTGCATCCCCGTCGTCTTCGCATCATATTTTTGCATCCGGTACATACCGATGTTGTGCTTACCCTCGTCGGGGTCTTTTGTAATAACCATAGGGAGCGTAATAAAAGGACCGGCGTCTTTCGGCCAACAGGTAATAATCGGAATCTCGTCCAGATTGACATCCTCACCAACAGTAACAACCTCCTGGGAAGCTCCTTTTTTAACCACTTTAGGGGGAAATTTTGTAACTTCCATTAGCTTTGGCAAAAGGTCGATTTTTTCCGAAAAGCTCTTGGGTGGTTTCAGTTTAAACATCTTGCGAATGCGATCGCCAATCTCGTTCAAATCGGTTACACCGAGCCCCGCCTCCATGCGAGACTTTGCCCCGAACAGATTCATCACGAGCGGAAACTTCGCCCCTTTCACGTTATTAAATAACAACGCCTCTTTACCATCTTTGACCGCCCTGTCCGAAATTTCAGTTACTTCCAGAAACGGATCGACCTCATCCTCAATTTCAATAAGATCTTCACTCTTTTTTAAATAGGCAATAAATTCACCCAGGTTTTTATAATACTTTGACATAACCGTTTGTCCATTTTTGCAATCCTGTGACAACCAGATTTTTAAACAATTTCCCAACAAAGAATTGAAAGGGGGCCATCTATTAGTCATAAAATCATGGTCTGTTTTTACCCACCGATCGATATTTTCTGACCCCGATCAGACGAGTATCCCTTGCGGATGGTGTAATACCCTGCTCAACTTGAGGAATTACACAAGGCTATATCTGTTGGTGGGTAAATTCTCACCAAAAAAACTTCAAACGATAATTGAACGAAGCGACACAGATAAACCGTAGGATTTTTTTGTAAATGAATTACCACGAAGCGCTCGTAAAAAAACCACGTTTGTTTACAAAAAAAACTTCAAACTACAATCGAACGAAGCGACACAGATAAACCGTAGGATTTTTTTGTAAATGAATTACCACGAAGCGGTCGTAAAAAAACCACGTTTTTTTACGAAAAAAACTTCAAACTACAATCGAACGAAGCGACACAAAAAAACCGAAGGATTTTTTTGTGCACTAAAGGGGGTTAAGCGCAGGATCATTTTTGAACCGCCGCGAACGGGCGGTTCGTAAATAGCCGAAGCGGAAGGGGGTTTGGGGTTTATAACCGATGGACCATCATACCTTCGCCCCCTTTTTAATGTATTCTCTTCTTTAATAAAGCGTCCATGCGCACTAAAATTCAGTTGACGGGCAGATTCATTGTTGGTTTTTTTTGGAAAGTGATAAAGGCGAGCAATCTTTGTAAATCGTTTGGGGCCGTTGATGCTTTAAAACATGTGAGTTTTGAAATAAAGCCAGGCGAGCTGGTCGGTCTTCTCGGACCAAATGGCGCTGGTAAAACGACGACGATGCGACTTCTAACCGGGTATTATAAGCCCACCAAAGGACAAATTGAAATCGATGGTGTTGCGCTACATAACAACTTGAAACAAATTAAAAAGACAGTTGGGTATCTGCCAGAAAGCGGGGCTATGTACCACGACATGCTGGTTTCAGATTATCTGTCTTTTATTGCCGGCTCTTTTGAACTAGAACCGAATGAAATAACGTCCGGTATTGATTATGCTGTGCAGGCCACTGGCATTGGAAAATATTTTAACGCGCCAATTTCCTATTTGTCCAAAGGATATAAACAACGTGTCTGTTTAGCGGCAACGCTGACGCACAACCCTTCTATTTTAATATTAGATGAGCCCACTTCTGGGCTAGACCCGAATCAGATTATTGAAATTCAAAACCTGATTAAAGAACTGGCGAAAGAAAAAACCATTATTTTAAGTACCCATATTTTAAGTGAAATTGAAAATATAGCGCAAAGAGCCATTATCATTTCAGATGGGGAAATTGTACTCGATTCGCCACTGGAAAAACTAAATGAACTTAGTCGGGGTGGATACAAAATACATGTCCGTATAAAAGGCAGCCATCCTGAAAGCGCCGAGACTTTAAAAAACATTTTTACTGAACCACACGAAACAGTGAGTTTAATTTCAACGAGCGAACAAGAAACAGTTATTATATTGCAATCACCGGCTCATCACGGCGAGAGGGTTTACCGGGCAGCGGTTGAAAAAGGGTGGATTCTAAGAGAGCTTTACGCCGAGAAAGAGTCCCTCGAAGATGTGTTTAGAGATCTTACCAGGGGCAAAAAATGAGTGTTGCCGAGAAACAAACAAAAGAAGTCTCCTGGAGTAAAATTAAAAACATTTATTCCCGAGAGTTTGAAAATTACTTTAATACCACTATTGGTTATGTGTTTTTAGGCATCTTCAGCCTTTCTATAAATTTCATGTTCTTTTTTCCCGGAAAATTCTGGGAAATGAATATGGCCACCATGGACACTTTTTTTTCATGGCTACGTATATTGTTTTTATTTTTTATACCTGCGGTAACCATGCGACTCTGGGCTGAGGAAAAAAAATCTGGTACTGTAGAAATATTGTTCACGCTACCCTACTCCACCTGGGAATTAATTTTAGGAAAATATTTTTCCGCCCTCTCGTTTATTGCCATCGCTCTTGTAACAACATTGTTTATTCCCTTCAGTATTGAAATGATCGGCGAACCCGACTGGATGTTAATTATAGGTGGATACCTTGGAGTGTTTCTTCTCGCTGCGACCTATACCGCACTCGGACTTTTTATCTCGTGGCTTACCCAAGATCAGATTGTCGCATTCTTATTCGCCAGTGCTCTTTTTTTCCTACTTTTTATTATGGGATATGCTGATTTTCTAAAATTGATTAAACCGTTTAGTGCGATTGTCGCTTACATGTCTGTAAGTTGGCACTTCGAATCGATTTCCAGAGGCATATTTGACCTTCGAGATATTATTTATTTTATCAGTTTTAGTACACTTTTTCTGTATTTAAATTATCGCAGTATTGAGAAAAGAAGATAAAAATCCCTATGGAAAAATTCAAAAACTCAAAACTTGTTACAACGATTTTAATCGTGCTTATATTCGCCTCTTTAAACTGGTTAAGCTACGGGTTTAACTGGCGGTACGATCTTTCAGCTTCGGGACGTTTTAAAATTACAAATTCCACACAAGGAATTTTAGAAAACCTGCCCGGCAAAATAACCATAGAAGCTTTTTTCTCCGAAGAGTACCCTGATGAATTTATACAACCAGTAAAACAACTTCGCGACTTTCTAACTGAGTACGCAGCAGGTTCATCCGGTAAAGTGCGACTTCGGTTTTTGAATCCCGACAATGATTCTGGCTCCGACCCCTCTCAAGAAGGGGAAATTAGAGAAAGGGCGAGAAGTCTGGGTATTCGCCCCCGCCCCATCGGAGCACAGGGTGGAAATACACAACAGATTAGTAGTGTCTATTTTTCACTGGCGCTTTCGTATGAAGATAAAACTGAAATTATACCCGATATAATAAGCGCCTCCGGTTCTGTTCTTGAATATAATATTACAGCGCGAATTTACAAAATGGCTTACCCTGGTCTGCGCAAGGTGGGAATATGGACCGCGAACACTATGTTTTCTACATCTGAACAACAAAACCCGTACATCGCGCTTGGCTCCCTTGTCGAAAGCCTGGAACCTTTTTACGGAGAACTAGTTTCTGTAAATGGCGAAAATTTTCCCAATGATATTTCTACCCTGATTATAATACAACCCGAGTCACTGAGCGAAGCGGAAAAACTTACCATAGACCAGTTCATTTTAAAAGGCGGAAAGCTACTGCTTGCCATGGCAGGAATACAAATTGATATTCAAAAAGGAGTCAGTAGACCTGTTGACCCAGACCTACTCTCCTTCTTTGCTCATTATGGAATCGAAATAGAACCCGCGCTACTACTCGAACCCGAAAACTTTATTCCAATGGAAGTGGGAAGCGACTCTTATAATCGTCGGCAATGGAAATACCCAATGTGGGTACGAGTCAAACAAGACGGCCTTTCAACTGCAAGTGTAATTACCGAAAATATGAAAGACGTGATTTTTCCGTGGGTAAGTCCAGTCCGCTTTAACAAAGAAAAAGCCATGGAACTTGAGATGGTACAACTTGCGAGTACGACGGACAATGCATGGTTGCAAAAAGGCAACATCAATATAGACCCCAATGTTGTGCAGGCTCAGTTGCTTAACCCCACACGTCCTGACACAGGAAAGTATAATATAGCAATGCATATTAAAGGAAAGTTCAAAAGCTTTTTTGCGCAAAACCAGTCCTACCAAAATTCTGAAAAAACGATTATTAAAGAGAGCCAGGCTCCGGCTCAAATTGTAGTAACGGGCACACCCTATATGTTTAGCTACGCATTTATACAAATTAGCCATTTACTAAATTTAAACTTTTTTCTTTCATCACTCGATGTTATGAGTGGACTCGACGAGTTGGTGCAAGCTCGTAGCCGTAAAGTCGTTTTGCCGGTACTACATCAAATTCTTCCGTGGAAAAAGTCTTTGTTTAATATTGTAAACTTTTTTCTACCACTTTTTGCCATTATTGGTTATGGAGTTTTACGATTATTAGGGAGAAAAAAAATGCAGAGTATACCTTATGCATCTACTGTCGAAATTTCTGCCGAGCCAATAGAACCAACAGAACCAAAAGAACTGGAAAACCCGAAAGGCTCGGCAGAAACTGTCGGAAAAAATAAAACGGAGGAGAGGAACTGATATGAATTTTAAAAATATAAATATCAGGCTTACTGTACTTGCCCTCGTTTTATTCTTATTTGCTTTTCTTAAAAACGATCCAATACGGATTTTTGAAAAAACGTTTGCGTCTGCCGCCTACCTGCTCGAAGATTTTAACGCCGCTGATGTGGAATCTATAGAAATATCCCAAAACGGAAATTCAATTCACCAATTACAAAAAGTCGATTCAAAATGGCTTATACGCGGCGAAAAGGAACAACAAGATTATCAGGCAGACAGTTCCAAAATTCATGAGATATTAACCAATTTAGAAAAATTAAAAAAGTTCTACGACATCACCAATAACGCAGATCGATTTGCTGAATTTGGTTTGTCTGACAATGGACTAAAAATTACACTGAATTACTCTGGTAAAAAAAGTTCTTTTTATATAGGAAACCGGGGAACCGCAGCAGGTACGAATTTAGTCAGACTCGAAAAAGGGACAACGGTGTATTCGGTGAATGCCAATTTACAGGGACAATGGAACCAAAACAGGGACTATTTTCGATTCAAAAAACTGGTGAACTTTACGGTAGAAAATATTGCCACAGTCCATATAGCAAAAGGCAGGGTTCAATACGACCTTACCGGACAAGCTGGTAAATGGAATATTATACAAGGACATGAAAATTTTAATGCGCAAGCCACAGCAACCCGATTTTTTCAGGAACTTTTAGACCTTAAAGGCGGCAATTTTTATCATCAGAAAAAAACCGGTACCCGCATTGGTCTGATCACAATTACCTATAAAAGCAATGTTACCGAGAAAATTGAATTTCGTAAGGTTTCTAGTACTCTAATTATTGTTCGTTCGGACCAAAATCCTTATTGGCAAATTATCCCCGATTCTAAAATGTCCAAAGTATTGCCCGATCTAAACCAATTTCGTTCGAACTGATAAAAAAATGATGCAAAATGAAAATAAAGGACACTCCATTAATATGAAACGAATATTCTATTTATTCATTATAACTACCCTATTCTACTCCTGTAGCAATGCCGAAAAAAACTCTTTAGAGGGGTTTAAATACCTTGAACAAGGTAAGGACATGCGCGCTTATCACTTCTTTGATTTAGCCTTGCAACAAAGTCAAGATTTTCCTCTGGCTCTTTATGGCAAAGGGTTGTTGATGTTTAAGAACCCAAGCACAGTTCATATGGCTCGAAATATGTTGCTAAACGCTTTGCCTGAATTGGAAGGAAAATATAAGCTGGGAGCCTACGAGGCGCTCGCTAAATCGTATCGACTCTATAACCAACAGGCCGAAGCAGTGGGAATTCTAAAACGTGCCATAAAAGAATCTGTGGACCAGCCCGCAATTTATCTATTGCTTATTGACAACTATACAGACCTGCGTAAATACACACTAATTCAAAGAACGTTTGACAGCGCTCTGGAACTCTACCCTGAAAATATTGACCTTTTAAAAAAGGCCGCTCTGTTTGAAATAACACATTCACGAAGTTTAAAAAACAGTAGAAAACTCTATAATCAAATTATTGAAATAGCTCCGCAAGATGTGGAATCTTTGTGGAAACTTTCCGTCATTTCATATAAACTGGGAGAACGAGACCAGGCAATAGAGTATTTAGACAAACTGTTAAAACTCGAAGAAGACCCTGAAAAAAAATCTCAATATGAAGAGTGGAAAAACCTGGCGAAAAGAAAAAGATGGAAACCATCCCTTTAAAAAAGCAAAAACATAACGTGGTGAACCCAGAAGGGTTAAATTTTTCAGAAAAAACCTGGCTAATTTCTATTTTTACCGCTGCGTGGATTATATTAACCCCGATTATTTTTTCTACGTTACCAAGAATGATCGTGAAAGATTTAATTTCCGATAAATCGAGCAACGACACTAGAATAAAAGGCGGCAAATTAATCGAAACCGAGAAATCGGAAGATAAAGAAGCCGATTCTGACGTCTGGTTTTTATCAACCAAAAACCAGGAAGCGGCGGGTAAGCTTACAGAAGAAAAAGGTTTTGAAGCGAAAACCCATTACGATAAACTGAGAATTGCAAAAGCCGGCGACCGAGATAAATCTTCCGGTAAAAAGTTAATTGAGACTTTAAGCGTTAAAGAAGCTGAAAGAGTAAACCTGACTTCCGACACCCGTTTTCACGTACAAATTGTTGAAGAAGATCAAATTCAAGGTAAAGGCGTAGGTGTCAGCAAAATGGGTAATTCCACTGTTACCACCATCCCTGAAAATTACAACTTTCGAGATAAATTTGCCTTCTCCTGGAGTAAAGATGGAGCACCGCAAATTCCCACCGCATTTATGGAACACTATGACTATTTTCAAAATATGTTCCGAAAAATAATGTACAACTGGTACCCCCCCGGAGGTCAATTTCGCGAAAGATTCGAGTACTCCAGAAATGTTCCCGGAACCAGTAGCTACACTCCCTTTCCAGAACAAGATGTCTGGATTGTTTTTATGATCGACGCAAAAGGCAACTTTGTAGACGCCAAGGTATACAAATCGCTCGGGTATAACGAACTGAACAGTTCCCTGCTCGATGCTTTCAAAAGAGCAAAAAATTTCGGCCCACCGCCGAAGGAGTTACTGGAAAAAGGTAATTTAATTCTAGGTGTTATCTGGCGATATTTTTGAAATAATACTCTACATTTGAATGTATTTTCCATTTTCGGAACCACCAACCCGGCAAATCATGATGCTATCTTACTGATCTTAAGATCTGCTTTATAGCCTAAAGCACTTAATACTTTAAGCATAAAGTCTGTTGACGAACCAAGGCAATTGTAATTCAAAAGAGCCGTTAATCTGGTTCTAGAAACTTTGGCGATTTTAGATAATTCCAAATGCGTTAAACCGGATTCTTTGAATTTTTTTACAATTGCAATATTTAAATCAGCACGAAATTCCATTTCTGCTGCATCGTTCTCATCTAAACCCAGTATTTCAGCAAGTTCTGTTGCATTTCTAGCCTCTAGCTTTTCCGGCGCTGTACTTTTCATAATTCCCCCGTCGTTTCCAATATTATTTTTAATCTTTTTTGCCCAGTTTTTATTTCTTTCAATTCCGTTTTTTGACCTTTCTTTTTAAAAGCATGAAATACTATTATTTTCCTGAGTACTCTCGTATAATAAAATATTCTAAAATTGCAAGATTCATCTTTCATTCTTATTTCTGCCATTCCTCTAAATACATTATCCATTGGTTTAGAGGTAGGCATAGTTAATTTCTCGCCCTTTTGTAATGATAATAATAAACGACCAAATTCAAGTTTGATCTCTTTTGGGAACCCTTGAATTGTTTTTCTTGCATTTTTATCAAAAAGAACGGTATCCACTTCTTCTAGTGTCCCCTTTTCAGGACACTCCGTCAATACTATTTTATACAAATCTTTGACTTAAAGCCACTATTAAATGCTCAACCACCTCCCTAAACCGCCCCCTTGGTTTAAACCAGTAAAAATTGCTTTTCTGTAAGTATTATCTTATATTCCAATGAAGCCAGACTTTTTATTCCGGTATTACATTTGAAAAAAAACAAAACCCAACCTGTAAAAATATTTCTGGCTACCATATTTGCCTTAATTGCTTTTGCAGCAAATTCAATATTTTGTAGATTAGCATTAAAAAATGATAATATTGACCCCGTGGGCTTTACGATTTTGAGGTTATTCTCAGGGGCTATTGTTCTTTTGCTGATTGCAATTATTTCTGGTAATTTTAAAAAACGACCAATAAAGCTGCACTATTTCCCCGGTGTCATGTTATTTGTATATGCATTAACTTTTTCATTGGCGTACATTACATTAGATACTGGAACAGGAGCTTTAATCTTATTCGGTTCCGTTCAGATTACAATGTTAATAATAGCCTTAGTGAAGGGGAATCGATTGCACCTTCTGGAATGGCTGGGACTCCTTATTGCTTTTCTTGGTTTTATATACATAGTTTTACCTACCATCTCCAGCCCTTCTTTTGTTGGTTTTCTTTTAATGATGATATCCGGAATTGCCTGGGGGATATACACAATTTTAGGAAAAAATTCAAATAACCCGGTATTAGATACCACATATAATTTTGGTATAACACTTCCTATGCTTTGTGTGGTTGGTTTACTGTTTTTTAACAATATCACGATGTCCCCTAAAGGAATCCTTCTATCAATTATGTCTGGTGGAATTGCATCTGGTATCGGTTATAGCATTTGGTATTTTGCCTTGAGAGATCTAACCGTAACCCTTGCCGCAGTTGTTCAATTATCGGTTCCCATTATTGCTGCTTTGGGCGGTTTTCTTTTTATATCAGAATCTATCCATCTCAGGTTTATTATATCTACAATTTTGGTTTTAGGCGGAATTTTATTGGTGGTTATTGGTAAGAATAAAAATTCCTAGTCTAGTACCGCGCCTCTGGCGGCGTTACTCACCTGTTTTCTATATCTGCTTAAAAATCCACGTTCCACTTTTTTTTCCTGGTTTTTCCACCCAGCTTTTCGTTTGGCGAGTTCTTCGTCTGTAATTTGCCAGTCGATTGTGTTTTTGTTTAAGTCGATTCGTATTATATCGTCATTTTGTACAAAGGCGATGGGTCCGCCTTCGGCTGCTTCGGGTGAAACATGTCCAATACATGCTCCTCGTGTACCGCCGGAAAATCTACCGTCGGTGACCAGCGCGACTTTATCGCCGAGTCCCCTGCCCATTATGTACGATGTTGGCGCCAACATTTCTTGCATTCCTGGTCCGCCGCGTGGTCCTTCGTAGCGAATGACAACAAAGTTACCCGCTTGAACTTTACCTGACAATATTCCTTCTACGGCTTCATCTTGAGAGTTAAAAACAATCGCTTTACCTTCGAATATGAACATTTCAGCGTCAACCCCGGCTGATTTAACAACACAACCGTCAGGTGCCAGATTCCCGTATAAAATATTCAAACCACCGGAACTATTATACGCTTTTTCAACGGTGCGAATGCAATCGAGAGGGTCAAAACCCAGGGTCTCTTTATTTCGCTCTTCGGGTTTTATTTTGCCTTCGTAGCTGAGCCCCGAACGACCAAGTTCATTGCTGGCTTTTACCAGACTCATGTCGATGGCTTCTTGTGTAGCCTTTTCATCGCGAATATCAAAATCTGTAATATTTTCGCCTATGGTTTTACCTGTAATGGTCATCATGTTTTCTTTCAATAGACCGTTTTTTCCACGGCGAACCTCGCCAAGTATGGTATGAATTCCCCCGCTTAAATGAACATCTTGAATATGGTAATCTGAAGAGGGAGATACTTTGCAGATATTCGGCGTCACTTCGCTTAATTTGTTTATAGATTCCATGGTGAAATCGGCGCTGGCTTCTATTCCAATGGCTAGCGAGTGAAGAACCGTGTTTGTCGATCCACCCATGGCCATATCCAGGACCATTGCATTTTCCAGGGAATCTTGTGTAATAATATTTCGAGGAAGAAGTTTATAATCTTCTACATCTTCGCTCTCTTTGGCCATTTCAACGGCTCTGTTGGCCGCTTTTTTAAATAATTCTCTTCTATAAGTACTTGTAGCCAACACTGTTCCGTTACCGGGAAATGCAATTCCAAGAGCTTCGCATAAACAATTCATGGAGTTGGCTGTAAACATTCCAGAACAACTTCCACAAGAAGGGCATGCATAATCTTCACGCTCTTTTAAAGTTGCTTCGTCCATTTTGCCTTCTTTGACGGCGCCAACGCCTTCGAAAACACTGATTAAATCGAGGGTTTCTCCACTTGGGGTTTTCCCCGCTTCCATTGGACCACCGGAAACAAATACGGTAGGTATATTGACACGCAAGGCGCCCATAATCATACCGGGAACAATTTTATCGCAGTTCGGGACGGCGATCATAGCGTCAAAACAGTGAGCGTTTAATACCGTCTCAATGGAATCGGCTATAATTTCCCTCGAAGGAAGAGAATAGAGCATACCGGAATGGCCCATAGCAATTCCATCATCTACACCAATTACATTAAAAACAAACGGAACACCGCCTGCCTTACGGACTTCTTCTTTAATAAGTTCGCCCACAGTGTCCAAATGAACATGTCCGGGAATAAAGTCCATGTAACTATTCGCAATAGCCACAAATGGTTTATTGAAATCTTCGTCTTTTAGTCCCGTAGCTTTTAACAAGGAGCGGTGCGGAGCCCTCTCCATCCCTTTTTTTATCTGGTCAGATCGCATAGAAAAAAATCGAAATTACATACTGTATGTCAATCATAATCCGAATTCTCATTGCCCTTTTGTGTTGACCCGATTTTCTGTCCGTACCAAATTCAGGGAGTTAACCAGTGAGTGAAGACCAACGTTTAAAAGAGATTATGGCCAAAAATCAGGCCGACCGAAATCATGATGATATTCAATATTTTGCAAATAAACTACGAAAAAACATTGTATCCATGGTACACAAAGCAAAATCGGGGCACCCTGGTGGAGCATTGGGACTGGCCGATATCTATGCTACCTTGTATTTAAAGTTTTTAAAATACGATACCAACAACCCCGAAGATATGAACCGTGATCGTTTTTTATTGAGCAACGGCCATGTTTGCGCCGTTCAGTATTCAGCGTTAGCCCAGGTTGGGTTTTTTCCCGAGGCGGAACTTGCCACTTTCAGAGAACTTGGTTCGCGTCTACAAGGGCACCCTTCTCGCAAATTTTTACCCATTATAGAAAACTCCAGCGGCTCTTTAGGTCAGGGACTTTCTCAGGCTGGCGGCGTAGCTCTTGGTTTAAAACAACAATCGATTACCTCAAAAACCTTTGTCTGTATCTCCGATGGGGAGTGCCAGGAAGGAATGACCTGGGAAGCGGCTATGGCAATTGCTCATAGAAACCTCGATAATATTATTGCCTTTGTTGATTATAATAACATTCAGATTGACGGAACAACCGATCAAGTGATGTCACTCGGAGATCTGGAAGCGAAATTCAAATCTTTCGGCTGGCTTGCCAAAACGTTTGATGGTCACAACATCGACTCTACTCTCGAAGGTTTTAACTGGGCATTGGAGCAAACAGAACAAAAACCGAAAATTGTTTTATTTAAAACAGTGCTGGGTAAAGGTGTCAGTTTTATGGAAAATCAACCCAAATGGCACGGTAGCCCTCCTGGCGATGAAGATTTCAAAAAAGCAATGGCTGAACTTTCAGCTTAAATTTAACATTTTTTACTGTTCAATTTGATACCTACCAAAAGTATTGAATGTCGGTACGCTGCTTTGCTCGTGAGGCAATTGCATTTTGAACCATAAATAACTCCGGGGATCCAGATATTTTGGGGCGGCAAAAGTAAAGGTACACCTTGAAGAGTAGCCGTGTCAGTGTTGGAACCCACTTTAACCATTTGGTTTCGGAATTATTGTCCACGGCTTCTGCGGCCCCGGCGTTTTTAACCTCAAATGTGGCCCGATAAGTTTTTTTCGAAAGCGTAAGCTTGTTTGTGGCTTCGTAAATATTTCAACGTGAAAACAAATTTGTAATCCGGTCGCATTCCGAACTATGTACCAATTCTGTATGGGGGCGCGATTTATCGCGGCCCTACCTTTACACTTCTAAAAAACCCATTCGGTAGTCGGCCATTTATATTACGTTTTCTTAGCCATAAAAAAGAAGAAACAAAATCAGGAAAAGAGGGAAAAGAAAATTAGACAGGATTGACATGATTTACAGGATTAAGAGGCGGGACCGGTGATCGGCCATTTATATTACGTTTTCTTAGCTATAAAAAATAAGGAAAGTTTTATAAGGAAGGCAGGATTGACCGGTTTTAAAAAATGATTTTTTGCCAATTTATAAAGAATTTTATGAATAAATGACATCTCGAAATTTAGTTTTCCATTAATTTCTTACATGTCAATCCTGTTAATCCTGTCTATTTATCTTTATCTATTTCTTTTCCTGCCCTTCCTGTCTACCTTCCTGCCTTCCTTACAAAAATTATACTTCCTGATTCTTCGCAAGCCAGTTCAAAATATCTACGTAGACTTTTTTATTCTTTTTTTCTTGAAATATTTTATGGCCTATGTTTTCGTAGCTGATTATATTTTCTTCTACCACGCCACGTTGTGTGACAATACTTTTCAGCTCTTGTAGATCGATCATCAAGTCATTGGCTCCATGTAAAATCAATATGGGGAACTGATCGGGGAAATCGGTGACTCTGGCAAGTTCAATGTTTTTATGGAACTCAACGAACCACCTTGGCGTGAAAATTCTGTGTCCATAGTGTTTACTCTTACTGGTTAATACTACTTTTTTATTACTTCGTATTAAATCTTTTGGCAATTTGTATTTAATACCCAGAGAAGGATATATATAATTAAGACAGCGCATTGTAAAACTTTCAATACGTCCAAATTTCAGGTCAATGTGAATGGGCAAGCTGGCTAATATTGCTCCGGCTAACTGGGTGTGTTTTTCCACCGTTTGTAAATATCTTAAAATTACAAGAGCTCCCATCGACTGGCCAAATAAAAACAGTTTTTCTTGTGTGTATTCTGCAAGTGTATAACGTAGCCCCGCTTCAAGGTCGACCGCATACTCTTCCCAGTTGTGTATAAAACCTCTTTTTCCAAAAGAACGGCCATGTCCTCGCAGGTCGAGAAGAACTACAGACCAACCGAGACTATTTAATTTTCTGGATACGTCAATATACCATTTAGAATTTTCGCCCCATCCATGCAAAACCAGAGCTACATTTTTTTTTTGTTTTCCGGGGTAGTTGGCAACAAAGAGTTTACCCTCGGGTGTATTTATATATTGTTCTATCAAAGAATTTACTCCTATCGGTGATTTGTTAATTCGTTTAGTTCAGACTCTTCAATAATTTTATATTTTAATGCGTCTTGTTCAGATATTAGCCCAACGACAAAAGCCTTTCTTAACATGGCTCGCATCTGGCGGTCCGTCGCTCGATCTGCCATCTGACCGGAAATCATCGTTGCTCCCTGTGAGTTTTGTTCATACACTTTTATTTGTTCCACCCAGGTATCTACGGATTCTTGCGCTTTTCGATAAGCCAGTTTTGCCGCAAAGAGTTGCAAGGGGTGCCCTACCCACTTTCCGTCCATACCGAGTTTCGCCGCTTCATAAGTATCGTTAAAAACATGCATCAGTTTTTGCAAAACAATTTTTCCGTTTTCTTCAAGGCTTTTATTTTTGTCTGCAACAGGGTAAGAAAAGGTCATAGAATCAATGCTGACAACTCCCCAGGCGGCGGCTGTATTTATAATGTTCGATCTTGCATTTTGTATCATCGGGTGTGTATCGCTTAGTGATTCGATACCAAGCTCGGAGGCATAGTCGGCTTTGCCAAAAATAATACCGGCAAGGCGTTTTCTACTTTGTTTGGCTAATTCACTCAGGTTTTGCATCGCCCAGGCTGATTCGGCTAAAAACTCTACTTGAATTGAATTTTCAGCTAAACCGATTTTCTGCTCTATATCGCCCAGTAGTTCACACAACCACTGTAACTCTTCGGGATGATTTGGTTTAGGCAATATAATTCCATCGACAGGAAACTCGTTTTTACACTTTGTTGCGACGCCAAATAAGACCGTTGTTATATCATCGAAACAGTCTCCAATGTCGAGAAGACCAGTGGGACGGTAAAATCGGAGCGAATTTCCCCACCCCTGGCTGGTAAAAATCTGAATTGCATTTTCTCTGCCCTCAATTATGCTTTTTTCATCGAGAGAGTTGCCATCTTCTCCGTCTACAAGCACTAAACCCGCAAATGGATCATTTTCGAGTATATCCCTTCCCACTTTTTCGTCAATTTGCATAGTGTCTAAAACTTCTTTTAACGTAAGGCCGGTCCTTTGTAAGAGTTCTTCGGTTTTTTGGCATCCATAAAAAGCTGCTTTCTCCAGCAAAGGGTATCTAGAAGCAGGGGCTATAAAATGGGTTTGCTGCCTTAACATTTTAAGAGGCAAAACGATATTCATTTTTTTATTAGTTTCTTCAATTTTGTCTCGCCATGTATTGTACTTTTTTGAATCGATAGAATCAGTCATTATGTTTATACTTAAGGTTGTTTCGCTCGGGTCAACAAACAAACCTGCGTTCAAAGCCTTGACAAGGCGATTGTGTATTAAATAAAAGCACTATATGTGCGGAATTGTGGGGTATATTGGCCCAAAAGCAGTAGACTCCTTTCTAATCGTGGGTCTCAAAAAACTGGAATACCGTGGTTATGACTCCGCTGGCATAGCTCTCATCGACCGCGATGAACTCGTTGTGCGCAAGAGACCGGGAAAAATATCCGAACTCGAAGATGAGTTAAACGATTCACATTTAAAAGGCTCTTTAGGTATCGGACATACCAGGTGGGCAACACACGGGGAGCCAACCCAGGCAAATGCACACCCTCACTCCAATCAGAATCGTAATATTGCCGTTGTTCACAATGGAATTATCGAAAATTTTTCGGCGCTGAGAAAAGAACTTGGAAAAACCGGGGTAGTATTTGTGTCACAAACCGACACAGAAGTCATACCCTATTTAATAGAAGCAGAATACGCAATTAATAAAAATATTGAACAGGCATTCAAAAATGCTATTACCCACCTGGAAGGAAAATTCTCCATTGCCATGATTACCGAATTTGAACCCGGCAAAATCTTTTTTGCCAAATCGGGGGCGCCGTTAATTGTTGCCAAAAACAGTGAAACCGGTGAGGTTTTTCTAGCCTCAGACCTTCCGGCGATTGTCCCCATTGCCCAACAGGCTTATTATGTTCTAGATGAAGAGTGGGGTTATCTGGAAAATAACTCTATTGAGCTGAAAACCTGGGCGGGCGAACCTAAAGAAATAATATTTGAAAAAATAGATATTAATAACGAAGATTATGAAATTGGAAATTTTCCACATTACATGCTGAAAGAAATTTTCGAACAGCCCAAAGTTATAAAAACAATCTTAGAAAACAGAATTTCGCCTTCCGGGGAAATTGTATTCGAAGAACTAAATTTTGACAATGAATACCTTGCGTCCATTGGTAGAATAATTATTCAGGCTTGCGGAACCTCGTTAATTGCAGGACTGGTCGGAAAATACTATTTCGAACATTACGGGAAAATTTTTACCGATGCAGATTACTCCTCTGAATTTCGCTATCGCAACCCTGTCATAGACGGTGATACCCTTGTTATTGGAATTTCTCAATCTGGCGAGACCGCAGATACAATTGCGGGAATTCATGAAGCAAAATCAAAATTTCTAAAAGTTATTTCCTTCTTAAATAATCCAAAATCGACAATGGCACGAGAATCAGACGGAACCATCCATCTTTTTGCCGGCCCCGAAATTGGCGTAGCTTCGACAAAGGCTTATACTGCAGAACTTGTTAACTTAGCCCTCTTTTCTCTTTATCTGGGAAAAATTAAAGGCGTGGTTTCAAAAGAAGAACAAGACTCTTTAATTAAAGAGATTCAACAAATTCCGGAGATGATCGAATCGGTATTACACAATGACGAGTCGATTAAAGTAATTGCGGAATATTTAAAACCTCACCATGACGCTGTATTTTTAGGTAGAACCTTTAACTACCCTACTGCGCTGGAAGGGGCTTTAAAATTAAAAGAGATCTCCTACATACATGCATCCGGGTATGCCGCCGGTGAGTTTAAACACGGACCCATTGCACTGGTTACCGAAAATATGCCTGTGATCGTGATTGCCCCACAAAGCGAAATACGTAATAAAGTAATATCGAATCTACTCGAAGTAAAAGCTCGTAAAGGAAAAATTATCTCTATTATTTCAGAAGGTGATACAGAAATTATGGAACATTCCGATTACTACGTTGAAATTCCCAAAATCAGCGAATCGTTATCTCCCATATTGGCAGTTATTCCCTTGCAGTTAATAGCGTATTATACTGCATTATACCGGGGATGCAATGTTGATAAACCGAGAAACCTGGCGAAATCAGTAACGGTCGAATAAAATGGCAAAAAACTTAGATTTACTTGAAAAAGAGGGAATTGCCCAGGATCTACTACCCGCAATTCAAGAAGGAAAAACCGAACCACTGGAAAGATTTTTTGAAATATTTTCAGACGATATTTACAATTTTTCAATTCGATATTATAATTTTGACGATGATGAGGCTGGTGATTATTTTTTATATGCTTTTGAACACCTGCGAGACGGCAGGAAAATTAAAAGTTTTCGCAATAAATCTAAATTCACGACATGGTTTTTCTCTGTTTTACGAAATATGCTCATTGATTTTTTACGTTCTCGTAAAAATAAGATCTACACAACATCTTTTGCGCGCACGGACTCTGAAGGCAATGTAATTGACTCGCTTGAAACCATACCTGATTCTCATGGTACCAACGATGGCGAAACGGAATTTCTGGATAAATTTCGCTCGGGTTTAAATGAATTAAAAATCAGTCATCGAATTTTATTGAAACTTGCGTACGCCCATTATCTTGATATTACAAAAACAGAGCTCGATTGGCTTGTTAACAAATCAGGAAAAACTGCAGACAACGTCTTATCGATTGTATCGACTCTGAAAGAAATTGGCCATAAAAAGTCAAGTGAAGTTCGGGACATCGAAGATAAACTTACAGCAAATTACCAGGCAATTTCGCTAATTGAAAATCGTATTAATAGTTTTTTTATTGATAATCCTGAAATTAAAGCAGAAAGAAAAATTTGGAATGAAGATTACGATCATAAAGATATACCGCCAGAAACTATCGATTTTATTCGGCGATTAAGTAAAAAGAAGAGAAAACATTCGAATTTATTGAAAAATCAAGAAAAAAGTATGCTTACAACCAGGGTTCCGTATAAAAAACTGGTTCCCTTACTTGGTAGTAGCGAAGGTGTTTTATCTGTTCAATTATTAAGGGTAGTCGAAAAATTAGGACAGGATTTTATTAAATAAAAATTTATTATTTAATTATTAATATGTTAGAATTATTGCATATGTACCGTCTAAAATTGTATAACAAAAAACAACCATATGGGGTAATTTATGTCTATTACAGATAAAAATGAATGCGAATTTCCAATACTGGAAAAAATGTTAGATCAGGAGACGAACCTGTTTGCAAGGCAACATGCAGTAGAATGTGCAGATTGCCAGTCCGTATTAATGCAAACGGAGGGCGGTTTAAGTCTAATGAAAACCGATCTGCCCGATCAAACAATGCAAGATGAGATGCTCGAAAAAGTATCTTTAATTGCTGATGAGTATATTAAAGGCGACGAGAATACGAAACAAAAAATCATGGAAAGCAACGCTGATTTGGAAAACCCCGCTTACTTCAAGCTTTTTCAAGATTTAATTTATATGGTTGGAACCTATAATTCTGATCAGCATGTTCCTGTTCCCGCTCATTTTAACGACTTTGCTGTGGCAAATAAAGCCGCTAAAGAAAAACCGAAAGAGTATCTTCTAGATCGAATTGCAGTTCGCATTAAAGAAGGTGTTCAGGTTATTGGCAACCATCTCGACAATGTTTTCACTTTAACCGGTGAAGCCGAACTTGTACCTATTCGTTCGAATGTTGCAGGCGAACAAGTTTCGAACGATATGTTGTGCTTTTATGTCAACTTAGAAGACCAGAAAAAAATTGTCTATAATATTATGAAAGACCATACCAACCGGGTAATGTTGACTGTAAAACTACAGAATTTTCCTGAAAAACCAAACTCAATGAATTTAAAGGAAAATGGAAAAATTATTTCGACCTATCCAATGAAAAAAGATTATGCCTATTTTTCTAAAGTAGAAGCAGGTCAGTACCAGATCGAGTTGCAATACAGAGGTGTTAATTCAAAAACCGAAATTATTCCAATCGATATTATCGATAAATAAGCCGGATCTAATATTACAGCAAAAAAAAACGCCGTTTTAAAACGGCGTTTTTTTTTGTTGTTGTGAAAAAAGGGTTAAATTGCGGCTTTCACCATTTCTAAAAGTTTTTTAAAACCGTCTGGGTTATGAATAGCAATTTCCGAAAGACTTTTTCGGTTCAATTCGATTTTAGTTTTCGTCAATCCGGCTATAAATCTTGAATAGGTAAGACCTTCAGCTCGACAAGCTGCGTTAATTCGCATAATCCACAGAGATCTGAAATCTCGTTTTTTAACCTTACGGTCGCGGTAGGCCCATTGGCCCGATTTCATAATGGCGTCTTTTGCAGTACGATATAACTTACTACGTCCGCCTAAAAAACCTTTAGCTCGATTTAATACTTTCTTTCTACGATTTTTATGTATAGTTCCATTTACTGAGCGCATATTTTATTACTCCAATGTTAATGACCAAGAGCGCGCTTCACGTTAGCAGCGTTAGTGTCATCTACGTATGTTCCGCCGCGAAGTTTTAACTTTCTTCCTGACGCTTTTTTGGTTAAAATGTGATTTTTGTTAGCTTGCGCCCGTTTAATCTTTCCACTGGGCTTCAATTTAAATCGCTTCATCGCTGATCTATTTGTTTTAATCTTAGGCATGTGATAAAATGTATACCTTGTACCTGTTGTCAACTATTTTATAGGCAAGAGACTCTTTCTAAGCAAAATACGAAGGGCCCTATTACAGACCCTGGAGTTGTTGAAACATCGATTCAGCCAGGCCAAATTCAGTCTGGCGAGACATATTTCTTACCCTTTCAGAAAGAAGCATGTCGCCGAATATTTCTTCGGCCCTGCCGCCATCAATCAACTTGTTTTTGGGGATATTTTTCTTCATTTCACGAAACATCTGTTCTACAAAGTAAGATTCAAACTCAAGCGTAGCCTCGTACAGCTTTTTAGCGCTGGAATTTTTCTTAATAAGGCTTTGTACATCAGCACGCGTTAACCCTCGTCGAAGGTTAGATGACGATACATTTATATTATTGGCGGGAGCATTCTTTTCCAGTATTTTTTCTTGTAACAAATTCTTGAAATCATTTTGCCCTACAGACTCTTTACCAAGATTTTCAATATCTTTTTTATTCGGTAGTTTATCTGCTCTATTGTAAATTTGCGACTGGTCGCCTCGGTAAAGTAATGGGTCAATTCCTGTAGCCATATTTGCTCCTTATCTATTGCAATATTATAATACAACCAACTCGGCATGCAAAGCGCCCGCCGCGTGTATTGCTTCTAAAATATCTATTATATCTCTCGTGTTTAACCCCAGAGAATTCAGTGCGGTGACCAGATCTTCTACGGTTGCCGCTTCTTCGAGCACCACACTCGAACGTTCTTCTCGGTCGTCCGATGAATTTTCACTGTTATTGGTTATTTTTATGGAAATACCATTTTTGGTAACGCCCACGGTTGAAATTTTTACGTTTTGTCCCATAACGATGGTTCCAGATTCTCGATCTATTACCACGCGATTTAAAGCTTTCATATTGACTCTTATGTCCAAAATACCGGCCAGAAAAATAGTCGCAGCTTTATCTGTGGGGACTTGAACAGCAATTATCCCGCTATCGTCCAACGACGCTGCATTGGGGAATTTCTCATTTATAACATTTATAATGGCACCTGCGTTTTGAATGTCGTATTGCCGCATGGTTAATAGTATTCTGTTTTGTCCGTCGGTAATGGGTTGCGCTAAGGTTTTTTCTACAAGTGCCCCTTTAATAATACGAACTGTGTTTTTTTTATTACGTCTTTGCGAAGCGCGTTCTTCGTTATTTTTTTGTAGATAAGCTTGTGCTACCGCGTAAACCTGGTTGTCCCCCGCTTTTAAAGGAGTTTGCAATAAAAAACCACCTTCCAGTGATTTAGCATCACCAATAGATGAAACCCAGACATCCAGATAATCGCCGGAGCGTACATTCGGTGTAAGAGTTGCCGTGACCATCACCACAGCGATATTTTTCCCTTGAAACTTTTCATCATTGGAATAAATTCCATGGTACTCAAGTAGCCGAGCCAACGCCTCTTTCGCAAGCGGTGAGCGCGAGTCCCCTGTTTGTGGTAAACCAACAACAAGCCCATAACCCGACAGCTGATTTTCCCGTTGCGTTGCAATTTTCACCACATCACCAATACTCAGCTCAATACCAAATGTCGTAAACGAAAACACGAACAAACAAAACGCTATAGTAGTGAATCTAGCGAATCGAGATGTGTTATTTTTTAATGAGATCGAATAATTTTTCATATCTATTTCTTATATATTTCGTATATATTTTAATTTTGTTGTTCCAGTGCGCCCAGTATTTCTCGTATATGATTCAACAATATTTGATCTTTCTGAGCTTTTGATAACGAAGGTGGTTCGTTTTCCGTTTCACCCGCTTCCAGTGTGGTCACGGTATTGGAACGAATAACCGGAGGCCTTACCGTAATTAAAATTGCCAACTGGGCAATATTCTCAGACATAACCACCGAGTCTTTAATAAACCGGGGATGAGTAATACCCGTAATTCGAATAATAGATACGCGACCATCCAGAGTCACATCTTTTTGCGCACTCACAGACAGAAGATCGTTGTTGAGCCTTTGTACCCTGGCCAATATATTAAGTTCAAATTTCTCTTTAATGGTATTACGAATTTTTTGTTTTTTATCGCTTGTGCGCGATTGCTCCGCGCCTTGTAAAAAGTCAAAATATTTTTGATCCGGTACAAGTTTTAATTTCATATCGGTTGTGTCAGACCAATCATTCTTCACTTCAATGGTAAGAAGTTCCGAAATAGAAACCTTAACTAAATCTCCATTTTGATACAGCTTACGGTAAGGGTCGGCTCCATTGTACAAAGAAACCTGGGCGAAAATCGCTTCGCCTGAAATAATAAGTGCAAATATAAGTATTTTCTTTTTCATCTTTATATTCTATTTATGTGTTTCAATTTTCTTAATAACAGCGCGGTCGTTTGAAATCAGGACGGCTGTAATTTCTTTATTACCTTGAACGGTTTTCAATTTTAAACTACGACCGATATAACCCGGCTCTTTCGCTATGGTCTCTATATCAATTCGAATATTTTTTAATTCGTATTGTAATATAATGAGATCGCCTTTTTTCACATCGGCTTCGAGTCTAATATCTTTATCGCGAACCATATCACCGCGGCTCAGATTTCGAACCAATTTTCCCCCCACGGGGTTTTGTTTACATGGAATTTTGGACTCATCATCGATGTAAGAATCAAGAACTTTTACATGTTCCGCTTTAATACGCGTCCCGACTTCCAGACTCTCTGTATTTATTATATAGACCGATATTTTCTTTCGAAGTAGAGCTCGAATACGAACGGTTTTCATGCGTCCGAGTTCCACTGAACGTGTTTTTACAATAATATATTTACCACCCGGTTCAAGATAATTTCCAGTCAATGAATATTCGGCAAACGTATTTACAGGTAAGCGCAATTCATCTTGTAACGACAGCTGATAATCCGAAACAATAAATCTTGGGTTCGTAGCAAGGCGGGCAAAAATGGCGTCTTCAATTTCCCTGTCAGTTACAATTTTCATTACGGGAATAATCTGTACCCCTTTACCTACCCATTTGAATCCCGAAACTTCCTCTTCAAAGTAGTTGCGAACATCATCTAAACTAAGATAAATGGGACTAACAGGCGTATCTATAAGGCAAGGGTTCTCTCTTTGTGTATCATGTTTTGAAGAGGCTTTAATCGTCACCAGATCTTGCAGGCAAATATGGTCCGTCCGAATGTAAGCCCTCTTTTTTAATACGGCAACCCCGTTATTTGAATCACCGTAAACTAAGGCAAAAGTACTCGCAAAGAAAACAGTAAAAAGAAGTATTTTAACAAACTTTGCCATTTTAATTATTTAGCTTTTATTACCTTTTAAGTTGTATAGCAGTCGCCAGCATCGAATCGGAAGTCTGTATCGCTTTTGAATTCGACTCATAAGCTCTTTGAGCGACAATCATGTTTACCATCTCTTCGGCCAGGTTCACATTGCTCATTTCAAGAAAACTCTGCATAAGCGAACCATAACCATCTAACCCTGGAGTACCTGCCATTTCCGGTCCCGAAGCAGCGGACTCATGAAACAGATTTTTTCCAATGGGTTTTAAACCAGCGGGATTCACAAACCGATACGTTTCTATTTGTCCAATTAAAGTAGCATTCTGGTCTGCCCCAATATTTACAAAAACTTCACCATTTTCAGTCACATTGAAACTTTCTTTTATAGCCCCATCTGGTAAAATAATCTGTGGCTCAAACAGGTAACCGTTACTGGTAACGACTTGCCGGTTACCATCGAGTTTAAAAGAACCATCTCGGGTATAACCAAACGAACCATCCGGCATTCTCACTTTAAAAAAGCCAACTGCGTTGGTAATTGCCAGGTCAAATTTATTCGTAGTACCCTGAAGCGACCCTGTACTGAAAATTTTCTGCGTCGCCGCTGGACGCACACCATGACCTACGTTCACCCCGGTAGGAATTTCAGAAACAGCCGTGGAAGGTGTTCCCGCCAAGACCTGATGTTGATATACAAGATCTTCGAAATCGACTCGACTTTTCTTAAAACCGGTCGTATTAACGTTAGCAAGGTTGTTCGCTATCGTATCAATTTGAAACTGTTGGGAAACCATTCCCGATGCGGATGTCCAGAGTGAGCGTACCATAATTCATTGTCGGCCATAACCTGAAATATTAAAGTCAATTTGGTGAATGCTGATGAGAAATTACCCACCTTTAATACCAGGTTTCGCTGCTATTCTAGAAATTAGACCAAAAATTAGATGTGAGAAATGGAGTTGAGAAGTTTTGTTAGACTTTTTTAGGTCGGAAATTCCCCACCAGTAAAAATTGCACCGAACCGGTAAACAAAGTCCCCGCTCCGCTCGCAGAGTCCTATAATCGCAGCAATTACTTATAATCTTTTAATTCTCTTAAAGCTTCGCGTTTTAGATCACGTTCTTTTATAACAGCCCTTTTGTCATACATTTTCTTACCCTTGCCGAGCCCCAGCAAGACCTTTGCATACCGATTATATTTAAAGTACATTTTCAAAGGCACCAGAACCCACCCTTTTTCGGCCAGCTTTCCTTTGAGCCTCATAAGCTCTTTCTTCTTTAGTAATAACTTTCGAGAAGCCACCGGGTCATGGTTAAATGTGGTACTGTTTGTATACGGTTCAATTCTGGCATTCAACAGATAAAGTTCATTGCGCTTGAATACCGCGTAAGACTCCGTCAAAGAGATTTTTTTTAAACGCAGAGATTTCACCTCACTACCCACAAGGACAATACCAGCTTCCACTTCCTCCAGTATTTCATACTGAAAATACGCTTTTTTATTTTTTGCAATATCCATTTAACGAACGACCTTGCGGGAGTTTCCCCTTCTTGAGACCAGACGACAAGAAAAAGAAAAATCAGGCCGACCACGAGAGGGGTATTTTCGAAGCGTAAAGGTATATTATTCTATCTGAAAACAGTTCGGAATGCGACCGCCCTACTCCATATGAAAATTAGTTGGGTATATTGAATTTTCAATGGGGAGAGTAAGGATACAAATTCATGGAATCTAGCGGTTTGTTTATGCAAACATGCAGTGGTTTTTGGTAATTGGCACAAGAAGTGTTAGGCGAAATGCCGAATAGATAACTTTCTCTAAGTATTTACCTGATAAATCATCAACTCTCAAAAAAAATATGTAATACCATACTTTTTTTGAGAGCAGTTTATCTTGTTAAACATTCAAAAATGTGGTTGACAATTTGGTCAATTGCAAGATTTCATAGTATAATACTGGAAGCAGAAGAGGAAATGATGTTAGTATCAGATAAAAAGGAAAAACAAAAAGAAATAGATTTGCTGGCTTCATATGCAGACAAACAGAAAAAAGCCATGACACAGCAAGATGCGAATGCCATTCTATATCAAACTGGAATGTATACAAAAAATGGTGCGCTGAAGAAGCAGTTTAAGTAATATCATCTTGAATACTGTACAGCCATCTTTAGTGCTAGGATACCACGGCACTGACATTACCACAGTTAAACATATTATTGATAAAAAATCAAATTTAAATCCCAGCGAAAACGCATATGACTGGCTTGGGAACGGGATCTATTTTTGGGAAAATGATCCATTGAGAGCCAAAGAGTTTGCTGAAGAAAATTTCAAACGTAAAACAATAAAAAAGAAAATTGGTGTCATTGGTGCAATAATCGATCTAGGTTTTTGTTTAAACCTTTTGGAAAGGTCGTATGTTGACGAGCTAAAAGCATCTTATAACTTCCTAGCTAATATACATAATAAGTTTGGAACGGAACTTCCGCAAAACACCGATCCTTTGCATCTTGATCAAATCCCATTACAAAGAAATCTTGATTGTGCAGTAATACAGAATTTACATACTATGCGCCTAGAAAGTGGCCTTAAAGAATATGACACAGTAAGATCAGTTTTTACTGAGGGAGAGGAAATTTACCTTAATGCTGGATTCCGAGATAAAAATCATATACAAATCTGTGTTAGAAATACTGAGTGTATTAAAGGTTATTTTTATCCCAAAGAAATTTGACTTTTATTGCATGATGGACTGAATGATTGTATTTTCATTGCTAACAGAATAATCGACTTTTACTAATTCGGCACTTCACATAACGATTTTATGATGTCCTTGATACGTTTCAGGACAAATATACTCTGACCATAGAGTATCAGGCTGCACAGACTCTGGGATATTATAAGCCCGTAATAACGATTAGCGGCCTGTTCGTATTAAACTCTTGGGACACCCGCCGACCTTGGTCGGCGGGCGATACCCGTATAGACGTATGAAAATGAAATGTATCTAAAAAATCAAGGAGGAACATATGAGATTTATCGGAATTGACCTGCATTCGAACAGGTTTAATATTTGCTTCTTGGATGAGGAAGGAAATAAACAAAGGTATCGTTTTGAACTTGTTGCTGAAGATCTGGAAAGATTTTATAGCCTATTGGATCATGAAACTTATGTGGTCGTTGAAGCTTCCACCAATACTTTTGCTTTTACTGATTTGATTCAAAATAAAGTGAAGCAAGTATTGGTCGCAAATACTCAC
>JBEQLE010000051.1:0-31237 GCA_040326155.1 Leptospirales bacterium | reverse complement strand
GGTTCAAATCCAGTCAGCCCGAATTTTTTTAATCATACTAAAATGAGCTTTCGGTTTTACAACTCTTACACCAAACAACTTGAAGATTTTACACCCAAATCGGGAAATAAAGTCACAATTTACTCTTGTGGTCCTACGGTTTATGACCTGGCTCATATTGGTAACTTTCGAACTTACATATTTACGGACATTTTACGCCGCTCACTTAGTTTGGGCGGTTATACGATAGAACAGGCGATGAATATTACGGATGTTGACGATAAAACTATCCGCAAAACCCAGGAATCTAATTCGGACCCCGAAATTGGCGATTTAAGGCGTCTAACTGACCATTATATTGAATTTTTCTTCCAGGACATGAAAATTCTTGGTATTGATAAAGTCGAACACTTCCCTCGGGCGACAGATTATATTGACTCCATGGTCGATTTAACTCAAAGGCTTTTAAAAAGTAAATATGCTTATAAACAGGATGATTCGGTCTATTTTTCCATAACAAAATTTTCTGACTATGGAAAGCTTTCTGGAATTGATCTATCTTCGGTTAAAAGCGGGACTCGTTATAATGCCGATGAATACACGAAAGAAGATATTCGTGACTTTGTTCTCTGGAAAGGTGAAAAAGGGCATGAAAAAATAGCCTGGAGCACTGAACTAGGAACAGGACGTCCCGGTTGGCACCTGGAGTGTTCAGCAATGATACATGAAATATTTCAGGGGCCCATCGATATTCACACCGGGGGTATTGATCTTTTATTTCCACACCACGAGAATGAAATTGCCCAAAGTTTGAACGCTTATGGTGAATCGTTTGTTCAGTACTGGATGCATTGTGAGCATCTTCTTGTGGATGGTCGTAAAATGTCTAAATCGAAAGGGAACTTTTTTACCTTACGTGATGTTATGGAGAAAGGGTTTCATCCTGCTACTCTTCGGTATTTTTTATTTTCATCTCATTATCGTCAAAAACTCAATTTTACTCTGGAGGCTTTAGCCCAGACCCGACAGACAATTCGACGTATCTGGAATTTTTATAATCGCCTTTTGAAAATTACCATAACCGACTCGCCAGATAAAACAGGTTTTGAAAGTGATCTGGCCAAAAATTCTTCCGGGTGGGTTGAAGATTTTATAAAAGAACTCAAAGATGATTTAAATACTCCCAGAGCCCTTGCTGTTTTTCATGAAGCTATTCGGCAGACCAACGCCTATTTTGACGCCAATGGGGACGCGCTCTCCAAAGAAAGCTTTACAACGGTTCAGAAGGCATTCTTGAAAATGGATACCGTTATTAATATTTTATCATATTCGGGAGAAATTGAAGCTACCGGAGAGTCCGATATTCCTGATGAGGTGAACTCGCTTTTAGAACAGAGGGTAGAGGCGCGTAAAAATAAAGATTACGCTCTGTCTGACCAATTGAGAGACCGGGTTGACGCGCTCGGTTATGTCATTCTAGATTCCCCTGATGGAGCCCGTCTCCAGAAAAAAGAGCTTTAAACCGATGTCTTTCCCTCCTAATAGTAATTCAAAATCAGAAGACCAGACAATTCAAAAAGTTGCGGGGTACCATCCGGTATCGACTCTGGTTGATGAAACTGGGTTTTATAAAGATGATATTGTATACGTTTCGCGCATGGATGATGGGCGAGTTGAAAAAATTCTTCGCCGGGCGAATAAATCGGGTATCCGCATAAAAAAAGTATCGTTTAAAGAGCTTTCTACGTTATGGGGAGAGAAAAATCACCAGGGTATAATGCTCCTGCGCCAGGGCGCTCCCTCCTTACTCGAGTTTGGTTTTGAGCAGATGGAACAAAACGGGGGAATTTATGTCGCTCTCGATGGGGTCCTGGACCCTGCCAATGTCGGGGCGATTGCTCGTTCTATGGTTGCCTTTGGCGCAAAGGGGCTTGTTATACCGAAAAAAAGGGCTGCTCCGGCGGGGGAGGCTGCAATGAAATCTTCAGCGGGGGCTCTTGTAAAACTTCCTGTTTTTCATGTCGGTGGAATCGCCAACTTTTTATTCCAAGCCAGAGATAAAGATTTTTTTGTTATCGGTACGTCACTTCAAGGCGAAGTTCTGCGTTCTGAGCAGGCCCAATCCACTATAAAAGATTACGATAAAATCGTTCTTGTTATGGGGTCCGAAGAAAAAGGTCTTTCAGATCTAGTCGAAAAAAGATGTGACCTTTTGTGGAAGCTCCCCCAGACATCCAGTATGGACAGCCTCAATGTATCGGTGGCTACGGCAATATTTCTATACGAGCTGACGAAGAATTCTTTGTAGCTGGTGTTAGGCTACAAAGAAATCCTTCGGTTTTTTTGCTCGCTTCGAGGTTCTTTTTCGGTTTTGGAAGGGGGAGATTGTAAATTACCCAACCTGAATACCACAAACCCCCTTGGCTCCGACCACGTGGGCGTAAACGCCCACCCGTTCTTCACCAACCCCTCGGTATTCGACGGCACATTATGTCGCAAGGCTGGTCGTTTTGGTCTACCAATTGGTCTGAAATTCCCCACCATAGATTCCTGCCTGGGGATTTCCCCAGTTTAAAACTTTGTGGCCAATCTCCTTTCTTTAAACGGCCCCACATTGATATAAAAGGGGGAGGTTTTTGGTCTCCGTTTTGTTTTTGGAGGGTGTTTGTTGGTAATTTCCCCAATCCTTCTTTGGGTTTTAAATCTAAAAATAATATTCCCTACAGGGGAACTTTTTATTGACACCATATAGGGAACATAGTACATTGTCGATATAAGAATGAGGGTAATTGCTAAACGTACATTAGTGGAGTTTTATAGAATTTATCCTGACTCTAGAGGACCTCTGGAAGCTTGGTACCAAGAGGCGAGTAAAGCAATTTGGCAAAAACCACAAGATGTAAAAGATAAATATAAAACAGCCAGCATCGTTGGTAATAATAGAATTGTATTCAATATAGGAGGAAATAAATACCGTCTTATAGTAAAAATAGAGTATAAAATAGGTATTGTCTATATAAGGTTTGTTGGCACACATAAAGGTTACGACAAAATAAAAGTGGGGGAAGTATGATGGACTATAAAATTAAGCCAATTCATAATGAAAAAGATTATGAACGGACACTCGATCGAATCAATATACTTATTGACAATAACAAAGGTCGAGAAGACGAGCTAGAAATACTTTCAATACTAGTTGAAAAATTTGAAAATGAGAAGTATCCAATAAATGCTCCCGACCCTATTGAGGCAATCAAATTTCGTATGGATCAAGAAGGTCTAACTCAAAAAGATTTAATTCCATTTATGGGAAGCAGATCAAAGGTTTCAGAAATACTTTCAGGTAAAAGAGAGTTAACCTTAAAAATGATTCGTGCGTTACATCAACACTTTGGAATATCAGCAGAAGTATTGTTAAAAGAACATAGTTATAATAGTCTAGAAAATTTTAAAGAAATAAAATTCGAAAAATTCCCGTTAATTGAAATGCAAAAGAATGGAGCGTTCCATTCTTTTAATACTAATAACCTGAAAGATCGAGCGGAGGAAGCGATTAGATATTTAATAGACCGTATTGATGGTCCTGATGCCATCCCCGATGGTTTATTTAGAAAAACTACTTCTTCACGTATTAATGCTAGAATTGATTATTACGCACTTCAAGGTTGGAGTTTGCATTTATTAGCTGAAGCAAATCACACGAAAGAAATAAAACCTTTTATACCGAAAAACATTAACGACAGTTTTCTTAAAGGTTTGGTAGGCCTAAGCACTATGCATAATGGTCCAAAACTAGCTATAGAGTATCTAGCGAATTATGGAATCATTTTAAAGTATCTTCCCCATCTCAAAAGCACTTTTCTGGATGGCGCAGCGTTTAAAACCAATAAAGGCCGACCTGTAATCGGGTTAACGTTACGGTATGATCGAGTAGACAATTTCTGGTTTACTTTATTGCATGAAATTGCTCATATTTTACTACACCTTGATAACGGAGGCTTTATCGTCGATGACATGTCATTACGCGGTTCTGAATCCGATAACAATAAAGAGAAAGAAGCTGATATTTATGCTGAGAAAGCTTTATTGCCAGAAGATTTTGACTTACATACTAAAACCGACCTATCAAAACATGAACTAATTAATTATGCTGCCAATCAAAATGTACACCCTGCTATTGTTGCCGGAAGAATCCAATATAAACTAAATAATTTCCGAATCTTTTCTGGCCTGGTGGGCCAAGGTGAAGTGAAAAAATGTTTCTCGTCTTTTTAAAGAGACATTAGATCAAATGTTTTTTCGTAGATGCTCAACCAAAATGTCAGATAAGTTCAAAATTCTAATTTACTTATAAAGCCTTCCGAAATCATTGTCAATACAACTTAATGAAATTACCACTTGAGAAATTAAACGAATGGCTTGAAGAGGAAAAGAGAAATGGAAACATTTTTCCACAAGGAGCCGTTCTTTCTACTATTTCTAAAAATGGAACTCCTAGGTCCAGGGTTGTTGGGACCATGCTTGATGAGAAAAATATACCTAAGTTTTTCACATCACCATCATCAAGAAAAGTTGCGGATATTAAATTTTCCAATAGGGCAAGTCTGACATATTCTTTTCAAAATACCGTTCGATCGATCAGTTTTGAAGGGACACTATCCGAACTGGCATCTGCAGAATTAGATAACGATTGGCTCAAACATGATGATGACTTTAGAAAGCATTATATCATATTTGGTTCGAAATCTGGTTCCAGCATTTCGTCTTTAAATGACCTAAGAAAAAAAAGAGATAATATTAATCCAGGTGATTTAAAAATTAGACCAAAGAGCTTCATTGGATTTAAGTTTGCCAGTATTGATCGAATATCGTTTTATTCAGTCATAGAAGGTGATTTTGCCATAAATGATGTCTATAATTGGGATCGTGCAAATAACCGATGGGATCATATATTATTGGTTCCATGAATTGAATTATTCACTAATGGAGAAAATAACAAAAGATTTAGTGGATTGCTATCGCAAGGTTTTATTGAAACTTCTTCGGCGTTCCTGCCTCATAAGCGTTTGATTTAAGTAGCGTTTACTGGCGATAACAGATTTTATTCTACTGCGCCCTGACGAAGAATTCTTTGTAGCTGGTTGTTCTGGTTTACAGTTGGTCTGAAATTCCCCACCGTAAATTCCTGCCTGGCGATTTCCCTATAAAACATATTCGGAGCGGGGGGAAAATAGATAGTAAGGGGGTGGGTAATTTTTCACCTTTTCCCCGCAAAATAAATCTCTTAGATGTTGCTTTGGACGAGAAACGTACTCAATATTTTTCCGATATTACCGATAATTTTACTAGTAAGATGCATTATCATTGGAAATATATTAAAGGGCGCGATGGGGAATTCCCCGAAGTGTATATTCTGTATACCGACGGAAACCGAATAAAAGTCGAAGCAAATAAGGACCGTAAAAAAGTTCGCTTATATGTGGAATCGGCTAACGGGAACATCGTTCAAAGTTCCATTATAAATGGAATCGTTATCGAAGAAAAAGATATGCTGGGCAATCTAGAAACCAGTATTGGCGACGAGTTTTGTTTTCTCAGCAATGAACTAAGTTCAATACCCGACACAAAAATACTTCGATTAATTGACGGAAAATATGGCATACTTACTGAATTTCTGGGGAAAATAACACGTCAGAAAAACCAGGATGTTCAAACCATTAAACGAATTTTCCAAGGCATTGTGTCTTTTCCCGGAAAAGTCTATCAAAGATTTATTCACTTTTTGGAAGACCTATTCGAAAAACCCTCCGCTTGGGATATTCTTGATTTTTGCGTAGTTGCTTCTCTGGGTTATCTGGCTTATATTCAAAATTTCAACTATTTTTTCGGGGGAGTCATAGCCGTTGCAGGCGCTTTACTTTCTGGATATACCGACTGGCTTTGGCGAAAAAAAGACCCTTATCTGTTAAAACTTTTTATGATACTGATTCCAGCTGTTTATGTTGTACGATACGGCCTCATTTACCAGTAAAAATTTCTGTATTCCCGAAAATTATTACCAACCTCATTTCCTGAAGACCTTTTCACCGCATATGGCGAGACCTGATAATTAGGTTTTTTATGGATTATTTTTTTTATTATGGTAAATTATAAATTAGATCGTCTTATATTAACGTATAATTTTTTGGAATGTAATGGCAAATACAAAGAACAAAGTTTATAGTAATAATAGTATAAAATATAGAACATTCTTTAAAGGGTGTGTTTTCGTTTTTTTATTCGGTTTTACCCTTTCCTGTAACAACGCAAATAAGTCATCCGGTAATAGTTCAGATAGTTCAGGGGATAACAATGCGGGAGCAAGCGTTCCATGTACGGTGGCGAAACCTTATACTACCTTGCGGGTTCAGAATGTTGTAAACGGTGATTTCGAAGCGGGAGCCACCAACTGGTTGCCCTATCAATCCTCCACTGTGGCCGCATCCGGTGTAAACAATGGTGGAGCCGGTGGAGCTGCCGTTACAAATCGTGCCACTCAGTGGGGGGGTATTTACCAGAATGTTACGGCTTCTGTGCAAGAAGGTGTTTCGTATGAATTAACAGCCGATATAAAGTTGGACCCCGCCGAAGTTACATCACACCAGATGAATTTTATTCTAACGATTGTTGACGCATCAGGAACAAAGTATAAAAGCATCGATACAATGACCATTTCGGGAAATGATGGGTGGCAAACATTTTATGGCACTTATACATACACTTTTAACGAGCCGGTTCAAAAAGTAGAACTACTCGTGAACAGTTCGGACACCGGGTTTGACTTTTATGTAGATAATCTTTCCATTGAAGATCCGGTTGAATATTGCACTGAGAATACCGACCCTTTGAATATAATTCGAGCATCCGGACGCGATCTGGTTGTTACCGCAGCAAATACCCCGATTATTTTAAAAGGAATTAATTTTACAGCCTATTCCGATGATCCCGCAGATCCGGTGCAGGATATTATGAATTCCAAGAATTTTAATGAGGCGTCGTACGCTGATGTAAAAGCAATGAAAATGAATGTGGTGCGTTTGAATATGGACGCCCGCTATTTTGAAGACAATTCGAATCCTTACTATTATAAACAGTCGGGTTGGAACTGGCTTGAGAAAAACATTATATGGGCGAAAAAAAACGGTTTGTATTTAATACTCGATATGCATTCTCCCCAGGGTGGTTACCAAAGCTGGGATAACAATGCGAATGCCAATTTCTGGACGGTAGGCAGTAAAAACCAAAAACGTCTTACCGCCTTATGGGTGGCTATTGCAAATCGCTATAAAGACGAAGATACAATTGCAGGTTATGACCTGATTAACGAACCCGGAACGCCGACAAGTGCGGCCTGGAATGTTTTGAGTCAGAAAATGATCGACGCCATTCGAGTCGTTGACGCTAACCATCTGATTATTATGGAGTCTGGTTTAATAACAGGGGGTGTTGATTTTATTTTTACAGTTTTAGATGATGCCAATGTAATGTATGACTCGCACCATTACCCTTACTGGAGTTATTGTATACAGTTATTGGCTGTTTATGGTAACCTGGACTATACTGATGGTGTTCAGACGACTTATGGCAACTACCCTGATACCAGCGCACTGATTAATACTCGTAACGGGGCAGACTTTGACTCAGCTTATTTAGAGGCGGAACTTTTATTCTATGGTCTACAGTTTGGCATAGACAACAATGTTCCCATGAATGTGGGTGAGTATGGGCTCTCTTATAAGTTATTCAACCCTTTTTCGACCAAAGGGGGGCTGACCTGGGTTGCCGATTTTAACACTTTAATGGATACACACAAATTGAATCGGCAGTATTACAACTATCACAACTCAGCTTTTGGTATTTACTACAGCTCTGGAGGGGCGAATTTTCCAGATCCTTTGTTTAAAAATACAACTTTAAGCGACTGGTTTATAGCAAATTATTGATCTTAAGATGCTACAGGTCTGAAATTCCCCACCAGGTTTTTTTACCATAGTGTAATTTCACAACGCTGGAGCCGTAAAACCCTCTACCTGGGCCATTTATCCATAAAGGCCGACAAAAAAGAAAAAAACAAAATCTGAATGGCCGGAGAGCGCGTTCCAAAATACCGGGTTTGCAATCTTTGAAAAAAACTTTCGAGAAGATGAGAAAGATAGAGCAACCTTCGCTTATCCATTTCTGGAAAATTAAGAGGACCGACAGACGGACCTTTGCCGTCAATAAGCCGATCGCGAATAGAAAAGTAAAGCGGTAAAAAAGTAAGTTTCATAAACACGGTTTGCCGATCGACGCTCTCTTTTTTAAAAGTTTTTGTAAACTCGGTCCATCCGATATTTTCAAGCGGAATATAATCTGGCGTTGAAAAATTCAATAAGTCATACTGGGTTTTTAGATATTCCACCCAGCCATTTTGTGCCATAAAATCGTATTCTTCGGTATCATTCCACTTACTTAAAAACCAGAATCTTTCCCAAGGGTCATTTGGAACCATCGAAGGGTCAAATTGAAACTCAACTGGAACAATACGCGATCTTGAAACAATAGTTTCTTTTAACAGACCAGGTTCCCAGACTGAAAGAATAAAGTGGGTATTGGGAGGAGGCTCTTCCAGGCTTTTTAACAGGGCCGACTCGGCCTCATCGTTAATATAGGAAGCGTCTTCGAAATAGATAAACCGGGTAGAACCCATGCGGGGGGCATAAATAAGAACGTGGTCGAGCAGGTGACGAATGGTACCAGGGTCTGGTTTTGAACCAGTACCAATTTTAATTCGTTGCCGTGGAAAAATATAAAAGTCGGGGTGTTGGCCTTCTTCGGCCAGTTTTTTAATGTTTTCTCTGGTTCGCTCGCTTTTACCTTCTACGTTGTGCTGGGCTTCAAAAAGGGAGTCCAGAGTATGTTCCATTATGGTTGCATGTTTTGACTTTGTCTGTTGCCCCGTAAAAAGGATCGCAGAGGGCCAGCCTTCTTTTTTAAAAAGTTGAAATTGACTTTTCGACAGTTCGTTTAAATCGAGTTTCATTTTTTATCGTAGACGGGAGTAAGCCACCGGTTGTACTCTTCTTTTTGTCCTTTCACGATTTCAAAAAACAGCGACTGAAGCTTCTTAGTCAGTGGACCGATTTGCCCATCGCCAATTTGCCGGTTGTCGATATTTTTTATCCAGGCGACCTGAACACCGGTTCCCGCAAAAAAAACTTCGTCCGCAGTATAAAGTTCCGAGCGTGAAACATTTCTTTCCACAACGTCGACCCCGAGCTCCCGGGCAAGTTCCATAATGGTCCGTCGTGTAATTCCTTCCAGAATTGAAGAACTTAAATCGGGGGTATGCAGCGTCCCATTTCGCACAAAGAAAATATTCGAGGCAGAACCTTCCGAAATATTTCCGTTAATATCGAATAAAATAGCTTCGTCATAACCTTGCTGCATGGCTTCTGATTTCGCAAGAGCCGAGTTAATATACCCCCCGCTGGCCTTGGCCCGGGTGGGTATCTGGGTCTCATGAATTCGAACCCACGAAGAGACGCAAACATTGAGTCCTTTCTGGGTATCAAGGTAGTCGTCGAGCGCAATCGCATACACAAAAAAGGAGTCACCAACGTTGTGTAATCTCGGCGAAATATCGAGATCTGACTTATAAATTACCGGTCGCAAATAGATATTTTGTTTCCATTCGCTTTTGCCTAATATATTTTTAATAATTCCCGTGAATTTTTCGAGTGAGTAGGGGAACTCCATACAAAGAATACTCGCCGACTCTTTCAACCTGCGGTAATGATCCTCAATTCGAAAGATATAGATATTGTTATGCTCTTCGTTCCAGTAACCCCGGATGCCACCAAAGCAAGCCGTACCATACTGTAGAGCGTGGGTTTGAATATTAATATTGGCATTTTTAAGAGCGGTATACTCACCCTTAAAATAGCAAATATTTTCCTTCGGTTCTGACATTATACGGTTCATTCAACTTTGAACGATAAGACGTCAACAAAGAGAAAGCATATCTGTCCCCCCCTCGCTCTGACTTTTTGTCTTGCCAAACTGACTTGAATTAAACTAGAATGTCCTTGAGTTCACGTCGTGCTCAGAATGTATTTATCACTATATCAAGGAAGCAATATATGAACAAAAAGATTTTAGCATTTTTTCAAGTTTTAGCAGTAACAACAGCTTTGTTATGGACCCCTGTGCTCAGCGCAAAAACCGGCATCGGTGTTATGGGGGGAGACCCAAACGGTATAACACTGAAGTTCAATAACTTTCCGGTAATCGAACTGGGTTATGACCTGGGGTGGGGCGGTGGTAGCAGTGGTAGTTTTGACCTAAATGTCGACTATTGGATTATCAATAAACCCCTTGGCGGAAAAAACTTTTTCTGGTTTCTTGGAATTGGAGCTTCTGTTCAGTACGGTGCCGGTTCAAACTCCTGGTTTGGCGTAGGTGCCCGAGTACCAATTGGACTGCAATGGTTCCCTGTTCCAAAAGTCGAGATATTTGCTGAAGTGGCCCCTGGGCTCGCTATTTTACCCGGTCTGGGACTGGACGTCGATTTCGGCGTGGGTGTTCGGTTCTATATCTTTTAATAGGTTTTTCCAGGGAACCTCTCCATCCAGTACTTCATTGCGCTTTTGTGGATACTGTAAAATGCAGTATTTACAAGCAGGTACAATAGTGGTTGACGTCTGTTTACCCATGCGCGGCGGACTATATTTGGAAACCTTGTAAATTCTACTTTAACTCTGGTCGTTTCGTAATATAGTTGCTCCGGAGTAATATTTATTGGTTCAGCATACTCTTCGACTATAACAGTTTTATGTTCAAGAGGTGTCAATGTGGCAATTATACGCAGGGTAAATTTGGCAAACTAACTTTTGAAGGCAGAGAAAGACCGATTTCATTGTCTGGGCATGCTAATAGTATCTTCATAATAAACTCCCATGTGTAAAAGGTACTTTAATTAAAAAAATTATTTGATTAGGCTGCGATGGTCAGTATGTAAATAACTGGGAATAAGAAAATATACAAAAACAATTAAATATAGTATAAAATAATAGACAATATTGTCAATGATTTTTTTGGAATAATAGTTCGAAATAAACCATTATAAATTAATTCGTCATTAAGTTAGCTTTTTTGTTTATTTCTGATATGAAAAAAACTGATTATGGCCGGTAATAATAGAAAGTCGTATAAAAGCGCGAAAATAACGTTTAGCGCAATAAATCCACCCAAATAGGCAACAGGTAAAAAATTTGATATTGTTAATACCGAAAAACCGCCAACCAAAATTACGGTTGTAATTAAAATGGGATTGCCCACATGGCGCATTGCAATGGAAAGCGCCTCGGGCACGTCTTTTCCTTCTTTCCTGTGATCTAGAAAGGCGTATATTAAATGAATAGTATCATCAACTGCGATACCTAAAGATATTGCGGCGATTAAGACTGTGGCCACATCGAGCTTTATACCAATCCACCCCATAACTCCGACTGTTGTTATTACCGGAAGAATGTTCGGTATCATGGCTAGCAATGATAACCAGAATCGCCGTGTCATAATGATAATCATAAGAAATATACAAATAAAACTGATGGTAATACTGCTTCTCTGGCTGCGGATTAAAAGTTGGTTTATATCGGT
This sequence comes from Leptospirales bacterium, assembly GCA_040326155.1. Taxonomy (GTDB): domain Bacteria; phylum Spirochaetota; class Leptospiria; order Turneriellales; family JAOUFE01; genus JBEQLE01. The sequence continues at coordinate 19,579 of JBEQLE010000051.1, read as the reverse complement.
ATACATCGTAGTATACCCGGTAGTGTAGGCGGTTAGATTATTTTCTTTGGCAAAAGATTCAGCTAAATTCAGTATGTCTAGCGCCAGTGTCTCCGTTTGGTTATTATCTAGCCAGGACGAGTTAATGGATATTCGATAGTGATCGCCACCTTCGGGAAGAAATTTCCGCAGCATGGGAAAATTCAGTGCAAGTAGACGATTAATGCCTTGTTGTTCTTGCCGGGGGGTGAATTTAATTCCCGCTTGAGCGCTTAGGCGACGTTTAGATGAATCCAGAAATGTGTTGGCAGAGTATATTTTTTTTGTATATTCTAGTTCGATAATCTCTTTTTCGAGATTTTGTATTTTTCGTAGATTTTGCCTTTTATGAAAATATTTCTTTTCCGGCGCTTCCAGTATCAGGTCAATCGGATATACTCCCTCGAACCATTCTTGATATAAGTTCATTGAATGGCGCACCGGATTACTTGGATGAAGATGGCGGATTTGATCAGTCTGAAATTCGAGATTCCTGGCTCCAAATATAGATAAAGCCAAAATAGCAATGCTGATAAAGATTATAGGGAATTTATGTTTTGAAACCCATATAGGAAGATTGATAATAAAACTGTTAGTCCGTGGTTCCTTATGCAGATGTTTTTGTTTAAAGAGAATTTTTTGAAATGTCGTCATAATTGCAGGTAGCAAGGTGAACGATAAAATATACGTAATCATTGTTCCAAGAGCGGTATACATTCCCAGTGTTTGCAACGGAGGAAGTTCACTTGTAATGAAAGCGAGAAAGGCAATACCGGTGGTAAGGTTTGTAAAAAGACAGGGAACCGCCAATTCCTTCATCGACAATAGTATGGATTCTTGCGTCGTATGGCCGATTATCGATTTTGCCTTAAAATGCAAAACAATGTGAACGGAATTGGCTATACTGATGATAATGATAATCAGGGGCATAATTCCCGAAACCGAATTCATTTCATGGTTGGATGTATATAGTCCGGTTACGAGTAAGGCGCTGTTTAATGCTACAATAATCGGTAGTATAGCCATACTAAACGAGTGGAGAAGAAGGCGCAGCAGGATAATCATAATAATTACACAGATTGCAACGAATGTACCTGATTCGGTATTAGTAATTTTGGACAATTCATTGATTAAGGGAAACCCACCTATTAAATGAAATTCGATGCCAGCAAACTCTGGTTCTTCTAACAACTTTTTTACGGCTTGTAAGGTTAGTCTACTTTGTTCATCGTTGATAATTTTTGGTTGTAGCCAGATAACCGTAGATTTTGCGTCGCGTGTAATAAAATTATCAACTAGAGTGGTATCTTTCAGAGCCAGTTTTTTCTGATATTCCATATTACGGGCATTTTTTTTGATAATCTTCGTCTTGACGATTTTATAATTTCTTAAGGAGACACTTTCAACGTTTGTAAGGCTGAGCACATTTTCAATATTTTCTACCAGTTTAAGTTTTTCCGTAAGTTTCGCATTCAACGATAACTGCTCTTTCGTAAAAATATTTTCGGTTTGGTACATAATTCCGAAGGAGATATCGTTTCCGAAAGTTTGTTGAAATTTTTCGTATTTAATAAATGTGGGTAGATCTTTATTTGACCAGACTGAGAGCGCTGTGTTAAATTCTATGTTGGTTAAGGGAATGACTGCAAGTGCATTTAAACAAAGAATAATTAATATAATTGTTTTTGGGTATTTTATTGAATATTTAGAAAACATTTTTATATAAATCGAAACAGTAAAGCCATTGTAAAAGAATAGTTCTATTTAAACCAGCAGTTTCACAAATTTCGATATTAGATATAATTTTGTCAATGATTTTTTTTGGATAATGGTGCGAAAAAAAATAAAACTGCATTTGTTTTTAATGCCTTTTGTTGTATTCATTGCGCCTGTTATGGTCGCAATAATATTCTCTAATGTTATAAAGTTAAAAATGTCATAAGCTGATCAGAGATTTTCTATGAAATAAACAAAACCCCTTGACACAACGCTTTGGGGAATTTTCTCTCGAAAGGCATATAAATTAAATAACGGCTACCGGATTATTTCAACTTGTTGTTAAAAAAAACAGGGGAAAATTATGAAAAACAAATGGGACACATCCAAAATACCTGACCAGACGGGACAAATGGTGTTGGTCACGGGTTCTAACAGCGGATTAGGTTTTGAAACAGTAAAAGCACTCTCGGCCCGTGGCGCACAGGTCGTTATGGCAGTACGAGATCTGCAAAAAGGGGAAGCTGCTCGCGAATCTGTTGTACACGAACACCCGCAGGTTAAAATCGACGTAATGAAACTGGACCTCACCGATCTCGACTCGGTGGAATCTTTTGCCACATCGTTTCTCAAGAAATATTCACGTCTGGATCTGCTTATCAATAATGCCGGCGTGATGGTGCCTCCCTTTACGAAAACAAAAAGTGGGTTTGAGCTTCAAATGGGGGTTAATCATCTGGGGCATTTTGCTCTTACCGGTCGCCTTATTTCGCTTATTGTATCGAGCGCCCCGAGCAGAATTGTGAACGTGGCAAGTATGGCCCACCTCTGGGGGAAAATTGATTTTAATGATCTGCATTGGGAAAAAAGAAAGTACAAAGCGTCACAGGCTTACGCAGACAGTAAAATTGCAAACTTGTATTTTACATATGATTTAGGAAAACAATTGGCTGAAAAAGAGATTCCCGTTCTTGTAACAGCCGCTCATCCCGGGTACACAGCAAGCGGTCTTACTCGCCACTCTTCTTTTCTTGGCCTGGCAGAAAAGGTATTTGCCCAGAAAACCTTGATGGGTGCATTGCCGAGCTTACGCGCCGCCGTTGACCCCGAAGTGAAAAATGGTGACTATTTTGGCCCTGGGGGTTTTCTGGGAATGCGAGGTTACCCAGTCAAAGTCAAATCAAGTAAGTCATCGCATAATCAACAGACGGCCATTGAGTTGCGTGAAGTTTCTGAAGAGCTAACCGGCGTAAAGTTTAAGCTTTGAGTTTTGACTTCTCATTCGTCATGGAGCATAGATTTTCGTTTTCGAATTGAATTCATAGATAAAAGATATAAAACCTTTTATCTATGAATATGAAAATTTCTACCCTAAAAGGTTAAGCCGGGATTTCTTTTCACCCAGTATTGCATCGCACTTTTGTGAATACCGTAAAACGCAGTATTTATCATAAGATAGATCAGCGGGCGACGTCGGTTTGCCCATGCCCGAGCATAGATATTTGAAAATTTGGTAAATTCCACTTTAACTCTGTTTGTTTCATAATATAACTTTTCTGGTGAAAAATTCTTTGGTTGGTAGACTGTGCTGCCCCATTGGTCATTATATTCGTCCCAATCTCGTGTAAGAATTCTGCCTTCTTTGTCGAGTTCGTCAAAGAGAGGCGTTCCGGGGAAGGGAATTAAAGTAGCAAACCCTGCTGATGAAATTTTGTTTTTAAGCAGAAATTCAAGCGTTTCATCAAAAACACCTTCCGTATCTGTATCAAAACCAAAAATAACTGCAGTATGAACATGGATTCCGCTATCTCTGATGTGCTTTAAAAAGTTCGCATTCTCTTGTTTATCTTTTATTGCCTTCGGAATAATACTCATGGAGTCGCTAACCGATTCCAGGCCAAAAAACAGTCCAATACAACCGCTTTGTATGGCAAGTTTAGTTATATCTGGATTTTTTTGCAATACTTTCATGGAAGACTGACCCATCCATTGAATCTTCAACGGAATAAGTGCTTTAAGCATTTCCCTCGCATACTTAGGGTTGCCAATTATGTTATCATCCAGAAAAAATACTTTTTTCTTACCGGATAGAACGATATCTTTCACAACGTGTTCTATTGGGCGATGCCTCAGTTTTCTCCCAAACTGGACAGGGACGGTACAAAAATTACATGTATATGGACACCCGCGAGTGGTTTCTACGGCCGCAAAGCCAGACCCCAGTCTTCCCTTGTTGTTGTCAATATCGAGGCGTGGAATATAAGTATCCAGCAGTGGAAAAGGGTCTGTGTATTTCTTTTTCAGTTTTCCTTTTTCAAGGTCAGCCATGAGTTTTTTCCAGACGCCTTCGACTTCACCGATCACGACACAGTCACAATGCTGTAGAGCTTCATCGGGCAACATGGTAGGGTGAATTCCACCCATTATAATTGTTTTCCCTCGTTTACGAAATTCATCGGCAATTTCATAGGCCCGCTTTGCATTTGCAGTAGCAGTACTTATACCGACAACGTCGCACTCCTGTTCAAAATCTATGGGTTCAACAGTCTCTTCTGATATAACAATTTGATGTTCTGGAGGCGTTAGAGCCGCAATAATACGCAAAGGTAAATTTGGAACAATTATTTTTGAAGGTGGGGAGTGGCCAGTTCCGCTGACCGGGCAAGTTAATAGTATTTTCATTTTTTACTCCAAAATAGTGTTCAGAATATCAGGCAATATTGATATTCTGAACCAAAAATCGGCTTATTTATTTCCGTAATGTTCCAGCCAGTTTGCTCTAGCCAGTTTAATTGTTTTATTTAAACCGTAATTGAAGAAATGTGGTAATAACGGATGTTTTCGATTTACCCATGTGCCTTTAATTACGTTTGAGAATCTCGAAAATTCTTCTTGCACTCTAGCTGTTTCTAAAAAGAGTTTTTGAGGGCTGAAGTTTTTTGGTTGATAAACAATTGTTCCCCAATAATAGTGATAATCGTTCCAGTCTTTCGACAGCAGACGATTTTCCTCGTCTAGTTGTTTGAACAATGCAGTTCCGGGGTAGGGTGTCAGCGGATGAAACGAAGCTGATGGTATTTTATGTTTCAGTAAAAACTCAAGAGTTTCGTCGAAAACTGCTTCTGTATCCTGGTCAAACCCAAAAATAAGGGCGGCGTGTACGTGAAGTCCCGCGTCGCGAACCCGGTTCATTCCATCGACAAGCGCTTGCTGACTGTTATACGATTTTGTGAAGGTTCCCATTGCTGAACCAACAGACTCAATACCAAAAAAGAAACCCACGCTCCCGCTTTTTCTGGAAAGATCCATAAGATCCGGGTTTTTTTCAAGCGTTTTTAAGGTAGACTGTGCAGACCAGCTGATTTTCAAAGGGGCAATTGCCTTTAAAAGTTTTCTTGCATAAGATGGAGTTCCAAGAATATTGTCATCCATAAAGAATACACGTTTAATGCCTACTTTTACTGCGTCTTCGATCATTTGAACTACGTGTTCAACGGGTCTATGTCGTTGTTTACGTCCAAAGTGGACAGGAACGGTGCAAAAATTACATGTGAAGGGGCAGCCACGGGTAGTTTCCAGGGCAACTGCAGCCATACCGATTTTCCTGGTCAGATTTCTGCCTTTTAAGGGTATAAAACGTTGTAAATCTGGATAGGGTGAAGAATATCTTTTTTTCAGTTTTTTATTTTTAAAATCTTCCAGCATTTGTTCCCAGACATTTTCAACTTCTCCGACGCATAAAGAGTCGCAATGTTGCGCCGCTTCGTCGGGAAGCAGGCTGGGGTGAATTCCACCTAGAATTACAGTTATTCCTCGTTTTCGAAATGCATCAGCAATAGCATAGCCTCTCATTACGTTCGAAGTCATGCAACTGATTCCGACCAGATCGGCATCTTCTTCATCAGGGTTTACCATTGCTATTTCTTCTTCAATAATCTTGACTTCGACATCAGGTGGCGTCAACCCAGCAATTATGTTTAAAGAAATAGCCGATACGCTGGTAGCTTCCGGCATTCTTTTGTCGGGTTTAAAAATTGGTGATATTAGTAGTAGTTTCATTGTAGACCTCTTTGCCTTAAAATATGGGATATTTTAAGATTTACTTTTTGTGATAATTGATTATATTTGAAATATTCTTTTATTTTCCGCATAGCTTCGAAATGGAGAGATTCTTTTTAAATTATATTGAACTGATATGCACACTATCAACTTTGTTTCGATAAATAAAGTTTTTCATAGAATTTAATAAACCTGCGGTTAAAAGAATAACATCAAGTATCCATGAATGAGAATTATCGATTAGCAACACTGTCAATAGTTTTTTTATTTAGACCTATTATGACCGAAACAAGTCATCATGGAGGTTTTTCCGTTTACAAAACAAAACTCTCCTTGAATTATACTTTGTAGACTATAATTTAAGGAATCATATGTGAAAAACCAAAAAAAAACTCTATTATTACTGCTTTTTATGGCCTTGTTTATTGCATTCACGGAAATTTTTGCCGTAAGTGAAAAAATTTACCCTTTGTCGTTGCATCGAAAAGGTAAAGTCTACTCACAAAAGATGTCAGTGTCGAAATCGAATGGTGAAACTATAGTAAACTTCACGGATGAAAAGGGAGAAAGGTCGATGAATCGCTTTGGCGCCGGTTTACGCGCCCTTGAAACCAAGTATTACGATAAATCGGGAATAGAATATATGCGAATAGTATTTGACTATACTAAAAAAGAGATCGTTTTAACCGGAAAAGTAAAAGACGATTACAATATCGACCGTGTTACATACGATGGAAACGGATCGATGTTTTATGTGTTTTCTCGAATAATACCAAAGCCGGGTAAAAAAATTATTTTTGATATACTGCAAAGTAAAAGTGGTCGTGTCGTAGCCATGTATCTGGTATATGAAAAAACGGAAGAAATTATAATTGCCGGCAAAACCTATAAAGCAAAAAAATACGAAAGCGGATTACATAATCGAGTACTTAAAACGTTTTGGCCCTATAAATATTATTACTGGTTTGATGTTAAAAATAACCGTTTTTTAAAATACGAAGGGCCCGGCGAAGGAAAAAAGACAGAAAGAATTGAATCACCGTAGATTCTTATCTAAGTGAATTCATTATTCAGTTTTTTGTTTGACGTTGGACGGCAATCTGCCTTTATAGTAATATGAAACTAAAATTAATTAGCGCTATTGTTATATTTACATTTACTCTTTTTTCCGGTGGGTCCGGGGTTTATACGCAGGAAAATCTTTCTCATGGCGATTATTACTTCGACGCGATTAAAGTATTTGCGGGTAAAAAAGGAAAGGCGGCTCTTAAAAAGTCCATAAAATTACTTGATCAGGCTATTTATCAATACAACGAGTCGGAAGAAGTCGACGGTAAAGAGTTGGGTATTTATTATTACACACTTGCCGAAATTTACCGTTTAGATGGGCAGATTCAAAAGGCGCTTGAACTTCAGGAAAAGAGTTTCGTTATTTTGCAAAAACATCGCGTACCAAATGGAAAGTTGATGGCCGATCAATATTTTCTACTTTCACAAATGAATATTCATCTGGAGTCTTTTGACAAGGCAGAAAAGAGTCTACGCAACGCAGCCGAGGCTTATACTGAATTGATGGATAAAGTTTTAGAGTCGGAAGTTGACTCCTATACTTATTTTCTGGCCCGCATACTGCTGGACTGGAAAACTTTAAAGGATAATGGGCATATCCAAAATGATTTAGAACTAAATAATAAAAAAGGTAACGTTCTGCTGGGCGAAGTGCATATGTTAATAGCCGGGGAACTATTTAATAAAGATGCGAATGAATACATTCAGATGATTATTTACCATGCAGAGCAGGGTGTTCGCCTGAATCCGGGTATATCAAATTCTTTCGATTTGCTCGGGGTAGCTTATGACATCTCCGGGGATTACGAAAAGGCAATCGCCGCATACTTAGAAGCAATAAAACTGGACCCTGAAAACTCAAATGTTTTGTATAATCTTGCCTCTTCTTATTCGATTCAGAAAAACAAGGAAAAGGCATTTGAATATCTGCAAAAGGCGGTCGACGCGGGTTTCAGGTCATATAGCCTGATGAAGCAAGATGAAACTCTGGAGTTTATTCGAAAAGAACAGGCATACATTGATATATTAAAATCGATAGAGCCACGCGAAATGCCTTCCCACTTTACGGACTATCAAAAAGCCATGAGCGAATGGCAAAGGGGCAGGCAGAAAAAAGCGATTGATAAAATGCAAAAGCTGATCGATATTTGTGATGGCAACGCCGAACTAAGGTGTCCCGACTTTATAGGTATTTATTATTCGGCTATGGGCAGTTTTCTTTATAATACGAAAAAACCGGATGAGGCTGTTGAATACTGGACAAAGTCGAATCTGTTTTTGCGTCAGAAAAGTAAAGATCCCAGCTATCTGGTCGCTTCGAATTTATCTAATATGGCAACGGTTGAATTTGCTCAGGATAATCTTGACGTTTCTCTTTCTCAACACGAGAAGGCAATTGAGGAGCTTGTAAATTATAAATCTGTAAACTATTTGAATAAACCTCAGATTGATAGTACCGAGAAATTAATTTATTTCAGTATTGTTGAAATGGGAAATATTTACGACGAAATTGGAAAGAAATCTGCTCATTCGCTTAAAGGTGAAAAAGAAAATACTCAGTATTCAAAATACGAAACTCATGTAGCCGCTTATTTTATCGGTGAAGAAGATTTTGTTTTGGGCGTTTATCACGCTATCCGGGCGGTTGAACTTGACTCGTCAAATTATGATGCCTACAATGTACTGGGCGTTGCATATGATTTAAGCGGTGAATATGAGAAGGCTTTGGAGTCCTTTCAAACCGGTTTGAAACTCAGTCCTGAAAATCCGAGACTTTTGTATAATCTGGCTTGTAATTACTCTTGGCAAAAGAAGAGTAAAGAAGCACTCGATACGTTGACTCTTGCGCTGGAAGCTGGTTTTTCCAGTTTTTCAACGATGTATTCAGATGTCGCTTTTGAAAATATTCGAGAGACGCCAAAGTTTAAACAACTTTTGAATTGGGCGAAAATGAATGAAAAGATTGATCAAATCGATAATCAAGAGGATTAGTTCGATACCGCTTTATAAATTGCCCAGATTGCCAATATGATTCCGAGTACAATAATGTTGCCGATTCGTAATAATATCCAGGTATTTTTTATGGTGAATTTCGGTTTACGATTTCGGTCTGCGCCTTCAAATTCAATTTTTGGTCGTTCTGTTGCCATGTGTTCCTTCTTTACTAATGATCTTCATGGACGATTCTATTGAGGTTTTGGTTCTGAAAAGGAGTTTTTGGTTTAAACGTAAGATTTGCCGCCCACGCAGGTCCCTGTTTTAGATCTGTACAAGATCGATATTATTTTCTTTAAAAAATAGTATCGATTTCGAACATACCGGAGCGGTGGTTTTTATTGTAATATCTTTTGTTTTTACGGTTTTTTGTATTGTTTTTGCCATTTGCAGTAGTCGCAAAGAATCTTTCATTATAATTCGGCTTTTTCGATTTATTACGATAAAATAGGTGTTATTTTCTTTTTCAATAATGGTTCTCGATGAGAAGCCGAACAATTTGGGGTCTACTTTAGTGTTCATTGTTTCCTTTTTGGTTAGTTTCTTCTTTAGTATACTCTTTTTCTTATATCCGGCGCCGCCCGGAGTTGCTATACTGATTACATCACCTTTATTTAAGGTAAACTCGCAACACCCAGTCAGGTTTTCTATTTGCCCGTTTTTACGTAAAATCTGGTTGATTCCCGGCTTTGCATTTTCACCCCCGTTTAAACCGCAGGGTGCAATAACTCTTCTGTTGGACAAGATTGCCCCGTCCATTTTTTTCAGGAAGGTGATCAACCGCAAAGCTCCATCGCCGCCTTTCCACTTTCCCGCGCCTCCAGAATTTTTTCGTATGGAAAATTCTTGAACCAGCACGGGGTAGCGCCATTCCAGAATTTCGGGGTCGGTCAACCTCGAATTTGTCATATGGGTATGCACAGGTCCGGTTCCGTTAAACCCGGGACCAGCTCCGGAACCGCCGCATATTGTTTCGTAGTATTGGTTGGTTTCGTCTCCAAAGGTGAAATTATTCATGGTTCCCTGGCTTGGGGCCATTTCATCAAGCGCCGCAAACAGGGCGTCGACAATCGCCTGTGAGGTTTCGACATTTCCAGCGACCACCGCAGCAGGCGGTGTGGGGTTCAAAAATGTTCCTTTGGGAAGAATTATTTCGATTGGTTTTAAACACCCTTCGTTTAAAGGTATGTCGTCTTTAACCAGGCAGCGAAATACATATAAAACGGCCGCTCTACAGATGGACACAGGCGCGTTGAAGTTATTTTTTTGTTGTTCGGATGTTCCTTTGAAATCGATTTTAACCGAACGCTTTTTCTGGTTAACTGAAACTTTCACACAGATTTTTGCACCATTGTCCATTTCTATTTCATAGTATCCATTTTTGAGTTTTGCAATTACTCTACGTACATTTTCTTCGCCATTATTTTGTACATGAACCATATAGGACTTCACTTCTTCGATGCCAAGCTCGCGAACCGCTTTGTGAAGTTCCTCTTTGCCTTTTTCATTGGCGGCTATTTGCGCTTTTATGTCACCGAGATTTCGCATAGGGTTTCGAGCGGGGTACTTTCCTTTCTTCAGCAATTCGATAAATTCACGTTCTCGCAATTTTCCCGCCCGGCTTAACAAGAAGCGATCGATTAACACTCCCTCTTCAACGGGGTCTTTCGAAAGAGGGGGCATAGAGCCCGGAGTTGTTCCCCCGATATCTCCATGGTGTCCTCTTGAACCTGTAAAAAATAAAATGTCTGTTTCGCCTTTTTCGTTGCTGTCGATATCTGTGGTAGAAGTGGGAGCAAAAACGGGTGTAATTACCGTAACATCGGGCAGGTGGGTTCCTCCGTTAAAAGGATCGTTTAAGGCAAAGACATCGCCAGGTTGTATGGCAAACCCGGCGTTTTTTATACTACGAACGGAATCACTCATGGAACCCAGATGGACGGGTATATGAGGGGCGTTCGCAATCAGGTTTCCAGCTGCGTCGAACAAGGCGCATGAAAAATCTTTTCTCTCTTTTATATTAACGGATTGCGCGGTATTAGACAAAACCGCTCCCATTTGTTCGGCGATATTCATAAACAGATTGTTAAATATTTCAAGTTTAATCGGGTCTGGTTTACTTTCTTTATTGTCGATTTTGCTTTGAACCTTCAGGTCGTTTTTATCCTCCATTTTTTGAAGCAGTATCCAGCCTCGGCGGTTCCACTCGGCCTGCCATCCGGGTTCGACTGCAATGGTTGAGTTTTGGTCAATAATAAGGGCGGGCCCTTTTAATATAAAATTCTCCTTGAAATCTTCTTTATGATACAAAGGAGTTTTATAATCTTTTCCTTTGGTTCTTATGTTGAGTGTCTTTCGAGGCGTCGGTTTTGTCGTATTGGTTTTACTGTTTTTATTCCATTGGCTTTGCAAGTTTACGATAGGTTCGCTTCGTTTTTCGTTGATTTGTTCCTCTGTAATTTCTTCGGGATTTTTGCCAATGCATTCGACTGACGCGGTTTCAACGATCAGCTCCTTTTCGGGATGTATAAAACCATATCGCGCACGGTGTTTTTTCTCAAATTCAACCTGAGCCGAATCGACAGACAAATGATAATCGTTCTTAGTATAGTTATAATTAACCTGTATGGAAACATCGGAGTCGAGGTAGCGCAGATAAATGGTTTTTACCGTTTCAATATTGTTTTCTAAAAATCCTTGCTGTGCTATAGTCGTTCGCGCTGTTTTTTTGAGCGCGTCAAAAAGTTGTTCTAAAAATGGTATTGTTTCGGGGCGCCATGGTTTTTCAACGGAGTTTTCTTCCATGGTAGATAAGTCCGATACTCCTATTCCATATGCGGATAAAACGCCGGCATGTTCATGTATTAAAATCGATGAAATTCCAAGGGTCTCGGCTACCAGGCAGGCATGTTGGCCACCGGCTCCGCCAAAACAGTTGAGCAGATATTTTCTTAAATCGTAGCCGCGTTCTATGGAAATTTTTTTTATCGCCCTGGCCATATTGTCTACCGCTATGTTGATGAACCCTTCGGCGATTTCAGGTATAGTTGGCAGGGTTCCGGTTTCGGCTTTAATCTGCTCAGCAAGTTCTTTCATTTTTGCTATCGAGGGGGTTTTATCTGGCGGGAGGTTTTTACCTGGTCCAAAAACTGAGGGAAAATATTCCGGGTCAATTTTGCCTGTAATTATGTTGCAATCGGTGACGCTCAACGGTCCCCCGTTTCGGTAGCAGGCAGGTCCGGGCAGGGCTCCGGAACTTTGCGGTCCCACTCGATATCGCCCCCCGGTAAAGTGGCAGATCGACCCTCCGCCGGCGGCCACAGTATGAATGTTCAACATCGGCACTCTTATTTTTATACCCGCCACTTCGGCTTCATTCGTTCTCTCCAATTCTCCGTTAAAGTGAGAGACATCGGTTGAAGTTCCCCCCATGTCAAAACCGATTACTTTGTTAAAACCGGCTTTTTTTGCAGTTTTAACCATCCCGATGACCCCTCCTGCGGGTCCCGACAAAACGGCGTCTTTACCGTGAAAGCGCTCAGCCCCGGTTGTTCCCCCGGAGGATTGCATAAAGTAGAGTTTTGCGGGCGGCAAAGCGGTTTCAATGCTTTTTACATACCGTCGTAAAATCGGCGATAGGTAGGCGTCGGCTACGGTGGTTTCAGCCCGAGAGATAAATTTAATTAACGGGCCAACTTTGTGGCTTAGTGAAATTCGTGTAAACCCGATTTTTTCGCACAGCTTGCCTATGCGAATTTCATGAGCGGGGTAGCGATATCCATGCATCAGGCAAATGGCTACCGAGGCGATTCCTTCTTTGCGGGCTTTTTTCAAGGCCGGGGTAATTTCTTCAAGGTCGAGTTGTTGAAAAATAGTTCCATCGGGTCCGATTCTTTCCGGCGCTTCTATAACTTTTTCGTATAGCTGGAGTGAGAGTTTAATATTAATTTCAAAAATTCTGGGTCGATTCTGGTAGCCGATTTTTAAAGCGTCCCCGAATCCTTTGGTAACAATTAAGATTGTTTTGTCTCCGCGTCTTTCAAGCAGGGCATTGGTGGCAATCGTCGTTCCCATTTTGACCGATTCCAGGCGAGGTGGTTTTTCACCAGGTTTTAGTTTCAATAATTGCCGTATTCCCTCTATGGCAGCGTCGCGATATTGGCCCGGGTTTTCAGACAATAGTTTTAAAGTGGTCAATTTTCCATCGGGGTCTTGCCGGATGATGTCCGTAAATGTTCCCCCCCGGTCTATCCAGAATCGGTCTTTTGTTTTTGGGTTTTTTGTTTGGCCTTGGTTTTTCAACCTGCTCAAATGCCCGAATTTGTATCTTCCCGTCAACCAATTCCGGCTTAAGAGTCAGGCCGACGATTTTGGTCTGAAATTCCCCACCAGAAAAAACTGGCAGAGAACCCGAAATAGTATAAAAGGGGAAGCGGAGACTCTTTTTATAAGGGCACAAGATCTTGTGACCTTATAAAAAAGTCGTAGTGGGGGGAAAAAAGAAGTTCGGGCTCGGAAAGATACCCGTTTTCCCCGTATAATAGATTTGTAAAAAAGTAGTTACAATAAAACTATATTTGTAATAATGGGTGAGACTATTTTGAATATAGTTGAAATAAAATATCTATTATAGATTTAAAATAATGAGGGGCACAGTGAAAATGAATTTTCTATTTACGGGTACATTCTGGGGAATTGTAATTATTTTAGTCGGTGTATCGGTAATATTAAAAGCTTATTTTAATATTAACATACCTGTTTTTCGAACCTTGCTTGGTCTTTTTATCGTCATTCTGGGACTCAGTATAGTATGGGGGCGTCCTCTTGCGTGTGGCGATTCCAGGCATGTTTTTTTCGGGGAAGGTTCGTTCCACGCCCAAAAAGGGGAAGATCGCTTTAACGTCATTTTCGGAAAAGGAAAAAGTGACCTAAGCAAAATTGTACTCGAAGGTAAGAATAAAACCATAGAAGTCAATACTGTTTTTGGCGAAAATGTTGTCTATTATAACGCAAAACAACCAGTCCGATTTACAGTAAATGTCGCTTTTGGCGAAGCCACGTTACCCGAGCAAAAAGGCAACGCCTTCGGTAAAACCGAGTTTAAAACGCCGACATACGACGAGAGCAAGCCACACTTGATCGTTAATATAAATGTTGCTTTCGGTTCTGTAAAAGTAAAAATAAAAAAGGCTGAATAAGTTTCAGAAAATGTATCCCTTTTTTTACAAGGGGTACAATATGGACTTAGAAAGGAAGAACTTCGAATAAAGAAATCCAAAGTTTTTCATTGTTCTTCAGAGATTTTGACGTCAATGCTACCACCATTCATATTTTAAACTCTATAGTTTTGACATTAAACCAGGCATCGGGCTTGACCAAAGGTCGGTTTTTGCGAAATCACGAAAATCATACTTTGTGTAGGTACTTTAATGGGGTTTGCGAAAAGTGAACACACCCTGGTTTAGATCCCTGATAAAAAGAAAAATTTCCAAATAAAATAATAAATCTTTACATATTATCGACATAGATATATGTAGAAACAAAATTAAGTTAAAAGTCGTATTTGTGTTAACTATTGTAATGTGTTTTTTGTCGTATTTTCGTTGTAATGTTTACGATTGAAAACTAAATAATGAAAACAGGAAGGAAATTTGCTATTTCAAAGAAAAACAGTTATTGCGTTCTCGGTTATTATACTCTCCATTTCTACATTGATTCTCAGTCTGAGCGGTGAAGAAAATGGCGACATACAAATTGTTTCGTTTTCATCAGAGTTCCCGGCAATCAGTCCGAACAAAGACGGTATTCAAGATAATACCGTACTAAAGATACAATATGAGGTAGCTGAAAAACTGGTTCAAACCAATCAGCAAGATAAAAAGAGTCACAGTCTGGCGATTCTGGGTTTTCTCCATGTGATCAATAAAGACAAATCGGCGGTGGCTTCATTCAATTATTATAAAACCCAACAGAAAGAACAATCGGTCGAATGGAACCTCGATTGGAGCGCAGCGAAGATTCCCGACGGAAAGTACTCCTATACGGCGGGTGGCGTTGTGGGGACGCTCAAGTCAGATGGAACTGATCTTGTCGCTGCGGCTAAACCGATTCTTGACAGGCTGGTAGCCTTACCACGTTTTTGCCAACCCGATCTGGGTAGACGTCACGAAGGACACTTGCGCTTGAAAAAGGGTCAACCCCGAGGTAAAAGCCCGGCGATGCTCACTGTTGATATAAAAATTAACGACGGCTCGGAAACTGAAAATAAAGATTTTAAAAATCTAATAAGCAAAGAACTGGCTCAAGCTAAAAAAATATTGCAATCTGTTTCAGGCGAAGGCGAGTGGGTTTTGTCCCTCAAAGGGTGTAAACCGTTAACCGGTTACTCTGCGCTGACCATTGATCGTGTAGCGCCTGTTGTCAGAATTAAAGGAAGCCCGGCACACAAAGGCGTTTTTAAAGATGTAAAACTTCCCCTTAAAGGAAATGTGAGCGATGCATTTTCCGGTCTGGTAAAGGTATGGTTTGATGTAGATGGTGCATCACATAATAGTACGCTTGGGCCAAATGTATTATTTGTACCGGCTCAGCAATGGACACAAGGTAAACATACCTGGAGCCTCAAGGCAACCGACAAAGCCGGCAATACTACTATAATACCAAACCAGGTTTTTACTTCCGATTACTCGAAGGGGGCCGAGCGACGTGTTACCTCCTCGGCGGGCGGTGAAATGCAGCTGCCGGTAAAAGCTTCAAAAGGGTACGCTGCACAAAAGGTCAGTTTAAAAATACCATCCGGAGCGGTGAAATCCGATCTCGTGTTGACCATTACTCCATCAGACAATGCCATTCCCTCTGGAATGTTACTTCCTATTGAAGTCCCAAAGGGAGGAGATGCGTACTATCGGCGGTTGGGGAACACTTTCAATTTCGGGCCGCATGGGACAACGTTTCAATCTGAAATCGACATCTCAATGAGCTACTCTAAAGAGGAATTGCGGAATCTTGGTATTAAACCGAAAGAGCTGGGCATTGTCTACTTCGATGAGAAAAGAAAAGTCTGGGTTTCGCTCCCTTCGGTTGTAGATGAAGCCCGTGGTGTGATCACGGCGAAAACGAATCACTTTAGCATGTTCAGCAAGGCGGTTAAAAGGGTAACGGGAGTGGGCGCAAGTATCATTCCTCCGGTGGTAAATCTAACGTTGGGCATATTGGAAGGAGCGGGCGTCCCAAAAGGAATTACAGATCTTTTACGAACATCCTGTGCAGTGCCGTTTGCCACATACACAGGAAGTGTCGCCGCCAGTTGTTACGCCAACCCCAACATCAATGACAATGCAGAGGTGGTCAGGGCGCTGGAACTTGTTTCTTCGATTCTAATGAATCCCGAATCACTCAATAATATCAGTATTAAGTATTGTGATAGACTCACGGGTTACGGTGAAGGCATGGTACCATTGCCCGAGCTTATTTTAATCAACAATAAATACAAAGGCAAGTCTCGCGAAAAGTTTGCCGAACTTCTTGTGCATGAGTTCCACCATATTCAGCAAATAAGGGATAGGGGATTCCGGACATTCGCTTGTGACTATTCGAGTGAAATCGTCAAGGGGCATGGGATGGGTGAAGGCAATGCTGTGGAAAGACCTGCTTATGACGATGAACGGGAAGCCGAATCTCGCCTTCAGAGATGCCATTGGGATACCACCCAGCCTCCGATACATAATGGAGTCAGGAATGGGCAATGTTTACTATCTTGTGGTGGCGCCGGCGGAACGCAAGGCCATCTGGATGCGTGCGCTAATAACAATATGCGACCAACTGTAACTGACGCGTATGATGTGCCATTTTGTTGCAGGCCATCTTGTGACCCGAACACGCAGCCTTCGCATACATGGGGACCTAAAGGAGACCAATGTTATAAATCTTGTAGCGCTCTCGGCGGCAGTCCTGCTACTTCACGCTGTGATAAACTTGATATGATCGATGTGGGCGAGCCTTATAATGCTGCTTACTGTTGTAAAGCGAAGCCGGTGCCACCGGGGTATTCCACAGTGAAAGACGTGTATGCTTCGGCCCTGGGTAACCCGGGTGATGTCGGGGCAAAATTTCGCGCAGTACACGATTATGCGCATAAAACCGGTTTTTCCGGAGGTTATCCGAACTTTCACCAGGCTGACTACGGAAAAGGTCTTGTCTATGGAACTGTTTTGCTATTACCCGGAAGCGGAGCAGGCATGCGTACACCTTTTGCGAGCGAGTTGGGTAATCCACCTGACGGTCCGGCGAGATTTCGCGCGGTGAACGATTACGCGGTTCGTAACGGTTTTGCTGCGGGATTTCCGAATTTCCATCAAGCCGATTACGGACAAGGGGTTGTTTATGGAATCATCTTGATTCCGAAATCAAATAATGTTGTGAGGTTGGATGTTCCGGCGAAAGAGCTGGGTAATCCGTCCGGTTTCGAGGTGCGCTTTCGGGCCGTACACGATTACGCTGTGCGCAATGGATATGCAGGTGGTTTTCCGAACTTTCACCAGGCCGATTATAACGATGGCCGGGGAGTCGTGTACGGGGTTATTTTACTACGGCGTTTACAAGTCCACTGAGGTCACCAAAAATACTATATCGATAAACCACCTCTTGGCAAAATACGTCGGGGGTAGTGGCGGCTCTTTTATTGGATCAAAATAACCTTCGGTTTTTTGATGCTCCGTTTGATCGATAATCGTTTAAAGTTTTTTGCCGTCAAAAAACGTGGTTTTTGACGGCACGCTTCAAGGTTTAGTTCTAAAAAGCCAAAACGTGGGGGCAGACTTGCCCCCTGCAAAATTATAAAAACCTTTACCGGTTCGGTGAAGGTGGGGGAGTGTATAAAATTTCGGGTGATTGTGCCAGCGTTGTTACAGACGTTTTATATGACGAGTCTAAAATCGGGCTGAGCGACGGACCGCCTCCTATACTTTCTATAAGCATTTCCGTAATCTGTAAAACCGAGACGCCGGAAAAACTGGGAACATTCACGTTTGAACTGATTGTGTCCAAAAAAATACAACAACAAATTAACGCCGCCGACTATACTATTATTGGAGATTTATCGATTCAGTTCTGGCAGAGTCCCGAACAATTTTCTCAATATATTCGAGATGGTATTTTGAGCGATACAGTAATTAAAGTGGTTCCGATCGAGGGAGACACGGCCCAATGGTATCCTTTTTTACGCACTAAAAACGAAGGTGTTTTCATGGTGTTTGGCGAACTGGTTGATCTGGGTAAAAAGCTCAAAGCCGAGCCGTGAGAAACGAAATTGGTCTCAACGGCTTTGGCTTTTTTCGCGTATTTAGCGAGTTGGGCGGCCAGGGTTCTGGAATTTAAGTCTGGCTTGGAAACTCGTTAGAGCGAATACTTCGGAAGTTGCCTTTGGGTCTCCAGAATAATTCGCCTTTTGCTTTTGAATAAGACGATTTTTTAACTTGCTTCGGGTACAATCGATTCAACCGATTGTAAGTTAATATTGAATTTTCAAGATCAAGCCGCAGGGTTATACTCGTGAAGTAATTGTGTTTAATTCTAAAGTCTTTTTGTATTTGCAGCGAACCCAGCTCTTGTGACAGGGAACGAATAAATACCGGCTCGTTACCTGAGCCTGAGTTTAATACGGCAAATGTTTTTTCACTTTCAAAAGAGAGACGAAAGGCTTTATAGTGGCCTGCCGGGGCCGACGCTTTTCCAAAGTCCGTAGACACAATCGACAGATCGAGAAGGTTTACCAACTTACCATCACCTGAAAAGTCTTGTATGGTAATCCACCCTTGTTTTTCATCAAGAATTTCAATTCTCTTGAGTGTCGCGTAAATGGCCCGGTACTTTTGAAGCGTTGTAGCAGACGATTGCAAAATAATCGTAACGACTGCTTGCCCGTTTGTTGTCGACCTGGCCGATTCGTTTATGAGCTCGAAGCTGGTATTTAGCGTTTCTTTGGCAGTCTCCAGTTCGCTGTTTTGATTTTTCGTTGTGGTATACTGTTCTGAATTGTTTTGATAGATCAAGGCGATCGAAGCTACCACCGCCAGGGTTAGAATACTGTATTTTTTTACAGCTCTTGATTTGTTATTTGTTGTTTTCATTCAACTCATACCTCCTTATCACAATTGTTTTTACTGCTTGTTCCATTATCGGATCAAACAACGTTAATAAGTTAACATTAAATAAAACATTTGGCGAGGAAAAATAAAAAATATGACTAAAAACAGGCATAAACTTGAGACAAACTTTTCAACTGGGTGGGGAATTTTCGACCCAGTTTTGGACCGGAACTTCTCATGTTTTATGCATTACAACTTTATAATAACTTTACCATGGCTTTTTCTCGATTCCATATACAACTGAGCTTTGGGTAGGTCTTCAAAAGAAAAGACTTTTCCAATAAGTGGTTTTAGCTTATGTTTCCGCATAAATTTTGTTGCTTCCGTCCATATCTTCAGAAGTCTCTCTTTTTTAGGCAGCATAAACCCGAGATGGACAGATGATACCCCGTATGATTTTTGCATAAGTCCTTGAAAATTGAATCGGGGAATAGTTTTCACAGCTTGTAGCCAGGTGAATGGATTTATTTTACTAAAATCGATCGAGCTGACCCCTATAATTACTATTTGTCCAGGTTGGGCCAACATTTCTACACTTTCCTTGTAGATTTTTCCCCCGACAAGTTCTAATACCACAT
>JBEQLE010000050.1:0-31248 GCA_040326155.1 Leptospirales bacterium | reverse complement strand
TACCTTTTTTATATCTTCACGAGGCGGTATTTCCTCGGGTTCTATCCCCCTTTCTCTCATAGACCTTCGTACTGAAATATTATTCGTTACATGTTCTTCTGTTATTGGGTTTTCACCATTTATATCATTTGCTTTTACGTTATAATTTGTCATAGCACTGGCAAAGTCTTTACCTTTCATGATTACCGTATCTGTATAGTCATGTAATGGTTGCTTCTTAGGCACATTTAATTTTTCCTTCATTTCTGAGGTCGTATGTCCACCAAAGAATGCCTCATCGCCTTTTGACCTGATACGACCTAATGCAAAACCTTTTTGCGTGTCGCCGCCTTCAATTCTTTCAAATATAATATCGCTAAATTCCTGTTCAGTACCTTTTAATTTATTCCTAGTTTCTAACCTATCTAAATCCTGTAATCGCTCAACGATTAACTCTAATTTCCTTGTTTGTACTGCAAAATAGTTTTGTGCAAAGGCAATTTCTTGTTTCCTTGAATCGCCGTTTTGTGCCACCAAATAGCAAGCATATCTAGTAAGCTGGATATCTTCAACTTTTCGTTGTGAACCAGAACCGAGGCGTACCATTTTGTTGATGTCAACAAAATGCTTTACAACAACCTGCTTAGAGTTGTCGCAGGAAGACTTTGCCCTATCTAATACTTTCGTAAAATTCCGCCACTCCTTATAACCAAGTAGACCCTGTAAATCTCTGGCATACATGAATTCTACACCATTGTCATCATGCCATATCTCCTCAAATGACTCAAACTGTTTTCTAAATAAATCTAACTGCATATAACCCCCGCTGGCCTTTCCTGTATTATGTCATATTAGATAATATTTAACTTGCAAGTTAGCCACCGGACAATATATTAATTTTAAGACGCACAGTCAATTCTATATATTTCATATACTAGATTTGTCTTTACCGTATTCCCGGTACAACAAATCACTTTATATGCTTAATAAAAAAATCCAACGGCTTGTCGTAAATCTTCGCCATATCGGCCAAATCCATGATATCCAACCGGCGTACCCGCGTTTCGACCTTTGAAACGTCCACTTGATGCCATCCCATTTTTTCCGCAACTTCAGATTGCTTTAATCCGGCCTCTAGCCTCACCCGTATGAGTTTATCGACAAGGGCAATATATTCTTGCCGGTAGATTGTGACAGGTCGCTTTTTCATTTGACTATTATTATACCATTATCGCATGGATACCAAATAGATATGTAAACTATATCAGTATATGGGCCGATAAAGTGATAAAAGGGGAAAACAAATGATTGATACTAAAGAAAAGCTACAAAACGAAGTGAGATTACGATACCGGTTTCTAAAAAAAGCGGCGTATGAGATGGGATTAAAATCGAATAAAGACTATCAACGATTTCGAAATACAGTTCTTGGAGCGTCGCGAGACTTGCAAGTAATAAAAAAGCTCACTAAATCTTTTAAAAATATTGATACTTATAAAATATGGGGCGTAAATTTGTGAAATTTAGCGAAAATTTGATATGTTGCGAGTGTTTGGCAAAACAAAAGCCGGGCGAAGACTTCAATAAAAGGTATTTTCCTAAAAATGGGGTAGTAATCAACAATCCCATTTGTCCGGTATGTGCTTTCAAGCTAATGAATATTAAAAGCTTAGACGATATACACGAATTCACAAAAGGCAACGCCGAAAAAGTAATTCTCAATTTACTTGATGAATCGAATCCTTTAGAATGTATCAACTGTAATGCAAAGCAAGGTACGAACGAACAATTTTTCAAGATTACTATTACAAATGACGGCAAAAAAATGCCAGTGATTATATGCCCGGCGTGTATTTCCGGTACGTTAGAATGTAAAAATATGGAAGACGTAAGAAAGTTTGGAGAAAACGCAAAACGGCAGAAAGTGAAAAACGAAAATGGATTGTGATTTATACTTACAGAATTTAGGGCGTTAATTTGTAGATTATACGCCCGTACCATAACTTTTCAAATTGACGAATATTCATTGTCGGAAATATATACCCGACTTTGGTTATAATTCTACTTCGTAATATTCAAGCAGGCGAACAAGGTCGGCGTACCCGATGTCACGTTTACTCTGTAAACTTTGTTGATACCAGTTTCGGGCTTTTCCTAAAGGTTCGGAAAACTTTATCATGCTTAGACCTTTTTCGCTTCGTATCTTTTCCAATTTTTCATACATCGCATCGATTATTTCCTGTTCTTCTCTCATATTACCGGAAAAAGTACACATTTTTTCATTTGTCAACCACTGTTTGCACGTTTTTTCGTGTTAGTTGTTGACATGCACGATTAATCGTGCATTATGACTTTATGAACAACACAGCGCTACAAGTGAAACAAGAAATAGCAAAAAACGAACACAACGGATACGGGGCCAACATCTTCGAAATCTTTTCTAAATATCAAGATTCAAAAGCCGTCGCCGATATGTTTATCGATAGAAAATATCCAAAAGGTGTCTACTGCCCACATTGCGATTCTGTCAATGTTTGCCGTCGTAAAGATTCTATTAAAAAGTTCCAGTGCAACGGTTGCAATAATTCTTTCTCAATATTCAGATCAAGCGTTTTGGCCAACACTCGCACCGAGCTTCGTAAATGGTTAGTTGCTATTCAAATGATCGTCAACGGAAAGAAAGGCGTTTCGGCTTACCAGATACAAAGAACAATCGGTGGCACTTATAAAACATCTTATCGCATGGGCCAACAAATCAGAAAGGCCATGAGTGACAGTGTAAGTAGTGAAGAGTTTCAAACCATCATTGAGGTTGACGAAACATACGTAGGCGGCAAGCCAAGACGTGGCGACAAGAATGTAAAGCGCGGTCGTGGAACTAGAAAAACTCCAGTTATCGGAGTATTTGGACGTACTGAAAAAAAGATTCATGCGAAAGTTGCTTTGCCAAACGCTGAAGGTAAAAAGCTTACTGGCCTACAACTTTTAAACGTCATCGAACAAGTAGCCACTAAAACAGCCGATGTTCATACAGACGAATTTCGGGCGTACAACATTCTTGATAAAAGCGGTTGGTATCACCTTAAAGTAAATCATTCACTTGGCGAATATGCCAGAGACGGAATTCACGTTAACAATGTTGAGAACTTTTGGTCTCTATTGAAACGCGGGATTATGGGTAGTTTTCATCATGTATCTGAAAAAAGATTACAGAGATATATTGATGAGTTTTGCTGGAGATTTAACAACCGGAAAAACAAGGATATATTTAGCGATCTGTTGGGGCGGGTTGTGGGGTAGACTTTATTTTTTCTTATTTAATGGGAAAAGGTATCTTACAACGATAAAGATAAAACCAAATATTTTGGCTACAACTATGCTCATAAATAATCTCAATTCGTCCCAAGATAACTTGAAAGCACTCTCTGTAGAGCCTTGTAAGTATATGATATTTTGTGTTTTATAGATAATATAACCTAGGATAAACAATAAACCAATCGCATACCAAAATCTTAGGTGTCGATCAATACCTCTATCCTTAGAGTCATCTTCCCATTTTTTAGTCTCAGCAATAGCGGCATTATCGGATTTTAAATCAGATTCAAATGATTCTATATCCTTTTTAATTAAATTATCTGGGTTCGTATTTCCCCATTGCATATATTAATTTCCTTTACGTCAAATTTCTTCCCTTAGGCAGTTGTATGTGAAGCTTGTGTTTCTAATTTTGTCCCTGTATTGACATTTAAGTTTTTTACCTTATTTTGATAGTAAGATTGAATTACGTCAAAAGATATTACGTTGTTTCTACTTCCATCATTCACTAAATCCCACGGTGTGCCGTCTGCATGTGTCATAGAAGACAAGAGTAACCCATTGATTTTTGAATAATTATCAATTACAGAATCGATCAATTGTAATGCAGTAATTCCCGTGTTATTTTTAGGGATATCGGATGCAAGCTTTTCTTTTATTTTCTGTGCATTATACTTGTTCGGCATGTGCGTTATTGGGTTGTTTTTATACCTCTTATAATCATGATAAATACTTGGTATTACAGGCCCATATTTCCATGCTTCTATAGTATCACTAAATAATTGCTTGTTGTAAAACGCACTATACCAACCATATGATATGTAAGCAAGTTTCATTAACTTTAAAGGGGTAACTACGGATTCTTGTTTCCGTACTCTTTGTAGTATATATTCACAAAAGTCGGTAGCTTTCATTATATCACTATGGTATAATGACCTTTCTATACGTAAAGTAAGAAAAGGGAGGTTAATTATCACTTACGCACCTCCAAAGAGGTGTCACAGTATGTCCGATAGGGGATGATTGCGCAGATAAATAGAGCCTCGAATAATTTCACCGTTGTGTTTTAAGAAACTCAGCCACTCCGGGTCCAATATTATTTCATCGCCGTTTTCATTGAACTGGTAAAGCGGTGTACTCTCTTTCGAGGACCAGGGCGCTAAGAAGCTGCCAGGCACATCGTGAATAAGTTGAAAAGCTTTGTTTCGGTCGGTTTCGTCCTGGAAGTCAGAGTGCAGTGAGTTCTCTTTTATCGTTTTTACAAATTTTGCCAGTTGGTCGAAACGGCCAAACGACAGTTTAAAATAGTTTACCGGATACCAGATCTGGCTCACCATCTTTGTGAACAAAATTTCGGTGGCGACGCGCTCGCCTTTGCCTTGTTGAATGTGTTCTAAAATGGATAATAGCCAGAAAAAATTATACGAGTTCGTAGCGTCTTTCAAAGTTGCGCTCAGGTATTTCACGGATATTTCTTTATGGTCTGTCAAACTAAATCTATTCATGTTAATTCCGTATACAACTTTCCGAAACACTCCACCGTTCTACACCGCGTTGAAAAGCCGTGATTTCAACAGATTCCACCAGGGTGGCAAACAGAAGATTCTCCCAATTTTCAACTGGCAGGTGACTACCGGCAAAGCGTCGAGTTTCGCTGATAAAACGTTCGGGGACTTGGGAGCGCAGCACTTTCCAACAGGACACTATCGAGTCTTTTCGTTTTTTCAGCAAATCGTATTCGGGAAGTTTGTCCGCTTTTGATCTTTTGATTTTCGGATCAACCGGAAGCAAATTCCAAAGGTCGTTGTTGTACCATAGAGAGTATGCGATGATGTGGTCGACATCGTAATTTCGGTTTATATTTTTGCCGCTCCATACACACTCCAGATTGTTTAAACCAGAAAGAGTTTTTCTGGAAACAAGAACATCTTTTTCGGGGTCAAAAGTATTCGACAATGCGGAGATAATTTCCCCCCTCCCGCTAATCTCTAACCCCCGGCTAATCTCCATTTTCGTGGAAAGTCCTGCCCAGCCTAACAGAAGTGAATCGTGAAGCCAGTCTCCTTTCAAGGTCAGCGTCTGCCAGATTTCTGGTGTGGTTACCACGCACTTTGTCACTCGGTCATATGCAAAGATGGGTACGCCCTCAGTCGAGATTTCCGCAAAATCAAGCAACTCTTTGACGATGGTGTCGCCGACTTTACCGATTAACCGTTGAACCTGTTTTGTAAGCGGACTCGGGTTTTTCTTTGAAGGCTCTAAAAAATCTGAGTTCATAATATCTTTGAGCGTACTGAAACCCCCGATTTCTATTACCTCGGCGATGACGACTTCAATCTCTTGTTGAAATGCCATCTTTTTGCTAACACTGTCTGTCTGTGGAATGGGACGTTCACGATTTATAAGGTGATAGTAATACTCTACCCACTTTTCAGAAATGTTTCGAAGTGGAATGTGGACACCAGCTATCTGACTTTTTTCTACTGCGGTTTCTGGAAAGTCAGTAGAAACGAATTGAGCTGACTTTTGATTTTCTCTGGCAATGTCGCATAAAGCGCGAAACAGAGCCAGAGTATATGTATGTGACTTTTGATCGCGATTTAAAATAGCCTCGATTTGCTCGATCGGTCTGCCTGAATACGCAGGGGCGCCGGTACACTCTTTGAGTTTCATTTCTACTTAATCTTTTTCTTCTTTGCTTTTTTCTGCTCGGACAAATGCTGCTTATGCAATGTCTCGGATATTAAACAAATTAGATCTTGATTGTACTCTGATAACAATCGAAAGTTTTCCATCAAAAGGATTTCTTTAGCAGTGACCGGGCGGGCATTCTTGCTATACTTTTTACCCATGCCGGTTTCCAACCAGACTGGGTTTACCCCATAAAGTATTTCAATTAATTTAACGAAATTACCCGAAATCGTTTTTGTTTTACCATTTAATAAGTTGGTTATTTTTGATAAATTTAAGCCCAGAGAAATCGCAAAATCTTCATAATTCAGGTGCGTCTCATCTATAATTTTACTTAATCTTGTCAAAACTTCTTTAGTCACAACCATTTTCTTCCTCCTGTTCTGTTTTAATTATCTTTTTCATTCGTACCTCTATTTTGCATCGTTTGCACATCTTGCATTATAAGTGTAAGTGACTCTTGTTCTTGCGAAGTAAACTTTCTATAATTGATTAGTACTATTTTTGCCTTAGGCGAAGCGTCCAGAACTGGTTCTATATACATTTTACCACGCCCCTTTGCCAGCCACTTCACATTTACCGATAGTGCAGATTCCAAACCCCTTAAAGCACCGCTTGAAAGCTTATTGACTCTTCGATGCATAATTGCAGAAAATCCAGATTCGGTCAAACCTATTTCATAAGCAAACTGCTTACTATTTAGACCGCTATTGTGAATTAACGATGCCAAGCGGTTAATTATTTCTGCATTGGTAAAAAGCACAGATAGAAAATAATATTTCTGTTCGGTACGACCATTAAAATTTTCTGAAAATTCATATATGCATACTTTTACATTGTTTTTCCTGATTCTATGCAGCAAAAACTAACATCAGCAAATTTTGTTGCCGGAAATGACTTGAATATTATACGCGTATAATAATTATTGCTTATTGATTTTTAAAAGAAGTATTAAAATTTAATAATTTTATAAAAGGAGACACAATATGATCGACACAGCGGAAAAATTACAATCGGTAATTCGTCTGAAATATCGTTTTTTGAAAAGCGCGGCAGTTTCGTTTGGCTTTGCGGGCAATAAAAATTACCAGCGTTTTCGAAATACAATGCTGGGTGCTTCAAAAGATTATCAGGTTATCAGCGCTTTGCTAAAAAAGTTTCCTGATATTGACACTACTGCAATCTGGAGTATTGATAAAAAAATTCTACAAAATGCAAAGTCGTACAGCAAAAACTAACGCATTCGGTTAATTCATGTCAGCAAAATTCACTTTCGCGCCCGAATTAAATCGGGCGTCTTTTTTGTGTTGACATTAATTTCGTTTATCTACTTGACTTGCAGCTATAAATTTTAGATAATGTCATTTATCAATAACATACAGGAAAACTAAATGGACCATTATCAAAATGAAGAAGAAGAAAACGAATACTTTATCGCCTTATTCAACGCCATACAAGACGGAGCTCTGCATCTAGATAAAAGCCTTAGAATCGGGCTGGTAAATGGTCACTTTGCGAGTAATACAGGATACACCAAAAACGAATTGATCGGTAAAAGTATTTTAGAAATTACTCCACCCGGTAAAGCGAGCGATGCTTACAAAGAAGTAGAAAACCTGACCACCCAAAAAAGAGAAACAATATTTGAAAGTGTTATATATACCAAAGACGGAGACGAAATACCTATAGAACTAAATTGTCATTTCTTCGGCGTATACGATGACACGGGAACCGTGCTGCTCAGCATCCGCGATATTGGTCACCGGAAAGAAATTGACAAGATTTTGCAAAAACGCGAAGACTACCGCGACAGCATAATAGAAAAATGTCCCGACGGTATCTTAGTTATGGACAAAAAAGGCAAAATTATAGACACCAACGAAGCCTACAGTGAGATCTCGGGCTACACAAAAGCCGAACTGATTACCATGAACTATTTTCAGCTGGTGACCGGTAAAATTCATGCACGCAACAGCACAAATACAATATCCATTACTAAAAATACTCTTTTTAACAACTACCACAAAACCAAAGCCGGCGATGTAATACCCGTCCAAATAAAAATTCGCCAGACAAAAGACCAAAATGGTATTGACAAGATACTTATGTATGTATATACCCTGTATGAATATATTGAAATGGCGAATAGAATAAAACGGGAGAGAAAGATCATGGAGAAAATTTTAGCGGGTATAACGAATAAGGATGATGTAGGTATTTTGATTGGTAGTATTTTGACTGGTTTTAGTTTTGCCAATGATTTAATCTGCGAGGCTTTTGGTTATACACAAAAGGAATTACTTAGCTTTGTACATTTAACAACTCTTATGGACCATAACGACCCGGATGACAATATTGACCTATATATTTCCGTTTGGAATGGTGATTCAAAAATAGCAAGATTAACACACCGATTTATACGTAAAGATGGAACGCTTTTCCAGGCTGACTTAGAAATCGCAAGTCAAAAGGATACCCACGGTGAAAATGTTATATTGTTTCAGTTTGCCAATATTGTTGATAGTGCTGAGCAATTAACAATGGATAAAGGTGAAAATATTAACAAGTTGGTCACACAATATGACACCAAAAATGATACAGGCTTATTATTGTTTACAACAAAGAATGGTCTTGTTTATACCAATAAGGTAGCTTATGAAGCTTTTGGTTATCGGAAAAATGAGATGAATGGAGCGATACCACCGCAAGCCTTTACACACAAAAATAGCATATTAGCGTTTGTAAAAAATTCTTTAAAAGTTTTTACAGGCATATCAGCGAAAGCGGATTTCTTATGTAAATTTGTCACAAAAGATGAAAATGTCTTTAAAGCTGATTTGACTATAGTAAAACATAAAGAAGACAAGTTAAAATACCTAGTCATGCAACTCGATAACATCGTTCACGAAGATAGAGTCGAAGCCGCGACAACGAATTAACCAAAATACCGACCACACTAACGTCTAACGCCGTGATAAAATTTTTCTGTTGTATTACGGCAAACTTCAAAGAAATTTACATTTCCAGTAAAATACGCGGGGGGTAGCGAAAAACGCGAAGCGTTTGCAGCGAGGGGCGCGCTAAGCCCCCTGAAATTGTTTTTATAATGAGAATTGCTGGTAATTCATAAAAACTTCCATATACAAAAAATGATAGACATACTAAAAAACAAAGCTCTTGTAGAATAAGGAAATTTGCTTTGAAAGTTTTGAACAAAATAGTACGGGTGCTGGTAGTGGACCCCTGGAAACAACTCGAACAAGAGTATGGTACCGAAAAAAGAGTTGAGCTGAAAATACTCTTTGTGTTTTTTATAATTGCATTTGTTCTAATTCTAAGAAATTATTATGGAAAGTTTGATAATTTCAGAGATTTCTTCCCTGGCTTTGCAAAAAGTTCGACCACACTGCCGGTAGCTCACTGCCTTTATTTTACAATTTCGGCCTTTTTAATGTATACTTTTATTCCGTTAATTTTTGCGAAAGTTTTTTATAAAGAGTTTAACCCCATTTTTGGAATGTCTGTAAAATCGCTCTGGAAATTCAAATGGATTTACGCAGGTATGCTTTGCGTCATGGTTCCTTTGATCTTTATTGCTTCTCAAATGCCCGATTTTCAACGCATGTATCCAATGTGTAAACCTGCAAACATTGGCGGTATAAACCTGGTGGTGTGGGAAATATCCTATGCGGCGCAGTTTTTTGGCGTAGAGTTTTTTTTTCGAGGGGTCTTGCTTTTTATTCTGGCTCGGGTATATGGACCTTCCGCTATATTTATGATGATGGTGCCCTATGTCATGATACATTTCGGAAAACCCCCTCTTGAAACTGTTTCGGCGGCCCTTGCTGGAACAATTTTAGGCGGTATCGCTTTATACACAAAGTCGATCTGGGGTGGTTTTTTTCTGCATACCGGGGTGGCGCTCGGAATGGATTTCGCCTCGTTATACCAAAGTGGCCATTTTAACTGACCTTACATCTGGTTCCAGGTTAAAACCGGTTTTCGCGCCGCGCCGACTTCATCGATAGAGGTAACAAAAGATTTTTTCGGGGAACCTTTAATTTTATCCGGGTCTTCTTCAGCCAATTCAAAAATCTCTTTTACAGCTTTTACAAAGATGTCGAGCTCTTCTTTACTCTCGGTCTCCGTAGGTTCGATCATGATGGCGCCTTGTACATGGGTGGGAAAATAAATAGTCGGAGCGTAAAAGCCCCGATCGAGTAAAGCCTTGGCAAAGTCTTTTGTGGTTAAACCAAATTTAGAAAGGGAACTCTGGACAAAAACAACCTCGTGCATGGAGGGTTCCTGCGAGGCAAGGTCAAGATAAGGAGATAACTTTTCGCGTAAATAATTTGCGTTTAAAACAGCCCGGCGTGATACCTCTTCTATTTTGTCACCCCATGTTTTCAGATAAACCCATGCCCGAACAATATTACCAAATTGACCGTACCATCCCTTAATGGGACCGATGGTTTTTTCTGGAATTGCTTTGTAATAAAAGTCTTTTTCGTCTTGAACAGTTTTAGCGATAAGAGGGGAGGGTAAATACGGCAACATTCGTTCCGAGCAGGCAAGAGCGCCCTGGCCCGGTCCACCACCGCCATGCGGAGTAGAAAAGGTTTTATGCAGGTTGAGCTGGGTAATGTCAACACCCATTTTTTCAAAGGAGGCTATACCCATAACGGCATTTAAATTTGCCCCATCCACATAAAGCAAAGCCCCTTTTTTTTCCAAAATTTCTTTTATTTTAACGATATCTTTTTCAAAAATTCCCAAAGTATTTGGGTTTGTAATCATTAATGCGGCTGTATTTTCATCGACCAATTCTTCGAGAGCGGTAATATCGGTTAAACCATGTTCATTGGAAGGAACTTTTTGAATCGAGTACCCCCCCATTGCAGCCGAAGCGGGGTTGGTGCCATGAGCCGAGTCGGGTATTAAAATTACACTTCGTTTTTGTTTGTGCTCAGCGAACCAGGCTTTCATCATTAGAACACCGGCGATTTCACCATGAGCCCCTGCAGCTGGTTGAAGAGACATTCCAGGCAGATCGACTATTTCAGCAATCATAGATTGAACTTCATAAATAATTTCAAGCGCTCCCTGGCAATGTTCATCGGGCATCGCCGGGTGCAGGGCCGCAAATGTTTCATCGGCTGCAAGTTTTTCACATAATATGGGATTATATTTCATGGTGCAGGAACCGAGCGGGTATAAACCATCGTCCCAGGAGTAGTTTAATCTGGACAATCGGTAGTAGTGCCGAACCAGTTCAGATTCTGACAGTACAGGAAATTTTTCAGGTTTTTTCCTTGGTTTTAATATTTCGCCGCTACCTACTTCGAATTTATCTTGTTTATGTTGGTACTGGCTCAATAGAGGCTCTTTACGAACAACCATGGAGGAATACCATTTTGAAATATCTGTTTTATCATTCATATGTTTCTCGATTTCTATAAATTTAGAATTTCTCGCCTTTTCCCTCAAACTGAAGGTTCGGTGGAACTTTACAAGCTTTTGGCTGGGTGGCTTTTATAAAGTTATTGTACTCATTTTCACTTAATATTTTACGCAATGTGGCATCAAAAGAGGATTTAAGCTCGCCCAGGCGATTGAATTTTCCTGCATATTTTAGTATTATGTTTCCTACGCCAAAATTCGCTTTTTCCCATTGTTCAGGCATAGTTTCAATGCATTCTGAACCGAAAGAAAGTAGTAAAGGTCCATTCTCTACCTTTTTTCGAAGAACAAAATCTAACGGTATAGAAAAAGAGTATTCAATATTTTCAAACACTGCGAAATTTTCTACACCGCTGAATTGAAATTTTTTTTTTGCTTTTATTTCCCTTTGGACCTTAGACGAATTCATCTATTTTTGTTTATCCGTTTTCAGCCGTCTCCCAGCATCATAGCATTGTATATGAACTGATTTCGTGTATGTGTCGCCCCATCTACCAAGTCTTTAAATATCTTTTTTTGAGAATCCATTTCAGAAAGAGTATGAATATCCTCTAATATATCGATATAGGCTTCGCCGGTTTTTACAACCTCTTGAACCAGATCTTCATAGGAAATATCTTTCGTAAGTCGACAGGAGGCCAGAAAGTCCCATTGTTCTTGGTCGGGACTTTGGCTGTAATACGTTGAAAGGGCTTTTGATTCTCCCGTTTTTTGAAATTTTTCAACTGCAGCCGCCAGATTCTGTTCTTGCTCTTTTAAATAGTTCAACATTAGCTGAACTTTATCTTTTTTCACGTCCGACTCTTGAGCTTCATAACACTGAGCCAGGTCGTGGTGTACATTTTTCAATTTTTCAAGTAAATCTGTAGTTTGTTCGATGGGCACGTTATTCTCCTTTAAGGTACAATAATATATAACAGGATCGTTTGTGAATGTTATATTTTACCTGTCAATCGATTAATTTTCAGAGGTAGACGAAGCATCAATAAGTGCAGAAACCTTGTTTTTACAGGTACCGCAACCGGTAGTAGCGCGAGTCGCTTCGGCAATTTTTTCCACAGTATTAGCCCCGGCAGCTATGGCTTTCATTATTTCTTCTTTCGAGACACTTTTACACAGGCAGACCTTACGCGGTCTCATGTACTGGCTTATAAGATCCGGGCTTGCAATATTATCAGGTGTATCTCGGTCTTTTGGTCGAACATCGACTCTATCTTCGTCTTGATCTGTGCGAGAGCCTCGGGAGTCGGTTCCCCTGGAATTATCAATGTGCAATTTACTTTGTATCCTTCAATGTATTTGACGATTTGTAATGAGTCAATTTGCGAATTTTCTAAATTTAGTTCAATATGTTTTCGTATTTCTCTTTCGTGACTTTTTATATACAAAGAATCCCGCATAAAAAACCCAAGTGGTATAGCTATCAAAATTAAGACAATGGTGGCAAGTACAAACTTTCTTTTTGCCCGAGTATTCACTTCATCCTGGTCATGTAAAATAGGGTGAACTTTCATGCGCCAAAAGACAAAACTTGCAGCAAGCGAAATACCGACAAGGTTGGAACAATATAGCAAAAACGCCCCATAGGCTGACCTGAAGTCAAGTTGCCCTAAGGAAATACCGGTTACAGCCAGCGGTGGTACAAGGGCCACGGCAATGGCAACCCCGGAAACAGAAGATAAAATACGGGGATTCACAAAGGCGTAAGCGCCAACGACTCCCGAAGAGAGGGCAATTAAAATATCATACAAATTTGGATTAATTCGCGATGACATCTCGCCGTTAATTTCAATGCCGGGCAGTGCAAAAGAGATCGCTGTAGCTAAAACCAGACCGGATAAAGTTCCAACAAAAAGTGTAAAAATAGAAGTACCCAGCAAGGAGCGATCACCCCAGATAGAACCCAGAGAAAACCCGAGAATAGGTCCCATAAGCGGGGCGATGATCATTGCGCCAATAATAACAGCGGCTGAATTTTGCAATAGACCAAAAGTGGCAATAAAAGTGGACCCTAAAAGTAAAACGAAAAAATCTAAAGTCAGGCGAGAACCTGCGGCAACGATTTCATATGTATCCTGGTTTTGATCTTGCTTCTCTTTTTTATCCATTGTTTCGTCAATCGCTTTGACAAAAGTATCGAGAACCCCGGTCTTCTTTTCTGGATTCTCTTTATTTGTTTTATTGTCTTTCCAGCTATCTAAAAAGAGTTTAAAGTAACCGGGCTTTTCTGCACCTTTTTTTTGGAGATCGGCTTTTTTAGAATTTGTTTTTTTCTCAGGTTGTTTTTTATTAGACATAACTTCCTCGTTGAGTATTTAATAAGGTTTGATAAATATTTACACTTTAATTCGAATGAAACTTCTTTTTCCAAGGCGAAACAGGTGAGTACCGGCAGTCAATACCAGAGCATCGTCTTTCATTGTTTCGGTTTCTTCGTCAGTTATATATTTGTGAACGCCTCCCGATTGCATCATTCTTCGAGCTTCACCGTTTGATTTCACCAGACCTGAAAGTCGAAGCGCGTTTAAAATACCAATTTCACCATCGGGGGCTTCGTCGCCGGCTTCCCACACCTCAATATCGTCGGGCAGGCCGCGGTTTCCGGGAGCGTGAATTTTTTCCCACTCGTTAAAAGCCTCCTGCGCTGCGGTTTCATCATGAAAGCGGGCGGCAATTTCAATGGCCAGAAGTTTTTTAGCTTCTTTAGGATGAAGCTTTCCACCTTCAATATCTTTCTTCAGGGTTTCAATTTCTTCCAGGGATAAATCGGATAAAAGTTCATAATATTTCCACATGAGCGTATCGTCAATGCTCATGAGCTTTCCGCAAATTTCCAGGGCGGACTCTTGTATGGCGATATAATTATTCAGGGATTTACCCATCTTCTTTACACCGTCAAGCCCGACAAGAAGCGGTAGAGTTATAATCGATTGCGGTTTTTGCCCATATTGTGTCTGCAAGTCTCGCCCCACAAGCAGGTTAAATTTCTGGTCTGTTCCGCCAAGTTCCACATCGGATTCCATTTCGACAGAATCGTAGCCTTGCAGCAACGGATAAAGAAATTCTACAAGTGAAATCGGTTGGCCGCCTTTGTATCGCTTCGAAAAATCGTCGCGTTCGAGCATTCTTGCGACAGTATATTTTGCGGTAAGCGAGATGACCGACTCCAGCGTCAGCTTTTCGAGCCAGCGTGAATTAAATACAATTTTAGTTTTTTCAGGGTCAAGTATTTTAAAAACCTGCTTTTTATAGGTCTGGGCATTCTTTAAAACTTCTTCCTGGGTAAGCGGTTTACGTGTTTCGGACTTGCCCGTCGGGTCGCCGATCATTGCGGTATAATCGCCAATTAAAAAATAGACTTCGTGACCAAAGTCTTGCAGAG
The DNA here is from genome assembly GCA_040326155.1 of Leptospirales bacterium. GTDB lineage: Bacteria > Spirochaetota > Leptospiria > Turneriellales > JAOUFE01 > JBEQLE01. The sequence goes on along the minus strand of JBEQLE010000050.1, from coordinate 16,421 downwards.
TTTTTAGCTTTTGCAATAATACAGTATGGCCCAGGTGAAGGTCGGGAGCTGTCGGGTCAAAACCCGCTTTAATTTTTAACGGCTTCCCACTTTCGTGAGCTTCGAGCAATTGTTTTTTAAAATGCTCTACCGGCAGAATTTCTTCTACCCCTCTCGAAATCTCTTCAAAAGCTTTTTCCAACTCTGGCGGAAGCGTAACCGAACTTTTTTGCGTATCTGAACCCATAAAAAAGTCAATACCGCGAATAGAAACACGGTATCAAGCATTTTGCCAAGGTAGAGAAGGTTTATCTTTTGGGGTGCGCGTAAGAAACTATGGTAAAATTGTCGACTTTTAATCTGTAATAGTGGTAAAAACCACAAAAATCTGGAAAATTTGAAAAAAATTCCAACTTTTGCCTATTACACTTATATGAAGAATATAACTACGTATCGAAAATTGAAGATTCCCATTGACAATGTTTTAGAAATTCGGCTGCCTCCTTTGTCCTGGAATAAAATAAAATGGGTGGCAATTTGTACTTACCGAACCCATTCCTGGGTGGTTCGGTATGCTGTTTTTCGGATGATTAAACGAAACGGGCAGCTTTATCCAGATGGCGAAAATGCGGGGTTGCGTTCTAAGAAGATCGCCAGACTAAATGAATTAGTTAAAGGCGAAAGAGCCAATAGTCAGAAGAAGCATAGACATCGACTTTGTTTATATGGTAAGGACGAATTATTTATTCGAATTGCTGCCGCCAAAATGGGTTGCACTATGAGTCATCTGGTTCGTCTGTCATTGGCGATGTATCTGGATGATCTGGCCAGCAAGTTTCCCTATATCGGGCGCTCCCGGGATGGTAATGGTAGGTTCAGTGGTCCAGCGTGGAAGTGCCTGGGGATCAAGATCTACCGTGGTGTGAGATTCCACACCACGGGCATAAGACACCAGCACTTCGAATTCATATACTACAAACCCGGCGATTACTGGTAATACCCAGCAAGCTCTGGAAAATTCCGCAGTAATTGCCCACACCGTAGCGCCCATACCATCTATACGCGCACCCATACTTTTCTACAGCCAGATGAAATATCGTATGGGGTAATGAAATAATTTTTTTATGGTGTAGCACGAAAAAGTCTTCCACTTTTTTGTGCGCTGGCTTCGATGTAAAATAAAATAATTATGGAATGGGGGGAAAGTAGAATACCGCTCAGAATGGTTACCCACTTTCCCCCTTTGAATATTTGCTTTTTTACGGCTTACCGTTTTTCAATATGGTGATACTATCTAACATATTTTCCAATACATCAACAACGATTTCCATATTGTATGCCTGATAAACAACTATTTCAGTTTGATTACTATTCGCCATTATGGCATAACCATTGTCAGGCTAATACTTTAGCTGTGATTTATATTCCACTATATTTGACAGTTTATTCCTCATCTTTTGGATTCTTGTGTTGACCGCTACGGATGCAATTAAAAGCCATTTAAGGGCGCCTTTGACAGCGGCTGTAACGACTCATCAAGATTTGACGCCTAAGTCAACTCTCCACTGAACCCCCGTTGATGTACGAAAGAGAAATTTTGTTTTATCATTTCTGACAAACCTGACCGTGTTATGTTCGAAGCCAGGGTATTGAAGCTCTAGGGTTTTTCCGCAAATACCTCGACGGAGCCGAAGGGAAAAATCTAGAATTTTTTCTAATTTAAACCTGGGATACGCTGGAATTAGTCCCAAGTTATAACAAGAGACGACATTTGTCCCTGGTTGTCTTATAAATCGAACGGGTACAACTTCTGATTTTGCCAAACCAATAATAGACTGGCAAAACAGTTAACCGCAGCCGATTTTTAAATTGCCTGCGAAGTTGTTGAGAAATTTTTATAATGGCGTGCGTTATCAACCGTATATTTCCGCTTATTTTTCAGGCCATTATTTTATTTTTCACCTGATTAAAATATTTTCAACTATGGAGGACGTATGAACACGTTACGAATTTTTAAACAAATTCTGAAAGCGCCATTGCGATATTTGCTTTTTACATCTATTGCGCTGTCCGCTTTTGGTATACATTGCAAGGGAAGTGTGGAGGTGGAAGCGATTTCCCTTATCGCAGATCCGGTAGATCCGGTAGATCCGCCGGTCATTACGGAACCGCCGCTTATACCGTTATTTAATCTACAACCGGGGCAAAGTGCGAAGCTCGCCGGTTTTGGCGGTGTTGACCCTGTTGGGACATTGCTTGGGAACGATTTTGACGGCGACGGATTTTCCAACGAAAAAGAGATGATTAGCAACTTCTGGGTTGCCGATTACCCTATGATCGAAACCGAAATTTCGGCCCCGATTACTATGACCATTGAGATCCTTAAAGACGTAACCGGTCAATCGAGCTCCATCGTAAACGAGATCAGTTCGAAGGATATTGAGTCTCGAAGGAATGAGGGTTCGGAAGACTTTCATCAAAATGAGATGAAACAAACTACGATTAAAGTTGGCACCCAGGCTGCGGCGACGAAGGCCCAGTCCAGTGACACAGAAACGACGACAAATAGCGACACATCATCTGAAACTGAGTCAGGCGGGGGCAGTCTTTCGGTAGGCCTTCCGTCAGCTGGTATCGGCGTAAGCGCCAACTTCGAAGTTGCCAAAACAGATTCGAATACGAGTACTTCAGGCGGAACCTCTCAGACGAGCAACGAAAGTAGCTCTTCCATGACAAGTGATTTGTACAAGGTTCAGCCCTTTAAAAACAACATCAACCGCAGTGCAAACAATGTTAAAAATGATTCGGCCCAGGTGAACGCCCGGCAGTACCGAAAAACTAAACAGAGTAAAACTGACACAACTTCAAAGATAGAGCCGAACGCTGGTAAAATACGTGCGGCGCTTTTTATTAAAAACCTCACGTTGAATATGCCGGTTAAGTTGAGTAACATCCTCTGCTCTTTGATGTTTGAAACTCCGGAAGGGGTGAAGATTCCCATGCAGAGTTTTTTGCTTCGAAATTCCGACTATACCGTATTCGAGGTTGAAGTATATGGCTCAAGTGAGTTCGGACCCTACGTGGTGGAACTTTCCGGGTTAAACACCGTAGAGGTCGAAAAAGCCATTGAGCAGGGTTACACTCCCCGAATTTACCTGATTGATTATGATATGACGCATGTGCGCAATTCGAATTACCAGTCGGCTCTTAGTTCTTCCTTTACGGGCGACAACTTGAAAATTATTGAAGAAAACTCTAAAGGCAGAACTTCGTTAATTAAGTTTTTCGGACCGGCGATTCGTGAGATGGTCAGGGTGGCTGCTTTTGATGTCAGTACTCAAAACCCGAATAACGCTTGCGAACTCCCCGTCATTGATACCAACACCACGGTATCTCCGGGTACTTCGATGGAAACCGCCTTGAACAGGATAGCCTGTTCCGGAATGAGCATTGAATACGGGCATTATATTTACGACTTTTCCGGAACTGACTATGAGAATATCTTTCCGAAGGCGTATAGTTATACGATAAAGGCGATCAACGGAGTTTTGAATACCTTTCCCTGTCACTCGATCGTATCGGGGACCGATTTTAATGGCAATCCTGCGGATGCCTGTCTCGTAAAAGTCAGCGATTTAACGCCAGAGGAACTCTCCCGCATGGGGGTCTGGATTGTTTATTCCAACGGCCGCCATTACCGCATGGGAAAATATGCCAAAGACGCCAGTGGGAATACGCGGACCTTTGACGGGAACATACCGATGATGACCGGCATTCATTCCGAAGTCTGGGCCGGAGACAACTATGATATTTTTTACCTGTCCATGCTCGATATTGAAGGGAAGAACCGGATGTTTGGAACAAATCCACTGGAAACCTATGGTCCGGTCGTTTTGAATACCAGGTGGAATAAAGATAGCATGGGAGTGAGGCCGAATTTACCTAGCGCCAATTCCGTGTATTTGGGGCAGGCCGTTCTGGGTGAAATGATTGAGTTTGAGATAACTCTGGACCAGACATGGTTGTTGAACCCGGTGTTCAGCGGATTAAAAACGAAACCGACATACAAAGAATATTCTAAGTTTTCGTATAACTGGCAGAATGATCCGTTTAATTACTACAACATAGACGATGCCTTTGATATTGAAATCAGTTTCAGTCTGGGTGAGTCGAAAGACAACTGGTATAATATTGGAAGGACCACTGGGTCGATGATAAGTGATACCAATAACACGAGCGATCAGATAAGCAATTGTGGGAAATCCTGGGATTATTTGCAGCGCACTTTTACGGTCTGCGTAAGACTTCCCGCCGCATTGGCCGGTGTAGGCCCTGAAGGGGTGGTAAACGTGTACATGCGCACGGCGCCAAATAACGCCTACCGGGAAAACCTCTGGCCAAAAAATTTCACTGATGTCAACCGGTACCAGGCGAAACTCTTTCAGCCCGCCTCTATGGGGGACACAGTTATAGAGACCATCGCAGGAACCGGCGAGATCTCTATGGGTACCATAGAAGCTTCGAACACGATCAAAGTAGGAAATCAGGAGTACGGAATTGCGAGCGTCGCTTCCATTGGGCGCGTATATGAGGTGAATATCCAGAGTCAGACGAAAGTAGCATATAACGCAAATGCTCCCGTAGTGATCGGAGGTTTCAACGGTAAGATAAAAAATAACACCGTATCAAGTGCGACCACCTTGCTGGTTAGACCGAACACCGGAGGTGACAAACTCACCACGGGATCGGCATTGGCCGGTATCGAAGTCTCGATCGAGGGCCACATCTATAAAGTCGGAACGGTCAATTTGTTTTCCGGAATCCATTCCATTACTTTAGAGACTCCGCTTACCACTTCTTATCACCGGGAAGAGGCTGTTCGTATTAATGGTGGTTTGACAAAATCTCCCGTTATTCTTACCGAAGACTCTACATTTATAAACGACTGGAATACGGGCCAGGTATCGAGTTTCACTATTCCCGAAACCGCTCCCTTTTTACTCGCGGCGAATTCAAGCGGTTGTCTGTATGGCGTCGATTTATGGAATCTACTTGCTCCTGCTTGCCAGGGTGATTTTGTGAACCGCATCGTCTCAAATTGGATGGGCGCAGGTGCATTTACAAACGACTGGAATGACTCTAGTCGATATAACAAATACCTGAGTTCAAGTTTAAATCCGCTGGTGTCAGCCAGTGGCGCCCAAACGTCAATGAATATCGAGATGGCGACTTCCAATAGACGAGTTTCGCTGCCAACTGTGGGGGAGCAACGTTCTGTAATTTCCGACTCCGCAAACGGGAGAACCCTGGTGGTCTGGCAATACTTTACATCAGGGATGAATTTCGATATACGCGGTCGGGTTTACGATACGAACACCGGGGCGCCTTTGAGCGGTGAGTTTACGGTAAACGAGATTAGAAACTCACGGCAGGAAAACCCCGCCGTTACCGTCTCGGGAGATTACGCGTTCGTTGCCTGGGAATCCAAAGCAACAGGCGATTACGACATACAAGGTCGTATACTGGATTTAACCCAGAACCCGCCGACAGTAGTCGCGCACCCGGAGTTTACGGTAAATGCCGCTTCGACTCTCGATCAGCGTTCTCCTTCGGTAGATTCCGAAGGCGATGTTGCGGCGGTTGTATTCAAAACCCACAATGGTACAAATTTTGATATAAAAGCCAGGCTTATCTCCTTTTCCGGAGCCACTACCGGCATCAGGTACAACTCTAATTTTACGATTCACTCTCAGGCTATCCGGGATTTTACAGCCCCCGCAGTGGCGATAAAAAACGGTAAAGCCTTGTTTATGTATTCATGGCATAACGGCACAGATTATGATTTCTATATTCGGGAAGTTGATACGGATCCCCTCGTCGCTGCGAATACTACGCGGTTTTGTCTGGGTGGAGCCAACGATCAACTGTATCCGGAGATCGTTTTTAACGATTCGGGTACAAAGGCTTTTGCGTTCTACCGAACCGGGGCCGCACCAAATTTCAGTCTGGCCGGTGTGATTGTCGATCTTGTCGGATATACATGCAAAACACCGTTTAATATTGCCGCTAGTGGCACCAGCGTGCAAAGCAACAAGTCAGTGGTGAGTATAGGCAACAAGGTTGTGATGGTGTATAACACGAATCAAGACGGAGATTATGATATAAGGGCCAGAACTCTCTCTTTTACTACGGAAGCCATGAGCGTTGCGACTTCCGTCAACTCCGTAATAACCGGTGATCAGGTGATGCCTGCGGTTGTCGCGAACGGCAATTTTGCTTTCGTCGCCTGGAAATCTATCGGTACGGGGGAAACCCGGGCCCAGCTGATTGACCTTAAAACGAATAAAACCGTCGATAAGTCCGATTTTTTAATCGGCAGTTCGCCCGGGCCTACCCTGCAATATCCGTCGATTACGTACAACGGTTATAGCGGGCAGATTTTCTGGCAGCATACTGACGGGTCTACCCAGTACAAAGTAATGGGGCAAAGGTTTGAAATGAATACAAATATGACATTGCCTTTGAACTACGGTATTAACAACTTCTTCGTATCTCCTTTAATTGAAAGGACTTATGTAATTAGAAGTAGGTTGAAATACTAGAGTTTCCCAAAAAAATTACCCCGCAGTCACGTCGGCTGCGGGGTTTTTCATACTGATATTATAAATATACTGAAAGATCAAGGTAATAACATGAACGAAAATAACCAAAATACAATTAAATCTTCATACAACCGGAATCATTATTTTTATACAAAACCACTAATCGTATTTTTAGCTATTTCCTTTTCGTTGTTATTCAATAATTGCTTCGTTGGCGATAGCACGATTGAAGTTGAATTAATTGACCCCAATCTTGCGGCAGAAGCCCCAAGCGGGAACGACGCGTTGTCCGGTTCGACTAATTTTTCCGGGAAGATTTTTGACCCGGGAGAAAAGGCCGACCCGCTAAGCGCAGCCGATTTTATTGCCCCGCCGAATATTTCAAATTACGGGGCCGTATCGTTTAGTTATAAACTCGAACTTCCCCCGGGTAGAGCCGGTGTGATGCCCCAGATCTCTCTGGGTTACTCTTCTTCCGGAGGCGACGGCTGGGTCGGCGTGGGCTGGTCTCTGGGTTTGGGTTCTATTTCAAGAACCACCAAAAACGGGGAGCTGTTTTATGATCACCGCGATACGTTTACCTATAGCGGTAAGCGACTTGTAAAAGTTTCCGGGGCTCCCAATTCGGAAAATGGCGTTTATCGACCTGAGATAGAAGACGGTTCATTTACGCGGGTGACGCTAACCGACGCCCAAAGCGGGGGAGTCTGGACAGTAGAAGAATCAAGCGGAAGAAAAACAATTTTCGGGGCCACGCGTGATGAACGAATTTACCGGCCCGACAGCGTAACAAAAACTTATACCTGGCAATTTTCAAAATCTATCGATAAAAACGGTAATTCAATGTATGCGGTATATGACGCATCGCAATATTCCACCCACCACAATCTATATTTAAAAGAAATTCGTTACACGGGCAACGACAACACCGGCGACGCACCAAAACTTTTTGTACGGTTTCACTTAAAAAATAGAACGGATTTCTATACTTCCAAAGGGCCCGGGTTTATCATGAAAATGGACAAACTGCTCGATAAAATTGAGATGGGCAAAGACGACGGAGGTCTTTTGGGTGAAAGTATTTTATGGGGCTACCAAATGGAGTACGTCATTTCGGCAGACTCAAATCGTCCCCTGTTAAAAACAATTCACTCATCTAAAAATACGACCAAGCCGGTATTTCATTACCTGCCGGCGGTCCACAGCTTTACCTGGCAAAAGCACGCTAACCTTTTTGCTGCGGATCCGGAGACGAATCCGGACATCACCAAATATTTTGAAGGCGACGTTGACGGCGACGGCATCTCGGACATGATATTCTTTAACCCGAAAACGGGGGACTGGAAAGTGGTTGAATCAGAACACACAGGTCTTCGCGCCTTTAAAAACTACGGAAACAAATTTGCGGGTTATGATACCGAAGAAGAGATTCAATGGTTTAAAGGAAACGTTACCGGTGATTATGACGGAAACGGAAAAGCGGATATCGCTTTCTATTTGCCAAAGAAAAAAGAGTTCTGGGTCGCCGAAAGCCAGGGCGACCGTTTTGAATTTAAGATGTATGGTAAACTGACGATTACGGATGTCGATATTTTTCGCGCCGAATGGTTTACCGGAGACTACGACGGAAACGGAATTTCCGATGTCATCTTATACGACGAAAAAACCGGATACTGGATATTTATGACCAATGTTGGCGGCGCATTTAGCTTTATTAAATTTGCCCAATATTTTCAAAATCTTTATCGAGACGACTATTTCCCTGCCCAGGCTATGAACTCAAGTGGTACGAGCGATTTTTCAAAAGAGGGTGAGGACGTTGGCAAGGTGAACTGGCTCGGCGGAGATTACAATGGTGACGGAAGATCGGATATCGCTTTTTATGATTCCCGAGACGGCAAATGGTGGGTGGCAGAGAACCTTCGTGACGATGTCCTCGGTTTTCGCCTTGAATGGAAAGTCTACCGGGTGTTTAATGCCCCGGGCCGCGCCATGTTTTCCCACCACCGATTTTCAGGGGATTTCAACGGGGACGGTTTTTCCGATTTTTTACTCTTTGATCGTGATAAACTCGAATGGATTTTAGGTGCGGTAAAAAATGATTCGAATGGCAATGCCACCATTGATTTTTCGATATGGTCGGCGATTCCAGAGCAAAGAGATATAACGCGTTGGCTGCAAGGTGACTTCAACGGAGACGGAAGGAGCGACATCGGATTTTATTCGAAAACGGATCAGAATTTTTGGATAGGTGAAGCTACGCCGACCGGTTTTCGCTACCGCATTTATGGCAATCTGGGCTTTGGCGGACCCGACCCTGCTCGCGTAATGGCGACCCCCGCTCCAGAAGAAGGAGTTGAAATTAAAAAAGTTGAAACCTTGCTGCCGCAGTCTGGCGTTACCCGGCGTATCTCATATGAGTATGATGCAAATAAAGATAAAGATCACGGAGAGATCGTCTTTACGGGTTGCTTTATCGGTCCTTGCACAACCGATCCGGAGTTTCTAATTTATGATAAATTTACAAATAAGTTTTCTATTAAACAAGGCAACGGTGGTGTGGTAGATACGAGTATCATCTTTAATAACACGACAATGGCGAACAAGTTCATTACGCCGCAAAAACCTTTTTTCAATAAAATATCTCAAAAAGATGAAATCATTGTATATGAAGAAGGGCCTTCGGCGCATAAACTTTTTCGAATATTTCATAACGGAACAATGTTTGAAAAAAAACTTTATGCTTCGATTTCAAAAAGCGGTCCTGGTGTTGCAAATTTTGATATTAAAAAAAGTCTTTATATGTTGAATGATTTTGACGCAGACGGAGCGCCTGATGTACTTGTGCTGGACGACCAAAACAGTGGGAATTTATTTTTATACTCCAACAATACGGAGACGTCGCTTGTGGTAACCCCGACGGGCATACCGGGATTTCCCGATCTAAAAAATATATTCAGAACCCAGCAAACCGGAAACGACAGGGACTCCCGTTATTCCTGGCAATTTTTTACGGGAGACTTTGATACTCTTTCAAACGGCGTCGAGTTGTTATTTGCCGATATGCGCCAGAGTCCGCAAAAATGGTATCTGGGTACGCTCAATACGGTTGCCCAGACGGCAGCTGTTCGAGTTTTAACGGGGACAATTGATTTACCGACCCCTGGTGCTGAGGTTTCCTACGAGGGGCTCGGGCGCACCGTTGATTTAAGCGGGAGCGGTTCGGGAATGAGTGCCGGGGAACTTGTATACCACACGGTTTCGAAAAGCGCCTTCACGTTACACCGCCTTGTTGTCGATTCCGTGCAAAATACGATCAGCCGGGTTGATTATTCCCCGCTACCGGAGGGTTCAAATTTTCGCTGGGAATTCAACCATCAAAATAAACCCATCGTAAATACCGAAACCGGACCAAAGTTTATGGCCTTCGGTGCGACGGGTTCAAGTTATACGTTAGAAACCCACGATTTGACAACCCCCGAGTACCCCGTCATTGACGTCCCGCGTCCGGACCTCTATACCAAAGTCTACCCGTTTCGGTGGATTCAAGGCGACTACAACGGCGACTCCAAAACTGACATTGGTATTTTTCATTTAAAAGAAGCGGACTGGTATTTTGCCATGACCTCTGGGACCGTGCCCGATATGATCGAACAGGTTGAGAACGGGATAGGCGGATTTTACAACTTTGAATACGCCAACTCATCTGGTTTTGATAACACAGGGTTGGACAACATTCCCGATCTGGCTATTAACTATAAAGTTTGCGTGCGGCAAACCGTCAACAACGGGCTTGGGCAAATTGTATACAATAAGTATGAATACAAAGACGGCTTTGCCTGGTCCGCATTTATCGACGGAAAAAAAGAATCGGATGCTTTCGGGTTTTCCACATTCACGACAATTGACGCTCTTGGATCAATGAAAATCAACACATATTACACAACACCGTATGCCGACTTTCGTTTAAATCGCGCCTTGAGCGGTGCCCTGAAAGAGACGCAGTTTCTTGGTCACGACGCCATAGAGTATTCGAGATCTCAAACGGATTATTTAACGGCAGAAATTCAACCGTCTCCGGGCGTTATAAGTTATCTGGTTTATCCGTCACAGACCCGTAAGTATGTTCACGGAACGCTGACCAATACGGGTACGAAAAACATTCAGTTCTCATTGTCCGAATACCGACTGCTGCAGAATGCGGAAACTTCAACCGACCATTATAGCGATTCGGCGCACGCCGCTTCGAGCGTAACTTCGATTTCTAATTTTGAATATGTGGCTGCTACCAACCACCAAAGGCCGGCTTCTCAAATTACAAATGTATCAACCCCATTTGAGCTGACCACATCGATATCATACGACGGCGTGGGAAACCCGATCGAACAAAGCACAAGTTACACCGGGACCGGATTACCGAGCGTGAGCGATAAACTTGTAAAAACAGAATATGACGCTTACGGAAACGTAACGGCACAAGAGGATGCGAGTCAGTCTCCTGCGATTCGAAGTGAGACACAATTTGATTCCACATACCACCAATTTCCGGTTTTAACGCGACAGTTTACCGGTTCGATGAACCTGGATTCAACGACTTTGTACGATTTTGAGGGCGTCAACTTTGGTACGCCCATTCAATCGACCAATGCAAACGGAAATTCAACTTATATTGAGTATGACTCTTACGGGCGAGTCGTGCGAATAAAAAGCGATACCGACAGTGGCGTGCAAACCTTGTCCGAATATGAATATTCGTTGCCTGCGGCATTCTTTGGGGCGGGTGAATTTCCGTTAAGCGCTAAAACTACCCATTACACTGGAACTCCGGTAAACATTCAGAGTCGAGTCTGGCGGGACGGTTTTGGGCGGCACGTGCAAACCGTACAAAGTGCCTTAGACGGGGTAGCCGGAAAGCAATTTATTAAAACCGGTTTGGTGGTTTACGACGCCCTTGGCCGGGTCACTCGGCAAAGCCAGAGGCATTGGGCGGCTGACCATGAAATAGACGCATACATTCCGTCACTTACAGAAAAAAATGCAACAATCTCCGAATACGACGCTTCGGGACGGGCCAAAAAAATAATATTGCCTCAGTCCTATGTGGGGGAGCCAGAAACATCAGTAACTTCAACCTATAATGACCCGTATGAAATGACGGCAACACATTCGAGCGGGCAGTCGAAAACCACGACCACAAACGGGCGCGGTCATGTTCTGTATGTGAAAGAATTTAATATTAACGACGCTTCTTTAACAACGCAAATGGGTTTTTGCTACGACGGGGTGAGTGGGGGGCAGACTTACCGCCAGGACTTAAACGGAGCTTCGATGAATTGCCCGGCCGAGTTCAGCGTACAAACCGTGCCGAGCGCCAGAGACGCCTCCGGGAACAATGCAAGTTATGCGCTATATGATGCTTATGGGCAATTGCGCGAGTCCAACGATCCAGACTTTGGAAAGAGCACGACGGATTACGACGCCTTCGGGAGAATGATTTTGACGCGAGACGCCAAAGGGCAGATCTTTCAATTTGCCTATGATATACTGGGGCGAATGAGAACCAAAACCTTGCCGGGCGGTTCTACCGTAAAGTATAAATACGACTCATTGAGCGGCTCTGCCAATGCCAAAGGGAAACTGGTAGAGATGGTTGATGCGTCCCAGCGAAAAAGATTTAGTTATGGCAAAAGAGGGCAACGAAAAAAAGAGAAACGCGAGTTGAAAACTGTGACAATAAAAAAGAGCGGGTATGAGTCTGCCGTAACAACAAACTTCGCATACGACCTGGTCGGAAGGACTGAAAAAATTATCTACCCCGTCGACACCACCACCGGACAACAAACGACGGTTTGTTATGGTTACAATAGCTTCGGGTTTGCCGCAAGCGTCGACGTGAGTTTTTCTAATGATTGCCTTTCCGTCGATAAAACGATTGTCTCGAATATGGAATACGATGAGTTCGGTTCTGTGACAAAGGTCGATATGGGCAACGGGGTTTCTACCGCCTACGTTTATGATGTTCGAGGTCGGGCGACAAACATGACAACGACTGCCACCGTAAACGGAAAAACGGTAAAACACCAGGATGTACAATATTCGTATAATACAAACAATTCAATTTCCAACGTGATTAACAATCCGACGGCTGAGGATGCGGGTGGGGCGATTGTGCCGGCGTTTGAATCGCGCTATGAATATACCTATGACGGACTCAACCGACTCGTGGAAGCCAAAGGGAGTTACGGGAAGAGCGGTTTTGTTAATGGTGATCCGTTAGATATTGGCAATCAAAAATATAACAGAACCTATGCGTATGCAAAAAATGGAAATTTAATTCAGAAAAATATTTTAGACCCCGAAACCCAGGGCGTTACAGACGGGTGGAATTACGCCTATGAAAATCACCGGGCAGTCTCAATCGACACTACAGAGACGGGCGGCCAACGCTTCAGGTTTTCTTATGATGGGAACGGGAATACGGTGACCAAGGTTGACACCCAAAAGAAGCTGACCAAAACGATGGTCTACGACCACGCCAATCGAATTAGAAAAGTAAAAGACCAGACCGGAAAAGTGATGGGAGAGTACAAGTACGACGACCAGGGAGTTCGCGTGCGTAAAATCGTAGAAAAAGTTATTGGTGGTGAAAACCGCCGGGTGGTGATGTCCACGCACAATAAATACTATGTTACCGAAAAACTGCAAACCCCGGACGGGTGGGACATTCCCGGAACCGACATTGCCATCAACAACGTCTACTTAAACGGCGTAAGAATCGCGTCGATGGATTCCAACGGGAAAGCGGCGTATTATCTGGCCAACCATGTCGATTCGGTGAAAGTTGTAACCGACGACAACGGTGTTGCCGTGAATCGCACCGAATACCTGCCCTACGGGGAGACGTTTCAACAAGAAGGAGATATTAAGTTTGGCCCGAAATACAACGGGCAGGCATTTGATGAAGAATCTGACCTTTACTTTTTCAACGCAAGACATTATGATCCAGAGGTTGCCCGCTTCGTAACCGCCGATACGGTTACTGACGGACCCGGAACAATCAAAGGGTGGAACCGGTATATGTACGTAGGCGGGAATCCGATTATGTACAAGGACCCGACGGGTCATCAAGGGTTTGGTACTCCTATGGGTTTGCAAAATCGGATGGCGCGACAAGAACCACCACCACCACCAGCTGACCCCAGTGACGCTGGTAAGAAAATTGGAGACAGGGGCTTGCCGAAAAAAGGAGAATTTAATGTAGTTTATAGCGAGGCTGAGGTGACTTATGCGCTCGGCGCATCGGTAGCTCGTATTGAAATAACTGACTACCAAGGTACGAAACAAACAATTAAAATTCTCAGTGGTAACGTTGGGATAAGTGATGGTATTGCTCCATATTCTATTGGCACTTTCAAGTCCGGTAATGGGGATGTAAAAGCCGGTGATTTTAAAGTTACTTCAGTGGGAGGGGTAAGTGCCTTATGGGTAAACACAACAATTCTAGAAATACAATTGAATGACAAAGCGGTAGAATCAGGAAAGTCACTAGCCATGGATAATGGCAAGAAAATTCGTTCATTCCCGATGCCTGTTGTCGGGCCTGCGATCGATAATGGCCTCCCTAATGCCAGCTATTCACTACCAATTCCAATACCGCCATTGAGTGATACTACCGTAACTCTCAAAGAGATACAAGCACAAAAGAAACAAAGAGCCGAATATCTAAAGCGGCAGAAGACCAAAAAAGAAATATGGCAAAGTGGAAAAGATAAATCAATTTTGCGATATAATGTACCGAAGAGAACAGCCGGTAGTGCCGCCGGAAAGTAGTAAACTTCTTTAACTGTACTATTTAGTGGGTATTGTTTTCTAAAAACCAATACCCAACCACGACGCCCCAAACCATATCGTATGGGGTGACGGAGACCGCCATTTTTTATGGCGGTCGCAGGCAGGGGAAAGAGAAAAACCGCGTGGAGGTTAAAACCCACTTTCCCCCTTTATTCTTACATATAATTTTACAAAAAATTCTTCTCCTGCGGTAATTTATCCTTAATATCAGGCAAGCTCTGGAAAAACACAACCCCGATCGTGTGGTGCACTCGCGGGTAGAGTTGAAAACATTTTTTGAGTATTTTCAAGGCAATGATTGACCGTCAATAAAATCATCATCAAGGTGACCCTTGAACCCACCAGCGATATAGTATTGACAGGAGGAATTTTATTTAACAAATGTATAATCATTATTATTAACATCAAAAGTAAAAAAAGTATATATTGAACGGCCCGGAGAATAACAAATTATGAACGTAGCGCCCATATTATATTTTATGGCTTATTTCATGTTGTTCAACAGCTTGTTCTATATCTGGCGCGTCAAGAAGCCCATTTTTTAATTTTACGTTCGGGCCTGTTTTTTACCGGAGATATTTTAAGTTGGCCGAGACTTTTCGGAACTGTCCCTCTGTTGTATAGTTTTACGACAATGTTATACTTTTTATATCTATATTTTGCAGGGCCCCAACTTCGCTGGAAACCCTGGATATACTTCGTGGCTATTCCGCCCCTGGTGCAGATTTATTGTTATGTAAAGTATTTTCTTAAAGACGACGTCTGGCACAATGCCCTGGTGCAAGAGGCGTACGCCGGCCTCCATTCCGTATACTACGTCGACGAACTCAGTCGGATCGTGCACATAATCTCCCGGTTATCTCTTTTTATAGGCGGCCCCTGGTTATTCACTAAAGTTTTTAAATGGAACAAGGCGCGCGGGGCGAGAGAAAAGATGTTGAAAATCGGGTTAGGCGTGGTAATGGTGTGGTCTTTTAGCGCGTTGGGGCTGACCATCGAATACACGTACAGGAGCTTCAATCAAATTCCACAGTCCGTTCTGAATACCATCTTTCTTCACGGAGTAACTTTCGCTTTTTTTATATTTTGGCAGGTATGGCCGCTGTATTATAAGGCCGGTATCGTCGCTTTTGAGAAGGAAACTTTCAATATCGATATGCAAAACCGGAGGCACCTGGCAGGGGTCGATCTATCGAAGGTTTTGAAGGACATCAAGAGGGTACTTGAAACCGAGAAAGCGTTTAAGGAGGAGGATATCAGTCTTCCGGAACTTGCCGAAGAGTTGCATTTGACCGTTCACCAGCTCTCCGAATACTTCAACCGCCACCTGAAAATAAAGTTCAATGAGCACATCAACAAGTTGCGTGTTGAAGAAGCCAAGCGACTGCTTCGGGATGAGCCCGAGTGCTCCGTAATCGACATCTGCTATGCGGTTGGGTATAATTCAACTTCCGCATTTTACCGGACTTTCAAACAACATGTCGGGTGTACCCCGAAAGACTGGCGAGCTCGCACGTCGAAGAAGAGCTGAAAAGTAATATCAGACAATCGAGAAATCAAAGTTTAATCCAACCATTATGAGTTTCAAAGGTATGTTCCATTGTTGCATGTATTTTTTTACAGATACTTGTCAATCGTAAATTGACTTTATTTCAGGAGCCCGTGTCGCTTCATACATTTCGAGTATCACGTTTGAACGAAGAATGACAATTTTTCTTGCTGTTGATATCAGGCTTCTGATGTTAAAAGTGAATTGAGCAGCTTGATTGTTATCAAGAAGCACTCTGGGGGTTCACTGCCCCCCAGAGTCTTCTCTAAAACATTGTTTTCGCTCAGCTAATAATCACTCTATCTTGCGAAACTTCTGGTTAGCTCGATCAGTGACATAAAGACTGGTTCCATCAGTTGTGATGGTACCGTACACTTAATTGTGTCTTATAGACCGTCCTTAAGTAAGTCGTCTAACTTATCTTGTACTGATAGAAATGA
>JBEQLE010000004.1:0-91828 GCA_040326155.1 Leptospirales bacterium | reverse complement strand
AGTTTGCGAGGTCTGGCTGGTTTTGCGAACGAAAACCAGGCCTTTTGGTTACTTTCTTTAATGCACAAAAAAATCCTTCGGTTTTTTTGTGCTGCTACGTTCGATTTTTGTTTGAAGTTTTTTTCTGTCAAAAAGCGTGGTTTTTGACAGACCGCTTCGTGGTATTGCTTTCGAAGCGATTTATAAGTTTGCTTATTTAATTCTTTATCCCAATTCTACTTCTGGGACTTCTTCTGAAAAATCTATATTTTTCCATTGGTACATTCTTCGTGGAATATCATATAAGGACTTGATACTTTCGTCAAACATAGCTTCGTTCTTTCCGTAAACATACAGTGGTGTCATGTTGTCGGTGTGCAGGCCGTTGGAGAGGTCTTCGAAGTTTCCGTGGTCGGAGCAGATGACGACGCATTGGTTTTCCGGGTCGAGGTCTTCCCAGACTCCGGATAAGAATTCGTCGAGGTGGTAGAGTATTTTTTTACCTTCATCCCATATACCCTCGTGGCCGATTCGGTCGGCAAGGAAGTATTCAAAGACCGATAAATCGTAGTTTTTGGCTATTTTTACCAGCGTTCTTCCGCGCTCTTTGGGGTCTTTTAACGGAATATCTTCAATAAAGCGACGTAGTACCCAATGAGTAATATCCATAAAAATACTGCGATCTTCTCTTAAGTCTGTTTCATTTAAAAACGAGTTTCCCGTACCCCTTTGCATTAAAGTCGAAGCGGACATTAACCTTTCAGAGCGTGGTCCTTCTAGTCTCTTCAGATAGGTTTCGGTATAGGCGTTAATTAAAGACGCTTTATAACCGGACTCCATAAATTTATGCAAAATGGAGTGTTTTTTTAAATAAGGACGAAGTGAATAAGGGGGAAACCCTGCTACATGCCGACCCATAATTTGAGCGCCGTTATAACCGGTAAAAAGAGCAGTTTGGCCTGTACCGGACTGGGGAAGCCCCTTTACACCCATAGTTGCGTCGACTTCTAAGAGGCGACCCGGGAAATCAATTTTATTACTCCCACCCAGGGGAGAGAAAAATCTGGTTTCGTATCGGGCAAAAGGATTCAGAGAACGATTTTTTGCCCCAAATCCTATCCCGTCTATAAAAATAAGCAGTAAATTTTCAGGCGTTTTTTTTACAATGTCCTCCGATATTATGCTGGTTTAACGTCCAGCTTGCGAATTGTTTTTTTCTTCGCCGGCGGTTTATTGGCAGCCTTTTTGATTAAACCGGAATCTTTCGGATCTTTTGGTTCGTTCTTTTTGGGTTTGCTCGATTTTGATTTTACCCCGACAATTGTATAAACATCATCTCCGGTAATAGTCTCTTTATCTAAAAGAGTTTTTGCTACCCCATCAAGCTGTTTTTTGTATTTTTTTAATAAGAGTTTACCGCTGTTAAAAGCCTTATCAATAATTACCTTTACCTCTTCGTCTACCAGTTTGGCATACTCGTCAGAGTGAGTATGACCTTTTGCATAGTCTCTACCCAGAAAAACAGCCCCACCGTCTGATTCACTCAGGTGAATTGGACCGATTTTTTCAGACATACCCCATTCCGTGACCATTTTACGGGCAATCGCAGAAGCCCGTTCAATATCATTGGAAGCTCCGGTGGTAACATCTTTAAATTGTATCTCTTCGGCCAGGCGTCCTCCCATTAACACTGCAATTTCATCTACCCAGAAATTGCGAGATCGTAAATGTTTCTCACCTTCGGGAAGGTGCATGGTTATGCCAAGCGCCCGACCTCGGGGAATAATACTTACCTTGTGAATAGGTTCGGAATTTTTCGACAGAGCGCTGATTACTGCGTGACCAGCTTCATGGTAAGCGATAACCTCTTTTTCTTGTTCACCGATAAAGAAGGATTTTCTTTCGGGGCCCATCATTACTTTGTCGCGAGCTTCTTCAAGTTCATCCTGGGTTACCTTCTTTTTATTACGTCGGGCGGTTAATAATGCCGCTTCATTGATCAGGTTCGCCAGATCGGCGCCCGTAAAGCCCGGAGTACCTTTTGCAATATCTCCCAGTTTAATTTCTTTATCCAACGGTACTTTTTTAGAGTGTATCGTTAGTATTTTTTCACGTCCGTTTAAATCGGGAGTGTCAACAACAACCTGACGGTCAAATCTTCCCGGTCGAAGTAGAGCCGGGTCAAGTACATCGGCCCGGTTTGTCGCTGCAATTACGATAATTCCTTCATTTGTTTCAAAGCCATCCATTTCGACCAAAAGTTGGTTTAATGTCTGCTCACGCTCATCGTGACCGCCGCCAAGACCCGCTCCCCGCAGGCGTCCCACCGCGTCTATTTCGTCAATAAAGATAATACAGGGAGACTGTTTTTTTGCCTGAGCAAAAAGGTCGCGAACCCGGCTTGCGCCGACGCCCACAAACATTTCGACAAAGTCAGAACCTGAGATGGAGAAAAACGGAACTGCGGCTTCTCCTGCAACGGCTCTGGCTAATAGGGTTTTACCGGTTCCAGGAGGGCCTACGAGAAGAACTCCAAGTGGAATTTTAGCTCCTATATCTTGAAACTTCTTTGGTTCTTTTAAGAAATCGACAACTTCTATGAGTTCTTGTTTAGCCTCGTCTACGCCGGCTACATCATCAAAGGTTATTTTGTTTTTCATGTCAGGGTTAAGCTTTGCTTTGGAACGGCCAAAACTCAACGCTCGGTTTCCGGTGGACTGTATTTGTCGCATCATGAAAAACCATATAAGTGCGGCCAGAAATAACCAGGGTAGAAAACCTAAAAAGATTCTCCAGACTGTATTGTCTTGCTCGGGGACTCCCTTGAAATTGATATTCTTTTCTCGAAGAGTTTTCATAAGGTCGGGGTCTTCGAAGGGAATGAATGTTTCAAACTGGATGTTCTCGCCTGTATCATTATCGTATGTGCCTTTTATGGTTCGATTCTCAAATTTCAATGGGTCACTTACTGTTGATACAATTTTATCATCAGCAACATATTTTTGAAATTGTGAATATGATACATCCGCAGGTTTTTCAGCTGATGGTTTTAACACCAGATTAAAAAATATGATTACCAAAGTGATAACCAGGACAAACATAGCTAGATTTTTTGCATTTTTACTCATATTGTAGTTAACTCTCTTTTTTTATACGTATTGTTATATTAGCAAATAGTGATTCAAATATATAACATAAATTCTATAAGACCAACCAAAATTTTACCCTTTTTTATGCCAGATAGGTGGTTTATTAAGAATAGTCTGATAAATTCTGTCGGCGTGTCAATGAAAAGTGTATTTTTTTGCAATAATAGCATAAACGATATCTGAATTTAGATGTTTTTTTTCATATGGAAACAATGGAATAAATTACTCTGTTTATCATTTAATATGCCCGATTTGTGAAGAAAGGTATGCATTAAAACCGAAAATATAGTAAAGATGAATTGACATGCCGTAAGAAGTGGGTGTACAGTCATAATAATAAATTATTTGGAGGAAACAAATGAAAAGTTACTTTGTTTTGTTTTTATCAATATCCCTATTTTTTTCTGTGTATGGAGGGCCAATTCAGCAAAAGTATAATCAACTTGATAATCAGGAAAAACATAAGCAACTATCCGATGACGAGAAAGCAACTCTATTGCAAGATAACCTTACTGTCGCCGTTAAACTTTCCTTACTCAGGTATTATAAATATTGCGGGTATGCAGATATAAAAATCAGCAATGGCCAATATGAAAAGGCATCGATACATAAATTTATGTATTATATTACTTACAATGAATTTACGGGTTATGTTATTTATGAAAACGACCCCGAAACATATCGAGTATTGCCAATCGATGAAAAATTTTATGTGGAACCTGGTTCTGATGTCGTTCGAATTGGTGATGATAATTGTGACACTGGTAGTTCTAAAACTTCAACAAAAACGGACACAAACGCAGGAACAGACACAGACACAGACACTGATGACCAATGACCCCTGTATTAGTTACAACAACAGTTTCCTCACTTGAAGAAGGTGAAAAAATTTCCAGGGCTTTAGTGGAAGCTCGCCTGGCTGCGTGCGTAAATATTCTTGGTCCGGTTCAGTCGATTTATCGCTGGAAGGGTGAAATTCAACAAGAGGAAGAGTATAAACTTATTATAAAAAGTTTCTCCGACAACTGGCGGGACTTAGAACTGGCTATAAAAGGTTTGCACTCCTATGAAATCCCCGAAATTACTATGATAGCAATTAAAGAAGTTGATCCAGGTTATTTAAACTGGATGTTCGAAGTGACTGATAAAAAATAAGTTTTATATATCGTATATAGAGTCACAACATGTTGTGTCCCTATATACGATGCCCCTATATATTAACCAAGGACTTCTTTTAGTTTTTTTCCAATTTCTGCGGGGCTTACTACCACATGAACTCCGGCCGCTTTTAGGGCGTCCATTTTTTCCTGGGCTGTTCCGGCACCTCCAGAAATAATAGCTCCGGCATGTCCCATTCGTTTGCCTTTGGGGGCTGTTTGACCTGCAATAAATGCGACAACGGGTTTTTTTATGTTCTCTTTAATATAAGTGGCCGCTTGAATTTCAAGATCACCGCCAATTTCACCAATCATTACAATGGCTTCGGTTTCAGGGTCGGCTTCAAACATTGGTAAAAGTTCTTTGTAGCTTAAACCGATAATAGGGTCTCCGCCGATTCCAACAGCGGTAGTAATACCATAACCCACCTGTACAACCTGGTTGGAGGCCTCATAGGTAAGCGTTCCCGATTTAGAAATAAGGCCAACACTCCCTTTTTTAAAGATGAAACCGGGCATAATACCGATTTTGCACTCTTCGGCTGTAATAATACCGGGACAATTTGGCCCGATGGTTTTCATATTTTTTTTAGTTGAGTAGTTTTTAGCGTACATCATGTCTTTTACAGGCGCGCCTTCTGTAATTATAACAGCAAGTTCAATACCTGCGTCGGCGGCTTCCATGACGGCGTCGGCGACAAAGGCGGGGGGAACAAATATCATCGAAACGGTGGCTTTGGTAGTATTTACAGCCTCTTCGACAGTATTAAAAACTGGTTTATCCAGATGGACTTGTCCGCCTTTGCCGGGAGTTACTCCACCAACAATTTTTGTGCCATAAGCGAGGCATTGCTCGGAGTGAAAGGTTCCCTCTTTTCCGGTAAACCCCTGGACGATAATTTTTGAATCTTTATTTACAAGAATACTCATTTTGTTATGCTCCTTTCGCTGCTGCGACAGCTTTTTTGGCGCCATCAGCAAGGTCGGTCGCCGTAACAATGTTTTCAATTCCGGCGTTGTTTAAGATCTCTGCGGCCTCTTTTGCGTTTGTTCCATCAAGGCGGACAATGACAGGCACATCGATTTTTGTAATTTTAGTAGCTTCGAGAATTCCGTTTGCTACCCGGTCGCATCTTACAATACCACCAAAAATATTTACAAAAATTGCCTTTACGTTTTTATCGGCCAGAATAATTTCAAACCCTTTTGCGACTGTTTCGGGGTTTGCTCCACCACCAACGTCGAGAAAGTTGGCAGGTTCTCCACCTTCATAGTTAATGGTATCCATAGTTCCCATAGCGAGGCCGGCCCCGTTGACCATACAACCGACATTACCGTCGAGTTTTACGTAACTTAAACCATATTCGCCTGCTTCGGTTTCGGTAGGCTCTTCTTCCGATAAGTCGCGCATATCATTAATATCAGATTGACGAAAAAGGGCGTTATTATCAAAACCCATTTTTGCATCCAGGGCTACGAATTGTCCATCCACGGTTTTAATGAGCGGGTTAATTTCGATCATTTCGGCGTCATTGTCCATATAGACATCATAT
Source organism: Leptospirales bacterium (assembly GCA_040326155.1). Lineage (GTDB taxonomy): Bacteria > Spirochaetota > Leptospiria > Turneriellales > JAOUFE01 > JBEQLE01. The sequence goes on along the minus strand of JBEQLE010000004.1, from coordinate 85,990 downwards.
AAGGACGAGGCAAATTTAATAAAATTTCCAATCTCTTCTTTCGGTAAGCCGAGACCAAAGGCAATTTTTCTGCCATGAAAACCTCGAAATCCGATAAGAGGGTCAATCGCGACTTTCACAATTTTTTCGGGAGATTTTTCGGCAACAATTTCAATTTCCATTCCGCCTTCGGTGGAGGCCATCATTACGGGCATTTCAGAAGCTCGATCAAGGACCATGCCAAGGTAATACTCTTTTTCGATCTTGGCCCCTTCTTCAACGTAAACTTTTTGTACGAGTTTACCTTCGGGACCGGTCTGGTGCGTTACCAGTTGCATGCCAAGAATTTCCGTCGCAAATTGCGTTACTTCATCCAGGGATTTCGCGAGCTTCACGCCGCCTCCAAGCCCTCTACCTCCGGCATGTATCTGAGCTTTTACAACCCATATACTGCCTCCGAGCTCTTTAGCGGCCTGTAATGCCTCATCGGGGGTCAGCGCCACATGTCCTCGTGGTGTCGGGACATTGTATTTTTTAAATAATTCCTTTGCTTGATATTCGTGTATGTTCATGTCCACCACCCTAAAAAAAAGTTTTGAACAGTCAAACTAAAAACAGATTTCAAGGTAGCACGTAAATCCGAAGACAAGACATAAGCTAATAAATTGTTGACAGGTTATAACGTCGTTGCATTTTTAGTGAGCAGGTTTATCGCCTTTTTTTAAAGCTCATTTATGAAACTTATTATCAATATCCCCTGTTACAATGAAGAAGAGACTATTGAGAGGGTAATAAAAGATCTACCGAAAAAAATTACTGGAATTTCTCAAATAAAAGTACAGGTTATCGATGACGGTTCTCAAGACCGGACCGGGGAAATTGCGAAAAAATGCGGAGCTCAGGTTATACAACATGCCGTAAACAGAGGGTTAGGGGAAGCTTTTAAAACCGGAATGAAAGCTGCTTTGGAAAAAGGGGCAGATATCATGGTTAATACCGATGCTGACCACCAGTATCCGGGAAAATATATACCTGCTCTGGTTTATGAAATTTTACATAATAAAGCTGACCTGGTAATTGGAAATCGGCAGCCATGGAAAGTCAAATATTTCTCGATAGTCAAACGTATTTTTCAGTGGTTTGGAAATATGGTGGTTCGTCGATTAATCGGGACTAAAGTTCAAGATACTGTTTCAGGTTTTCGAGCTTATTCCAAGAATGCTTTATTACATATTAATGTAACGACAAAATTTTCCTATGTGCTAGACACCATTGTTCAGTCGGTAAAAAAAGGGTTGAAGATCGTCGAGATACCTATTGACACGAATCCACCCACACGAGATTCCAGGTTATTTAAAAATATTTTTCACCATATGTATAAGTCGGGTTTATCCATGCTACGGGTGAGTGTGATATATGAACCGTTTAAAACATTTATGTTTTTTGGCGTACTTTTTTCAATCCCCGCAATATTGCTCATATTAAGATTTTTGTATTTCTATTTTACCGGCGACGGAAGCGGTCATATTCAGTCGTTGGTAATTGCTGTTTTTATATTTTCAGGCAGTGGTTTTTTTATTGTAATCGCCATCGTTGCAGGATTGATCGGAGTTAATCGTAAAATTATTGAAGATCATTATAATCAATACAAAAAGCAAATATATGATTAACATTTGTTTTTGTACTCGTTAAAGGTTTTTATATGAAAATACAATTCGTACAACGTTACTGGGCTTTGATTTGTACTCTGCTGTTTTTGTCCATTTTCTGGACGATACGAAACGTTCCGGCTAACCATATGCTGGATATTCACACAGACAGAAGCGGAGGCGATTACGGAGCGACAGTTTATAGAGCCTACAGTAAAGCCATGGCGCAGGTAAAAAGACCGGATGAATCAGTGGCGTACTACTTTCTTTTTCATGGTCATAATCCGAGTATTTACCAGGCATTTACAATCTTAACGATGAAAATGGGTGCTACGGATTATATAGCCTCACAATTTATCAGCGCTCTTTTTTCTTTAATCGGCGCTGCCTTTTTCTACTTTTGGGTCCGTTTACTTTTTCAATCTGCCGCTATGGCAAATATAGCAGTGCTTCTTTTGGCGTTCATGCCATTTTTACCGTATTATGGCAGCGTTATACACCATCATCCGTACTCTTTTTTTGGATTCAACATGGCAATACTCGGGGCTACGTTGTTTGTAAACTCGAAAAACAAGAAGTGGATTATTATGGCGGTCGCCGGTTATATGATTGCGTGCTTGAATTACTGGATGTTTTATATGTCCACTTTTTTAATTTTAGCGGGCATTCATTGGTATAAAACAGGTTTTCGAAAAAGTATTCCTTATGTATTTACTTATGGGGCCTCAGCCGTTTTAGCCGTTTTTATTGTAATTTCTCTTATGGCCTTAGAATCCGGCGGATATAAAAATGCTTTTACCAAATTAGTAAACAAAGGGGCATATAGAACACTCGAAATTTCCAGTAAAGAAAAACAAGGTACTAAAAATGCATTTTTAAATTTTGATTTTAAAAAGCGATACCCGCAAATATTAAATGAGCGTGTTTCCACTTTTTGGTATTTACCGCTCGATTTTTATCTGGCGCTTTTTTTATTGAGTGTTTTCATAACTCCTCGAGAGGAAAGAAGAAAATATTTTCTTTTCTTGTTTATAATTCCGGCGGGGCTTTCCTGGTTTGCCGTAATGCTGAATCATACCGCAGTTCATCCTTTTTCCGCAATCTATGGTTTTTTCTGCTGGATATTGATAGCCGCTAATTTTTATTATGAAAGTTTTCGATCTATAAAACGACAGGTCACCAGATGGAAAGATAAAATAAGTACTGGCAATGATAAAGCTCGCTTGATTGTCTTTTCTTTGCTCAATGCCGGCGTAGTAGTTATTTTTTTAAACGGGATCAACTACAGTATATTATCAAATCTACAACTATATTTTTCAAATTTAACTTGATGAATTGATAAAATGAATAAAAAATTAATATATATTCTTTTATTTGTAGCGCAAACAGCGATGCTGATTGTCGCAGCCCATATACTACTTATTTTGCCCCTGATTTTCAGTTTGCTGTTAGCGAGCATTCCGGCACTGATAATTTTAGAATATAGATACATTATATCTCTGTTGAGCAAAGAAAAAACGGATATTCGTAAAACGCTTACTTATCGTCTGTTTTTCGGAGATCTTTTTATTGCAGGTATAGTCAGTTTTTTTCCCGCTCTAATTTTCTCTATCATTATTATTTTTGGGACCGGATACGGCATCGGTAAAATTGTTATTCCGGTCACGGTGAAGTATTTTGCCTATCGTTCCAAAGCTATAGTTGATGTGCAGGGGGTTGAAGTCAATTCCCGGTTTATCAAAAATAGCTTAATGGCTTTAAGGTCAAATAACTTGATGGATATTATTTTTCCTGACCATTCCCAAAAAAGTTCCGCCCCGGATTTAACAATTGAATCCCTCAAAGTATTGAATAAACAGTATAACTTTGTCATACGCAACTTGATTTATGACCAGACCGGCATTTTAAAATTTTATATGCAGTGGCCCGAGACAGAGACAGGTTTACATTTTTCATTGAAAATATTAGATAAAAAATCTCGAGACTCTTTATGGTCGATCAAAATAGAGCAAAATAATGAACTTCTTGTTACGGGAGAGGGGACGATTCAAGCTCAGTTTGACACACAAAGCATACGTATTATTTCCGATAACCTTGTCTTGTATTCGGGAACACTTGGACTGTCTCCAAATCAAGAGACGCTCTATGTGCAGGCCAGCGCAAACTTTTCTCCGTATGCTGCTGACATTAATGGCGTTTTCTATAGTAATGGCCGTCGTGAATTGGGAAAGGCTGAAATCGTCGCCCGAAACCGGAGGAATAAACCCTTTTCTTTTGATTTCAACCGAATGAGCATTGAAAAAGCGGATATTCAAATCGATAGATTGCCGCTTATTTTCGAAGGAAGAAATTATCTGATGACTTTTTTTTACCACGCCGAAAAAGGAAAATTTCAAAATGGGGTAAACCTCAGTACCGGTAAAACGAAGGTTGTTGATTTAAACACGACAGGAACATTACGTAAAATAAGTGTGGCTGATATTCATAAACTTTTTGAAAAAAGTTTTGTGATTAAAGCAAAATTGAGCCGAGAGTATCGTAATAATCATCCCATATTATGCAATATGAAAAACTATGTAAAACAAATTAACAAGCCTGGGCGGAAGGCGGTTACAAAAAAAACCAAGGCCGGTTTGCACGATATATTTTGTATAGATTAACAATAATAGAAGACAGATTTTATGACTTGAACTTACTTGTTTTGACGAGTTTTCGACTTGTATTGCAATAGAATAAATCCTGTTCCTGCTATAATCATTCCTACAAAGACTACGATAATGTGCATAACAAAACTGCTTGCGATGGCGCTGTTTTTATCCAACCCGACAAACATAAACCCAAGAGTCCATCCGGCTTCAAGGGTACCAAAACTTCCCAGTCCGTTTATGGGTAATAAATTCGTGACAATAGCTCCGGATGATCCCAGAACGCTTGTCCAGAATCCAATTTTTATTTGCAAAAATTTAAGCACTGTAAAAAACATGATATAATTCGACATCCATAAAGCGAAAGTGAACGCGGGTAAAAAAATATATTTTGCGGCGCTGGTTTCTTTCTTTTGCAGTGCAGTAATATTTTCTTCTATTTCACTGAGCCGGAACGCGAACCGTTTTCCCCGTTGACCCAGTTTTTTACTCAAACTTTGCATAATCTTGAAGAGCATTTTGATTAATTTTTCGGAAAAAACAAGTCCGAGTAACAGCAGTACTTCCAGGAAGATGGCGATTGAAAATATAACCGGATCCATACTGGTATTTCTGGACATATAGTAGAATAAGAAGGAACCCGTGAAGATAAATAGTACGACGATTAAATCGTATAACCGCATAAGTACTAAAGCATAAAAGGAGCTTGCGTAATTATAAGTTGTGTATTTATTGAACAACCATGGTAAAACTAATTCACCCATGCGAAAAGGAAATACGTGATTTGCAAAACTGTGTATGGCTGAAAAAGAGACAGCTTTAGTCCGAGAGAAACTCCCCTGCACTAAGCTGTTAATTCGCAGTCCCCGAAAAAAAACTGTTGAAAAATATATTCCGGCAATGATAAAAAATTCAAGCCAGCTTATTTGCGTAAAGTGTTGTACAATATTATGCAGATTTACCTGTTGAAAAAGGTAAATCAATAAACCAATGGAGACAATAAAGGCGATTATATTTTTTATTCCAATTCTGCTTTTCATTATTCGCCGGTTCGTTTTCGGGCTCTGATCATTATCCATGGCAGTTGAATTTTGCATTCCACAATATCAAAATGTCGGGATATCAATTTACGGAAACTTGATCGACCCCAGTGGTTAATATGTCCAGGAGTATTTCCCAGATCGGAAATATATTTAAAACGCATTAAATTCATAAACCGCCATAGAGGTTCCAGAGGGACAGTGGCAATAAATTGATCGGAAGTTAGTCGCGCCGCTTCTTTCAATGCGAGTTCAGGATCGGGCAGGTGTTCCAGCACTTCAACCATCATGACGGTGGTAAAAGAATTATCAGGAAACTTTATTGATATTGCCTTTTCTGGATCGGTATAGATAACATCATCGGCCCCTTTTTCTTTGGTTTGTTCAAGTAAATCATGATCTATGTCGGTTCCGGTATAATGGGCGTCAGAATTCAGATCTTTTATTTCAACGACATTGTTTCCTTCTCCGCAGCCAATTTCTAATGTTTTACTTAAATTGACCTTCTCAAACATTTTTCGTAATTGCTTATCGAAATGGGTTACCAGAAAACGTTCTATAGGGTTTTTTGTTTTTTGTTTATTGTAATAATTTCCCGTAGGAATATGCGATGCATCCATACCTGATATAACCAATATGATACTTTAGACAAAAGGAAAAGCAGAAAATCAGTTTTCCTACTGCTCAAATTCGGCGTCGACTTTGTTTAGAAACAGGTAGAGTTCATGAAATTTATGGTGTTTTTCTGAGAAGTTCACCGATTCAAGGTCAATCGTTTTGGAATAAATGGTTCGCAAGTGGGACTTTAAAGTCGTAGCTCCAATTTCATACACTTCCATTAACCTTTGGCGGGACTCACCCTGGACGATGCTTTTACAAATACTCGCCTCCTGGTATGTCAGATAGAATTTTTGTTGCAGTACTTTGAAAAGGTTTTCGTACTTTTGAATAATGTGATCTAATTTTTCTTTTTCATATACTCCTTTTTCACCGGAGTAGTACCGAACAGCGCGATCAACGGCTTCATGAAATCTTTTTTCGTCGAACGGTTTTAAAACATAATCGATTACCCCTTCTTCATATGCCTGTAAAGCAGAGTCTCTTCGGTTTGTTATAATAATTACAATCGTTGACTTGTCTATTTTCGGAAGTAAGCTCAGTCCGTCTTTTTCCGGTAAATTCAAGTCTAAAAAAACAAGGTCGAACCTCTGGTTATCTATATACTTTTCTGCGTCTAGTCCGTTATCGGCCTGCGCCTCAAGGCGTAGCTCTTTTCTCGACTCAATAAATTTAATTAACAGGCGTCGGGCCCAATATTCATCTTCTACAACTAATGCCGATAGTGTCATGGTCTAATCTCCAGTCTGTTTTTTAAGCCTTTGAACGCAAGTTGGATGGTAACGCCTCCATCTTTGTTTTTTTCGATTGTGAATATTGTTTTTTTGTAGTGCATTGAAATTCTTTCTTTAATGTTGCTTAACGTGTTGGCCTTGTTCTCCCCTTGTAGACCTTTCCCGTTATCGCGAACGATAACTTTTGCTCCATCTTCATGCTTTTTGACAACTACTTTTACTTCAAGCGTTGCATTGTTTTTCATTCCGTGTTTTATGCAATTTTCAATTAGAGGTTGAATACACATGGGGGGGATGGGAATATGCTCAATATCGTCCTTTATTTTTACCGTATATGAAATCTTTTTTCCCAGGGTTTCTTCTGTAAAGCTCAGGTACTTTTGCAAAAAAGTTATCTCTTTTTTCAAGGGTATTAATTCTTCAAAAGCATCTTCAGTTAAATAACGGTAAATTTCGGCTAGGCTCATAATCGACGTGGAGGCTTTTTTCGTAAATTCAGCATCTATCATCGAGTAGATAATATTTAAAGAATTAAATAAAAAATGGGGATGCATTCGATTTTGAAGCACTCGGAATCTATATTTATGCAATTCTGTAAGAGTTCTTCTGTGTGTATTTTTTTCCTCATTCCACCAGATGACAAGCACCCACGACATGATAATATTTTCTGAGGCGAAGAAAAGGAAGGTATAAAATGTTGCCACTGGTTCAACCGGCAGGATATTCATTGTAGAGAGGAAAATGGAATTTAATAAAGCGAAGTTAGCAAACCAGGCGACAAAAGCAATTTTTGCAGCCAGATTGTTTTCTTTTATTGCGAATCTTCCCGTAATTATTAAAATAAAGACCGATGTTATGTTTGAGTTGCCCCAGCTTAATATATATGCATCAGAATTTGAAATGATGGTGGCTAATATAAACATAGGAATTTGCAAGAGCACAAAGCCCATCCAGATGTTCCATCTACCTTTGTTTTCTCTTGTCGTCATGGTCAGATGTTTGGCAAAAAATAAAAAGGCGATTAAAAAAAGTGGCATTGCAATAGGCATGGACTTAAAATACCAGAGATTCCAATACCCAATAAAGGTGGACAAGACACCTAACTCGTGCAATAAAATTAGATCAAGAAAAAAGATAAACCCGATATATGACAAAAAAATTGGCTGCCGAGTTCCCAGAAACATTCCCAGATTAAAGAAAAACAGCAGGGCCATCATTCCGATTACAATACCGGTGATGGAATTCAAGATTTTATTTATGGTAAAAAACTGTTTTAAAGATGCAATATAAAACGGAATAATTAACGATTTTGAATCGCGTAATTTAATATAATATTCGACCGGTTTGTTGGCCTGCCCGGATAGATAAAACCCGCTAAATGGCGATTCAATCTCTTTTTCGTTGGCATTGATGATGGCGCCGGAGCGTTTGTTTTGCAGTTTTTTATGTTCATCCAGGTAGTAAATTTCAAGCAGTTCCGTATTGGGGTTGCTTAGAAACAGAACCCACCTGTTTTCCGGAGTAACGTTCCAGATTTTTATTTTAAACCAGTATTCGAATTTTTTCCCGAAACCAAAATATTCCTGGTTCGTAACCGGGGTAAAAAGTCGGGGGCTGCGAATAAGGGTTTTAATATCAATTTCTTTGTCCGTTGCATCATAATAACTAAATTCATAATCGGAAACCTGGAATGTCGTATCGGCATCATCCAATTGTATTACGGCTCCGGTAAGCGAGGTGATCGGCAGGTAGAGCAGTGCGGCCAGTATAAAATGTATTTTTTTTCTTAACATGGATTTCGTTTTTCCATAATTTTTCTTATTATTGAAATTTAACGTTAGCTGTCCATCTAAAAAAGCTGTTGGCTCACATTATTCCAGCCCAATTTATGGAGTATTTGGGTAAAACTGGTTTCAATAGGGGCGCTAATGACCAGTTTTTTTCCCGTGTAAGGGTGAACAAGACCCAGCTCGGTTGCAGCGAGTAAGAGGCGGTGACTATGTAAAGTCTCTTGAAAAAACCGATTGTGCTTTCCATCCCCATGAGTTGTGTCCCCAATCAGGGGGTGAAAAATATGTTTAAAGTGGCGACGAATCTGGTGCCGACGTCCTGTCTCAGGGTGGATTGCCACAACGCTGTAACGCGCAGTATTATATTTTCCCACCGGGTATTCCAATTCGACTTTGTGTAATAAAGTATAACGGGTGATCGCCGCTCGTGCGCCATTGTCGGGATTCAGTTCATCGGTTAAAGGGTAGTCGATTGTTCCCATCGATTCCGTATGTCCTCGAACTACGCCTATATATGTTTTATCCATTTTTCGGGTTTCAAACAAAGAAGAAAAAACCCTCACCGCTTCCGGGTGCAAGGCAAAAAGCAGAACTCCCGATGTGGGTTTATCGAGGCGGTGAAGCGGATATACTCTTTGCCTAATCTGATCTCGCAACCTTTGTACCGCATACTCTGTTTCGCTTGCGTCAATGGAACTTCTGTGAACCAAAAGTCCGGCGGGTTTATGGATTGCCACAAGATGCTCATCGCGGTAAAGAATCGGGAGGTCAGGCTTTTCTTCATCCATATTCGTCAAAAAACGAGTGTGAACTCATCGGGAAAGTTTTATTTGCGGGGAAAAGTCAACTCGGTGAAATTTTTTCGCGGGCTTGCCGGAGCCGCTCATTTCATGAGCATTTATTTATTATTCGCCGTGTCGGAAAAAATTTTAACATAATTATCTTTCAGGTTTTTCCACTCATACTTCAACAAGTGGTTTTGCAACCGTTTCATAGTTTCCAACGTCTCTGTTTGCGGCGAATTGAATTTTTTCAGCAGCGATGTCAAAGCGTCGGTCAGATTATCATAATAGCATTCGGGAAAATCTTCTGGTGGTATAATTTCAGGATACGCCAACCGACGGGGAAGCAAGGGAAAACACCCCGCGAAGATGGCTTCTACTACGCTTATGCCAAAAAAATCCTGGTTGGAAGTAATCGGCAAAATGTCGCCTTCGCTCAACAATTTCGAATATTGATCTGTCTCGGCAAACCCCCAATGAATAATTTGCTCCTGAAAAGTTTGTTGCGCCTTGTCAAACTCTTTTGGCACTTTAGGATATTTATGACCCGCAACAATTAAACGAAATTTATACCCAAGAGAAGTCACTTCTTCCAGAGTCTCAAAAAACTCCTTTGGGTTTTTATCATGCTCCCATCGGTGGTTCCACACAATTACGGGGACCTTCTCAGGTGTGCGCTTCTCGACAGTTTCGGGAAAGCGATTGGTAAAATCGAAGCCCAGCGGTAGCACGATAGATTTTTTCTTTATCTGGTCGATGGTATCCATATTTCGATAGTCCGGAAATGTTTTCAGCATTTTTTCAAGACCCGAGAAAAAGGTATCGTAGTTATATTGGGAGTTAAACGCTACTTTTGTCGCCGCTAAAGCCGATGTGTAATTGATGAAACGGTAGGCGCGTTCTTCGTCCTTTCCTTCTTTCACCTTCCGTATGGGGTAGGCAAATTGATTTTCATGAAAGTAAAGCAGCAGGGGAGTTTGACTTTGCCCGCATAGCGCTAAAAAAGTTGAAACATCCATCATAGACGATGCAATAAAAAGATCCTGTTTTTGCCCCAACTCTTTACATCTTTTTGCCAGGGTAACGGCTCCTCCATACATTCTCCACATCCACCATTTGGGGGGCAGCGAAATTAAGGAAAAATCAAAAGGGAGATTTTCCATAATCTCATCGGCCCACTGCTTATGGGAGCCCCCGTAAAAAGGTTCAACCAGAGTTACCTTCATACATGGAAGAGAATAGACTGCGCCTTTGCGGTAAAGAGTTTTATAGTTTGTAAATGCAGATAAGTGTCGTAGGGCCCGCTCTGCAACGGCTCCCCACAACGGAGGAAGTTCTGGTTAATAGTTCATTTGGCTGAGCCAAATATATTAATTTTGACAAACATAAGAAGTGCAGTAAAATTGTAAAGCAAAAAATTCACTTTATAGCATAACCCGTAGATTTGTTATAGCTTTATTACAGGAATGGGTGGAATAGAATGGAAGTATTATTTGTATTGGTTGTTTTATTTTTGTATATGTTGATTCACGGTGTCATTATGACAATTCTTTTGATAAAGCTGGGTGATGTGAAAAATACCCTGGCACAGGTAGAAGAAAAAATTGATAAACTTACGAACCAAATAGAAAAGTGAATTCTATTTGGTTGTTTTTTTTGCACGCGTAACCGGTTTCTTTTTCGTCTTACTTTTTTCCTTAGCCTGGGGCTTTTGCGATTGCGCTATAGTGTCACGTAACTCTTCTATTTGCCTGGATAAATGATCCAGATCTTCCAAGCTTGCGTGACTATTACTTAGGTCACTTAATTTCATCATGATCATCGCCAAGAGTACCCCTTGGACAAACATAAACAAAAAAAGTACTAATAATACAAGTCCTACTTCCATAATAAAGGAACGAAACAAAACAAGGTTGTTATGTAAAACAGTTTTTATATTATTCCGTCATTCTCGTTCTATGCCGGTCCAGAGCTTTGGTCAACTCGCCGGAAAAAGAGTTACCGACATCTTGAAATACTTTCAACAAGGTCGTTGCAAGTGAAAGAGATGCCAGCCTGGCAGAGCGAGATTCACAGTGTTCCACATATTTTTTCAGCTCGTCGTCCCCGGCCATTCTATACGTAAACAAATACACAGATTGCATTGCCGATTCAAATTCCGGAAGGTTTTTTTGATAATGTGCTTGAATCAATTCATCGATCGCAGCCGAGTCCGTTTGTTCTTTTTCCGGAAGGGCGTTGTTTACAGCGATTAAAATATTCTTTAAAAAACCCATTGTCATCAGCGTAGAAATTCGGGAACCCTCAACGGCTTTGTCGAGACGAGTGATCAAGTTCACCCGGTTTTTGGCAGGCGGGGAATTTTTTAACGATTCAATATATTCCGGTAGTTTGGCGAGTTCGGAAGGTTGAAATGCAAGGTTCTCAAAATATGTCATTCTTTTACCGGTTTTAGTTTTCTGGTAATTACCTAATGTCAAAAAACCTTCGATTGGTCTTTTACCTGAATTTGACAACATACTAAGAATATCATAATATAAAGATGTAATATTGAAATACTTATAAAACAGCTTAGAAGATTCTGAGGCAAAAACCGAATCATTTTTTATAAAGGTCGATAAACTGTTTTCCTGATACGTAAAGAGCATTGTTATATATTCATTTAAAACATGTTCAAAACCCGAAGTGACCAGATAATCTGAAACTATTTGTCTGTTTTTTTCGCTCCCGGAAGGTGAAGACGAAAATATCGCCGGAGCATAACAAAATAGTAAATACAGAAGTGTTAAATATAGAATGCGTTTCATATAATAAAACCATTAACAGTTGATTCAATTACCGCCTTGTTGTCAACCCGTTCCGAGGTTCTTTTGGCTAACCGAACATTACGATCGCCAGGAGGTTATTGTACTTTTTAATAATTGTACAACTTTTATTGGTCCTTACTCTGTTCCGTTCGTACATTTGCAGCAATGTTCAAAATGTCTTTAATTTAAGGAGAGTACAATGGATAAGTATATAACTATGGTTACGGGGCGAGTCGCCAATATTATGTTTGCCTTGCCGATGTTAGTTTTTGGGGCTGGTCACTTTATGGCTGCCAAAGGTATGGCAGCTATGGTTCCTCTACCCGGGGGAATTTTCTGGGTTTACTTGACAGGCGTCGCGTTAATTGCCGGCGGGTTAGGAATTATTATAAACAAAATGGCCAGGCTTGCCGCATTTTTGCTCGGGGTGATGATATTCATATTTGCATTTTCCCTTCATTTGCCACCAATGCTGGAAGGTAACCAGGGCGAAATGATGCAATTTATGAAAGATGTCATGATCGCATCCGGTGCCTGGGCAATCGCGGGAAAACTTAAAACGTAATCTTGCCTTATTGTTGAATGCCCACATATTCGTCGAATGATTTGTCGATCATTTTCAGATGACCGTCTTTAATTTCGGCGATTCTATTGGCTATTGTATCCAGAAACTGGTGGTCATGGGAGGTAAAAATAATCGTCCCGGGAAACCGCACCATTGCATCGTTTAAGGTCTGGATGGCCTCCAGGTCCAGGTGAGCTGTAGGGTTATCAAAGATAAGAACGTTGGCTCCGGTCATCATCAATTTTGAAAACATCATCCTGACTTTTTCTCCACCCGATAATACTTTAACTTGCTTTGTTCCTTCTTCACCGGCAAAAAGCATACGGCCAAGAAAACCCCGAATATAAGATTCATCCTTTTCGGTGGAATATTGACGCAACCAGTCAATTAAAGAAAGTTCACCTGCGGCGCCTGAAAACAGACCGGAATAATCTGCCGGGAACCATGCCCTCGACGTTGTTACTCCCCACTTTATTCCATCAGGAGACTCTTTTTGGGCGAGCGCTTCAAAGAGTTTGGAAATGGCCAATTCATCGCCCATACAAGCGACCTTATCATTTTTACGTATTTCAAAACCAGTTTTTTCAATGAATTTTTTATCGCCTTCTGCAATTGTGAAGGAGTCTACATGTAACAAGTCGTTACCTGCTTCGCGTTCGGGTTTAAAGTCTATAAATGGAAATTTTCGTGTAGAGGCTTTTATATTATCGAGATTTAATTTAGCGAGTTCTTTTTTTCGACCCGTAGCCTGTTTCGATTTCGAAGCGTTTGCCGAGAATCGGGCGATAAAATCTTTCAGTTGAGCCGCCTTATCTTCGGCTTTTTGCTTTTGGTCTTTTTGAAGTTTACGAACCAACTGTGACGATTCATACCAGAAGTCGTAGTTTCCCACAAACAAAGTAATTTTACTGAAATCGATATCAGCCATATGAGTACAGACTTTATTTAAAAAGTGTCTATCATGACTTACCACAATCACTGTTTTGTCAAAACGTAATAAAAACTCTTCGAGCCATTTAATGGCAAAAAGATCAAGATTGTTTGTCGGCTCATCCAGTAATAAAATATCAGGGGAGCCAAAAAGAGATTGAGCCAGAAGTACTTTCACTTTGTCGGACCCGCGAAGGTTACCCATTTTCTCGCTATGCAGATTCTCTTTTACACCCAGCCCCGAAAGTAACTGTTTGGCGTTTGACTCAGCTTCGTAACCACCATGTTCTTCGATCGATTCTTCGAGTTCCCCCGCTTTTAAACCGTCTGCGTCGCTGAAATCTTCTTTCGCATAAATAATATCTCGTTCCTGAATAAGGCCGCTTAGAGCAGTGTCACCCATGATTACGGTTTCCAGAACTACCTTATCGTCAAAAGCGTTATGCTCTTGTTTTAAGGTAGAGAGGCGGCACTTTTGTGGTATCTCAATTTCACCGGAATAATCATCAATTTCTCCTGAGAGAATTTTTAAAAATGTTGATTTCCCGGCTCCGTTTGCGCCGATTAAACCGTAGCAGTTACCAGGGGTAAATTTTATATTAACGTTTTCGAATAATATCTTTTGGCCGTAATTTAGACTAACCTTATGTGTCGCGATCATACGAACATTTATTATTTCCGGGACAAGCTGTAATCCATTATTTCACCAGAGGATAGAACCGTTGAGCAGGCTTTCTTGGTTTTATTTACCAAAGGTATAAAAAAGAAGCTCGTCTGGTTTCTTGATTTTCACCGGTTACAAGGGTTGTCACAGTCAGGTATTTTCCATTTTTTTCGCCTGCCTTGAAACTTATTATACCGGTTTTTATATCATAAGAAAAAATTCTTTTCTTGTTTTTTCTAATAAACGATCTTCCCATTTCGACCCTCAGGTTCTCTTTTATCAACCCACTCGGTATTTTTATTTTTATTTCCGAACCTTTATGGATCCGAGATCCGGGTGGCAAAGAGACCACTTTAGCGAGCAGACTTTTTTGTCTTATTTTTTTGGAAAACGTTTGCATTGTCTGGCCATGCAAAACAAGGTAACGGTTTAGAAAAAAAGAATTCTGGCCTTGCCGGTTATCTCCTTCGTATACGGTAAATGCGCCTGTATAACCCGTGTCTTCTAGCGCTTTAACGGTATGCTCATTATAAACACCGAAGGGGTAGGCCATCCATTTTGCGTCTACTCCCAGTTTGTTTTTAATTGCAGATTTGGCTTTTTTGAACTCTTCTAATTGTTGTTTCAAACTCATTCGTGTTAACAGTGGGTGAGTATATCCGTGCGCTTCTATCTCATGTCCTTCTTTCTTAATTTTCTCTAGTTCTGCCCAATTCAGGTAATTTTTATCTTTTCCCATGGCATTTGGAAAAATGAAGAGCGCCGCTTTGAACCCTGCGTTTTTAAGAATATCGTTTGCATACCGGGTAAATCCTTTTGTTCCATCGTCAAAAGTTATAACGACAGGTTTTTCAGGATATACCGCTTTTTCTCCGGCAATAAATTCGTTTAAAGTTTTCAGAGTAATCGTTGTATACCCCTCTTCTTTGAGCCATTGAATCTGTTTTTTAAAATTTCCCACACCGAGAACATATGGATTATTTCTTTGAGCAGCCCACTTGTCAGAAACAATCTGGTGGTAGGCAAGCACAGGAACTCCTTTGTCAGTTATCGTACCTATCGTGTTTTCCAAATTGGTATCTTGAGTGTAAATAGATACTCCAATAAATGCAAAGACAAAGACAAAGATTATAGTGTAGTATTTGTTCGGACTGATCATCTGTGGTATAATTAATTTATATAAACTCTTCATAAACAAATATATTTTTGTTCATATCTTTATTATTTTCAAAAGAAACGAAAATATAGACCCGGTTCTTTTCTAATAAAATTCATATTATTGTAGTCGAAGGTATTTTCTATTATTACCTTTAAAATGCTTTCGGGTCAAATCCCGAAGGTGGATTCGGCAAAAACCGGATAAGTAAATATTGTCCCGGCGCTCTATAGAGGTCGGGGGCAATTACATGTGATGAGGAGATAACAATAAGGAAAGGTTAAAAAAATGAATAAAACACAAAGTGGCTCACGCATAGCCATTATATATGCGCTCAGTCTATTAATTTCGGGGGTATTTTTATTAAACTGCTCCAATACTTCTGGATTAGAAGAACCTGATGAATCCCCCGCTCTCACCAAAAACGGTGCAGAACTCTCACAAAAAGACACCACTCAACAAAAGAAAAAAGACGAGATAATTCGAGATAATTTGCGTATCGTTTTACGTACCATTATTGAAGAAGATCATAAAAGCGATAAAGATCACCATGGGCAAGATCATGAAGAACATCACAAACAAAAGGATGATCGACATAATCGCCACCATGAAGATTCAGACTCTGAAGCGCTCGATATAGAGCAAATTTATTTGAGCTTTGGCAGAATTGAAGTTTTGACCCCTTCTCAGGGGTGGACCATAATTCAGGCCAAACCCGGTCAGGCCAGAACGCTTAAAATACCAATTCAACCTGGAACAGAAGTGGAGATCGCCCAGATGGCAGTAGAGGCAGGCGAGTATACCAAGATAAAAGTTTATCTTACTGATGATAATTATGTAACTTTCTCGACGGACCCTGGAACTTTCCACCAACTCTATTTTGAACAGGACGATGAAGATGATGAAGATGAAATAGATGCATCTGGTGACAAAGGGCATCGTTTCAAAATAAAACACTTTAAACCTGTTATCGTTCGAGAAGGATATTTAACAACTATTTATCTTGATGTTGAAGCTAATGAGCTTGTAGAATACGAAGACGATGAAAACGAGTATCTAATTGACCCGGAAGCGAAATATGTCGGATCGATTCTGACTCCCATACTTTCAGGTAGTACAAGAAATGATTTACAAGGAAAATAAGCTTGAGCATTAAATTAAATTTTATCTAATTGGCTTATTTCTTTCTACCTTCCAGAGTTTCGGATTGACCTCGACAAGAAACCTGGTTGGCAATGTCATAACCGCCCCCCACGCTGCAAAGTAGGATGGGGCGGTTAAATATAACCGGGCTTTTGCGCGTGTGCATGCCACGTAGAAAAGTCGTCTTTCTTCTTCGATTTCGTCGAGAGTTTCAATTGATCTGATCGAAGGAAACAAGCCGTCGAGCAGATGGGGAACAAACACTGTGTGCCATTCCAGCCCTTTTGCCGAATGGACGGTGCTGATGACCAGGGGTTTTTCTTCTCCCTCGTCAATTAAGGGAATGTTTCTGTTCTGGAATTTTGTGGAAGGTGGGTCCAGGGCAAAGTCCGAAAGAAAACTTTCAGTGTCATCGTAATTTCCAGAATAATTATAAAGTACCTCGATATCGCGCATTCTCAGCTCGTAATCGTCTTCACGTTTCTTTAATACAGGACCATAAAATTCACGTATTTTATCGATTTTTTGCGAGACCGGCATGTCCTCTTTTGCAATGGTCAGTATCGTTCTAAATAAAGATTTTAAATCATTGTAGTACCTTGTGTTTTTATATGGTTCGTGTTTTGCAACGCCCCCGCTTTCTCGAATATCCATTATAATTTTCTTGGCCGTCGTATCGCCAACACCGTCAATGAGCTTTAAAATTCTCATCCAGGCGGGGGCGTCATAACCGTTAGCTGAAACCTTTAAAAAAGATACAATATCGCGAACGTGTTTTCTTTCAGAAAATTTAATACCGCCTACGACAACATAGGGAATAGCCCTTTTCGTCAATTCGATCTGTATGTAATTTGAATGAAACATAGCCCGAACGAGAATCGCAATAGAAGATAGTTCAATACTATTTTCCCGGGATTCCAGAATTTTAGAAACAATCCATTCGGCCTCGGCCTCCTGGTCGTAAAACGATCGATACACCGGGAGAAATTTTTCTTTATTAGCCGAAAAAAGTTTTTTTCGATACCCGAGTTTTGCATTATGAATGATATCATTTGAAAAATCGAGAAGACCCTGGTTTGAACGGTAATTTTCTTCTACTTTGACTACTCGGCAATCCGGCCATGTTTCGGGAAAGGTTAAAATATTTTCGAAATTGGCTCCGCGAAACGAGTAGATGGACTGGGAGTCGTCGCCGACCACCATTATATTTTTATGAAGTCCGGCCAACAGGTCGACCAACTCTTTTTGGGGAATATTTGTATCCTGGTATTCGTCGACCATAACATATTCATAGGTCTCTTGAATTTTTTTTCGAAATCTTTCATTCGTTTGCAACGATTCGACCAGAACATCGATTAAGTCGTCATAATCGAATAGTCGGTTTGCTTTTTTATACCGATCGTAAATTTCGGCAATTAAAATAATGGCTTCGGCAAAATCGGCCAGCCCCGAAAAATATCGTTCAATAATCGCTTCAATGCTCAACCGCGTATTTCGAGATTTGGAAATAATCTCGTGAATGCGTCCTTTTTTGGGAAACGCTCGTTTACCGGTTTGAAAGTGCTCTTCATCTCGAATTAAAGCAATAATATCTTCTGAGTCGGTTGTATCGATAATCGAAAAAGAGGGCGCCAGGTTGAGTAGACCGGAATAACGGCGTAAGGCATAATTCGCAAAGGAGTGAAAGGTTCCGCCCATAATCTGGCTTGCCTTTTTGTTTTGTAAAAGTTCCTGGGTACGGTTGAGCATCTCCTGGGCCGCTTTTCGAGTAAATGTCAATAAAAGAATTTTGGATGGGTCGACTCCGTTTTCAAGAAGGAAACTGGCTCTGTAGGTTAACGTTCTGGTTTTTCCCGAACCTGCTCCCGCAATTACAAGTAACGGACCTTTTGTTGTAGAAATGGCAGCCAGTTGAGGTTCATTTAAATCGCGGGCATACTGAACGCGAAAAGGTTCTCCTGCTTTGGTACGCGCCGTCTCCAGTATGAAAAAATCTGGCGCTTTGGTCAGAGACATTTTGTCAATTGCCTTGCCAATTTTCGCATACCGAACAATTCGTTCTTGTGCAAAAGGTGAATCTTCAGGCCAGGTATAATCTCGAAGGGTTAGATCTTCAAAGGAACCCCGAGATTCGACGGCGCTGTTTTTAGCAGGAGTCATAGAAAAATTGTCTAAGAATTTTTCGAGAGATTTCGGAATTTCCGGTTTTTGGTCGGTTTTTTGGGGGATATTTCCGATTTTACGTTTTCCTGGTATCATATTGACTGCTTTCAAAAGCGGCAATTGCAGCTTATTCTTTGTTGGCTATAGTAACTTAATATATGTGGGGTATCTTTTCCAGAGTTTTTTTATTAAAACCTTACAGGTTTATATTTTTTTTCTACTTTGAAATCTTACATGATAAAGAGTCTACAACCAGTTTCAAGACTGTTATTTTTTGAATTTGAACTGGTGGGTAATTTCCTTTTTTTTTACTACCGTAGTGTTCCATAATTCGATTCAGAGCAAATATTTTATCATTAGGTTCTTCGATAAAAAGAATTTTTCCGTAACCCAGAATGCTTTTGTATTCCATACCCCAGTCACAAGGCACATTTGCCGTGACCAGTCGTCCTTCGTCAATTTGAAAACAGACACTGTTGTTACGTTGCAAAATATCAACTTTTCTGCCATAGGAAGCACAGTGAAAGTAAAAAACCATCGGATTAAACTCAACTCCGAAATTCAAGGGAACTATATAAGGATTTTCTTTGTCAACAAGCCCCAGTCTTAGAACCTGGGCTGCTTTAACCATCTTTTGGATAACCTTTGGGTCCGTTTTTTTCCTATCATTTCGCCGCATATTTATACATATTCGGACTCTATCTTTTGTTGTACAGCAAAATCCAGGCTACCAGACTCGTATTCCAGAATTAGACAGGCGTTGTGCGTAATTTTACACCGATATTTTGGCGTTTTTGTGTAATGCATGTACAAATATATGTCAGGTTGATGATAAATAGTGTGAATTGAAAATTTCTTAAAAAAATATCACTAAAGCTTGACAACCTCTCTTACGGACCTAGATTATATTCGAAAAAAGGAGGTAGAATATGAATAAAATCAGCGCTTTGGTTTTGTTTTTATCATCTTTGAGCCTGGGTACGCTTGTTACTTCCGAGATTATTGCAAAAGAAATCGCGGTTGTTGAGTTCGGGCAAAATGTGGAGAGTGTTCGCTTAGCGGCAAAAAATAAATCGAATGGCAAATTACACGAACGAACGGATGATAAAGAACGCAAAGAGATAAGAGAGTTTACGATTGCCTGGTACCAGGCTTTATTCGAGAAGAAATGTTCTTATGGTCAGAAGTTGTTGGCAAAAAAAACTCTGGATGGCGAAGACATTACTTCTGAATATAAAAAAGAGTGGTGTAATGTAATCACAAAGTTCAATCGGGGGAATTACTCGGCGAATGTTTTTTTTGAGACATATTACATTGATATTTATTCGATAGACCAGTTTGATGATGTAATTGACGGTAAAAAGAAAAAGCGTCCGCTAAACCCCTATTTAAATGAGCTGGAACATAAACCCGCAGCAGGTGAGTATTTTATCTGGGTCACCAGAACAAAACGGGGAAAAAGGAAGCTGGATCTATGGGAAGACCTCATGTATATTTATATTGTACGTGAAAACGGTAAACTTCGCGCTACATTTTTCATGTAACAATCAAATTTTATCAGCGTCTTTCGACAGGTTATCCACAGTTTTCCACATTTGTGGATAACTCTCTGCCTAATATTTATATTTGCCTTTCCACCAATTGCTTAGTCTGGTTTTTATCTCCTTTTCACGCGGATTATTACCTGGTATATAAAAGAGTGTACCTTTCAGTTGATCGGGAAGGTACTCTTGTTGAATAAAATTTCCATCAAAATCGTGGGAATATTTATACCCTTTGCCATAATCAAACTGTTTCATCATTTCGGTAGGGGCATTGCGAATCCAGAGCGGTACTTCAGCGTTCCCTGTTTTTTTCACAGTTTCCTGGGCTTGTTTAATGGCCACATAGGAGGCATTACTTTTCGGGCTGGTTGCCAGATAAATAGCGCATTGCGACAGAACGATTCTAGCCTCGGGCCATCCCAATACGTGGACTGCCTGAAAACAACTGTTGGCGACAACCAGAGCTGTAGGGTTTGCATTGCCAATATCTTCGGAAGCCAGTATCAGCAATCGACGTGCAATAAATTCTGGTTTTTCACCGCCTTCCACCATGCGAGCAAGCCAGTAAACTGCTGCGTTGGGGTCACTACCGCGCAAAGATTTTATAAAGGCAGAAATAATATCGTAGTGTTGTTCACCATCTTTGTCGTAGCGTACCGGATTTTGTTGCAGACAGGTTAAAACAAGTTCATCCGTAATTATAACTTCCTTTGTTTTCGTATTTTGGACGACCAGTTCAAAGTGGTTTAGGAGGCGTCGTGCGTCTCCGCCAGCCATCTGTAGTAGCGCAGAAGTTTGTTGCAAAACTATATTTTTTGAACTCAGAAGCGGATCTTTTTCAAGGACCGATTGTAACATTGTTTGAAGATGTTCATCGGTAAGTGGTTTCAACAGGTAGACCTGGCACCGGGAAAGCAGGGGTGAAATGACTTCAAAAGAAGGGTTTTCTGTCGTAGCCCCTATTAAAGTGACCGTTCCTTTTTCTACGGCTCCAAGCAGTGAATCTTGTTGTGACTTTGAGAAACGGTGAATTTCATCGATAAACATTAAAGGGTTTTTTGCATCAAATAGTCCCGATTTTTGAGCTCGATCAATGACTTCTCGAACATCCTTTACCCCTGAATTTATAGCGCTTAAATTATAAAAAGGGCGTTTCAAATGATTCGCAATTATTCTGGCAAGAGTAGTTTTACCGACACCGGGCGGTCCCCAGAGAATAATACTGGGCAGATTTCCGTTATCGATTGCATTACGCAAAACGGCGCCATCTCCGACCAGATGTTCTTGTCCAATATACTCATCAAGAGTTGCGGGGCGCATTCTTTCAGCTAAAGGTTCCATAGACAGAATATTACAATATGAAAAAGTGCATGTAAAATGCAAACTCTTTTATGGAATAAAAAAGAGTGGCGCATTTGCTTTTAAAATCAGATATTGAATAATTAAAATATTTTCTGTAGCGAACATCTTTAAAGAGGCATAAAGTGACTATATTATTCTTTTTTCCCAACTATAACTTTACAAGAGTTTCATCAAAAATACTGAATGTTATTTACTCGAAGAAGAAGCTAAACACTCTTTTCAACGATATGGACGATTTTATGAAAAAAAATAAAAATACACCTACCGGATTTTCATTCGGCGTCAAACTACTTTTGGCATACATGAAAAGAGATTTGGCTCTTTACAAGGCGATGATTAAAAATAATATCGAGGTTGAGATTGCGCAAAAACATATAGAAGAAATCGGTTGGACAATCTTTAAAAATATAAGTGTTTTTAGTTATAAACTCACAAGATTAATTGGCTCGAATCGTAAACGCAGGTTGGGCTTGGTGAATGGCCTTCTTTGGTTCATCATTTTCAGAAAACCTTTTCAGCGAGTAAAAAAAGACGGGGAATGTGACGTTGGTTTTGATGTTGTCAAATGTCCAATCTCAAATTTCTTTATCGAAAATGAGTCTCCCGAACTTACTGCGTTTGCTGCGTGCAATATGGATTACCCTTTAGCTGAACTCTGGCATTGCAATTTAAAGAGAACTCAAACAATTTCAAAAGGAGGTGATTCTTGTGATTTTCGGTTCCACTTGAAATCTCGCTAACAGTGGCGAACTGGTTTCCCCCAATGGCCGAATAAAAGTCAAGTATGCTTCCTGTTTCAAGTCTTGTATTTTTGAATGATTGCTTTAAACTTTTCATGTTCTAAAAGATTTTTCCAATCTTCGTCTTCAAGTACAAAATCAGTAGAAATTTCCTTGTTTTTCAAACTAATATCTAAGAAATGTAATGCGTTCTTCTCATCTCCTGTTATTGCATATAAACAAGCAAGATTGTAAGGACTGCCGCCAAATTCAATAGCTTTTTGGTACTTCTCGATTGCCTGGTTGTACAACTCTTCCGCTTCTTTGCCTTGCTTGGTTTTTGCCAGATTCATTAAGCAAGTTCCCCAGTTGTAGAACAAATTTGATAACAAGTTCTTCGTACTTGCATCATTAAGTTTCTTGGCTTGTGTTTCCAGGCTTGAAATTTTCTTCTCATCATAATTCTCTGATGTCAATAGATATTATTTAGCCTTGCAGTCGTGCGTAGTGCGGTAGAGCAGATGAAAATCTGGTATGTGAAATTTGAGTTTAAAGTCAGCTGCCGGCTTTCTAATAATTTATTTATCAAATGCTAACTGGAAAGCTAATAGATCATAAAACATAAGAACAGTATTGCTGTCTCTTGAAGTCTCTGGATAATCTTCAAAACCATTTTTTCGATAGAATTTGATAACAGGGTCTGAGTTTCTAGCATCGACGATTAAAAACCTGCACCCGGTTTTATTGGTTACAGTAAACCAAAGTTTAATAAAATTTATAAGTTTGCTGCCGATACCTTTGCTGGCCAGTTCTGTATGTACTGCAAAACGGCCTATTCTTCAGGAAAATGAAGTATCATTTATGATTTTTATCAAAAATATGCTGGCCGCCAATTTTGACAGTTTTCAGCCAATCCTTTTCATCTTTCGATAATACCTTAGGTTTAATTGATTTCATTTTCTCTTCGAACTCTTTAGCCTTATTGCCGGTTAGTTCAGGTATTGGTTCCAGGTATGATACAGCCACGTTGTATAATAACTAAAAAAGAGAAGGGTTGTCCATTATTAAAAAATTATTCGTCTATGAATACCCTGATAACGAATTCATTAATAGTGTTGTCGAAATAAAATTATAATAACGGGGGGTTGTCGAAGAATCTTTTTTGGCTTCCAAAAAAATTCGCAGACAAGGGGGATTGTGGTTTTCCCGGTGGGTAAAAAACCATCCGCCCCCTTCCTGAAATTCTTTGTTGGAATAATATTACAGGATGAAATGATCAATACAAGACATAAATTACCGAAAGACTTTTATAGCCAAAGGTAACGTTGAAAATTCAACTTCTGTAAAATTTCTTTCTTGATTCGATTGTTGCAGAATGTCGCCGTCGACTTGAATTTGAAACGGGGAGTTTAAACGAACGCGAAATTTATTTGCAGAAACTGTCACTGTCTCTTCTTGCTTCACATGCCTTCCGTTTGCAGCCAGTTGAGTCAAACGCAGTAACCGGAGCAGTGGGCAGGACTTAATAAACACAGCATGTAAATCACCATCATCGGGTTTTGCGCTTGGTGCATATAGCAACCCTGAGGCCCAGTATCGAATTTTACTGAACAATAGGCTGGTAAATTCCCCATCCATGTTTTCTTCTGGATGAACAATATGGGCTTGCACGGGAACTTCGTGTTTTTTATAGGCATGCATCATTCCGGCCAGACCCGCTAAAGTCTGGTTTTTAGAAAGAAATCTATTCTTATGAACGGCATTTGCCACATAACGGTTAACCGCGACTCCGATTCCTATATTTGCCTGACCCAGAAAATGGCATACAGTATTCCCATTTTCCGTTATTTTACCGATATCGGTTTGCCGGGTTTCTGCTTTGTGAATAACGGAGACCGCTTTTTCAAGATCGGTAATTCCGTAATCCAGCGCTATATCGTCTGACGAACCGAGAGGGATTAACCCGAGGGTTACGTTATGTTTTCCTTTTATAATTTCATCGGCAGCAATTGTAATCGTCGAATCTCCCCCGACAGCTATAATTGATTTTGCGTCTGCATGGGTATGAACAAGTTCCCGTAGATGCGCCTCACTTTTTGTAATAATAAATTCGTGTTCAATGGAATATTTATTTAAAGCGCTACTCAGGTGTTCTTTTTTTTTCAGCGAACGACCTTTACCGGAAGAAGGGTTAAATAATACAATATTTGATCTCAAATTGGACTCCGATGTTTTCAAATGATAAAACAAAAAAAGGACTATGCCTGCAATGCTTTTATTTTATTTCTGGGTCTCTATGAAACCAGATGTTGATCACGCTCGGGCTGCCTCTTCAGGTCCGATTTCAAGGAAATTACTTTTCTTTTACGGGCTGCCCATGACCGGGGCGTCGATGTTGAATTTTCTTACCGGAACTTACTTAATGAAGTATGCTACTGATGTTTTATTTATCGGCAGCTTAACAATGGGAATGATTTTTCTTGGCGCTCGCATCTGGGACGCTATAAACGATCCCATTTGTGGTTATTTAAGCGACCATACCACCTCCCGTATGGGTAGACGCCGGTTATGGATTGCCGCTTCGGCGATTCCCACAGGTGTGTTATTTTATTTTTTATGGACTCCCGCCGAGAATTATAAGATACTCTGGATGATTATTGCAATTCCGGTTTTTTATACTGCTTTGACAGCTTTTTATATTCCACATTACTCTTTAGGGGCTGAACTTTCGGCTGATTATCACGACAGAAATAGAATATATGGAAACAGAGCTCTTTGGGAAAATATTGGAAATTTTCTGGGAGTTGCCGTTTTACAGATGGTTATTTTTGAACCAGGTTCCGGGGCGACGGCAAAAGAAGTTACTCCCTGGGTTATGGGCGGAGTGGGAATTTTTACAATCGCCGTAATATGGATTATGGTTTTAAAAACCCCGCGCGGTCAAGACCAGACAAGTGCAAAGCATGGTATATTTAAAACCTATGGTGCTGTGTTGAAAAATCGTCAGGCTCGAAGTATACTAATTGTTGGTTTTTTCAGTCAGGTCGGCGGAGCCATCATTTTGACAGCTACATTTTATTATACAGAATATATTCTAAATGCCCCTGGTAGTGAGGCCATCGTAATCGGACTGTTCATGCTGGCCGCCACACTTTCGATTCCCGGCTGGATATTCATTGCTAAACGAGTTGATAAACTAAAATTATGGATGGGGGCTAATATTACAGCAGCGTTGATTTTTATTTTCACCATGTATTTAAGCGCCGGAGATGTTGTACAAATGGCGATCTTGGCGACAATCGCCGGTGTTGCCGCCGGGGCAATCATTATGATAAACCCTGCGGCTTTAGCCGACACAATTTCTTCTGACGGAGTACAGGAGAACCAGAGTCGTGAAGGAACATATTTTGCATTATACACTTTCATAAATAAAAGTGCTATGGGGTTTTCCGCCGCCTTGCTCGGTGTTGTTTTATGGTGGGGCGGGTATATAGCAAATGTGGAACAAACTTATGAGTCGGCGCTGGCCATACGTACTTTATACGCATTTGGCCCGGCAGTCGCTTTTTCAATAGCTGCTGTTTTTTTATACCGATATATGCGACTGAAAAAAAATTGACAAAGCAGTACGATTCTATTATTGTTCTCATGAGGGGTTGTTAAATGAAACTCAAATTATTAATTTTTACCTTATTTGTATTTATCTTTGCTGTGCGAGCAACTTGTACAGTCACCGTGTCTGTGTCAGAAGGCAGTAAGGATAACCCTGTTTACATTTATTACGATGGAACCGCTT
Organism: Leptospirales bacterium; assembly: GCA_040326155.1. GTDB lineage: Bacteria > Spirochaetota > Leptospiria > Turneriellales > JAOUFE01 > JBEQLE01. The sequence continues at coordinate 59,904 of JBEQLE010000004.1, read as the reverse complement.
TTGACGATATTCCATATACAGATTATACATCTGATGAATGGTATTACGAAATAGATGGAGTAAACGCAAGTTCATCTTATTATATAGATTTATATAATTTAAACGGTGATGTGGACCTTGAGGTTTTTACTGATGCAGATTTTACAAACCAGGTTTGCAACGGTACAAACTCGGGAACCAATACTGAGTCTTGTCTGGCAACAGCCTCGGGTACCTCGTTGTTTATACGAGTTGTATATATGGGCAATAGTTCGGGGGCAGATTACTCAATTGATGTTTATTGACTCTGGTTTTGGTCAATATCACAGGTGATGGCATAGTTTACGAGGGTTTTGGCAAGAGCCGCGTGTTCGTTAATTATATGTACGCCGTCCATATCTTTTAAATCTGCAAAAAGGTTTTCATGAGAGACCTTGATTACAACGTTAATGTTTGCTGCGGCTTCAGTTACTCTTCTGCCAACTAATGCGGCTTTTTTTTCGTCTTCAATAGCAACGATGGCGGCAATTGCATTACGTAATCCCGCTTTTTTTAATATAGATTTCTGAGATGCATTACCAAACATAATATTCCTACCGGCTGCCTTGCCCTTGTCTACGAGTTGTCTTTGAAATTCAATGGCAAGATAAGGGATATTCATTTTTATCAGTTGTTCCACCACCTGGCGTCCTTGGAAACCATATCCACAAACCAGAATATGACCTTTCATTTTTTCGGGTTTCGGTTCAATTAATACTGATTCTTGCGTATTGCTTTGCCTTCGGGTAAAGCGAATTATTAATTCGAGGTAGCGCAATATGAATGGCGTTAACATAAGAGAAAAGACAACCGCTATAATCATCGTTTTCGATATATCGCCGCTCAGTAATTTTCCATCTTGGGCAAGTTCAAATATTACAAATGAAAATTCACCAACCTGAGATAGAGCCACGGCCGTTTTTAATGAAGTTGAACTCCAATGACTAAAGCGTAAAACCAGAAATATTAGAGCGGCTTTAATCAGCATAATCATAGTCATCAGCGTTAGAATGTCGGCTAGGTGTAGGAACATAAACCGGATATCAATCTGCATTCCAACAGAGACAAAAAATACCCCCAGTAAAATATCTCGAAAGGGAGTCAGATCGGCTTCAATCTGGTATTTATACTGGGTTTCAGCAATCATGAGTCCGGCAATAAATGCGCCTAAGGAGTAAGAAAATCCGAAGGAGTGGGCGAGGTAGGAGGCGCCAACAACGAGAAGTAAAATGGATGAAATAAAGATCTCATGGGAGTGAACACTGGTTACCCAGGACAAAGCTATGTTTAATACGTATTTGCCAAATACCCATAACAAGGCTAAAACAATTGCCGCTTCTAAAACAGTTCGGGCAAGCAACGTACCGATATTGACATCACCGGTTTTTGTAAAAATTCCGATCATAATAAGTACCGGAATTACGGCAATATCCTGTAAGATTAAAATACCGAGCGATTCTCTTGCATAAGCCCGGCCCATCTCTCTATTTTCTTGAAAAAATTTCAATACAATTGCGGTTGAAGAGAGGGCAAGCGCTGCTCCCGATACAATAGCCCCTTTTAGAGGGATGGAAAAAAAATAGTGCGCTATGAGAAAAAATACAAGTGATGTTAACAAAAATTGGATTGTTCCATGAACAAAAACCTCTTTTTTCATTTTCTTTAAATTCTGAACTGAGAATTCAAGGCCAATCGTAAAAAGTAAAAAAACGATTCCGAACTCGGCTATTTCAGACAGCATTTGTCGGTTTGAATTTTGTAAATTAAAAATAGATGTAATAATTACCCCAGATAAAATATAACCCAATATAGGGGGCATATTAAAACGTTTAAAAAATACATTTAACACCGTGGAGCATAAAGCGGCGATCAGGACAATTAAAATGAGGTTTTCCATATTGGTTATTGTACAAATAGAATGTATGGACAATTTATTTCTCAGTCAATCTTTTTATTGAAAAAAAAACGCAGATATTGAAAAAAAAACAGATTTTTGCCTATTACACTAATAAGAAACGAATACGGAAATAATTTCTTGACAAACAAAGTAGAAGGAGCTTTTTATGCCAGTGCCAATTTCAAAGAGTGAATTAATCGTTATCGGAGATTATGTTAAATCTCACTTGAACGAATGGATAAATGAATCCGAGAGTGTTCAACTACACAATAATATTGAATTGGAACGATTGGCCCGGTTTGAAAACGAACTAAAAAACCAGCGGGAATTAATGATTAACGGTTTTGAGCAGATGGACACACGGTTTGCTCAGGTAGATAAACGACTTGAGCAGATAGACACACGGCTTGAATATGTAGATAAACGACTTGAGCAGATGGACACACGGCTCGAACATGTAGATAAACGACTTGAGCAGATAGACACACGGCTTGAACAGGTAGATAAACGACTTGAGCAGATGGACACACGACTAGATCAGGTAGACACACGACTAGATCAGGTAGATAAACGACTCGATCAGATGGACACACAGCTTGCTCAAGTAGACAAACGATTCGATCAGGTAGTCGCACGGTTTGAACAGGTAGATTATCAATTCAATCACTTCGATAAGCGGTTTGAAAATATAAATTTTCGTTTTGAAAGTCAGGAACTAAAATTTGACAGCCTGAGGACGGAGATGAACCGAAGATTCGATGAGCAAAGTAATCGTATCGAGCGTTTTATGCGTTGGTCTTTCGCCGCGATGATGTCTAGCTCTGGCCTGGTGATTATGGTCATAAAATATATCTAAAATAAGCCGAAATTTCAACGGAATTCAATTGCAGTCACACTATCGGGTATATGGTTGCAAAATTATTTGCCGATCAATTAACTTCTTTATATTGTTATAGGACTAGGGATTCAGAGGAGCTAAATTTTGCGTAAACTAATTTATGTATTCATATTTCTATTCTCATTAGTTTTTTCTTTGACGTACCTGCATGCTGGGGCGAGTGGTTCATCTGGTTCCTCCGAAACGACCTCTCGCCTTCCGGGTACTGAAATACAGACGGAGCAAAGCGATATTCGGTTGAAAATTCGTGAGGTGTCGCAATCTCTTTTGGGTAAAAGCGGTCCATACCTATATTTGAATGGTAAAAAATACATTAATGATTGTTCGGGAATGGTTCGCGCAGTTTTTGACAACATCGGTATTGATGTTTTTTCAGAGGCATCTCAGTTTCCTTCCGGGACGAATGGCGTAGAAATTATTTACAAAACGTACCGAAGACAATCGTGGCAAAATTCGAGCCGAACTCCCAAAACGGGCGATCTGATTATTTTCAATAATACTTACGACAAAAACGACAATGGAAGGTGGGATGATAAGTATACCCATGTTTCGGTGGTAACGGGTGTGGAAGAAAACGGGAGCATTGTTTATATTCATCATGTGAGTAAGGGAATTCAAAGGTATCGTATGAACCTGAATAAAAAAGGGATTTATATGGAAGGCGGAGTTTTGTTTAACGATTTTCTTCGGCGCCGTCCATCTTCGGATAATGACCGCACCAAGTACCTGTCAGACAATATGTTTTTTGCATATGTTGATGTCGTAGGTAGACCATAATTTTAGATTTAATCAATACATGTTGTAATGCATCGGATTTTAACAATACATGTTACAATCCATTGCTATTCAGAATAGCGAAAAGTCGAGGAGATTACATTAAACTTTTTTTCTAAATTGTATCGATTTTCAAGCGCATATTGGGCAATTAAAGTGCAGGCATATTCGTGAAAAACTCTTCTGCGGTAAACCCTTTGGTAAGCGATTCTCTTTTTTAAAAACGTCACCAGAAAACGCTCCGTTAAAACTTCATATGGATCTTGTTTTTCAGGCGAGCCGAATGTCGATTCGCCTATTAAACTGTCTGAATCTGACGAGCGGATTGATATGGCGAATTTTCGGGCAAATTGAGTTAGCCTACTTGAGTTTTTTTCGGATAAAATATAGATAAATAAAATAGCGCTGCCCGGAGTTTCTATATATATAACCCTGGCATCCGATGCCATATAGTCTTCTGTAACATTCCATGTCGCAGGGTATTCAAAGTAGACTCCGGCTTTGTTGTAAATTCCCGGAGTACCAGTATTGGTGACCAGTGCGTTTTTTCCAGCGCATCTTGCAGTACTGAGCAGAATAAAAAGAGTGAGCAACATGAAAATGTATTGAGGGGTTTTTAATTTTATAATCATTCTATTCGTTTGAGAGATCTTTAAATGACTTCAGAATTTTTACAAACTGAGAAGTCATGGAATCGTGGTTGTATCTAACTGCTCCGTCTGAGGCCCCGTGGTTATAAAATAAGTTGAACAAAGTTACATAAGTTTTTTTTCCCAAATGACCTGTAAAAGTGGCTCGTTCCAGATTCTCTTTTTGGTAGAACAATGAACTTCGGTAATGAATATTGTTTATAACTTTTATTTCGCCGAGAATAAATTTTTGTCCTTCACCTGATTTAGAGTGTCGAGTTTGCTCAAAAAACTCAATCGAATCGGAGGACATGGTATATTCCTCTTGCACGTTATAAACAGTGATATCGAGAAAATACCCCGAATCTGCTTTCATCTGGTATAAGTATTTAACCGGTCCTTCATCCAGTTTGTTCTCCGATTGTTGAATAATTTTCCATTCGTTTGTATCGACTTGAACTGTGAAATATCCGCCAAAAGGGGGTTCTGTTTTTTTATTACAGGCTGTAATCAAGAATAGTATGTTTGCTATATAAAATAATTTTACTAAAAATGTAAGTCTCATTTGTTCGTTTATTCCTGTTCGTTTTGCAAGTCGGTTTCGGTTGTGTTTTCTTCTTCAATCTCAGGACCGTTTTCATTATTCGACTCAACAGCAGGGTAGGGATGAAAACTGTCAACAATTTCTTCGAATTGAGCGGTGAAAATTTCCGGGTTAAAAGCCACGTCTCCGGTGGAATGCTCTATTTCGTAACTGTGACTTAAAAAAACAAAGTGTTTGTCATTTAAATAATAGGCCATGTGAAAAGCAAGTAAGACCTCGCTTTCATCGCGGACAATTCCCTGGATATAATACATCCCATTTTTATGTTTTATTTTGGAAAAAACAGGGGGTATTCCATGTTCTTCAAGACCGTCGGTAAGAGCGTTGAAAAAAATTTCAGGGTCGCTTAGCTCTTGTCTGTCCCTTTCGGTGGTTGCAGATACCATCATCTCTAATTTATAACCAGTGTCTTGTTTTAAATTATACCGTCTTTTTACCTTTAGACTCTCTTTTTTTATATTGTTCGCAATCAATTCCCATTTCTCTTTATTAATGGTTAGAATAAAAGAGTCAGGAAAATCGAATACGTATAATTTATTATCATCGGTTTTTGCGCCGTCTTTGGGTAAGTCGATTTCATCATCCTGCCCGGAGGTATTTTCCGTTTCTTCTGGAGTTTCGTGCCTGATTTCAAATGTCTCCAGGATTTCTTCGTATTGGGTATTAAACAATTCATCGGAATAGGGTACGTTGTCATTCGATCGAGATTTATCGAACATGTGAAAAATAAATATAACACCGTGTTCGGTAGCCTGCATTCCAAGATGGATGGCAAACTTGACGCTACCATCTTCGCTTTCTTCTGTTCCACGGATATAGATAAATCCGTATTTTTCAATAGGATCTGAGAAAACAAACTTTTTACCTTTTTTTTTCGCAGTTCTTTCGATCCATGAAATAAAAGCGTCCGGCCTTGGTGGCGGTTTATGGGATTCTTCCTCTACAGTTTCCATTCTTTTATTATACTCATGTATGTCGGCCATGAATATCGAGACTATATAGGCAGGATCTTCAATAAGCTGCATTTCACTCTCGTATCCCCCGTCTTGTTCCACCCATTCATGATATTTTTCCGCTTCCCAGACATTCCTATCTATAGAAATTGCAAAATTACCGTTTAATTGCAGAGTAATAGAATCAATAGCGGCAGCGGTTAATAAAAATAGAACCAAAGACGAACTAAAAACGAATTTTTTCATATATGACCTTCTGGATAGAATTTAATGAAGCAATGAGTATTGTTTAGAGTATTTTGACAATCATTATTTGGAAGAGAAACCAGATTATACCACGAAGCGGTTGTAAAAAAACCACGTTTTTTTACAAAGAAAACTTTAAACGTAAATCGAACGAAGCAGCACAAATAAACCGCAGGATTTATTTGTGAACCAAAAACGAATTTTTTCATATAGAACCTTCCGAATAGAATTTAATGAAGCAATTTGCTTTGCCTTAACTGCATTGACAATCATTATTTGAAAAACAGACCACGAAACGGTTGTTTCTCGCGTATCCAGAAATTTATTGAAACCGGAACGTGTAATAAAGAGCGTCTATAAATTCTGAATGTTTCAATGTGGTATGGCCGCCCGCCGGTATTGTTTTATAAATATACGATATTTTATGCTGGTCCAGAATTTTCCTTCCTTCGGAATTTCCTTTTTTCCGATGTTCCAGTTCGAACTCGCCCATGCCAATGTAAAAACGGAACCCTGTTTTTTTCAATATATTGTAGGCTTTTCTATTGCGGTAGCCGATTCGAGTTCCCATTATAATCGCGCCGAAATATCGCCCGGGATACTTCAACGCTAAAGCCCACGAAATATCACCGCCCAGAGAGTAACCCGAAAGAACAACACGGCTCGTATCCGCATTATAGTTTTGTTTCAGTAAAGCCAGATTTTCTGCAATTCTTCTTTCGTAACGATCGATGGAAGCCATAAAACCAGTCCAGTCATGATCTCTTTTGGCGCCGGAACCCGGCGGAATTAATATAATAAAGCGGGTATTGTTTTTTTCGAAATGGGTTTTGGTAAAATACCTATGGGCCTTACTCCATTCGAATTTTCCTTTATCAGCATAGGGCCAGGCATTATATAGATAAGAACGAATGAAATCTGCGCCACCTCCACCGGTATAGGGCAGAGTAATCAGTACCGGGTATTTTTCTGCTCGTTTTATATCGAAATCGGGTGGTAGCAAAGCGAAGGAATCTTCCGCTTCCAGATTTTCAAGGGAGCTTGAATTCGACGAGGAAGCCAGGCGTACAAAACTCGTACCACATGGAACAACGCCTGCATTGTTTTTTGAAAGGCAAGAGGCGTTATGCGATTTGATTGAGCCTGTGCAGGACTGTGAAAAGAATAATAGAGTGCTGATAATCACCAAGCCCGGGTGAAATATAAATTTTTGCATATGGTAGAGTGAAACGACCAGTTGACTAAGCAAGTATATTTACTTTGCTCCTGGTAATATGCACCTCTCGCTCAGAGCGAAGGAATATAAAACAACCGGAGGATTTTTTTGTGACCTAAAGACGAAAAGCGAATTTTTTTTTGTGGATAAAGGAAGGATTTGTAAAAGAATACCCCGAAGCGGTCGAAAAAAAACCACGCTTTTTTTTCGAAATAAACTTTAAAATAAAATCGAACGAAGGAGCACAAAAAAACCGCAGGATTTTTTTGTGGATAAACAAAGGGCCTAAAAAAGAAAAGCCTCCAGCGGTTATTGGCAACCGCTGGAGGCTCAGAGTTGTACGGCGATATATATGTGTTCTTTTCCTGCTTACCTCAATAGTTGAAGTATGTTCTGAGGAACCTGGTTTGCCTGTGCCAGCATTGCCGTTCCGGCCTGGGTTAGAATCTGGTTCTTGGTGAAATCCACCATTTCCTCCGCCATGTCTGTATCGCGAATTCTAGATTCTGCCGCCGTTATATTTTCATAGGCGTTCATTAAACCTTTAGCTGCATATTCGAGGCGATTGTAGTAAGCCCCAAGGTCGGCGCGTTGTTTGCCGATAATGTGCAAGGCTTCATCGGCAAGACCGATAACACCATTGGCTTTGCCAGGTGTCGAGATAGAGATAAAAGTCATTGTGGTCGGGTTTCTCAATTTCAACGCTGCCGTTGTCATTGTCTCTACATAAACTCTCTCGCGTTGGTGCATGTTGGCTCCCATGTGGAACCACATACTTGCGGTCGGGTTTAATCGGCCAAACGATCCGGTCATCAGTGTCATTTTATTGAACTCTGCTTGCGAGGCAATTCGGTCGATCTCATCGATCAGTTCCGAAACCTCTACCTGAATAAGTTGCCTGTCTCCCTCAGAGTAAATGCCGTTGGCCGCTTGAATGGCAAGCTCACGGACTCTCTGGATAATATTCGATGTTTGTGAGAGATATCCTTCCGTAGTCTGGATAAAACTCATACCGTCTTCGGTATTTTGCTCTGCCCTGCGAAGACCGCGAATCTGGGTCCTCATTTTTTCTGAGACTGCTAGTCCCGAAGCGTCATCGCCACCGCGGTTAATTCTTTCACCGCTGGACAATTTCTCTATATTTTTTTGCATATCCCAATTTTTAAATTTAAGGGTTCTGTGTGCGAAAACCGCGCTGAGGTTGTGGTTGATAATCATATGTCTCCTCCTTGAAACATCGCTTTATTTGTTTTTAACATATTTTGGCTTCCCTGCCTTTTTTTATACATAATAGCTTTTCATCCAAACAGCGTTAGTTGCGCCGCGAATGTTTTATTTAAGTCCAATTGCATGGTAGATTCTCGTATGTTCCTGGAAATCTTTTAGCATTTTTTTACGATATTACAAAAAAGTGAAAAAAAGTGCAAAACTATAAAAACGCATGAGTTGTTGCGACTAAAGGAAGGTTTAAAGGGGAAAAGTCTTCCCCCTCGCACCAACCAAAGCGGGGCAAGCCCCGCCCAGGTTTTTGCTACCCCCAACGTTGATAACTGAAATTGTAGAATTTGTTTGAAGTTTTTATATATACAATATTAATATTTACTTTTCGACGGAAGTCGTAGAGGTGTTGCCACTGGTGATTTTAAATAACTGTTATTAAAATCTGGTTTGATTTAACTGAACATGTTGAAAAAATCTTTTGAAGGCAGTGGTTTTGAAAACAGGTAGCCTTGTATATTATCGCAGCCAAGTTCATTTAGAATATTCAATTGCTCTTTTGTCTCGACCCCTTCTGCAACAATTTCAATATTCATTGTTTTTGCCATCATTATAACTGCATTTACGATTGTTTTTTGATCTTTTTGCGTGTCGATATAATCAATAAAAGATTTATCGATTTTTATTTTTTTTACGGGCATTTTACTTAGATAACTGAGAGAAGAATAACCTGTACCAAAATCATCCACCGCGGTACTCAGACCAATCTCTTTTAAACAGGCTAAAGTTTGTATGTTTTTATCTGCATTTGACATTAGACTGGACTCCGTAATTTCCAGTATCAGCAGCTCAGGTTTTGCGCCTGTTTCAGACAATATTCCATTGATTTTATTTATAAAATGAGGATCGTCCAATTGTTTTGTAGAGACATTGATTGAAATAAACGGTTCTTTGCCAGGCGGTGACATTTTTGATGTTTTGACCTGAGCAAAACAGCCCTCACGAAAAACAAAATATCCCAATTCATTAATTACTCCACTTTTTTCTGCAATCGGAATAAACAGATCCGGAGGAATCATTTTGTCCTGTTTTATCCAACGCGCCAACAGTTCTGCGCCGATCATTTCATTTCCGGTAATATCATAAATTGGCTGAAAAAAAGCTTTAATTTCATGATTCTCTAATGCAGTGTGAAGTCCGTTCGCTATTTCCAACTCCATTTTCACCGATTCTTCCAGATCGGCGCTGAATATTCTCCAACTATCTCGCCCTTTATTTTTAGCTTCATACATGGCAATGTCCGCATTTTTCAAAAGCTCCTCTGCGCTATGAGTATAACCGTTGCCAAAAGCCAATCCGATACTGCCACTGATGTAGTGACTCGTGTTCGCAATTTCGACTTTATCACGAAGCGCTATAACCAAGCGATTTGCTATAACGACAGCTTCATTTTCATGTTCAATCTGTTCACATAAGAGAACAAACTCATCGCCTCCAACACGAGCAATCGTATCACCGGGTCGCACTGCATTTACAAGTCGATCAGTTACTCCAAGAAGAAGATTGTCACCTTCTTCTTGGCCATGTGTATCATTGATTCTTTTAAAGTTGTCCAGGTCTAAGAATAGAAGTGCAATTTCCGTATTTGAACGTAATGTTCTGGCCAACGCATTTTTTATACGCTCTTTCATTAAATTGCGGTTCGCCAGCTTCGTCAGTGGATCATGCGTTGCCTTCCAGGTAAGTTCTTCCTCCATTTTTTTTCTTTCACTGACATCTTTTAAAGAGGCCACCATTAAAGTTCCCTCTTTAGTAATAATTTTAGAAAGACTGGCCTGCGCCGGAAATTCTTCGCCATTTTTAGTATAACCAGAAATCTCTCCTCTGTGGCTCATGCGCTGATCGGTTTCATCAGAATGTAAAAAATCCATAATACTTTTTCCGTGAGAATTACGATAGCGAGGCGGTAGAAGAATATTTACAGATTTTCCTATAAGCTCATCTGCCTTATATTTAAACAGTTCACAGGTATTTCGGTTTACATACATGATGTTGCCATCACTGCCAATTGCAATAACGGAAACATCGGTAATGGCCAATATTTGACCCATGGAGGATTTATTATTATTTTCATCTAAACTGGTAAGTGCTTCCGTACTTTTTTTGTCTTTATGGCGTAATTTTCTGGACATCATTTCTGTATGATAGCGCTTCGGAATAATCGGTTTAATCTCTCCAAATTTTTCTATAATTCTGAAAGAGCCGTCTTTATTGCATTTGGACAAATAGGAATTTACAGTTGCGTGATGTGTTTCAGGGTCCATCGTAACTTTTCCCTGGGGTCCTGCAATTTGAATATTCTCCAGAGACTTTAGAATTATATCAACATCCAGGCTTCCAGCAAGTTTAACGGCTTCGCCAAAAGCTTTAACACAAATATATGTACCTTCTCCAAAATTTGTAATAATTCCGTTACCTTTGGGCCATAACTCATTTACTCCCAGACAATTTTTGAGACGAGATAACAGATCTTTGTTTTCAGGCGTTTCAACATCCATGAAATAGGTATTAGATGAATAAAACCCTTCTCTGACCTCAGCGGAAAGATTGCTGACCATGGTCTCATCATAATGTCCCATAACAACTGCCATTCTATTTTTTAGACCTAATTCCGTGAAACCGGTTAGCAGGTTGACTTGGTCTTGGCCGGCAAAATACGGAACAAAAACATCGGCGCCTGATTTTTTCACTTTATCCAGCAGTGAATCCATTTTTTCGCTCCCGATTGGTAAATATTCTTCGCCAACTACTTCACCATCAACAGAAGAAAGAGCCATTTTAGCGGCGTCAATGGAGCCTCGTGGCCATTCATAGTTGCTTCCGGCAAAGAAAAACTTCGATCCATATTTATTAGCCATATATGGTATCATCTTATCTATTTGCTGGTTTGGCAATGCGGCAAAATGAAAAAAATAAGGTGAATATATACTACCTTCATAAAAAGAAAAATTTAAATATGGTATTTTCCTTTTATCTGCAACCTGATTTGCCACCGATATTCGGGAATTAGATAAAAGATTACCAATAATAGCAGTGCAGCCCAAATCGACAAGTTTATGAGCTGCCGGAACTGCCGTGTCCGGTAAACTGCCATCATCTTCAATAATCAGCTCTAGCTCATTGCCTAACAGGCCTCCACTTTCATTGATTTCGTCTACTGCTATCTTTGCCGCTCGGACAATTTCTTCACCGTATAGAGCTACGAGTCCCGTTAGTGGCGGCATTAAACCCAGTTTTATTTTATTATTGCTCATAAGTAGAAATATATTAATTTAAACATTTGAAGTCAAGTTATTGTCTTAAGCAAGATGGGATATAAAAAAAAGAGATTCCCATGATAAAAAATATATGTATATTGGTATTGGCTGGAGCATTTTAAATAATTCTATTTTTTAGCTCAGGTTATTTTTGACTGATGGAGGGGGAGTATATGAGTTTTTATAAAAAACGTAGAATGGTATTGCCGTTTTTCTTATTTTTTATTTTAATTGTATTTTCTGGATGCGCTGCCGGCGATCCAAAATATGTGTCCGAGGCTCCGGCTGGGTTCTGGGCAGGACTTTGGCACGGGGCCATTAGTATTGTGACTCTGATTATTGGAATTTTTTCTGATACGGTTCGAGTCTACGAAATTAATAATACCGGAGGATGGTATGATTTCGGATTTTTAATGGGAGCTGTTTCTATCTGGGGCGGAGCAAGTAAAGGCGGACAGGTAAAGTCTCGAAAAAAAACACGAGAGTGGCAAAAGTTTGAAAGAAAATTTTCGGAATATTGTCACGAGTGGGCCGAAGAAGAAGATGACGAAGAGTGGCGAGAAATTGCAAAAAAAGTGGAAGAAAAACTAAAAAGAAAAATGAAAGACTGGGCAGAAAAAGAGTAAGCGGAAACGCCACTCGAAGTGCCTTTTGCACTCAGAGTCTATGACTTAGCTGTCTCTGGATAAGGTTTTTATTGAATAATAAAATAACTTATTATCCAGACACAGCACTAGAGTTAGTCGCTTCGTTTGATGTTTGGTTGTCGCTGGCAACATCAAGTTCGATTCTTTTGGTTTTTTCGGTGTTGGTGGGTTGGTCTGGTTTCAATTGTTTTTCATCGGAGAAGTCGGGCCAATGGTCGTCTTCATTTTTAAAGAATTTATAATGGTAATACATGTTTTTCTCCGTACTTAGGTGCTTTTAGTTTTCAGGGCTATACCATGTAAGTAAATGCTTACTCACATGGTAAGCTAAATAGAGCAGATTGTCTATTAAATTGATCAAATTTATGCTAATTTCAGGGCGTATCGGTTTTTAATATTTTTGAAAATGCTGTCAAATATTGAAAAAAAATGTTGACTGAGTAAAAAGAAATGGGTCATACTCCTTTATATAAATAAAATTCGTTACGCGCATCTTATTTGTTTAAAAAATATAAAAACATCGAAAAGTAGCTATTTTCGGTACAAGGGGTAAAGATATGCGGAAAATTAAAAAACAGGTTACACGGACGACTCTCCAGGGGCACTTTCTTTCAAGCACACTGACTGTATGCGATCAGCTTAAGCTTCTATAAGCTTTTATTTGTAAAGAATATGAGTGAAGAAGATTATATAGATCAAATACGTTCGATTTTTCCTGATGAGGGTGATGTCCCGTATGAAGTCATAGAGCTGATTGAAGAAGGTATTGTGGAAAACCCATCTTCAGAACGGTTGTGGGTACTACGAGGACACCTGATTGTTCTTTGTACGAAAGACTCGAACGATATTACGGATGCTCTACTGAGTTATAAAAGAGCTCTAAAAATTAATCCACTGAATGTACAAACATACGAAGATATTGGATACTATTACGAAGAGCTTCTAGGTGACGAGGTTGAGGCTGGCATGTGGTTTGCTAAAGCCGATCAGCTGAAGTATAGTTACAGAAACTAGACATTTTAGTGCACAAAATAATCCTTCGGTTATTTTGTGTCGCTTCGTTCGATGTTCGTTTGAAGTTTTTACGCTGTCAAAAAACGTGGTTTTTGCCAGCTCGCTTCGGGGAACTTTCGTCGCTTCGTTCGATTTTGGTTTGAAGTTATTTGTGGCCAAAAAGCTTGGTTTTTGAACGACGCCAATGAAATTTCGTATTGGGTGATGGAGAACGCCGTTTTTTACGGTGGTCGGAGTCAGGGAAAAGGGGTGAATTCGCGTAGAGTTGGCTACTAGCTTTTCCCCTTAATCGATTTTTGATCTGAATCGGGTTCAAAATTGGACTATTTCAAGGATAACCGACGTTCTTGTATGAAGGATGTACAGTATTTGCGAATTTCCTGTTTTTGTTCAGGAATGAGTTTTTTGCATGCCGGGGTTTGGTCGAATTTTTGGGAAAATGCGGCTATAATGGACCGAATAATTCTATGTTTGCCTTGCTGTGGAACTTTTTTCAATAAGAAGTCATTATGTTTTCGAGATTGCCTGTAATCGGGTTCTTTGGGCGGTGGCTTTAAGTAGTATGATATTTGCGACAAATGAGTAGTATCGTATATTAGAGTTCCGTGGTGTAAAAGCCATTTTCTTTTTCGTGTTTGAGCATTTCCTGAGATTTTTTTTAACTCTCCTTTTTGGGCAATCGATAAATCGGATATACCGGCTACCTGTACGGCTAAGGCAGGGTAGATGGCTTTGGCCAATGTCTGGAGTATAATCTGGTATGAATTTGAGATATTGTTCAGCTCGGGGTAATGTTCAAGGCTAAGTAATATTCCGTAATTGAGATTTCCCGGGAAGTGTGCGACACTGCCTCCACCGGAGGAGCGTCGTATTGTAAACGGGAGTTTTTTATGGCTGTAGACTTCTTTGGGTAGGTCCAGGGTTTTTCCCAGAATGACGGACGAGGAATTTTCATAGAAAAACAGGTAAGCGTTCTCATCTAATTTATTAACCTGGTTTAGAAAGTACTCCTCTGTAGCCAGGTTTAAAAACGGGTTTGTTGAATCGAGTTTATATATATGCAGGGCCAATTCCAAACTGCCTATTTGTTTTTTTCTGACAGAACTCTTTGAACTTCGGCTACGTCTTTGTCCCCTCGACCCGAAAGGTTTACAATGACAACAGGTTGTTTTAGTCCCGATTTTTGAGATTTACGAATCCACTTTTTGGCATACGCAATGGCATGGGAACTTTCAAGAGCTGGTATTATTCCTTCTTGTTCGGAAAGTTCACAAAATGCAGCGAGCGCTTCATCGTCCGTAATGGACTCATATACGGCGCGTCCGCTGTCTTTTAAATAGGCGTGTTCGGGCCCAACGCCGGGGTAATCGAGACCCGCAGAAACCGAGTGAACCGGTTGTACCAGCCCGTCTCCATTTTGTAAAACATAGCTGAGTGAGCCTTGAAATATGCCCGGCTTTCCTTTTGCGAGTTTTGCTGAGTGTAAACCTTTGTTTAAACCATGTCCTGCTGCTTCCACGCCGATTAGTTTTACTTTGGTGTCTTTTAAGAACCCATGGAACATTCCGATTGCATTCGAGCCCCCGCCAACGCAGGCAATTACAGCGTGTGGTAGTGTTCCTTCCTTTGTAATAATCTGTTTTCTGGTTTCTTTACCGATAACAGATTGAAAATCTCGAACCATAGTAGGAAAGGGGTGGGGGCCGACGGCTGAACCAAGAACGTAATGGGTATCGCCTACGTTTTTTGCCCAGTCGCGAAGGGCCTCAGAAACTGCGTCACGTAATGTTCCCTTTTTTCCCCCGGCTCCGATAATTTCGGCGCCCAGCAGACCAATTCGAAATCCATTGAGGGCCTGGCGTCTTAAATCTTCTTCGCCCATATATATAGTGCATGGTAAATTGAATAAGCTGCACGCTGTGGCCGTTGCAACTCCGTGTTGACCCGCACCTGTTTCTGCGATAATTCTTTTTTTATTCATTTTACTCGCTAACAAAGTTTGCCCGAGCGTGTTATTTATTTTATGAGCACCTGTATGTAAGGTGTCTTCTCTTTTTAAATAAACCTTAGCTTTCCATTTCTCAGAAATTCGTGGCGCAAGGTATAGGTTTGTGGGACGTCCTGCATATTCACGTAGTATAAAATCGTATTCTTTGCGAAAGTCTTTATCTTTTCGAAATTTATTATAAGCCGCTTCAAGTTCAATAAGCGCTGGCATGAGTAGTTCCGAAACATATCGTCCGCCAAAATGACCAAAATAACCGAGCTTGTCTGCGTTCATTTGCTTACGTGAAGCTTGCCGCCCCTATGTAAAGCTGTTTTGGACATTATGCGGGGAAAATAGGGAATTCTCTGCCCGTATGGTCGGTAACTTCGCATTAATGTCGTTTTTTATATTCTTTTAATCTTTCATTTGTTACTTTGCGTATGAATTTTGCAAAGGAGGGGTGATTTTTCAGGACATCATCAAAATCTTCTTTTTCTAGAATGTACAAATCGCAATATTCTCGTGTTCGTACATTAGCCGTTCGAGGTTGCTCCAGAACCAGAGCCATCTCCCCGACAAAAGTACCCTCGTTGAGTGTTGCATATATCTTTTTTTCATCTTCCGAAACAACTTCTACCGTTCCCGTACTGATAATATACATGCATGTTCCCATATCACCTTTTCGAATAATATACGCTCCGGGCAGATAGACCCGTGGACGTAGCGCCATAACCAGATCTCTTAAAAGCGACTCACTTCCCTCGGCAAAAAACGGAACCTTTTTTATTAAATCTTGTCGCATATATAAAGCTAAGTCTGTTTTCAGGGGATTCGGAATATCGTTTAATACACTCTCTTCGTCGTGACCGAGACGGCTTTCCCAGAGGTGTTCATAATATTCATGCACCCTCTGTTGTAGTTCCGGCGGAACAGATCGGTAATTTAAGAAAGCTGTAATTTCTTCCATTTTTTTACGGTATCCTGCTTTAACAAGATCCATGTTTGCTAAAAAACTCGCCACGTTACCAATAACATATCCATACGTGCCAACCCCTGCAATCATAACCATCATGGTATAATATTGCTGCCCCACAGTGGTAGGAGTTACATCCCCGTACCCCACTGTTGTTAACGTAGTTATGGCCCAATACAGTGCCCAGGTATAGGTTTCAAACAGAGTTCCTGAAAAATCAGAAACCCCGCCAAGAAGCATCCAGCCGCAAGCTATCCAGTGAGCTGCCAATGAGATAAAAATAATAAAGAAAATTAGCCTGTACATCGATGGATTCAGTGAGTGGTGTCTTTCCCAGTTTTTTGTAAAACGAGCAATTCCCAGCAACTTTATAATGCGATTCAGCTGAAAAAGCCTTAATATGCGTAAGGAGTGAGCGCCTTCTGCTGCTAAAACTCCGGTGAATAGAAAAAAGGGAATCGTCGCAAGAAGGTCCATGGTAAACCACCCGCGCAGATACCTCGACGCAATTTTTGATTTCGATGTAATGTACCCGGTTCCCGACTTATATGCCATATGAAAATTCATAATAATATCAAAAGCAAATGAAATGCTGATTAATACTTCTATCTGAAAAATTGACGTTCCGGTAGTGTAAGAAAAGGCCAGGCGAAGCGGAACTTCTATTGCTGTAAACAGGGTAATTAATATTATATAGATATCCCATATTTCTTTGTAACGATTTTCCGGTAATATGACTCTGTTTTTCAGCATTTATTTTTATTATCGAATGTTTTATCTCGGATCTTCGCTATTTAGCCATTTAATTGTCATTTGTTCATAATAAAAATGTTGACATTATTTTCTAATAATACATTTAAGAAGTTTACGTATTCAGGTCGATAATGAAACGTAGGATTCTATTAAAGCAATAGATTAAAGTGAAGGGGATTACAATGAATATAAAAAAAATTAAAGCTATTATATTAGTTTCCGTATTTTTCGGATACATCGGCTCGGTTGTGGCGGTTCCGCCCAGTCAAAAAGCAAAAGAAAAGACTGCCGAAAATCAAAAATTTATAGTCGGTATTGAAGTGGCTATACTAAATTTCGGTACGGAAGATCAAAAAAAAGAGTTTGAAGTAATTAAAAATGACTACCTTGCCGGACTTTCTTTGTTTTTAGAAAGAAACTATGTTGATTCATATAAAACTCAGCTGGCAACCCAGCAAAAGCTCGAAAAACTTTTTGAGCAAATGAGTCTTAATTATATCGAGCGTACGTCAACCATGTTGCAAAGGGTAATTAAGAATTTCGTCGACTTGCGTGTTAAGTTTGATAAAAACTCAGAGCTTGTACGCCGGTATGGGGTTGATATTGACCCCGGCGAAGCCCGCTCTTATGACCCTACTGAGTTTCACCTCACGTATGACCGTTATACTATTTTCCGTAATATTGAAATGGGTTACGAGCGGCTTACTGAAGCGCGTCGAATTCGTAAAGCGGGAATCGATCTTGAGAAATGGTTTGAAGATGGTAAAAAACCAGACCCCAGATATCATGCTATGCGAATTGAAAGATACCTTGCTGCGATTAACTATTGTAGAAAGTCTAAACTGAATGTTGTAAGAATATATCAGTTGTTGAATAGAAACGATATATATACGGTTCAAACTGACCTACGCGATAATCGTTTTGCAGTCGAGGCCAATATGCCCCCGGTATTGGACCCGAGAATTCCAGAAGAATTTAAAAGAGATGCCAGTGACGCAAAGAATCTGGTGTACGATAAAGAAGTTGAGGTTAAGACCAAAAAAACAAATTAGGGCGACAATAATATATAGAAACAAACAGCAGGAACAAATTCTTACTGTTTGTCGTCGATTCATTTCATTAAAAAACCGGGTTAATCCCGGTTTTTTAATGAAAAAATTTTATTTCACTTTTATCTTGCATTTTAATATCCATATATTATAAAAAACTAATTTGGTTCGTCCTATGTCTAAGGAGTCCGAACCGGTGAACATTACTGACAAATCAATATTACCAGCATTCTCCGGGGAGAATCTGTCTTTATTAGAAGACCTTTATGCCAGCTACCGAAAAGATACACTTTCAGTCGATTCTGAATGGAGGGCGCTCTTTTCTGCCTATGAGTCAAATAGAGACAGTTTTTCATTATCGGGCTCCCCTGTTGTAAGCCAAACTGTCGCACCAACTGGTACGCTGGAGCTTTCCAGGGTAGAACTTTTACTGAACACGTATCGAAATTACGGCCATTATGCCGCCGGCATTGACCCCCTGGGAATGCGTATGCCCGAGCGAACATGGCTCAAAAAAAGTATTGAAAGTTTTTCCCCCGAAGAGTTGAAAAAGAGTGTTACCCACGTCGCATTTGGAACATCCTCTCTCGAAAAATTAATTTCTATGTTTGAGAGAATTTATTGCGACACCATCGGGTTGGAAATTTCTCATCTTGATAAACAAGCAGAGAAGTCATGGTTTTATAAACAAGTGGAATCAGATTCATTTTTCAGTGTTCCTGAAACCTCTATACAAAAACAAATATTTCTCGACCTTATTAAGGCTGAATATTTTGAAAAGTTTTCAGGCAATAAATTTCCGGGTAAAAAACGTTTTTCTCTGGAAGGGGGTGAAAGTCTGATCGTTCTATTGAACAGTCTACTAAGAGAAGCAGAATTTTCTTCCGCAGAAGGGGTCGTTCTGGGCATGGCCCACCGGGGTCGTCTGAATGTTCTGGCGAACGTATTGGAAAAACCTCTTTCTAAAATCTTTGCCGAATTTAACGAAAATTTTGACCCCGCGACTCCCGATTATTCCGATGTAAAATACCACCTTGGGTATTCTGCCATCAGAAAACTTTCCGAAACTAAAAACCTTAAAGTGACTTTAATGTTTAATCCTTCTCATCTTGAAGCTGTTCACCCCGTCGTGAATGGTTCTGTAAGAGCCAGACAGACACTGGCAAAAGATACCCTGCGAAATAAGTATTATGGTATTGTAATACATGGCGACGCAGCTTTTGCCGGCCAGGGGGTTGTTGCCGAGGCGTTGAACCTGTCAAAAGTAGAGGGCTTCAGCACAGGCGGTACCATCCATATTGTATTGAATAACCAGATTGGGTTTACCACCGATCCGAGTGATTCGCGAGGAGGGCCTCACGCAACTGACCCTGCGAGGGGATACCATGTACCGGTTATTCATGTAAATGGAGACGACGCCGAAGCGGTTTATAAAGCGGCCTTGCTCGCTATTCGCTACCGTCATACATTTCATAAAGATATTGTAATTGACTTGGTCGTATATCGAAAACTGGGACACAATGAAACTGATGAACCCTCTTTTACTCAGCCTTTTCTTTATAAAATTATTAAAAAACATCCGGGCGCTTTAGCAGGTTATGAAAAAATTTTAAAAGAAAGAGGAAATTCGGATGAATTTATTACTTTAGCAAAGGAAAAATACCAAAAAGAACTTAAAAACGGGTTACATGACCAGCGTGAACAAGATGTAAAAATGGAAGTCGATACAATGAAAGGCAATTGGAGTTCTATTCATAATTCAAATAAAATATCTGTTATACCCTCGAAAATGGAACTAAAAGAGCTGGGACGAACACTTGTACAATTTCCAGACGGATTCAAATTACACCCTAAACTCGAACGTTATTATACTACCCGGGAACAGATGGTTCAAGAAAAAAAACCTCTTGATTGGGCTGCCGCAGAGTCATTGGCTCTGGCGGGACTATTGAAAGATAAATTTTGGGTTAGATTCAGCGGACAAGATGTCAGCCGTGGAACTTTTTCACACAGGCATGCTGTTTTAGCTGATTATAACACGGGAACAAAATTTTCTCCTTTTGAGAACATCACAGAGAGGGGAGTAGAATTTGTAAATTCCCCTCTCTCTGAATTTGCCGTGCTCGGGTACGAGTTTGGGTATTCACTTGTTGACCCATACGGTTTAGTAATCTGGGAAGCTCAGTTTGGTGATTTTGCAAACGGAGCCCAGGTAATTTTTGACCAGTTTATCTCTTCTGCAGAACAAAAATGGCACAGAAAAAGCGCTTTGACGATGTTATTGCCGCATGGTTATGAGGGGCAGGGGCCTGAACACTCCAGCGCCCGGCTCGAACGTTTTTTACAGATGGCCTCTCAAGAGAATATGCGCATAGTGAATTTAACCACCCCGGCGCAGTATTTTCACGCGCTACGCCGTCAGATGGTTTTACACGACCGAAAACCTCTGCTGGTGTTTACTCCGAAAAGTCTTTTGCGTTATACAGAGTCGTTCTCCGAACTTAAAGATTTTTATAACGATGGTTTTTTACCCGTTATCTGGGATAGGCTGCTAAATCCGAAAAGGGTAATTTTTTGTTCGGGTAAAATTTATTACGACATTCAAAAAGTTCGGGATGAAAAAAATCTGGTTCATGTTTCCCTTGTAAGAGTCGAACAATTGTATCCTTTTCCCGAAGTTGAGTTAAAGCAAGTCATAAACCAATATTCGAATGCTACCGAGTTTGTGTGGGCTCAAGAAGAACCTGAAAACATGGGAGCGAACTCTTATATTCGAGATCAGCTTATAAAACTTATTCCTGAGAGGGCAGGTCTTTCAGTTGTTTCACGCCCATCTTCGGCGGTGCCTGCAGAAGGAATCTATAAATTACATGAAAAAGAACAAAATCGAATTGTAAAAGAATCTCTTGGTGTTCGCGTATAAAGTCCTTGACCACCCATTTGGAAAATTCATTTATTATCATGCGTCTGAAAACACTCTTATTTGCACTCGTTTCGGTTCTTTTTCTTGCCGGATGTCATTATAAAGGCGGATTTATTACCGCCGATTTTCTAGCTGAAGATAGCTGGATTCGTCTATCTACTTATGGCTTAATGATGGCCTGTGGTTTTCTTACCGCAAACTTCCTTCTTCAAAAAGAGTTTCATCGGCTTGGTATGCCCGTACCTATGGCCGACACGATTATTATTATACTGGTTCTTGGTGGCATTGCCGGAGCCAAACTGTTCTTTGTCTGGGAAACTTCCGATAGTTGGTATGGCTTCAGTGGGTTTTTTAAACAGCTATTCAGTCTGGGTGGATTGACCTGGTATGGTGGAGCTCTCGTAGCCAGTCTGGCCATGGTTTTTTATTTACGATATGTAAAAATTCCGTATCTTAGAATGGGTGATATTGTTACCCCTTCTTTGGCTATTGGGTATATGTTTGGACGTTTAGGTTGCTTGTTTTCCGGGGATGGATGTTATGGAATAGCATGCGATTTAGGTTGGCGCGCTCCTTTTGCAATGTCTTTTCCAAACGGCGCCGCTCAGGATACCTGGGCCGAACTTGTTCGAGACCACGGTCCCGATGTTGTTGTGTATAATACTCCTTTTTATGAAGCCACTTTTTCACTTTTACTTTTTGCTTTCTTCTTTTTGAAGCGGACCAGAGAGTGGCCGGTAGGGGTAAAATTTGTTACTTTTATTATACTTCATAGTTTAGTTCGCTTTTTGGTTGAAATTATTCGGTTAAACCCCCCCGTTACCTTGCCTTTCGGGGAAATTCCGATTACCCAGGGACAGTTTATTTCTCTGGTATTTATTGCCGTTTCTTTTTTCTACCTGATAAAACAGCGAGGTGAAATTATGAAGTGGATAAGAGGAGCCGAGCCCTATGGTACAGGAAATAAATAATATAATCGGTGAAAATCAAAACACATTACCCAGCCAGACTGTAACAAGGGTTCTACACGAACCACCGCCGGAAACGCCGGAACTTTCTGCCTCAGAACCGGCCAGCGAGCCACCTCGTGAACCTGCGCTCGATGAAGCCGGGTCAAGTATGCCCCAATCAGTTGTCGATACTTATGCATAGGGTTATATAAATAAGAGGTAAAACTATGGCAGTAGACGCCGGTACGAAAAGAAGATACAACGATAGAATTTCAGAACAAAAAAAAGCCATTGCCGAAATAGATAAAGATATTGCGGCAATAAAAAAAGCAATGGGTCAAAATGAAAAATTGCAGCCTTTTTTTTATATAGGAATCGTATCTAAAATGTTACGCCAGATTAACCTCAACCTGGACATGAACGATATGTCTGAGCGTATGATGGGTATAAAAAATAACAATTACCTTGATACGGCAAAAAGAATGGTCGGTAAAATTTTTCAAGAAATTGAGCCAGTTGTGACCATGAATGTAGATGCTCCTTTAAACCATAACCGTGAAGAACTCGATAAACTGAAACCTTTTACTCCCAAACAGCGTCTTAATTTTTATAAGCATATACAAAAAACTATTCAAAGGCTCATAAAAGGGTATGGCGAAAGCACCAAGTGGAAATGGTCTTTTCCTGAGCTTTGGGGCAAACTGGCCATAACGCTTAAGAATATGACTGATTATCGAGAAATGCAGGCGATACGAGACCCCAGAGAGGAATTTTTTTATGACCGCCAGGAGTTGTTAAATACAGTAAAAGAAACACTGTTTGACGCCTCCAGTCAATACCGCAGTAAATTTGAAATATCCACAAAATCAACCAACGACCTTGTTTATGCCATGAAAATGCTCGAAGATTTGCGGCGAATTGCCAGCATGACAGGCGACATGGAACTCAGTAAAAAATGCAAATCGGGTATCGAGTCTTACAAGGCCAGAATTGCCGTTGAAACCAAAAAGAAGAAAGGTAAGAAGTAATAAGCGAGCACCAGTAATCTACACTAGTGCTGTGACTGGATAGATGTTACATTAGCTTATTTTAATATAATCTATCTAGTCACAGCTTAAGTCATAGACTCTGAGTGCAAAAGGCACTTCGAGTGGCGTTTCCACTTGAATTTGTGAAGCGGTAGCCGTTGGCTAGCCGACGGCTAGCGGAACAAATTAAAAAGACACGGCACTCACCTCCTTCCTTCCTTCCTTCGATTGCTTGTTTTTTTCGAATATTTTACTTGACTTGCGATCTTAAATTTAGTGGAATAATACAAAGTACTATTAATTTACCCCATTTTCGGGGAATTTGCAATTTTGCACTTAAGAGGTCTAAATGGATAAAAAACAATGGAAAATATCGCCTATTGGGTTAACAAATCTTGTGTTATTTGTGTTTCTAATTGGCGCTTTCTTTTCTCCTTTTATAGGAAACTGTAAAGAATCTACAGATTCACAAATTTTTGCTTCGGAACAAAACCCTCTGTTGCAAAGTAATTCGGTTGTAGGCGCTATAAAGCTACAACAAGCGCTTCGTGAAATATACGAAGAGGTGAGCCCGGCGGTAGTCCGAATTGAAACAGAGCAAATTGTTAAAGTTGACCCGATTTTTAAACAATTTTTTGGAACTCCGAAAGAAAGAACAAGACAAGGGTTGGGTTCGGGTTTTATTATCAGTTCAGATGGTTTTATTGTAACGAATTATCATGTTGTCAAAGGAGTCGACAAGATTACCGTTAAACTACAAAATGGAAATTTTTATGAAGCAAAGTTGATCGGCAGCGATGAAATTTCCGATATCGTTTTATTAAAAATAGAAGCCAAAGAAGAAATTAAGGTAGTCCACCTAGGCAATTCTGACGAAACAAGAGTTGGCGATTTTGGCATTGCCATTGGCAACCCATTTGGTTTACAATCAACTTTTACCTTCGGAGTAATCTCATCCACCGGTCAGGATATTCACGCTGCCGATGGACAACCTCGTATTCAGACAGACGCGGCAATTAATCCTGGAAATTCAGGTGGGCCATTGCTGAATATTAAAGGCGAAGTGGTCGGTATTAACCAGATGATCTATTCGCAAAGCGGAGGTTCTGTCGGTATCGGTTTTGCTATACCCATAAATTATGCTAAAGATGTAATTGAGGTTTTAAAATCAGGAAAAACAATTAAACCTGGTTATATCGGTGTAGTAATCGAAGGCAGTATCTCCGATAGAACCCGAAATAAACTTAAACTGGAAGACAATGTAGGACTTTTAATTTCTCATGTCAACCAGGGTTCCCCTGCCTGGGAAGCGGGCTTGCGTTCCAACGATTTTATTATTAAAGTCAATGGAGATTCGGCAGAAAGTCTATCTGTTTTAAAGTCGACGGTTTTGCGAAAAGGGGCCGGGGCGATCATTGATATTGAGTATATTCGAGATGGAAAGATTTATAAAACAAAGGTTACTTTGAAGGAAATTCCACGCCGAAGATGATCATTACGGTCGATGTTGGCAATTCGGAAACGGTGTTTGGTTTGTGGAATGGGCGTTCTTTGTTGAAAACGACAAGGACGCCAACACTTTCCGATAATTCCCGAGATGGATGGGCTGTTTTTATTAGAAATTGGGCCGACGAAGTGGATGAGAAGTTTCGAGTGGTTATGTGTTCGGTAGCCCCAAGCATCAATACTCCCTTGTGCGAGGCGTTTCACTTTCTGGGAACACAGGATATTCTTTTGGTCGATGGCGGGTTACAATTCCCTTTTGAATTTAACCCTGAAAAATTTCCAACGATAGGGGCCGACCGCCTGGCCAACCTAACTGCGGCGGCAGGTTTTGGCCCTCATGTAGTTGTAGTCGATTTTGGCACAGCAATAACATTTTGCCTCATCAGCGATAATATTTACCAAGGTGGGGTAATTGTTCCGGGAATTCATACAACTCTTTCAGCTTTGAGTCAGAAAGCCGCAAAATTGCCACAGGTTGAGTATCGTAATAAAGATAAAATACTGGGTGAAAGTTCACAAGAGTCCATAGAGTGCGGTGTTTATTTCTCAACCAAAGGAATGGTTCGGGAAATTCTTCGGGAACTTGGCCGAGAGATAGCCGCTGTCGATGCATCTAACCTTGTGGTCATAGCAACCGGAGGGATCATCACAGAACTCGGTTTTACACATGAATTTTTTGATGTGGTAGACCCTGCGTTGACATTAAAAGGGTTACACCGTTTATACGAGTTAAATAATAGAGACCTAGAGGTAGCATGAAAAAGAGCGTTATAATATTATTTGTATTGAGTCTCGGTTTTTTTGGTTATTGTGGCGGTGGAGCTTATATAATTAAAGAAGAGTCTGAGGGCGTAAAGCTAAGCAGGGTTGTTACAGATCAGTTGATGTTTAGTTCGACCGAAATACAACTGAAGATGGGAAAACGACGTATGGTATACAAAAAGTGGTTTTTCATAAAAGCTGACGAGCAGGCAGTACATTTTCGATATGAAGAAAGGTATGATACAAATAAAGAGACTGCTGATTTAAGCGAATTAAAAGCCTATCCAATAAAAGATAACACTATTGAGTTGCCCGGTTACAAGGTTTACATTTACGAGTTAAAAGAAGAATATATTGCATATACGATGAAGGTCCAATTGTAATAATCCGGTGTAATAGTGAAATTTTTTAAACCCACGATACTTTCGCGGTATACCCTATCCAATTTTATACCCCCTTTTATTGTGGGATTGATATTTTTTACATTTATCGTATTGCTATTTAGCATGCGTGAGGCGATTAAAGCCGCTATTGAAAAGAATATCGATGTTTTTTATATTTTGGAGCTATTGACATACTCTATGGGGTGGACTCTGGGTATGACTATTCCTATGTCGGCGCTGCTAGCGATTATTATGGCCGTTGGCACTATGAATGGTGATTCTGAAATTATTGCCATGAGAGCCGGGGGAATGAAGTACACTACCATTTTTCGTCCTTTTGTCTATTTTGGCGGGGGTATGATTGCTGTTTTGCTTCTTTTTCACCTTGAGGTTGTTCCGTATTGTGCGCGAGAGATGAAAGTTATAGCGTATAATATCTATAAGTATAACCCAACTGCTATTATCGAAGAGGGACAGTTTTCACTTTTAGAAGAAGGCAAAAAGAGCCAGCGCCATATTTATGTAGGTTCCATTGAACCAGACCCCGATCACCCAGGTATGGATATTTTAAAGAATGTTCAAATTAAAAAGTCCGATAAAATTACAAAGGTTTATCGCTTGAGTGAATTTATAGTAGCCGAAAAAGGATACAAAATTTTAAAAGAGCTCGAAGGGGGCGTTTGGATAAAAGCTATTCGGTTGCACAACGGATATATTTTTACTGAAGATAATAAATCGGGCGTTTATCAAACTGTTGATTTTACCAATGGGTATCTCGATATTAATATACAAAATGATATAAATAACTTTGCCCTGGAAAAGAAGAGGGAATTTAATGGACTGAGTTTAAGCGAACTTTTAGATAGAATAGATAATTATAATTCAGAAGAAGAAAAACACGGGGAAAAAGACCTTATTCGTCTGAAAAGTGAATTACACAAACGTATTGCGCTTTCATTTGCTACATTTTTATTTTTGTACCTGGGTTTCCCCATGGGAATTATTAATAAACGCAGCGGTAAAGGGCTGGGCCTGGGGCAGTCGGTTATATTTATTTTTATTTACTTTGGCTTATTTTTATCGAGTGATGCCATGGCTGTCAACTTTCCACAGATACCGCCGTTTCTAACAGCCTGGTTTGGAAATATAACGATTTTGATTTTTGCCGTAGCCATAAACCTGCTGAAAACTTCGGAAATAAACTGGCAAAAGGTATTTAGATCGAAAAAGAAGGAGCAGCCATAGTTGGCTAGTGCCGTGTCTGTTTAATTTGTTCCGCTAGCCGTCGGCTAGCCAACGGCTAGCGGAACAAATTCAAGCGGAAACGCCACTCGAAGTGCCTTTTGCACTCAGAGTCTATGACTTAGCTGCCTCTGGATAAGGTTTTTATTGAATAATAAAATAACTTATTATCCAGACACAGCACTAGTCCTCTTTATCTACAATCGCGCGAATTGCATTCACCAGTCGGGCGGGTTTAAATGGTTTTGTAATAAAATCTTTAGCCCCCAGACTAATCGCCTTTTTAATAAACTTTTCTTCACCCAGTGAACTGAGCATAATAATTTTTGCTTCAGGGTTGCTTTTTAATATCTCTTCTAATGCTGTCAATCCGTCCATTCCACGCATTGTAATATCCATAGTTATAAGATCGGGCTTAAGTTCGTTGTATAATTTTATGGCTTCAAAACCGTTTGCAGCTTCCCCAACGACCGTAAAATCTGGCGGAAGTAAAGATTTTTTAACCATGTTTCGAATAAATGTTGCATCATCTACAATCAGGATAGTGGTCATTCAGATCTCCAATAATATAAAGTTGAGCTAGTATTATTTGCCAACGACATTGGTAATGGAACCAACAAGTCGTTCTTCGGCGAAGGGTTTAATAATAAAGTCGTTTGCTCCGGCTTTAATTGCTTCTTTTATAAATCTCGCTTCGCCCAAAGCAGAGACCATGATCACTTTAGCTTTGCTGTCTATAGCTTTAATTTTTTTAGTCGCTTCAATACCACCCATTTTTTTCATAGAGATGTCCATTGTAACAACGTCTGGTCGAAGTTGATCAAAAAGCTGAATGGCTTCCCACCCATCTTGAGCTTCACCAATAATAACAAACCCTTTTGGTTCAAGATATTTACGAATAACTTGTCGCATGTAGCCCGAATCATCGACAATCAGTACTTTCGTTCCCTCAACTTTAGCAGAAGCCATATGTCAAATAATGCATGTCTACATAAATTGTAAAACGATTAATCATTTATTTGGGGAATCATTAATAATATATCAGCAAGAACGGACTTATTATCCCATAAAAACTGGTTTTCAACAAATAAAATACGATGTTTCTGTTTTGTGAGATCGTCCATCAGTGACTTTTCTACTTCTTCCCGGTTTTCGATAATTTCCGGCAATCCGGGCTCCACAGGGATGTCCGTAATTTGTGTAAGGGTGTTTGTATAAGCGCTACCGAGTATATTGGTTACTTCCAGGAGTGGTTCATAGTCTAATTCATCCGGGGCTGGTAATTGCGCCGTCTCAAACAATAAATTACAAACAGAGAGTGCATTTTTTTTAGTAAAAATGAGGTATATCATTCCTGATAATGGCAAAATGGGTAACTTCAAGGCAATAATTTCCTCTTGCAGCATTTTAAGATCGTCAAAGTGCTTCATCACCTTTTTCTGGGAAAACTTTTTTGCCCTGATTTTCCCTGATTTTATATCTTCACGACCAGTCAGGCTGATAATGCCTTCGATTGCTCTTTTGTTTGCTTGTTTTAACCAGTTTTTCAAGTTTTCCTCATCATGTCCGTCCAGAATACGATTTATTAGACTAAAATCTAATGTAGAAGCGTCAAAATGAGAAAGAGCCAGATTTTGATCTGGAAAGACTTCGTCTGAAACATCAATCATTTGCTTCATTTTTTCAAATTCGCTTAATTCACCGTCGTCTTCAGCTATAGGCTCGGGTTCTTCCATTTCTGTCGGCTCTTCGTCTGAAGCATTAATCATTTGCTTCATTTTTTCAAATTCGCTTAATTCACCGTCGTCTTCGGCTATTGCTTCGGGTTCTTCCATTTCTGTCGGCTCTTCAGCTATAGGCTCGGGTTCTTCTTCTCGCAGCTTCTGGTCCTGTAAAGTTAATGGGGAAGTATCCTGGACTTCGCCTTCAATTTTTGTATGCAATACATTCATTTCGAGGACTTGTTCAATCAATTCATCGGCCGTACCATCTTCGATCATTTGATCTTTAAGATCGGAATCGATGTCATCGACAACCGGAGTTTCTGCTGTATCGTCGCTCTGTTCGAGTCTTTGTTCTTCCTGCGCGTTTACATCTTCAGATTCGGGTTCTTCCGGTATGTTTGTTTCCGCATCTTCGAGACTTTCGAACTGTTCGGCAGTCATGGACGACAAATTGGCCATCGTTACAGGTTCTGCTGGTTCAGGTGCCTTCGTTTTTTTCGGAGGTTTGACAATCGGGGATTTTATAGGTTTCTGAATAATCTGTGGTGGTGTAAGGTCACCGCCTGCTCCAAAACCCGGACCAATGTCTTGAAATGTTTTCGATCTTTTTTTCTGATGAAGTTGTATTACACCATGTACGTCGATAATTAAAATAATACTACCGTCACCCAGAATAGAAGCTCCGGAGATACCTTCAATGGATCTGTAGTGTTCAGATAATGACTTAATTACCATCTCCTGGCGATTAATAAACTGATCCACTAAAATGGCAACATGGGACCCATGATAGTCTACCACAATAACCGGCAGCTCATCCTGAGTTTGAATGATTCCTCCGCTGTATTCCGATTCGTTTTCTACTTCAGAAGTTTCACCGTTTTCGCCTTCTACATCAAGCATTTCGGCTGGAAATATTTTTTCGAGTCGAACAATTGGTATAAGACTATCGCGCAAGCGAACCATCTCGTTGTTCTCTACGGAAAGAAAGTTTTTCATGGCGACTTTTTGTGTTTCCACAATGGAGGACATAGGAATACAAAAACGATCTTTTGCGACACGGACAATTAGTGCATTTAGAATGGCCAGAGTTAAAGGTAACTTAATCGTTAACCTTGTTCCAGCACCGGGAGTCGTATCCAGAATAATCGTTCCATTCAGATCTTCGACGGAGGTTTTTACAACATCCATTCCAACGCCACGTCCTGACATCTCATCGATTTCTTCTTTTGTTGAAAAGCCGGGGTGAAAAATTAATTTTTTAATTTCATCTTCTGTAATTTGCTCTGCTTCAGAATAGGTAATAATCTCGCGATCGACAGCTGTCTGTACAATCTTTACATAATCGAGTCCTTTACCGTCATCTTCAATTACAACATTTATATAGTTACCTTCCTGGCTGGCAATAAGGTGCAGTCGCCCGACCGGATTCTTGCCACTTTTACGGCGTTCTTCAGGCGATTCTATTCCGTGATCAAGAGAGTTACGTACAAGGTGGGTAAGTGGCTTAATCATTTCATCGATAATTTTTTTATCGATTTCAGTTGATTCTCCAGTCATAACAAGTTGAATTTTCTTGCCGCTTCGAAAGGAGTAGTCGCGAATAAATCGTTTAAAACGGTTAAATACCTGGCTTACGGGAACGAGCCGAGATTTCATGACGAGATCTTGAATATCGGCTGAAATACGGACAAGATCTTTGGTTCGATCTCGTACATTCCGGTAAAGTTCATCAAAACCGGAAGAATCGCGTAGATGTTCTTGAATCTGAGAGAAACCACTATTGGCGATTACCAACTCTCCCACGAGATTGAGCATAATATCGAGGCGTTGAACCGGAATACGGACTGTGTCTGAAAGTTCAATCTCTTCACGAGTCGAAGCGCCTGTTTTTTGATCTGACGACCCGCTGGGTTTTTCCTTTTCGGCAATACTTTTCAATGTTTCTTCAGAAACAACTTTTACATCATCGATCAAGTCTACTTTTGCAGCATTGCTGAGTGTGACGTCAGAGGCGTCCGTTTCTACCCAGAATTTTAGTTCACAGTGTTCTGGAAAAACAAAATCTTCCGAGTCCATCTCTTCTTCGGTTGGTTTTTGTTTAATAATTTCCGCAACTTCCGATATGTTTTTTTGAACAAGGAAAGCTCGAATAGCCGGGGCTGGCTCTTCCGTCGAAACCCAGACTCGAAGCAATACCGTTCCGGGCAGGTAGTCACTCGCAGTTAACTCCCCACCATTTTTGCTGTTGTCGGAGATCGGATCGGCTTTTTTTACCGCTGGACTCTTCTTGCCAGAGTCAGCATGTAAAAATGTATTTATTTTTTGAATTAAGGCTTCGGTATCTACTGTTTCGGTATTTTCGCCTTGCCCGAGAAGCTTTCCAATTTCACCTATGGCGTCTTTACACTCCAGGACAGTAGTGATTACTTCGGTGTTAACCTGTATTTTGCCATCTTTAAATTCCTGAAAGACGCTTTCCATGGCGTGACCAAGGGAAACAAGGTTTTTCAGGTCTAAAAACCCTGCGCTACCTTTAATTGTGTGGGCTACACGAAATATTTCTTCAATCGTCTCAGCGTCAGAGGGGTTCTCTTCGAGAGTGATAATTGCTTCATCCAGGTAAACCAGGTTTTCATTTAATTCGTCTAAGAAAAACTTAACTTCTTCTTTGTCTTGAACAGAGACCATATTTAAAATTATCGGTTTGAATACTTCAGTTGTCAAGTTATATTATTCGGATTTTTTGACTATTGGTATAAAAATTGCATGTTAAAAACGCAGAAAAATAACGGAAACAGCGGAAATATCGCAATAATCGGACAATGGGGCCTGGATGATGACGGTGTATTTAAGCCCGATCCATGGGTGGTTTTTCACAATGGGGTTCCGGTCCAAAAAGGGTTTAAAACGGTTCCCAAAGGGTATAAAACCATTGTTGCTCCAGAAGGGGTATTATTGCCGGGTTTGGTGAATGCCCATACACATCTGGGACTCTCTTATCTCTCGCAACCCGGTCCCGGCGGTGGGGTTTTTAAATTTATTAGAGCGATGGCTGCTATAAAAAAACCAGATATAAAAGAATCCATAGAGAAG
The DNA here is from genome assembly GCA_040326155.1 of Leptospirales bacterium. Classification (GTDB taxonomy): domain Bacteria; phylum Spirochaetota; class Leptospiria; order Turneriellales; family JAOUFE01; genus JBEQLE01. The sequence continues at coordinate 28,100 of JBEQLE010000004.1, read as the reverse complement.
GCTCAACAAGCCATACGGTTTGCCAATCGCTGGGGAACTTTTTACTACTGCGATGTATCCAATGATGCTGAATTTTCACGGAATCTGGGTGGTTTAAGAGAATTTTCGGGTCTGCGTTTTCTTGAAATATTGGGGTATTCCCCTCCTAATGACGATATGCGGCTGCAGGTTGCCGTTGAGGCTTTGAAACAGGACCGAGAATTGCATCCTACGGTTCACTCCCCGTATGGCAGTTCTCCGAAAATCTGGAAGTTTTGTGCGAATACGCAGGAAAGCAATTGGGTTTCGGTACATTTGCTGGAAGATATTTCTGAAAATAATCTGGGTCGGGCTCAAGGGGAGGCAGTTCAGTTTTTATCGGATATAGGTCAAAATTTTATTCATGAAATCAGCAAAAACAGTGAGTTGTTGCCCTATATTGAAAAAACGGGAATATTGAAACGGCCCGGCAAAGGTGGAACGCTTCTGGTCCATTTAAATGAAGCAACGGACTTTGATATCGATTTTCTCGAGAAAAAAAGCGAGCGCGGGGCGATTGTTATTTGTCATCGTTCCAGTCGTTTTTTAGGATATATTAGAAAAAACTGGCGTGCTTTGGAAAAAACAAACTTACCGGTATTAATGGGGACAGACTCTAAAGGGACATCACCCGATGTTTCTATGCTACACGAGATATCAGCATTATTGAAAGAGGGTGTCTGGAAGCCTGAGTTTATCTGGAAAGCGGCAACGAGCAGGGCTTACGCCATGTTTAATATAAAGGCCGAAGAGATTCCCTGTTTTTATTTTCAAGGGGCTACGCCCGATCTTGACTCACTGTTACAACACGAACCGGTCAGGTTACCAGCGATAGACGAACTTACCTGAAAAACCGCCATTTAAATCTACCGAAGCAAAAAAACCTAACTTCGGGTTCGATACTATTTTTGGGTTATAAGAAGATAAATATTTAATAAAGAAATAAGTTGCAATTCCGATCGATACTCCGGAGGTAATAAACGAGCCGGTGTAATATCCGGTATAATTGGTAATTTTAGTGTTCAGGTTTTTTATTTTTTTTTGTTCATGCGCGCTCAAATTGGAGCCAGAGTTCTTTTTTATGGATGCTATGTTTGTTTGAAAGTTTTCCGCCTGCATTAAAAAATATAAACCGGTAATGGCAAACCCTCCCGCTCCAATTGTAAAACCTTTAAAGAAACCCTGGTTTGTTATTTTGCCAAGTACGGCAGGGTTCGTTTCAAAATGTTTTTCAGAATTGCCGGGTTTTAGTAATAATTTTATTTCACGTCGTTTTTGAACGTAAGAAATTTTCACCATTTTATAATTGTCGATAAACCCTTCTTTTACCAATTGAATTCTGTGATTCCCAGTTTCAAGGCCGGAAACATCTATTGGGGTTTTCCCCCGGTATTCGAGATCGACATATACGTCAGCTTCGGGTGGGTTTGAGCTTATTCGCAGGACACCCTCGCTCCATTTTTCGACGAGTTTGCCTGTTATTGATTTTGTTTTGCCGGGTTCGATGGTTACTTTTTCTTTCCACGGTTTATGGCCGGTTTTATAGACATCGATTTCGTGTGGGCCGGCCGGCAGGTGCTGCATAAAAAGCGGGGTTTTGCCTGAAAAGATTTTATCGATATAAACGGAGGCTCCCTCCTTAATTGTTTGAACAGAAAGGTTACCAGATTGAGGCCCAGCCATCCATTTTCGAACGCCAGAGGTTAAGAGGGATATTTCAACGTGAAGGTTTTCAGTGACAATGGTTTTTATAGTGTGATATAATAGCTTATTCCCTCGGTAAAAATACACACCGGCATCGAGTGTGGTTTGTTCGGCGGGTTCGAGCGTTAAAAACAGGTAAAATGTTTCGGAATCGAGTGAACGCAACGCGTTGTAATTACTGAAAAAATATTCAGCAGAGGTGATTTCCGCAGGCAGGTTGTCGGCGCGAACTATTTTCATAGGAAAGTATGCGCTTTGTGAAATAAAGTTTTCCAGAATATATTGCCGGGGGTTTTCGAGTATCTCTCCTCCGGTTTCAACACCTTCGACGGGGTAGAAAAATTCAACCGGAGTCGGTTTTTTAACATACCCTTTGGACAGTAGTCGCAGTCGGTCAACGACGACCCCTTCGTAAATATTTTTCAGGTAAATGTTTTTACGATTGAGTCGGTAGATGGTGGGAAAAACCACAATCTCATAATTTGCTTTATATTTTAATTTTAACCCTTCCGGGTGCTTCTTTTCGAGCGGGGGGCTTTGGGCGCTTAAAGAGGAACCGGTCCATAAACAAACCAGGAATAAAGTCAGAAAATAGAGAGCGCGGGAATATAGACGAGATGTATATTTTTTCTGTGGATAGATGGAGAGATGCATGCTAATTTACTGCGTTAAGGGTGTTTCAATACTCTTGAAATGGTTTCCAGCAGCCTTTCCATTGTGTAGGGCTTCACCAGATAATCTTTAGCTCCCGCTTTTACAGCTTTAAAAAGAACATGCTTGTGAGACAGAGCTGAACACATAATAATTTTTGCTTCCGGGTGCTTTTCCAGTATTGCTTCAAGCGCTACAATTCCGTCCACTTTTGGCATAGTAATATCCATTAAAACGATATCAGGTCTGGTCTTTTCAAAAAGCTCTATCGCCTGTTCTCCATCAGAGGCGTCGCCAACTATGCTATGCCCGTTCTCTTCCAGAACTTTTTTTTCAATTCGCTTTATAAATGATATATCATCAACCAGCAATATGGTAGCCATTACTCTGTTTACATATATCCATCTTATTGTCAAGTATGTTCAATGCTTCGCGTGTCTTTTTTCTCAAATGAAAAAGGAAGGGTGGTGGAAGTTTCCCTAGCAGGATAAGTTTTTGGCAAAGCAAAAACTTATCCTGCTACCCCCTACGTATTTTACGGGAGATGGCTTTTCTTTGAAGTTTTCATACAATAGCAGTTTTTTCGGCTTTCGCCGGAATAAATGTAAGTTTTCGTTTTTCATGTAATACAATGGCACCTGCAACATTACCGCACAAGTATGGTCGGGTTAGATCAGGTGTATAGTGTTAGGGGGAAATGGCGGCCATATTATTCTGACGCCGCACATCGTGTGCTCGCAAGACAAAGATTAGTATTGACATTTTAAGATCAATATACATCTTTCCGTATATCTATTTTAAAGGGATTAAATATGGCCGTAAAGCATACACCGACAGGTGAGATACATAAAGGAACTAAAGGTGGTCGTACTGGATGTGGCGTTGACACAAGAAAACACCCTGACCATTGGGTTTCATCATCACAAAAAATTACTTGTGATAAGAATGGGTGCAAAAATTAAAGCATATACTTTAAATCGGATTATATAAAAATTCTGTATATCATTAGTTATTCCTTAATATACGAAAAGCTATATATTACGATGTTATGTTTTTTGTAGGAGCAAACTGAATGTCGAACATTGAAGCAGTCTACACTACTGCAAAAAAGGTTTTTGATGGCGAGTTAAACCCAACTGAAGGCGCTTAACAGCTAAATCGTGAATATGGAGTTAATATTAATTCTGCAAAAATCATGATTGCTGTATACGAAAAAATGATTAATGGGCTTGAATTTAAACGTGCTTTGAGTGCGTCGGATATGAGTTATTACTTAGCCCGCATCATGACCGAAGATAGCTCTAGTTCTTTACTTAATTCGGTTAACGCTTTGTGGAAACATATTGAGTACTATGAAGCGAAGAACAATGTCACGTTGAAGTCTTTACGAGATTTACACTCTTCGTACTTAGCTATTTCACAAGGCATTGTCAGCTTTGAAGATTCGAATAAATCTTTTGATAAATCTTTTGATAAAGCTGTCGAAAAAGCATTGAAAACTCCAAAAGAAGAGCGACAAAAAATACTTTCAACGTCGAATAAAACTCCACAAGTCAGGGCAATTGTAGCGAATGTATATGAGCGTAATCCTTACGTCGTTGCAGAAATTCTTGAGCGAGCAAGTGGGAAATGCGAAAGATGCGATTCATCAGCCCCATTTGCGAGAAAGAAAGATAATAGCCCGTATTTAGAGGTGCATCACAAGGTTAGATTGGCTGATGGCGGAGAAGATACAGTTCAAAATGCTACCGCACTGTGCCCCAACTGTCATCGTGAGTTACATTTCGGTGTACCAAAACATAACAAAGCATTGCACCGGATAAGCCGGTGAAGACAGCGATATGAATACGAAATAAACGCCTGCCATCGATGTCGGGCCTGCAGAATCATAAATTGACTTTTCATATTGATACCTATGATTTCAATATCCTCCTGAAAGAGGAATTATCCATGCCAAAATATAATTTTTTAACATTTAAATATTCAAGAGGTGAAATTCGATGAATATTTATTTAGATAAATCTGATCCTAACAAACCAGGATAACTATAGTTTTCACAGTTATCGAATATTTAGTTTTAAATGGATAACCTTTTCTCGATTCGAGTTAATCTTCAGATTCCGATTAGTCGGATAATTCCCAACGGGATATGATATACCGGAGAAAAATAAAATGAATTTGACCCCGTCAAGATATCTTAATAAACTGTCTTTATGTCAGCAGTAAAAGAGAAATTCATAGAGATAATTAATGAACAACCTGAAGATAGCACACCAGAGGAAATTATTAAAGAACTAGCCTTTTCGAATATTGTAGAACGTGGTTTACTTGATGTAGAAGAAGGCAATACAATAAGTAATATAGAAATGAAAAACAGAATCGATAAGCAATGGAAATAGAATGGGCCGATGAAGCCAGTGCAAATTTAAAGTCTATCTTCGATTATATTGCAGAAAATAATCCTGTAGCGGCCTCCGACACTATCGACGGAATATATGCTAAAGTTCAATTATTAGAAAATCAACCTAATATCGGTTTTGTATATAAAACACAGGCTTCCAAAGAGATTAGAATTATACTATATGGTCATTATAAAATAGCGTATACTTACATACTGGAGCAAAGTATAATCTCTGTTTTGGGGGTGTACCACGGCGCTATGGATATTCAGAAATATCTATAACCATTATTTCGCCTAACAAATTTTATCTGTTCAGGCCAGCCTTCGCTGCCCCTCATGCCTCACAATGAAATTTTGCAACAATTGTATTGACATTAAAGGGTTTTTGTGCTCCCATGGCTGGCTCTGGCAGCATGAAAGCGTCAGATAAAATTACCACGTTATTTTTGCTTCGTTTGATTGCTACGATTTGCCGGGGAAAAATCTTTTGTTTGTCTGCTGAATGTAAATACATATAGACAAAGTAAGGCAAATTCATTACTTAGTAGATGGGGTAATTATAATATTGTATGAGTGATGATAGCTGGGACAGTAAAGGTAATATTCAATGGTCTGAAGAGATGAAGACCGGTATTGATAGAGTCGATGTTCAACATAAAACTTTAATTGGAATTATTAATCGTTTGCAAACTGCGGTTGATACGAAGGTTGATTTGACCGGTATTTCGTTGATTTTTGGGCAGCTGGCGAGTTATACTAAATTTCATTTTAAAGCGGAAGAGATGGTTATTGAACAGGTAGATAAACCAAATCTGGAAATACACCGCATGGCGCACCGAACCTTTGTAGATGGTTTGCGTGATTATGAAAAGAAGTTTCGCTCAGGGGACCATACGATTGTAAAAGATTTGCTTGGCTATTTGAATGTGTGGCTTGTCGATCATATTTTAAATCTGGATAAAAAAAGTATGGCAAAAAAGGCGTCGTCGCTGCCTTCTTATATGAAGTCTGCTTCCGAGGAGAAACCGGTGAGTGACTGGGAGTGGGTTTTTTCGGAACTTGAAAAGAAAGGGAAAAAATAGAAATCTACTGTTTTGTTTCGCTTTCGTCATTTTCAGTGGAAAAATTGTTCATTAAATAAAAGTGTCGGTCATTGATAACACCGATTAAAACCATGCAGACATAGAAGTTCTCTCCCTTTTTTATTTGTTTTTTTATTTTATCCACCAGATTGTATTGTACCGCGACCCAACCGTCAAAACCTTGTTCGCTAATTCTGAGTTCGTGTGAATATAATGCTTTCATCTTGGGGCCGCCGAAACTACCTAATGCGATAAAAGCGTCGGGGGTAATTACGCGAAACTTTCCCGAGAATTTTATCAGGGCAGATACTCCCGCTCCGTCTGGTAATGCGTCAACTGGCGAGATGGCAAGTGTGACTCGACCGTCGTTGACAGTTTGTTCTTTGGTCCACCACTCATGCTCGTTAATCGGGAACAGTTTAATATGGTCTTGCATTGTCATTTCTGAATAGTGCGTAGGACATTCAGGGTATAGAAAATGGGCGGATGTTAAAAAAAGAAAAGCAATGAAAAACTTGTGCATAAGTAAATTCTCCCGATACCTGCTTATCGGTATTTTTAAAAAAATCTTGAATAAAACCGAAATTGAGTTTATCCGATAATGCCATTACATGCCGGGCAAATCTTTTGTGACGATGTTTTGTGGAACTCGACCATAAAATAGGATTGTCCGCATGTTCGGCAAAAATGGAGCCAGCGAATATTTGCAAAACCGATAAAAAGTAAGACTGGACCAACGGTGACTAACAATAACAATTCGCCGATCAGGTAAACTGAGATTAAACCTAATGCGGAGTGTGAAATAATTAAGGCGGTCCACAGGTTTTCTTTTACTGTTCCTTGAAATGGGAAAACGAATAGTATGATGATTCCCAGGCTGGCCCCAATCCAGGCTCCGGTAACTGCAAACGTCATATAGACCATGGGACACATTGTCTAAATGACGTAGTAGATAAAGTCAAAAGTGGTTTTTTATGGTCGCTTTCAATATCTACGTGTGGTTCGCCAGTTGAAAAAACCTTTACGTGGCTTACCCTGGAAGGGCGTAATAGTATATGAGATTAGATATAATGACGTTTAAACGAATTTATTTTACAAAATGGTTATTTACCGCCGCTGTTTTTTGCATTATATCAGGCAGCCTTTTTGCAAAATCCGTGTATAAAGAAATATTCGGATCGGATTATCAAACGGCGTTACTTTTTATTGAAGAGAATGGACCTCAAGTAGCTCAACAGCTTAAAGGTTATGGTGCCGACCCCGATATCTTAGTACCGGTTATTTTTCCTGAGCTTATTCGATACTCTTTAATACAAGATGAAATGGAAACGACTGGGCTGAAAATTTTCTATGTAAATTATGGTGAGGACTATGCCGATTTTTCCATAGGTTATTTTCAAATGAAACCCTCCTTTGCAGAAAATATCGAGAGCTATTTTATAAAGCACCCGCGTAAAGAGTGCACAACTTTAAGACAGTATTCAAAATCTGAAAAGAACTTGCAAAAATCGATTCGTCGCCAAAGAGTTCGTCGCTTAGAAAATCCATCCTGGCAGACGTATTATCTGGCTTGTTTTTATCATATTGTTCAAGACAAATTTTCGAATAAACTGGCGTCGTTCAATACAGTAAAGAAAATAGCGTTCTTTGCCGCTGCATACAATGCTGGTTTTCAAGCAGACTTTAAAACGATACTGGCGTTTCGTAACAAACGTTTTTTCCCGAATGGCGCCATGGGTTTTTCAGAGCAATACAACTACTCCGATATTGCGGTTGACTATTATGAAAATTACATTCGTTGAATTTAACGAAACTTATTCCATATCCCAGAAGAAATCTTTATTTGTTAGCGGTTCTTCTTCTTTCGGAGCATCATCCGTGGAATTAGACAAAGGGTTATTTTCGAGAATAATTTGACTTGCATCTGGTTTCGCGTAAAGGGTCAGTTGGTGTTCCAGGTCATTTACTTCTTTTATCCAAAACTCGTTATCGCCGAAATGGGGAAATGCCGCAGGAAAAGAAGGATCTTTCCACCGTCTGGCTATCCATGATGTATAATGAATATACCGTAGAGTTCGTAAGGGTTCTAGCAGCATTAACCACCTATCGTCAAAATCTCGAAAAGTGCGATAAGCGTCCAGGAATATGTTAAGACGACGATCAGAATCTTCATCGCGTTCAGAGACAATCAGCCAGATGTCTTGCACTGCGGGCCCCTCACTAAAATCATCGAAGTCGAGAAAATACCATCCGTGAGTACCGAACAGTAGATTCCCAAGATGGCAATCGCCGTGAATGCGGTGGGTTGGAATATCTTCAGAAAGTTTGTCGTAGACTTCTACTGTTTTTTTTACAGCGTATTCATAGCGGTTCGTAAGTTCGGGCGGTATAAATCGGTTTTCGACTAAAAAATTGTAGGGTTCTAAACCCATACGTTTAGAAGATAACGCAGGGCGTTCCGGAGCTGCAGAACCGGCGCCGGTATTGTGAATGCGGGCAATCAGGCGTCCTACAATTTCGAGTTCGGTGTCAGAAAATTCGGCTGGCTCACGCCCGCCTGAAAAAGGCCATATGGCATAATAAATTCCCTTTCGTTGTGAAATAGTAGAGCCATTAGGAAAGGGTAGCGGAAACAACACCGGAACCTCATCATCTCGAAGGTCCACCAAGAACTTATGCTCTTCGAGAATTTGTTTATCGTTCCAGCGTCCGGGGCGATAAAACTTGGCGACAATATGAGAACCGTCATCGAGTCCGATATCGAAAACTCTGTTTTCCAGAGAGTTCAAAGCCCGGCAATGTCCCGAAGGGTAGAGTCCCGCCTCTTCAACGGCGTCCATAACAACATCGGGCGTAAGGCGAAAAAAATATTCACTTGTATCGGTAAAATCGTCGGGTTCAGTCTGCATGGAAGATCATCTGAAATCGAATTGCCCTGTATATAGAAAAAGGATAGAAAAAGATATAAGTTCTACATCTCTGCGCAGATAATACAGACATCATCATCAAAATGGTCAGTCTCTCGAAATTGTTTTAAATCTTCCATAACATTGTGAACAATTTTTTCAGCACTTTCGTTTCGATTTTGAAGTAGCGTATCTAATAAATTTGAAGATTCAAAGTCCAGAGCGTCCGGGTTATCTTTTTCACTGAGACGAATGGCTTCTGTTAAACCATCCGTATAAAATAAAAGTCGAGACCCTTTTGTCAGAAAGGATTTTTGAGATTTATAATATTTGTTTATCTTTTTTAAATATGTATTATTTACAATTCCCATAGGAAGGCTTTTATGATCGCAACCTAACTCTTCAATTTCTTCTCCAATAATATAGGGTTGGTTGTGCCCGGCAGTAACATATTCTATTTCACTGTTTTTAAAGTCTATAATGGCATAAATTGCCGTAAAAAAATTACCGGCAGTTTGACCGTATAAGTTTTCATTCAAGGCACCCATTAATGTTTCCGGATCATCAAGATGGTTTTGATTATGCTGCAATGTGTTTTTAATCAGCAAAGTAATAAAAGCTGCGGCGATTCCATGTCCTGAGACATCACTGATAAACAACCCCAGTTTTCCATCCGACAATTCAAAAAAAGTGTAAAAATCTCCACCCACCTGGGCCATGGAAGCGTAGTGAAATGCGATAGATGCATTGGGAGGCTGCGAAGGCATCGCCATCTCCTGAATACTTCTTGCCATGTTCAAATCTTCTTCAATAGTTTTATTTATTATTCTTAGCTCGTTACGTTCCTCTTTAAGCTCTTCTCTGTTTTGCTTTAGTTCCAGATGATTTTCAATTCGCGCCAGCAATTCAGATTCATTAAACGGTTTAACGATATAGTCGACCGCTCCCGCTTCGAACCCTTTCGTTATATCTTCCGGTTGAATTTTAGCGGTTAAAAATATGACTGGAATATGTTTTGTATTTATACTGTTTTTCAGATGACGACACGCCGTATAACCATCCATCACGGGCATCATAACATCAAGCAAAATTAGATCGGGAAGAAGTTTTTCGGCCATTTCAATGCCCTCTTTTCCATTCACCGCTGCGGATATTTTATATTCACCCCCGCCAAGAATACCCATTAACACTTCAATATTTGCCGAAGTATCATCGACAATTAAAATCATAGGTTTCTTCTTAGAAGAGCTCATAACCTGTACACAAAAGTGAAATTAGATACTATGTAAAGAGTTTCTATTGGTTTGATGGTTCCGACTTCGAGCCGGACAACGTCTCTAAGATTTCGAAGTAGGAATGAAGACATTTGTCGATTCGATCATTGTCAAAAGAGTGCATAGCCTGCCGTATGTCGCTTAACCAGGAGTTGAAAATTTTATTATCAACATGAACTTCATTATCCAGATTTGTAATTATTTGTTTCAACTGTACCAGATCGTAATCATTTTGAATTTCCTGAATCAAAGGAGAAATTTCATGGAGCAGGTATTGATGAAGTTCGCGCCCGTCGATTTTCTTCGCCGGTGACGATTTCCTCGTTTTATCAACGTCAGATGTTTTCTCATTTTCTTCTAATGGCTTTGGTTTAATATTCAAATGTTGAACTAATATATCTTTTACGGCGTCTAGTTCAACAGGTTTTCTTAATACCTCAACGCAGCTTTCTCGAACCGCATCCACCTCTGAGTCCATTAAACTAGCGGTAATTACTACAATAGGAATATCTGCTGTCTGAGGGTTTTCTGATAAAATTTCAATAGCCCTTCTTCCATCCATAACAGGCATTTTAATATCCATAAAAATAAAATTAGGTTGTTTTTCTAGAGCAATGTCAATGGCTTCTTTTCCATTTTCGGCTAACAAAACCTCTACATCTGTATGTGCAAAATAAGCCTGAATAATGCTTCGGTTAGCTTCAATATCATCCACCACCAGAATTTTCTCGCCATTCCATTGGTAAATATCGAGCGCAAGTGTATCCGGGGTTTCCGGCACAATGTCTTTCGTAGAGGCAATTTTCACATTTCGCAAGAGCACAGTAAAAACGCTGCCATGGTTCACTTTACTGGTTAATGAGATTTCCCCATTCATTAATTGAATGAGTTGCCTGGTAATTGCCAGGCCGAGTCCGGTACCGCCGTATTTATTAATGTCCTGGCCCTCTTTTTGCGTAAAGGACTCAAAAATCGTTTCCAGCATATTTTTCGGAATTCCGATACCGGTGTCCTCAACTGAAATGGACAGATCTACGGTTTCATCTACGTTGTTTCTTTCTAGTTGGGCACGAACTTTCACATGTCCTTTTTCCGTGAATTTAAAAGCATTGCCAATTAAATTGATTAAAATTTGACGAATGCGGGTGTCATCAAGCCATATATATTCAGGAACATTATCATCCGCTTCAATTATCATTTGAATACCTTCGGTAATTTTCGTATCAAAGGTGCTGCTCATATCATACAAAATGCCAATAAGAGAACCCGGCTCATATTCTATTTTCATTTTCCCGGCTTCCACTTTAGAAAGATCGAGAATCTCATTAATTAAAGCGAGCAGGGTTTTTCCATTTTTCAAAATGGTTTCTAGATAATGTTGATCTTCAATGTTTTGATCTTTCTTAGAAAGAATCTGGGTAAAACCCAGAATTGCATTCATAGGTGTTCGAATTTCATGACTCATATTTGCCAAAAAGTCAGATTTGAAGGCATTTGCTTTCTCTGCATTTTCTTTCGAAGTTTGCAGCTCTTTGGTTCTTTCTATTACTTTGTTTTCCAGTTCATTCTGGTATTTTTGCAGAGTTTTTTCTCTTTGATGAATCATCTTCATCATATGGTTGAACTCATCGGTCAGCACTCCGATTTCATCATCATTAATTTTTATTATTTTTTCTGAATATTCATTATTAGTGATCACGCGCCGTACAAACTTAATTAAGTCCTGAATAGGGTTTAGAAATATTTTTTTCATATATTTCGCCAGCGCTATCGATATAATAATAGAAATTCCAAAAATAATCAGGGATATGCCTATATAAAGCCACAGGGTATCTCTTAATTGCGAAAAATCCGCAAAGATAATCAGGTCGCCAATATCGTCTCTGGTATCAAGTTTAGACCGAATAATAGTATATGAACTATTATTCCCGGAATTCAGGTCTGTATTTTCACAAGAGAGTTTATTCTTTCCGATTTTAAAGTATGCTGCAAAGACTTCTTCTTGCGAGTTGCCTGACGATATTATTACGCAACCCCCGCGAATAAAGGGGTGATGCTCTATTGCCGATTGCAGGGTTTCTTCCGCAGCTTGTTTGTCGTTAAACATAACTGCGGGAGCGATATTCGAGATTAAGGAGTGAGCACTTGAATTTGTTGTAGATAGATAGACATTTTTTGAAGTTATAAAAAAAAGGACTAGAAAACTTATCCCTGATATCAACAATACCAGAACGGAAGTAGCTACAAGACCCAGAGTATATTTCACGCGGAGCGATTTATTGTTCATCCATTTTTGATATTTGTCCAATAGCACGTTCATATCATTTGGTTCGATACTCATACAGTAAAGTCAAATTAACGTTGACCGAATGAGAAAGAAATGAATAATTATTTGTTCGCTTGCTCGTTCGCAACAATATTATAAGAAAAAAAGAAAAGATGTCGAAACAAATATTTAAAATCAGCTTATTCGTTGGAATCACTTTTGTCTCTTTACTGTTACCGCCTAAAGCTATTTTCTCTTTAGAAGAAACAAATGTAAAAGCCTATTTTATTTACCAATTTACTAAATTTATCGAATGGCCGAGTAGCGTACAGGTGGACCCACTGGTAATTGCAGTCTGGGGCCATAGTGAAATTACCAAACCATTGCAGATTATTGCAAGTGAGAAATCGGAGCCAGGGCAAAAACTCGTTGTAAATACCGTTGAAAAAGTGGAAAAACTCAGCGCAGTACATATACTTTTTATTCCGAAAGAACATTCGGACATGCTGCCGACAATTTTAAACGCATTAGAAAATAAGCATATTGTTGTAATTACGGAAAAAAACGGTATGGCAAAAAAAGGATCTGCCATTAACTTTGTACTGGTAGGTAATAAAATCGGGTTTGAAATTAATTTAGAGTCTTTTAAGAAGAATAATTTATATATCAGTTCGCGTTTATTGAGACTTGCTGTAGAGGTTTATGGAGAATGAAAATTATGAGATTGGTTAATAAGATAGCTATATTATTTATTATGTTACTTTGTGTTCAGAATCTTGCAGCTCAAAATTCTCAAGACGAGGAGTTGGAAAAACTTCTGAATGAAAACCCCAGTATTGAAGACCTGCTTAAAGTTAAAGTTGTATCAGCCTCCAAAAAGCCTCAACAAATTATGTTGGCTCCAGCAAATATTATTGTCGTCGATCGCGAAAAAATTAAAAACAGAGGATATCGAAATTTATCGGAATTGTTGAACGATCTTCCTGGGTTTCATGTCGCCAGCGGGCAACCTTCCGGTGAGTACCCTACGCATATTATGGTCAGGGGAATGGGCGATGTCGGTCAAACCAAACTTCTTATTCTTGTTGATGGTATCGAACAAAATGAAATTTCCAGTCACTGGGCGCAAAACCTTGGTTATAACTTTGCCTTTTTAGATGTTGCAAGAGTAGAAATTATTAGCGGACCGGGCTCTACGTTATATGGAGCGGACGCGTATGCAGGCATTGTTAATATTATAACCCGCTCATCGTCTTCTATTTTTTCAGGCAGAGAGAATGGTCTCGTTTTAGACACCGCAATTTACTATGGGCTTTATAATACATTTTCTCCCGAAATTCTAATCGGTTATACGTGGGGCAGTAATAATGCCTTATGGCTGACCGGGCGCTGGTATTACAGTGAGGGGGACAGAGGTCTTGGTCGCTACGACCCAGGTAATTATTTCCATAAGAATTATGAACCGGAGACGGTAACAACAACAGAGTATGGTGACATGGTGAATCAAAACCCGGATGGTTCTGCCATACGCCTGCCAAATGGTTTTGATACCGGTTTGAACGATTATTATATTAGAGGTAAATATGTAGCAGATAATTTTGAGGTCGGTTGGAACTGGTGGCTCAGAGAAGAAGGACTCGGTAGCGAGGTCGTTGGGTATGAATATTTTGCGGCATCCCCGAATATACCTTTTCGAGCACAGCATATGGGATATACTATATACACCCAGCAGACTCTTGATTTTACAAGCGAATTTTCCTCAAAAACCAGACTAATCTACAGAGGTTCTGCTATTTTACCCGGAACACGGTTTGTTTATACATATAAATACCAAAGTGTTGATGATGGGACCAACCGTACCAAAAACAAGAAGAAAAACTATCATGGCGAAGGTTCTTCTATTGGGCTTGAACAGCAGTTCGACATAGCAATTTCTGAAGATAATGAGCTGATTACCGGTTTTCTGCTGGAACGAAACGTGCAACAATATTACGGAATAGGGCTTGGTCAGGGCCAGAGTACGGACTCATCGATCGTTTCTTCTACATATTCGGACGAAAAGCAAAGTGTAACACCGGTCTACTATTCATACGAAGCAGGTGTTTTTCTTCAGGATGAACACAAGTTTTCGGAAAATTATATCTTAACCGGTGGCGGAAGATTCGACTATAACACCGATTATGGTTATTCGATTAACCCTCGGGCTTCTTTTGTGGCCGTCCCAAATAAAATGATCGGTATGAAATTTTTATATGGAGAAGCGTTCAAAGCGCCCAGCGCATTTGAGTTATACGATGAGTGGAGAGGAAATACCCGTCTGGAACCGGAAAAAATTCGCACTGCTGAAACAGAGGTGAATTTTTATATAACCCAGACTATGCTTTTTAAAGTAAATATATTTCATAGTAGATTGGAAAATCTAATTACAGTTGTGCCGAACCCAAATGTATCATCCGCAAAAACAAATATATACCAGAACACAGGTAAAACAAATTATTCGGGAGTAAGTGCAGGCGTCGATTTTGAAATTTTCAAGAATTTCAGGCTGTTTGGCCATTATACCTATACAATAGGAAAAGATCTTGCATATGAAATCTATGGCATGCCGTCTCATAAGGTTTTTATGGGAGTGAATTATTTTTTCTTCGAAAAATTGAATATTAATTTTACCGGCATATGGTATGGACAGACCAAAGCTCCCAGGACGGCGTTATATTATTACCCGAAAACAGCCCAGACTATTTCAGACGTAGGTTATAATTATGTGACGGAAAAAAACCCGGATGGGTATCTGGAAGAATTTTTTGTGTTTAATTTGACGTTGACAGGTAAAAATATTTTTAAGAATACACAGATAGAGCCGCAAATTGTTATTAAGAATTTATTTAACACGAAGTATGCGACCATGGGCCGGCAAAGCGCTGACGGGGTTAGACCGGTGAATTCACAACAATCATCCATACAAAACCCGAATGGATTTATTCCGCCTTATCATCCTCAACCGGGTATCGAACTTCTTTTTGGTCTCCGGTACTCCATGTAAACGCTCTGGGGCAGTTTAAATGTTCAGGTTTACAAATTTCAGTATATTTTCGCGGTAGAGTTTGGACTCGGTGTCTTTTTTATAATTATCCTGGTAAGAACGGTAATAGGTATTTACCCATTCGCCCGGCAGAGTAAGTTCACGGTAAGTGGAAACTTTTTTTATACATAGTTGGCATAAGCTTCCTTCGTTTAAAAGATAGGGAGTTTGCCGGTGAACCGTATTGTTGCAATCAACGCAATTCTCAGAGTAGTGCAGTAGCCCCATAATATCCAGAAAACGCAGGTAAAACCGATTTAGAACATAATCTTTTTTAAACTCATTCAGACCCTGCCATTTCGATAGAATTTTACGGAGCTCCATAAAAAGAGGTTGGTTCAGATGGGAAGCTTTCAGGCTGGCCAGGGGTTTCATTAAAAAGCCCAGGGGTAGTAATTCCTGGTAAGCAGCTTCAGCGTCAAACGGGGCGAGTTGAAGATTAAATTCTTTTGGTATTATAAACTCTTGCAAATTTCCTGTTACGGTAAAGTCCCAGATAGTACCGGGGACAAGAAATAAGGAACTTCTTTTTTTAGATTTTAAGATACCTGGGAATTTATATTTTCTTAAATTTCCGTCTTCACCCAGGCCCCCGACAAGTAAGGTTGCACCTGAAATCTCTTTACGAAAATAGAGAATATTTTGCATTTTAAAACCAGGATTAAATTTTAGAAGGCGGTATAAATATTTGAACTTTTTTAATCTGTCTGGCTTCGAACTCGACAATTTTCAAGGTCACGTTGCCATACACAACTTCTTTTTGATCGGAAATTTTCCCTTTTAGTTCATGCAACAAGAACCCGGCCAGAGTGTTAAATTTTTCTTCGGGCAGATTCAGCATCAGTTCTTTGTTTAAGTCGGTCAAGTTAATAGAACCATCAACGTTAAACAGGTGGTGACCAACTTCTTTAATTGGCAGCGCCAGACTGTCGTATTCATCTTTAATTTCGCCTACAATTTCTTCGAGAATATCTTCCATCGTAATTAACCCGGTAATCTCTCCAAATTCATTTGCCGTAAGCATCATATGTTGCCTTTTCAGGCGCATATCTTGCAGCAAAGAGAGTAGACTCTGGGTCTCGGGTATAACTTTAACAGGCCGCATATAATCGGAAATACGAAAAGATTTCTTTCGACTATGAAGCGATTTTAAAAGATCTTTTGCATAGAGAAGACCGGTAAAATTTTTCTGTTTTTGTTCTTCTTTGTACACGGGAATTCGCGAGTGCCCGCTTTTAATAATCATAGCGGTGGTCTCTTTTAAATCGGAATCTTCAGGAACAGCTACAATGTTAGCCATTGGAATTTTAATTTTATCGGCTGTAAATTTCAACATCCGAATAACACCAAGTATCATCTGAATCTGGTCATTTCTTACAGGAATTGCCAGATCTTCAAAAAAGTCGACCAATTCTTCTCGAACAGAATCATTTCGAGTAAAGATCTGGCTTAACAGCGACTTAACTTTACTCGAAGCTGGTTCGTCTGTATTAGTGGCAATTATATCACGATCCATAACTTGTTAAAGGAATAATGTGTTCCAGGTTTGTTTGACTCAGCAGTGTTTTTTCGTGTGTTTCCATAATAGTTTTTTCTTCTTCGTTTACTTCATGATCAAAGTGAAAAGCGTGTAGAAGTCCGTGAATAAATAACAGCGAGATCTCATCAAGCAAAGAGTTTTTATGCATAACGCTATTTTTTTTTGCTGTGTCCAATGAAATATATAACTCGCCTGTGTCAGGGTGGTCCATTTTATTTTCGGGCAATTCAAAAGGAAAAGTTAAAATGTCGGTAGGTTTATTCTTATTGCGAAACTTCTCATTCAGCTCAGTAATTTCACGGTCATCTGTAAAAATTATATTTATCTCCAATTGTTTCCAGTTCAAACTTTCTTTATTTACAACGGTATGAAAGTAACCATTTTGAAGCGTAAGGTCAATTCTTTTTTTTAGTACATCCTCTTTGTCGCGCTCAAAAGGTTTATGTGAATTCCAGAATAGATGGTATTTCATAAAAATGGTTCGTGAATGTAAATTTCAAACCGTTGAACAGGGTGTAAACCATATTCAAAAATTATTCACAGTTGACGCAGTAGAATCATATTTAGTAGTATCGAATTTGGCCTGGCAATTTAAATGGTTCCAGGTTCACATCAGGAATAGACACATGCAAACACTCGATATTATTGTAATTGCCCTATATTTTGTAGTCATCATCGGCGTAGGTGTTCGATACTACTCTCGTTCGTCCAAAGGAATGGAAGAGTACTTTTTATCTGGTAGAAAGCTGCCCTGGTGGATAGCCGGTATCTCCATGGTTGCAACGACCTTTGCCGCAGATACCCCTATGGCCGTAACCGGTCTAATCGCCAAATATGGAATCGCCGGCAACTGGTTCTGGTGGGGACTCGCCATGTCCGGTTTTTTAACCGTTTTTTTATATGCCCGTCTCTGGCGGCAGGCTGGTGTTTTTACTGACGCAGAATTTGCCGAAATCAGGTATTCCGGGCGCTCCGCTGTTTTTTTACGCGGTTTTCGGGCTATTTACCTGGCAATTCCTCTGAATATTTTAATTATGGGTTGGGTCACCCTGGGAATGTCGAAAATTATAGGAGTCGTCTACCCTGACTGGTCGCAGGAGTACATAATACTGGTTTTATACGCAATAACTGGTTTATACCTTGTTGTCTCGGGACTTTGGGGAGTGGTCATTGCCGATTTTATACAATTTTTTATAGCTATATTCGGCTCTATTCTTTTAGCTGTATATACTGTTCAGGATTTTGGAGGACTTGCGGGTCTTAAAAGCGCTTACCTCGATGCCGGGTATCCGGAGCAAAACTTAAGCGTGAATCCGTTGTCCCTCGACACTATAACGGTGACTGCCTTTGCATGGCTTTTCGTTCAATGGTGGTCTAGCTGGTACCCCGGAGCAGAACCTGGAGGGGGAGGGTACATCGCTCAGCGTATGCTCTCAGCGAAGTCTAGCAAGGACGCAACTCTGTCGGCTTTTCTGTTTAATATTTTACATTACGCCGTTCGGCCCTGGCCCTGGATTATTGTAGCTATTGGCGCGATGGTCTATTTTAAAGGTGGAACGGACCCAGAGCTTGGTTACCCGCAAATGATGGTAAAGCTGCTACCGCCCGGACTATTTGGTTTAATGAGCGTCTCTTTTCTGGCTGCTTTTATGTCGACCCTGTCTACCCAGATTAACTGGGGCGCTTCGTACCTGGTTTCTGATGTATATAAACGGTTTATAAAAAAAGATGCATCAGATAAGCAGTATGTACTTGCATCGCGTATTATTACTTTCGGACTATTGGCGCTTACGTATCCGGTAGCTACAAATATGACTTCCATTCAGGGGGCATGGAAAATTGTTTTTGCAATAGGGGCAGGCACAGGCCCGGTCTACCTGCTTCGATGGTACTGGTGGCGCATTAATGCCTGGTCTGAAATTTCAGCCATGGTTGCCGCGTTAATTGGTGTTATTATACCTGTTGTGTTGCCATTTTTTGTACCCGTCAGCGTAATTAACGAAACAATTCCCTTTTTAAGTCTCGATAACTTTGGTCACCACCTCCTTTTTACAACCGCATTTACAACGGTTATCTGGCTGAGCGTAACTTATGCTACTTCTCCTGAAAAAGAAGAGGTACTGAAGTCTTTTTGTCGTCGCACCAGAACCGGCGGACCAGGTTGGAAACATTTCAGCGAAAACCCGATCTCTTTTAAAAAAGACCTCATCTATTGGATATTCTCTCTCGTGGGAACCTATGGCATTTTGACCGGCCTATCCCAAATATTTTTTGGAGACACGACCACAGGTTGGGTAATTACTCTGACAGGCATTGGAATTTTGTATTATCTGTTTTTTAAGCTATTTCATGATAAAAATTTTGATGAAGATGGAAAACAAGTGTAAATTATCATAATGGCAGAAAAACTTACTAAAGAAATGATCCTTGCGAAATTATCCAAAATAATTGACCCTGAATTGAAAGTCAACATTGTTGATCTTGGTTTAATATATGACGTCCGTATTGAAGATATAGCAGAAGGCTATAAAGTTGAAGTCGATATGACGCTAACTTCAATTACATGTCCCATTGGGCCGACGCTTCGAAGCGCCGTACACCATAGATGTGAAAAATTTGACGGAGTAAGTGATGTTGTCGTGAACCTGGTTTTTAACCCACCCTGGGATGTCAGAAAACACGCTTCGGAAGATGCCCAGATGGATCTCGGTATTGTTTAGGGCTTTTCATTTATAATCATCGTTAGAATAGATAAATCATCATGTATGCGCGCTTCTGATTTCGCGTTTTTAATATCTTTTATAACCAGATTAATGAAATTTCGAGTGTGGTAATTCGTCTCTGCATATAATTCGGATAACCAGTCTCGGGTTCGTTCGTTATTGGTCTTGTCTGCGTTGACAGGTGGAAGATCATAAAGTCCATCGGTAAAGAATATAAATGCCTGGGCATGTTTGAGTTCCAGGGTGGTATGAGAAAAATTCTCGTGAGGGATTATTCCTAAAAGTGGTCCATTTGGCTGCAAAGATATTATTTCTTTATCGTAAATTACATAAGCAGGTGGGTGCCCGGCGTTGCACAGGTGTAATGTACGGTCGTTTCCATCAACAATTCCGAATATACAACTGAAAAAATAGTGCTCACCTGTATTGGTAAAGTCACGATATGCCAGATTGTTTACTTTTCTCATTAATGTACCGACATCTGAGGTGTGTCTTCGAATATTTGCCGACATCATGTTTGTATAGGAGTGAATTAAAGAAGAAAACAATGCGGAAGAAACTCCATGGCCGCGACCATCCCCAATAAACATTGAAAAATAACGTCGATCAATTTGCTGCATATTGATAATATCCCCTGATAAAAAAGAGGAGGGGTAAAAAAGAGAATCAAATTCGTAAATTAGATATTTTCCTTCGAGGTGGTCGATTGTATTGTAATTAATCGCTTTTTGAATTCGTCGGGCTATTTTTAAATCGTTAGAACCCTTCAGTGTATTTGTAAAATCATCTGTCGAGATCGGAACAGAAATAGTCTTTATCGTCATCAGTGTATAATTGATATTGTCAATTGCATAATTTTGTAAACGTACCAGGTGTTTTTGAACGTTAAACTCTGTAACATAATCGGCAAAATAGAATTCATTAATATTGTCTTTAAATTTACGAAAAATCCATCTTTCAATGGTTTCTAACGTTGATTCCGGTAGTTTTTTTTGCAAAAACGTCAACCACTTTTTACCTAGAACCTGTTCTAAATCGACCCGAAGCGCATTCAAAAAAGAAGGACTTGCTTGAATTAAATTTCTTTCGGTATTTAATAAAGCATAACCAATTCCAATGTTGGTAAGTTCATTTAAAAACAGAGATTCAATTGCTTTACTCATTTAAATAACAGTTGCCAATGATATATCTTTACTCGTTATTTTTTCAATGAGTATTTTAACATTTTTCTGGATATACTCCTTCAGAGGTAAATCTGTTTTTTCCAGGGCAAGTTCATACAAATAAAGCGCGGCTGTTGCGTTTAGCGAGACCGCCTCAATTCCTTCCAGAAATGTCCCGTTCATAATGTTTTGGGCTTTTTCCAGCGCTACCTCGGCAGTAGGCGCCTTAAGAGATTCCAGATTTTTAATCGTCAATGCAAAATCGGATGAATCAAGTTCACCGGGCGTTATTGTTCCTTTGTGTAGCAGGCGATATTTGGTTTTGCCTACCGGACTAATTTCATCAAGACCCGGTTCGCCATGAACTACCAGAGCGCAAGAAACGCCGAGCAGGTTTAAACATTGGGCCATCGGGTCAAGAAGCTGCGCAGTGTAGACCCCCAGTAAATGGACTCCGGCGCGAGCCGGGTTAGAAAGCGGCCCCAGGATATTAAATACAGTTCGCACACCGAGTTCCTTTCGAACGGGACCGGCATATTTCATCGCCGGGTGAAAATTTGGCGCAAATAAGAAGGCAAAACTTTTATCTTTTATTCGTTGTGAAATTTCTTCTGGGGTTTCGCTTAAAGGGTATCCAAGTTTTTCAAGAATATCAGCAGAACCACTTTTAGAAGAGATGGCTCGGTTACCATGCTTGGCAACGGGAATGTTTTGCGCAGCCAGAGCCATCGCTGAGAGAGTTGAAATATTAATAAGATCGGACTTATCGCCGCCCGTACCGCATGTATCAACGCACAACGGCGGAAGGTCGGGTACTTGAACAGCTTTTTCACGCATAATTGTCGCAAACCGGGCAATTTCTGCGGGAGTTTCGCCTTTACAACGAGCCGCTAATAACCATCCCGCGATTTGTGCAGACGTAAGATTTCCTGACATCGTCTCGTTCATAATCCAGGAGGCTTGTTCCGTAGTTAGTTCTTTTTTATCTGATAATTGTTCGACAATCGATGGGTAGCTTAGATTCATATCCACACGATCCATAAAATATCTATTGTGTCAATAGAAATACAAATAATTTAGCGCAAGTTAAGTTGATTTGGAGGAGTAAATGGTCGTTTTTAAATTTGTTGTGAAAGTACTTTTTCGGCTTGTTTTTTACGATATTCGATGATTTTTTCTTTTAAAGTATTGTTTGATACGCTTAAAATAGAAACTGCGAACAATGCTGAGTTTATTGCTCCCGGTTTGCCGATTCCGACAGTACCGACAGGAATGCCCGGTGGCATTTGAACCATAGAATAGAGTGCGTCAACTCCTTTGAGTGCTCCAGCTTCCATCGGGACACCAATTACAGGAACTATTGTGTGAGAGGCGATAACCCCGGCCAGATGGGCCGCTAAACCTGCAGCGGCAATTATTACCTTAACATGCTTGTTTTCAGTAATGTCGTTTAGGTAGGCAGTAAGTTCGTTTGGAGTTCGATGTGCAGAAAATATTTTAGCATCATATTCAATATTGAACTCTTTGAGTGTATTGGCACAAGACTCCATTACCGCCCAATCAGATTTGCTGCCTAATATAATTGCAATTTCCATTTTATTTTTCCATTATTCAGTATATAAAAAAAAAGCCCCGCACAAGGCGGGGCGTTGAAAATTTACATCTAATTAACTAAAATTAGTTAGAAAGGATGTAATCTGCTAAAGCACTACGATCAGCATCGCTTAACTTCTTAGTTTTACCAAGCTGAGTTTTCATAGTGTTAAACTTTTTCGGAGCTACTATTGGCGCACCTTTCCCTTGCAGGAATGTGACCAAAGCGGCTTTTCCACCACCGGCTTTATAAGCCTTGGTAATATTTACCAAGGACGGGCCAAGACCAGATTTAAGCTGATCTTTGGTGGGGTTGTGACATGATGTGCAACCATTCTTCTTAAAGATAGTTGCGCCATCAGCAGCAAATACCAGGCTCATAGAACCTGCTACTGCTACTGCTACTGTCAATGTTAATAACTTCTTCATATTTTCTCCTAAGAGTTTTTATTAGAAGCTACCAAAAAGCATGGGCATAACTTCGTATCCGCTATTACCTAAACCATCATCAAGATAGTAAGTAACGTCAACGGATACTCTAAGGTTTTGCAATATGTTGTACTTCAAGACAATAAGCATGCTGTTTACATCATCATGAAGATGCATGTTGTAACCAAGACCAAAGTTAAGTGTGTTTTCAATCAATCCGGCTTCAACGTAAATAGCAAAGTCAGAAGTAGCTGCTTCAACATCAGCAAAGTAAGTGATAAACGCAGAAAGCGGAATACCTATATTGCCAATAACTTGCAAGTCAACGCCATAAGCATTGTAATCTGTCACAGGTTGTGTCGCAATATCGCCAAAGTCAGTTGCTCCACTGGTAGTTCCAGTGTAGTAAGCAAAACCTATTCCAGTTTCAAGTGGTCCTAAAGTAGGAGTCACCGCTAGTCGAACGTAATGTGCAGCTGATTGGTTCAATCCGCCGTCATATGCTTTGACGAATGGAGTGTATACAAGGAATCCCATTGGATGCCATACATATAGACCTAAACCAGCAGCTTCACCACCACCACCGTAACTTTGCTCTTTAAAAGCAGAAACTACACTAGATTCTGAAGGTCGAATGTTTCGAACAGCGCCAGTTGATAAGCCTTCAAAAGCCCACGCTGCGCTAAATGCATCTGACCACCAAGGGACGACAGCTATTTTAACAGGTCCTACATCATATGCAAAAACCATTTTGAATGACAAAGGTCCACCAGCATACTCAGTAACAAATCCTACGTTTTCACCAACACGGCCGGCAAAAAATATTGCATATTCATCAGGAGTATTTACTGTCAATGATGGATTTGCACCATAAGCGTCTCCACCATGGTATTTTGCCCGAATTTTAGTTACAATAGATGTATTCAGAGCAGCGGGGATGGAAAGTTTCTCACCCTCGACAAAATTCTGACCCATTGTGTATCCGCCAGCTTTAAAAGCAGCTCCAAAGCTGTTTAAAGATGGGAAACCAGGTGCACTTGTGTGACAACTAAGGCACTCAAGTCCAGTTTGACGTGCAAATGATGCAACGCCGAATGCTGAACTCGTGAAAGCGCCAGCAACAACAACGGCTACTAATAAACCAGTTGTTTTTTTAAAACAATTTCTCATGCTTTTCCTCCAAAAAATGTTATGTTCAAGAGGGCTATCAAGATAGTCCTCTTGGTCATTACCGACATAGTACGATGCAATGTTCTGATGTCAATAGAAAATAGGTTTTTTTATTGTAATTTTTTCATGATCAGGACCTCAAAAAAAATCCCATTAAAATGGCAAGAAAAAAAAATAGGTTTTTTCTTTGAAAATGGACATAAGCAAATCGTTTTTTGAAAGTGTAAAAAGAGGTAAATAATGATTAGAAAATGTAGTTAGGATTGAATACTTCAATGATAAAAGTGCTTTGTGTGTGCCAGAACTGTTTGCCCGATAGAACATTTAAACAATTTACAAATTGTCTCTTGTTTCGATCTTCTATGGATATGAGTATAAAGAATGAATTGGGAGGAGCAAAAGACGAAGTAGAACAAATTAAGAAAGAATTTGGACGTGACACCAGCAAAGGCTTTATTCGAAAATACGTCCATTTTGTAGGCGTATCTATTAAAAATTTGCTAATAAAGGGGCTTACACCTAAAAACCTTGCTACCGGGTTTGCCATGGGTTTTGTTGCGGGAACTTTCCCGCTATTGGGAACCCATATGTTAATAGGTGTATTTTTTGCATTTATTTTCAATTTAAACCATCTCTCTGTTTATCTTGGAGTATGGATTTCAACACCTCTTTATATACTAATTCTTTTTCCTTGTTTGAGATTGGGGGAGTTTATGGTTCAAGCTGAACCGATGCACTGGGATGCCTTTAAAACAGGGTTGAAACAAATGATACAATCCTGGGAAGATTTCCTTACGATAACGCGCGATTATGGAGAATCAATATTTCATTTATTTCTGGGATGGATTCCACTGGCAATGCTTGTGGCGGTGGCTGTTTATGTAATTACCTATTATCTGGCTAAATCTTTGTTGAAAAAAGCAATATAAGGGTACCTCTAAAAACTTCGTTTTTACGGCACCCTAGGGGCACAAAGGCCGATAAAACCCACTTTTTTGCAAAAAAGTAGGTTTTTAGAGGTGCCCATAAGAGAATTAGATGAAAATCAGATATAAAACCCAGACAATGGCGGTAAATGCGCTTAATATTGTTAAATTAATATTCACATCTCGGTCACTCGATGCATAAAAAGAATATATTAACGTAAGAGGCCATACCCAGATTAAACCATGCAGAGCCGATTCAACGGACTGTTTAAATATGCCACCCCAGTTTAATTCGGATGGTTTAAGCAGTAGTTGCGGATTTTCAATAAAAAAATAGACATTCCATGCCAGAAAAACAAGGACAATAATGCGGGCGTAAATGTTTACCGGCGTTCGGACTAAAATAAAAAAGCCGAATATCAACCAGAGTATTAGTGGGAAGAGTATTGCAGAATCCATTGGGTTCCTTTTTCTATGGCAAACCTGAGACTTTCAATGACACTTTCCATAGCGGCAATGTTCTTTCCAGCACAATCGTAAGCCGGCCCATGATCCGGGGAAACTCTTAATTTAGGCAGATTTAGAGTGATGTTAATTCCCAGCGGTCCATACAGGGCTTTAAAGGGAATTAGAGCCTGGTCATGATAGCAGGCGATTACAAGAGAGTAGAGTTTTCTGTTTGTCGGTGAAAAAAGCCCATCAGCAGGAAGCGGACCATCCATTGGGTTTATTGTATGGATATTTTCAAAGAGCTTTGTCAAATACTCTTCTTCGTTACCAATTTTACCGCCTTCTCCGGCATGCGGATTCAATCCTGTAAATGCAATTTTTTTTTGTGGTGCAAAAAGGTTTATAAAAAAAGCAAGCGCTTCTTCTATTGGTTCATGTCTCATCGATAGTATTTGATCGGGAACCTGTTTAATAGGAATATGGTTTGTAAGCGGAATAACCGAAAGTTCTGGGTGGTACATACACATAACTACATTAACCCTATATAAGGATGAAAGATACTCGGTATGACCCGAAAAAGCGATTCCACTTCGTATAATCCACTCTTTAGAGACAGGTAAAGTGATTAAACCGGCAGAAGGAAGCTTTTTCCAGAGTTTCGCTGCAGCTTCGATATATTTAAAGGATCGTCCGCCAAAGTATGTATCGGGTTGGCCAGGGTTGTATAATTTTTCTTTATTTAGATATAAAAAAAGGGGTTTTTCGGTTGGGGTGTTAAAAAGAGGGTTATTTATATCTATTTTGTCCGGAAATTTTTGAATTTCGAAGACTTTTTTAACATCTTTAATCTCGATATCGAAAAGGTCTCCAACTAAAATAATTCCCTTAAATTGTTCGATTATGTCTGAACTAAAATATTTTTTTTTTCTCGTAAGAGAGTTTTAAGAATTTCCCAACCGACACCGGTCGGATCACCCATGGAAATAATCGTTCGATGGTCCATTTTTATGTTTTGAATTTTTTCAGGCTTTTTTCGGTTTTGTCATTTGCGCCATAGCCGCTTGTTCGCGCGCAGACTCTTTACCGTATTCGGAGTCGATTAATTCTTTCGCTGAGTGTTTCAGGTCGTTTGAAATAGCACATCTACCTTCCAGAATTACTCCGTTTTGAATAATTAACTCAGGAGTTTTAATATCTCCGAAAATTTTTGCAGTGGGTAATAACATAACGCGGTTTCGCG
Organism: Leptospirales bacterium; assembly: GCA_040326155.1. Taxonomy (GTDB): domain Bacteria; phylum Spirochaetota; class Leptospiria; order Turneriellales; family JAOUFE01; genus JBEQLE01. Next base: position 1,482 of record JBEQLE010000004.1, on the reverse strand, counting down.
CAGTAATATTTCCAATGATGATACCTTCGACAATTACCGAGTTGGCAGTTATATCGGTTTTTACTTTTCCGGTTACACCAATGTAGAGTTGTTCGGCCTGTAGAGATTTACCTTCAAATTTACCGTCTATTTTTAGACTACCGTTAATGTAAAAACGGCCGGTAAAGTATGAATTCGGTCCTATTGTGGAATTTGTTACTTCTGAAGATCCTTTTACAAGCGCCATATTATTACTCCTTAGATTGAAAATCCAATTCTATAGATACAAACCTGATGTCATGCAAAAAGCGAGTTACTCGGCTGCTTCGTTCACAGTAACGGTCATTTCTATTCGATCAGTCGGGTTGTCGTTGCCATCTTTAGGTTCTGCAACTATTTTATCGGCTACATCCATGCCTTCGATGACTTCACCAAATACTGTGTATTGGCCATCCAGAAAGTTGGAGTCATTGACGCAGATAAAAAATTGCGAACCGGCGCTGTTCGGGTCTTGCGACCTTGCAGCAGAAACAATGCCTCTTTTATGTGGTGTGTCTGAAAATTCAGCAGGTAGGCTATACCCAGGGTTTCCCGTTCCGTGTGTGTGTCTTTTATCGGCATCTTTAGAGTTTGGGTCGCCACCTTGTATCATGAAACCGGGAATTACACGGTGGAATGTTGTTTTATTATAAAAACCATCTTTGGCCAGTTTGAGAAAACTTTTGACATGTTCGGGGGCAAGGTCTGGAAAAAATTTTATTACAATATTTCCATGTTTTGTTTCAATTGTTGCTGTTTGTTCCATATTAAAATTTCCTTTGGGCGTTAATTTTTGTTTTGTATTTTCTACGGTAAGTTTTTTGCAAGATATTGTACCGGATATAACGAATATACCCATGAGTATTGCTAACATCAAGTTTGCTTTCATATTTCATCCTTAGAGTGGGTTTCCCGCTTATTTGGCCTTTTTTACAATTTCATTCAGTTTTTTAATGAAAATTTCCTGGTTAAATTTCTTTTCGGGAAATTGTGTTTCAAATAATAGTAAAATATTTTGCCCTAGAGTGGACTCCCGATTATCTTTAGCAGGGTAGGCATAAACTTTTACTAATTTACGTCCGCTTACGATATAAAGTCTTACTTTTGTACCTTTTTTGAGTATTTCGTTTATTCCGACTTCAACATTTTTTTTTAGAATATAAACGCCGGTATATTTTTTCTCAAGCTCACTAACCTGGTCTTGTTTAACAAATTTTGGTGAACAGGCTATAAAAGCTAGAAAAGGAAGAATCGCTAATAATCGTATTTTTTTATTTATACTTCTCACCGAGCCAGGCTTTTACCGTTAAGCAAATAATCAACCGTTTTCTTGTAAAAAAACAGCAAAAATGGCTATTAAGTAAATAATAGGAGTAAACAATGGTTGGTAAAGTTAGAACAATATGTTTTCATGGATATGACACCTTTCCGGTGTGGGTAGAAGCGGATATTTTACATGGCCCG
>JBEQLE010000049.1:0-31461 GCA_040326155.1 Leptospirales bacterium | reverse complement strand
GAAAAAGCATACGAGAAGATTCCAGATAATGCAATACAGCAAAACAGATTTGTAATCCCCACGGTCAAGATCCGTATAGAAAGTAAGAACACATATATAACTAATTTTAACCAGATTATCAACGTGCTCAATCGGGAAAAGAATCATTTCTTGGGTTTCTTCTTAAAGAACGCAGGAACCTTCGGTGAGCAAAGAGGACAACAATTATTCATGAAATCTCAATTTAAAGAAGTGATTTTGAATCGACTAATCGAGAACTATACGAAATTATATGTTTTATGTAATATTTGTAATAAACCAGATACTCAAATTCAGAGAGAGAGTAAAAAAATTTATTTAAAATGCACTGCCTGCGGAGCAAGGGAAGAAATTAAAGAAAAATAAGAATAAATCGGTTCAAGAATTTTATTTTCGCAAAACGATTAAAGAGAGTGGAATGCTCGAAGGCATTGGTCTTCACTCGGGTGAGAAAGTGAAAATGATTTTTCATCCTGCTGAGGATGGTTTTGGAATTCGTTTTTATAACAATCGCGCGAAGGAAAATAAAAGTTATGTTTCAGCTACGGTGGAAAACGTCATTGATACTTCGCTTGCTGTTACTCTTGGAGAAGGCAACTTCTATGTACAGACGATTGAACATTTGATGTATGCTATTTATGTACTGGGTATTACCGATTTAATTATTGAAATTCAAGGGGCGACTGAAATTCCTATTATGGATGGTTCGGCTAAACCTTTTATTGAATTTTTTCAGACTTGTGAATGTCATGAGTTTTCGACGGAAATTCGGCCTCTTAAAATAACAAAGCCGATTATGGTTACTGACGGTGATCGGTATATTGTGGGTCTGCCAGCTGAAAAATCTCGTATATCCTATAGTATTAATTTTGACCATCCCATGCTGAAAAATCTTGAAATTGATTTTCCCTATGACGAAGAGTTTCTTACAAACCATATTTCGCGGGCTCGGACTTTTGGTTTTATAAAAGAGGTAGAGTATTTGCGCGCTAAGGGGCTTGCCCAGGGCGGCTCTACGGAGAACGTTCTTGTTTTTACGAATGAGGGAACTTTGAACGAACCCCGTTTTACTCACGAGGCATTGTACCATAAAATTCTCGATATGATTGGCGATCTTTCGCTTGTGGGAAGACCGATTCTAGGTCATCTTTTAGGTTCGAAAGGGGGGCATGCGCTCGATATTGCTTTTGCAAAAAAATTGATTACACAATTTGGCGCAAAAGAAGAACCCTATGAAGACACCTCGGCAACTCTATAAAAGTTTAATCTTTAAAGTAGGAAACAACTTCTACGCCGGCCGGTAATTTCGGTAAGTTTTTACCCATCACATAATTTGGATCGGCGCATAACGCTGTTGCAAGTGCGTCGGCAAGCAAACCCGTCGAAGCCTTGAGAGTTATACTTTTGCACCCCCCGCGAGGAGTTCCCGTATGAGGGTTTAATATATGTGAGTATTCTTTACCTTGAATGGAATATGAGCGGCTGTAATTACCCGATGTGACAATCGATCCGTTCGTTATGGAAATAACCTCGTCGCTTTTACCGGTATGCGGATTGTAAACGGCAATTTTAAAAGGCACTGGATTTTCGGAAACATCGAAAGCGACGATGTCGCCGCCTGAATTTATGAGTCCCCGCTCAATGCCAGCCGAGATCAGAATTTCTTTAGCCTCGTCGGCCATATACCCTTTGGCTATTGCACCCAGATCAATTTGCATGCCGGGTTTAAGAAAATAGACTGTCCGGGCGTTTTCATCCAGTTGAATATATTTTGATCTTGATATTTTATTTGTGCGATTGATTTTTGAACTGGAGGGAAGTGTCTTATCTTTTACGGCCTGCGCCCACATATCGAGAAGTGGTTTTACAGCGATGTCAAAATACCCCTCCGTAGCCAGGCTAATTGCAAGTGATCTGGATATTAGATAATAAACCTCGTCTGAAAGTTTTATCGGTTGTTTATAAGCTTCGCGATTTATTTTGCTAACCAGACTGCCTGCCCGGTAGGTGCTGAACATGCTTTCGAGTTCTTCATACCGTTCTTTTACAAGCTCGCAGGCGTCGCGCGCCACCGATCGGTTTTCATTAAATATTTTAATTTCGGTTTTAATACCGCCCATGGAATAAAACGTACATCCCTGGGTGGGCGTTTTATAGAAAAACAGTGAATATATAATTAGCCCTGTTATTATGAGCAGGGGAATTATTTTTGGCTTCTTCATTTTCACAAAAAAATCCTTTTTGTGAGGCTCGCTTCGTTGTATTTTTGTAGCTTCACAAAAGAAACATCCGTCGGCTCTATAATCCTTACAGCTTTACAAGACCGGAAAAACCCATAAAAGCAAGGGAGATGATGGCAGCAGAAACAAGCGCAACGGGGGTTCCTTTTAGAGCAGCCGGCATCTGGGCATACTCAAGACGTTCGCGAATACCCGCAAACAGAACCAGAGCTAAAATAAAACCAATTCCGCTGGAAATGGAAAATACGATGGACTGAATAAAATTATACTCGTTTTGAATTGCCAGCAAGGCCACGCCGAGAATAGCGCAATTTGTTGTAATTAACGGCAGGTAAATACCCAGTGACTGGTAAAGAACGTTCATCTTCTTTTTCATAAAGATTTCTACAAACTGAACCAGTGAGGCGATTACGAGAATAAAAGAGATTGTTTTTAAAAAGCCAATGTCGTAAGGTTCTAAAATAAAGATCTGAATCATATAGGTTATCGCGTTTGATAAAGTCATTACAAAAACGACCGCCATACCCATACCTAACGCGGTATCTATTTTTTTGGAAACTCCCATGTAAGGGCAGATGCCAAGAAATTGAGCAAAAACGATATTACTGACAAATATAGCGTTAATTGAAATTAATATTAAATATATAAAACTATCCATAATCTATCCTTTACGCCTTTTTACGTTCGGCCCTTTTGTTGTTAATATAGTGGCTCAGAGCAAGTAAATACCCGAGCGTTAAGAAAGCCCCCGGGGGTAATATCATAAATAAAACATTATTAAAATCTTCACCGAAAATATTGTATCCGAAAACGGAATTATTCCCAAAAATTTCCCGAATGACACCCATAGCAACCAGGGCTAATGTAAACCCGACACCCATGGCTAAACCATCGTTAAAAGATTTCCAGACCGATTTTTTGTAGGCAAAAGCTTCGGCGCGCCCTAGAATAATACAGTTTACCACAATCAACGGAATAAAGATACCAAGTTGTCCGTGCAGGTCGTTGGCGTAGGCTTCCATGAGTAAGTCGATCACGGTAACAAAAGTTGCAATAATAACAATGAAAGATGGAATTCTCATTTTTGCGGGAATAATTCCGCGTAGTATGGAGACTGCCAGGTTTGCCATTACAAGTACGAAAATAGTTGCGACGCCCATGGCCAGACCGTTTAAGCCCGAACTGGTTACAGCCAGCGCTGGACAAAGCCCCAAAAGCATTATTAAAACCGGGTTACTGTTCCATAACCCGTCTGCGTATATTTTCGGTAGCGGATCTCTGTCTTTTGTTTTTGCTTTTGTTTTTTCGTTATCGTTTTCGTTATTTTTTACCATCTTGCGCCTCCACTACGTTTGTTTTTGCGCCGTTTGCGAGAAAATCTTTATATAGATCTAAACCCTGATCGGATGCATTTGTTATCGCCCGCGAAGTAATTGTGGATGCTGTAATTGAAACAACATCACCTTTGTCTTTTTCCACTTTAAAAATAAAATCTTCTTTCGATTTGCCGACAAATTGACCCCACCATTTTTTATCTTTGGCTTTATCGCCAAGACCCGGCGTCTCTTTCGATTCAGTAATATACATCCCTGTAACTTTTCCATCGGCGTCAACACCCAGGTAAAATACAATCCAACCGCTATACCCTTTTTTAGTTTTGAGTTCCAGCGCAGCCCCCAGGAAATTTTCATTTTCCGTGACGGTGAAAATATTTATGGTATTTTCCTGATATTTGTATACGATTTTCTCGTAGGGGTTATTTCCTAAAAAGGGCATTACCGCTTTAAGAGCCTTTTTTTGTTTCTCTATTTTAGCCTTGGCAATATCTTTTTTAGTTAGTATATACGTCCCGCTTAACAGCAGGCCTGAAAATGTGGCAATGAGTACCAGTATTAAAACATCTTTTTTTTGTGCAGCCATATTGTTCTCTTATGTTCCAAATTTTTTCACTCTGGTGTACTTATCGATAATAGGTACAACGGCGTTCATGATAATAATTGCAAAAGAAATTCCCTCGGGATAACCGCCAAACAGACGAATTAAACCGGTGATAATTCCGATGGAGACTCCGAAAATGATCATCCCTTTTCTGGTCATGGGGGAGGTCACCATGTCGGTCGCCATGAAAAAGGCTCCTAGAATAGCCCCACCCGATAAAAGGTGCAATACAGGACTGGCATATTCTGCATCGTTTACAAGGTAAAAAATACCGGTAAAGGCAAACAGCGATGCCAATATAGTAATGGGAACTTCCCATGTAATAACCTTACGAACCATTAAGTATAACGCCCCAAGTAAAAGCATCGCAGCGGAAACTTCACCCATACTTCCCCCGGTGTTTCCGAGAAAAAAGTCGAGCGTTGTATAGTCAGAGGTGATTTTTTCAATTCCGGCGGCGCCCTCTGTTTTAATGAGGTCGAGTGGCGTTGCAATGGTCTCTGCGTCTACGCCGAAACTGCCTGGCGCCAGCCATTTTGTCATTTGTACGGGAAATGAAATCAGTAGAAAAACCCGGGCTACCAGAGCGGGGTTAAAAATATTATACCCCAAACCGCCAAATGTATGCTTGGCAATTACAATCGCTACAAAACTACCAGTAATAACCAGCCATGCCGGTGATGAGGAAGGCAGGTTCAGAGCCAGCAACAAAGCAGTGACTATGGCGCTTCCGTCAAATGTAATGGAGAGTATATTTTTCTTTCGTTGCATATACAGCGAAAGCGCCTCAAAGGCAAGACCCGATGCAAGGGCAAAGAGTATTACGTTTAAAGCGGGCATGCCAAATTTGTAGACGCTCCAGACCGTGGCAGGCAGTAGAGCCAAGGCAACATCATACATGATGTTTTTTAATTGCGAACCGCTCCGAACATGCGGGGCCGATGTTAGTATTAATTCTCTCATTGGTCTGTTTTATAACTCTCTTCTTTTGCTTTCCAGGTGCGGTAAACACCTTTTCCTATTTTTATCCAGTGTACCAGCTTGCGACTGGTGGGGCAAACATATGAACAACTTCCACATTCGATGCAATCCATAGAGTCGAGCAGTTCGGTTCCGTTCTTAAGGATGGTATCGTCAGCGAGATTGACCGGCATAAGACCCATGGGGCAAATATCGATACAGCGACCACACCGAATACAGGGACCCTCTTCTGAAAATACAAATTCGTGGTCCGATAAAGCGACTATACCGCTTGTTCCTTTCATAACCGAGACGTCAAGCTGCCGTATGGATTTACCCATCATTGGTCCGCCGTTTACTACGGAACGAACTCGTTCTTCGTCAATAAACCCTCCAGCGCCATCTTCAATGGCATGACTAAAAGCGGTACCCATGCGAATTCGAAAATTCCCCGGTTTTTTTACAAAACCGGTAATTGTGGTCACCCGGTCGATTACGGGTTTTCCATAAAAGACGGCTTCGTAAACGGCAAAAATGGTTCCAACGTTTTGTACAAGAACGCCTACATCAAACGGAAGTTTACCCGAAGGTACTTCGCGCCCGGTGATGGCGTTAATCAGTTGTTTTTCGCCGCCTTGCGGATATTTGGTTTTCAAAGCGGAGACCTGACAGTTTTGAATTCCTGTCGCAGATATCCTTTCTGTAAAAAGTTTTATAGCATCGGGTTTATTTTCCTCGATTCCAATATGTACTTGTTTTACATTAGAAACCTTTTGTATTACGCGCACTCCCAGCAGTATTTCATCTGTTTTTTCAAGCATCAACTGGTGGTCGGCGGTTAAATAGGGCTCACACTCGGCGCCGTTTAGAATTAAAATATCAACTTGCTTATCGGGTGGGGGAGAAAGTTTGACATGCATAGGGAATGTCGCTCCGCCTTGTCCAACGATACCGGCATCTTGTATCATTTTTAAAAGATCTTCTTTAGAAGTCTGGTCGATATCGACCTCTTTTTTCATTTCGTATTTTTTAGAATCTTCAGCTGTTTTTTCGACATCGACGTCAATTGTAAGAGTCGATTCAACCATTCCTGCGGCGGTCATTTTTTGTTCAATTTTTTTGACGGTCCCGCTTACGGGGGAGTGAACCAATGCAGAAATAAAACCATCGGCTTCGCCTAAAATATCGCCTACGGAAACTTCTTGCTTTTTCTCGACTACGGCCTTGGCTTTTCTTCCAATGTGTTGGTTAAGGTTTATGGACACCTGTTCGGGGACGGAAATATTCCGGATCTCTTTGCCTTCGGAATATTTTTTATTCTCCGGCGGATGAATACCACCCAGATTAAACGTTGACTTCAGCATTCTCTACCAACTTATCCTTAATTTGCGCAATTCCATCTTTAGAAATGACTATAGTATGGGTATCGCATTTATCTACACAATCGTTACAATTTGTACATTTATCGGGAATTATTGTTGCAAGAAAACTATCGAAATGGATAGCTTCATGCTCGCAGGCTTTTACACATTTTTTACAACCGGTACATCCAACTTCGCAATATTTTTTTACGGCGCCGCCGGAGTCAATAGATTTACATGCAATAAAAACCGTCTTATCGTAAGGTTGCATCTCTATAATGTTGATGGGACAGTCAATTACACAGGCATCGCATGCGGTGCATTTTTCTTCATCAACGAGGGCAACACCGTTTATTATATGAATAGCGTCAAAATCGCAGGAAGTAACGCAATCACCATAACCAAAACACCCATAGGGGCAGGTAAGATCATACTGGTGAATAGTTGAAACTGCTGAGCAGGACTTAATTCCCTGGTATTGCCCGGTACGAGTACTGAAATTTCCACCCTGGCACATAACACGGGCGACCAATTTATCTTGTTCCACGGCTTCGAGGCCCATCAAGTCGGCCATATCGTCAGAAAGTTCCTGGCCACCGACCGGACAGTAGAGGCTCATATCTTTGGTTTTTGCGACTTTTTCGGCAAAGCTGAAACAACCAGGTACGCCACAGGCTCCGCAGTTTGCGCCTGGAAGAATATCTTCGATTGCCTCGACCATGGGGTCTTCTTCAACGGCAAAAACTTTCGCCGCATAATAAAGAGCTACCCCGGCGAGAAAAGCGATACCCGCGAGACTTGCCGCTGTAATTGCAATTTCTTGCCATCCATTTACTAATTCATTCATGCCAATCTCCTGATTTGTACAATCCGTTGGAGTGATAAGTATTTATTTAAAAAAACGTTAAAAATTATTCCTACAGCAAAACCGGAAAACCCACCGACAATAGCCACTTTGTCCCCGCCGAGAGGAAATACAAAGGATGCTATAATAGCGCCGAAAAGCATAGTAAAAAGAGGTAAAATATAAACCGAGCTCGTTAACCAAAAGAATAGTTTTGAAGGTATTTCTACATCAACATAATCATCGATATTCAAATTTTCTACCTCCGGTCCATTATCCACCTCAAGGTACGAGAGTTTAGTAAGACCGCAGGAATCACCCATTCCGCATGCTTTACAGTTGTCGTCAGCTTCCTGCATTAAAGCAATCTTAAGCTTACCTGTGTTATCTTTTGAAACGATTTGGCCTTTCAAGCGGCGCCTCCGTAGAAACAGAACCTATTTTGGTACTCTTTTAAGTTAGACTTAAAAGCTAAAGGGCAGCGTCAAGGTTTTTTCAATGTGTATTTACCCATGTTTTATTGTTTTATGACTCAGTTTCTTTATAATTTGTTTTTGCAGAATAAATAGAGTTCCTTTTTGCTTATCGCTGAATATTCTAAATCGGGAACCCAGAAGAATACTCCTTTCTTCAATGTTTTTCAGACCCATCCCACCTAAGCCTCTGCTCTCGTTCCATGAGAAAGAGGTTCCATCGTTGTACACTGTAAAGTATAAGTAACGACCTTTCTTCTGTATCCTGATCTCAATTTGCGAGGGTTTTCCGTGACGAAGAACATTCGACATCCACTCTTGAAAAATTCGAAAAAGGTGCAAAGCTTGATCGGAAGTTAAATTGCCGCCAATCTGCTCCAGCCTGTAGCGCAAAGTGAGTTTTCTTAACTCTGATAACCGATTGATATATAGCTTTATTTCCATATCTATGACAGCGGAAAAGTTTTCAGTCTTATTTAATAGAAATACCATATCACGAATTTTTTGTATCAGAATTTTTAATCGCCCGTAAATTTTAGATGCTGTCTTTGATTTTTTCCCAATCGACTCCAGGTAGACAATCATTTCTGTAAGTTCCGACCCGGCTGCGTCATGAATTTCACGAGCAATTCGTGTTCTCTGCGAAATGAGATCTTTCTGGGCGGTGTCTTTTTCAATGGTTAAAATTTGTATTCGGTCGCCAAGGGCGATGGTAAATAGAAGCAGGTCAAGCGCACTCGCAAAAAACATAAAATATTCGGTAAAAAAATTGCTGGGTATAAGAGCCATAACGCGAAGATCTGCAATAATAATTGCTACAATAATGGCTGTCCAGGCGATAAGAAAAAAACGGGCGCTTTTATTTTTTCGCATCCAGGCTATTAAAGAAATAACAAATAAAAAGGTTCGAGTTACCAGGGAGTAAACGAGGTTGATTTTTAATGAGGTAGTTGTGTCGAGAAATGGATTTAATATCAGGGAAACAACCATTACTGAAGAAAGAAAAAACAGTAATTTGTCAATGACGGGGTGCTTTAAAGCGGTGTGTAAGAAACTTCTGGTGAAAAATATGGCAAAAATAAGACCTAGAGTCCAGGTTTGCTGAAAAACCAGATTTAACATATAAAACGAACCAAAGCTGAATACCAGGAAAATATGACCGCTGATAAAAGTGTATAAAAATAAGTAATTGCAAAGTATGTATAATGTATAATATGCATAGACCCGGTCCCGAATAAAAAAATACAAAAATGCATTGTATAGAAGCATAATTAAAACGATTCCGAAATAAACACCAAAAAAGAAAGTTTCTGTAGTTACTTTATTCCAAAAATTTTCTTCCGTATGCAGGGAAATCGGCAGCTTAAAGGAAAGATCGGATGTAATTCTTAAATAGAAATTTCGAGTAATTCCAGTTTGTAATTCGATAGGAAAAGCAAGGCTTGTAACCTTAATTTTTCGTTGCTCAAAGGGAAAGGCTAAACCAACGGTTTCTATCCATTGAAATTTTTTATCGGCATCGATGTAAATTTCTACGGATTTCAAACCATGAAAATTGACATCAAATATCCAGGACTCTACTTGAGAGAGGTTTTCTACATTAAACCTTAACCAATACGTCGAGCTGGAAACTCCAAAATGGGGTACCTCTCTTTTTACGGGTTGAAACAAAGTTTTATAAGCCGGTGAGGTTATTTCTTCAATGGTTAATGCGCCTTCTTTGTCTTCATAATATTCCGAATTTCCGGCAAGATTATATTTATTCTGGTCGGCTAGTTGAATTGTGGGGATGGAATAAAGAGCGGCTCCTGAAGGCGACAGAATTATAGAGTATAAGGCTATAATGATTATATAAAATATATTTTTTTTCATCCCTTCGTTACAAAGTCGTATTTATAAAATTGATGGAAGTGTCAATATAATATATAAAATAGGTACATTTAACGTCTTTATGGCCATAGGGTCGGTGGGCATATAATAAATTGCTTTACGCGCCGCTAAATGATGACTATCTTATAGTAAGAGAATGCACGATCACAGCCACAATCACAACCAGATAAAAAACATCAAGATCGCGGTAATATTGAATATCGGGTTCTCTATAATAGAATTTATTGCGGGATTTCTGACAAATTCCATGACTGTACTTGCAGACGCTTTTCATGATCTGGGTGATGCGTTGATATTGTCTTTTGCCTGGTTTTCTGAAAAATATTCCAATAAAAAAGTCGATGATAACTCACTTACGTATGGTCTTGCGCGGCTTCCCCTGCTAAGCGCTTTTACGAACTCCCTTGTTATGTTTACAGGATCGATTTTTATTTTATGGTATGCTATTGGCAGGCTGCAAAGTCCTGTTGACCCGAATGTAACCGGAATGAGCGCCATTGCAATTTTAGGGATAGTCGTAAATGGCGCCGCTATTTTTAAAATGAAGAAAAACGAAGGTTTGAATTCAAAAGTTATGACGCTGCATTTTTTTGAAGATGTTTTCGGATGGGTTGCGGTTCTGGTAATTTCTATAATAATGAGATTTTATGATGTTCCCATACTAGACCCGCTTACATCAATCGGCATTACGATATATATATTGGTAAAAGTTATTATAAACCTGAAAAGCTCTATAATGATGTTTATTCAGAAAGCGCCTGCTAATATTGATATGGGTAAGTTAAGGCAGAGTATTGAAAAAGTTAAAAATGTATCTTATATTTGCGATCTGCATGTTTGGACTCTCGACAGTATTCACCATATATTTACGGCTCACATTTGTATAAATGACCCCGTGAATAAAAAAACAATTTCTCAGGTTCGTTCTACTATTCGAAAAACTCTGGAAGAGTATGGTAAATTTCACTCCACTATTGAAATTGAATATGAGTCTGAAAAATGCATGGACAAGTGTTAAGGTGATTGTCAAAAGAATTGACAACACGATAGAGTATTCATTGTTTCGTAAATACTTATTTAATAATTTTTTAAGAGGGTAATATGTTTGAGAAAATGCAAAAAGACAATATGGAAGCGCGTAAGTCGCGTGATACGGTTACAGCAAATTTACTGACTACCGTTATTTCTGAGGCTAAAATGGTGGGAAAAGACGCGGGCAACCGGGAACCTAGCGAAGATGAGGTCTCTGCCATTGTAAAAAAATTCCTGAAAGGAATTAATGAAAGTATAACCTTACTTGAAAAAGACAATCGAGACACCGAAAAAGAAAAAGTCGAAAAGAAGATTCTTACATCTTATTTGCCTGAACCGCTGTCCGAAGAAGATTTAAAAAAAGCCATTGAAGAAATTATTTCAACACTTCCGGAGAAGTCCCCTAAAATGATGGGTCAGGTAATGGCTGCCTTAAAAGAGAAATACCCAAACCAGTTCGATGGTAAAGTCGCCTCTGGTCTGGCAAAAAACTTACTTTCTTAAATTGCCGCTCCTGGAAATTCAGGGTCTATAGCAAGGCCAGGCAAATCTGAAATGTCCTGAAGCAAAAATAATTGAATTATTTGTATTCAAATTCAAAAAAAACTGCTTTTGACTCAAAAAGAGTGGGACTCTCAAAGGTCGCAAATTGCGACCTTAAAAGGGAGCGGTAAGCAAAGCAAATATTTACCGTATGCGTTTACTCAAAATGGAATTGCGATGCTATCTTCTGTGTTAAGCAGCCCAAAAGCTGTTGAGGTTAATATCAATATTATGAGATTTTTTGTAAAAATAACCGGACTTTTACATGACCCAACGGAGATCTATAGTAAAATTCAGGAGCTGGAAAAACGAAAAAGATATCGATATTATTTTTTCGGCAATTAAAGAACTATACGGCTTTCAAGAAAAAGAAGAAAAGAAAAAAATTGGATTTTAACACAGTTTGCTTTTTCGATGACGAAACAGCGTATAACAAAGACTAAAAGGAGTATAGAAGAGGGTGTAATTTATCCAGATTGACTTATACTAGAGAATAATCATTATCAGATGATGTATTCTTTATATAGTAGGCAATGTCGTTTGCGTGTGCAAGCTCTAATGCATCTTGATCGTACTCTGATACTGATACAAATATTAATAAACACGGTTTTGACCATTGTAAACTTCCTCCGTAAATATCAGTGATAACGGCCAGGAATTTTAGAACATGTTCTCGCTTAACTTTTGTTTTTAAATTTTTACATTCAATACACACAACCGTTTTATAATTTCTAGCTAAAATTAAAAACATGATAAAACTTGTAATTATAATATGTGGAATATATTCAATTAAACCTTTAGGTAAAAGTTCATGAATATAAGCAAATAGTTTATATGTCATCAATTCTTCGTCACCTATTATAAAAAATACTAAAATAAAAAGTGCGGAAGCAATAAACCCTAAAGCTTTATAAGCTGGTCGTCTTTGTAGACCATGAATATCGATTTCATAAGGTCTGACTGCTGCCTGCCCATTTACTAAGTGCCTCAATTTTAAATCTTCGTAGCCAAGGTTTTTTTCAGCCCAATTCATAAATTTTGTTTCAAGCTCAAGGCCTTTATTATAATTACTCATATTCGAACCTCTATGCCATTGTTCTCTACAAGTCAACTAACTTGCAATGAAATTTTTCATACGAAGTCGGCTACGCCGTTCACCACCTTTTCGGTAGCATTCCGCACTTTGAACCGATGGAATATTATACCTTAACGCTTGTATAAAACCCGGCTGATGGACTGCCAAATATTAATAACTTTCATCTTGACAAAGCTTTGTGAAATTTCTTAGTGGGCGTATGGTATCATTGTTCCATGACCGGGTTTTTATCAGGACAGGAGACATTACAAAAGAGAGTTTGGATGTAATTGTGAATGCTGCCAACGGAAGTTTGATGGGCGGAGGGGGAGTCGACGGAGCGATTCACCGCGCTGGAGGTCCGGCGATTCTGGAAGAGTGTAAGAAAATTCGCCAGACGGAACTACCCGATGGTTTACCTGATGGTGAGGTGGTTATTACGACTGCGGGGAATCTTCCCTGCAAAAATGTAATTCATACGGTTGGTCCTCGGTGGGCCGGGGGAAACTCTGGTGAACCAGAGAAACTTGCAGATTGCTATCGTAACAGTTTGATGCTTGCAAAAAAAAAGGGACTGAAATCCATTGGTTTTCCGGCAATTTCGACTGGAGTGTTTGGATATCCTCCCGACCTGGCGGCGGTAGTTTCGTCTACAGTTGTTCGTGACTTTCTGGCAGATAATGATATACCACATGTTGTGAATTTTATTTTTTTCGGGACCCTTGATATGGAAACGTTCCTGGAACACTGTGTACTGGTTTAATATATTATAATAAAAAATGAGGCAATAATGACACCGACCTGGCTTGATAAATTAGAAAAAAAAATGGGGTGGTTTGCTCTACCCAACCTCGGAATGTATCTGATCATTTTACAAGTGTTTGGAATGCTCTCTTATTATACGAATCCAGAATCACTGCAAAAGTTTATTTTATACCCGCATTTGGTCTTACAAGGTGAAGTCTGGCGAATGTTAACTTTTCTGGCGGTGCCGTTATCTTATCCTGATGGGGCATTAAATACTCTGTTTACCGCCTTTTTTCTAATGATTTTATATTATATTTTTAATTCCCTGGAAGCACATTGGGGAGCATTTAAAACCACTTTCTATTTTTTCTTTTCTGTTTTTTTAACCATACTCTATTCCCTTATAGCAGATTACCCTGTTGTAAATTTTAGAAATATTGAATACTCATTAATGTTGGCTCTATGTACACTGTTTGGTGAACAAGAAATTCACTACTTTGTTGTTCGGGTAAAACTAAAATGGCTTGGGTACATATTAGGGGCAATGATTATCTATAACTTTATTATATATGAACCCATGGGAAAACTGTACCTGATAATAGTTTACAGTAATTTTATGCTTTTTTTCGGACCGAGGTTCATTAACAATTTAAAGCAACGCCAAAGACGATGGGATTATAAAAATAAAACGAAAAAATAGTAATATTATAGTACCGGTTTTACTATAGAATCGTATGCATTATCTATGGTTTCAAGGTCTTCTTTTTGAATACTCCAACCGGCACTTTCGGTAATTTTTTGGGCCTGTTCCTGGTTGCGAACCCCGACAATGGCGGCGGTTACTCCTGGTTGTGACAAAACCCAGTTAACAGCCATCGGGCCAGGCGCTTTTTTGTATTTTTCTCCGATGAGTTTTACTTTTTCAACAAACTCTAGAATTTTTTCGAATACTGGAGTTTTGTAATAAGGATTGTATCTGCGCCAGTCGTCTTCAGGTAAATTTTTTACCCTTTCGGCGGTAAACTTGCCCGTTAGAATTCCCGCTTGCATAGGACTGTATGCGAGAATCCCGGTATTGTGTTCTTTACCCCAAGGCAAAATATCTTTTTCAATTTCCCGTTTTACCATGCTGTACGGGGGTTGAAGAGTTGTAATCGGGGTAATTGTATTGCACTTGTTCAATAACTCCACACCAAAGTTGCTTACCCCAATATACCTTACTTTGCCTGAATCTTTTAACCGGGTCATTGCCCGCCATGCTTCTTCAACAGGAGTTCTCGGGTCAGGCCAGTGTATCTGGTAGAGGTCGATGTAATCTGTGTTTAGTCTGCGCAGGCTGTTTTCGCACTCTTCGATAATCGAGTCGCTGGTTAACCTGATTTTCATTTTTTTCTTGTCATTCCAAACCAGACCACACTTGGTTGCTATAAATGTTTCTGGTCGGTTTTTTCCCACCACGCGAGCCACAACTTGTTCGGCGCGACCATACCCGTAAGCGGGAGCTGTATCAATCCAGTTGATACCCTGGTCGAGTGCTGTTTTTATCGCTTTTATGGAATCTTCGTCATCTTGTGGACCCCAGCCGTGAGCCCAGGGTCCGCCGATGGCCCAGGTGCCGATACCAATTTCAGTTAATTCTGGACCGTTTTGTATTTTTCGTTTATTCATATAATCGAATTCAATGTAATGATAATAGCTATTCTTGTAAAGAAAAAACTATTCCATTACTTCGATTTTTAGCAATTTTCGGTCGGTTCAACTTTAATTATGGTTCGGTTACAAACTGAAAAGTGTCATGGCAAGCAATGCATGTTTGCAGCTGGGAATTCAACATCGAGAGAATTTTTTTTTGGGAACCGTCGGCGAGCGCCACTTCTGAAATTTTGTCGTAGTATTCATGGGAGCCTATGCCGAGTTTTTTAAAACTCAAAGGAAGCTTCATCATCAATCGGGGGTCCGTATCAACCATATGTGCGGTTCCGCTCTCCAGAGCCGCTTCAGAAACCATTTTCATGTCACCCTGGTCAAGACCAGCGACGATTCCCTGAATAGAATTTAACATGGCTCTCATCTCTCCCAAAACATGTGATTTTTCATCGGGAGTCAAGGTAATAGCCATACGAGTATCTTCCATCGATTCTACTTGTTGTGCATTTCCTTTTATAAAGCGATAACCAATAATAGAAATGGTCGCTACCCATAGAAAAATTGCGATAATAGATATTGTTTTTGAATTCATGTTTTCCTGCCTTTGTATATTAGCATTCTGTAATACATGTATATCTTGTCAAACAAAAAGTTAGTAAATACTAACTTTTTGGACGGGACCACTTTAAAAACAGATTGACGACTTAGATTAATTGCAATAATAAATAATACAATGCCAAAAATAATTATTAACAAAAAACTGGATATAACTGTGCAAAGCACTATGGAAATTTTTAAGATGTACTTTCCCGGTAAATATGAATTTTATATGACGCACGCACTTCATACAGAATTTATAATCAAAAAAAGCGCTTGGACAGGTGTAGCAGTAATAATAAAAGTGAAGCCTGAAAAAACGACTATCCGATGCATGGGATTGGCTCCCTCTGTATTTGTTAGAATTTTTCTTATGGGATTGATTCCCATGTTAATTCTTTATTTTGTCTCTTGGAAGAAGATGCAAAATGAAGTAAAAGAGTTCATTGAGAACCGCCCTGAATTTAAATAGTTTTTAATATATTGCCTCGTACCTTTCAAACTTTCCAATTCTTGGGTTTTAAAATTCTTTACAATGCTTTTGAAATTATATAAATGGGTGCATACAAATATTGATGAAAGGAGAATGTTATGTCGAAATGGAAGGAAAAATTTGAACCATATGCAGATGAAGACTCTGATGCCTGGAGTGATTTAGAAAATGAAGAAAAACTGGTGGTTGCCAAAGAATTTTTAGAAGATGTAGGTGAATCTTTAGATAGTTTTAAAATAAAATTCGATGAAGACGAAGATGATAAAGTTGAGTTGCGAGGAAAGCTTGATGATTTACCTGTAAAAATTGAGGTAGATCTAGATGACTTTGCAATGGAAATTTATACTAAGGTTGCTGCCAGCGCATATTTTTGTTTAAATTATAGTTTGGATGCAAAAGAGAAAGAAGCAGACGAGGACGATGATTGGGGCGATGACGACGAAATCAGAAAAGTTTTAGATGGCGGTATTTATCTGGAAGATTCCGATCAGGAAGATATCGATGCAGGGGTTGCTGCCTGGACTGCGATGCCAGACACTCTGAAAACAGATATTAAAGCAGCCTTCCCATATTGTAGCCTTGAAAAAATTGTTGTACGCACTGATGAAATCGAGACAGGATATTGGTCAAAGGAAAATTTCATGTCTACGGATGATCCATTGGCAAGCGTATCTGGCGCATTAAGTATATCAGCAAAACTTGGAAAACATTTAGCAGTATAATAGATTGATGTTGCAACCTCAGTACCTTGATACCATAAGGAGCAAAAAGGTACCAGAGGTTGTATTTTTTCGCTATCAAAAAACCACTAAAAAAAGCTTTTCAACATATCTCCCTGAATTATCTTAGTTTTGATATTTTTTCCGGGAGCAAAACCATGATTCAGCCATTATTAGATAAATTACATTTAGAACAAATTAATCGTAAATTAGACTTTGAAGTAGGGGATACTGTAAAGGTTCATTACAAAATCAAAGAAGGCAGTAAAGAGAGAATTCAGGTTTATGAAGGTACTGTTATTGCAATTCGCAATCGTGGGGTTGGTAAATCAATCGTAGTTCGTCGCATCAGCTTTGATGTGGGTGTAGAAAGAGTTTTTCCTATTTATGCACCAACTGTCGAAAAAATCGAAAAAATGAGAAGTAGTAAAGTTCGTAGATCGAAACTTTATTTTTTACGCGACAAAATCGGTAAAGGTGGTCGTTTAAAAGAAGTTAAAAGCGAACCTCCTGTAGACAAGGTTTTTGCAAAAGCTGAAGAAATTAAAGCTGAAACTAAAAAAGCCGCTGCTGCCGCAGCCCCTGCAGAAGAAGCAAACGCAGAAGCTCAGGCAACTCCCGAAGCTGCTGAAGCTCCCACAACAAAAGAAACCAAAAAATAAATCTCCGGGGGATGACAATGGAGCCCCTTGAATGGGACTATATTCGAAAATTCTCTGCTGAAGAATCGTCCGGCTACTTTATTGCGGCCGATGAAGTTGGCCGTGGAAGTCTTTTCGGACCCGTCAGTGTTGGGGCCATTTCAGTGCCTTTTTCCTATTTTAACGAAGGCCCAGAATACAAAACACCTCCATTCCATGAATGGCACAGCGAAATTCGCGATTCGAAAAAACTTTCCGCAAAAAAACGAAACTATCTTTCAGAGAAAATCATTAGTAATTTTTCCATACGAGTTTCTCATGTTTCCGTCGGATACATCGATAAATACAATATAAACCGGGCTATTCAATATGCTTTGTACCGGGCTGTTCAATCTTTAAAATTAAAACATCCTTCTGGGGACGACCCGGCTTTTATTCTTCTGGATGGAAATTATCGTTTTCAATACCCTATGCTGGGAATGTCTTCTGCAATGCCACCCATTCATACCATTATTGGCGGTGATGATCGATTGTTCTCTATTGGTTGCGCTTCTATTGTGGCCAAAGTCGAAAGAGACGCCATGATTGCCAAGGCTTCCGAGAAGTTTCCTGAATATAATCTTGCGTCGAATGCCGGTTATGGAACGCTAAAACATCGCGAAGCTTTAGCGAGCTCGGGCATGTCGATTCACCATAGAAAATCGTTTTTAAAAAAGATGGTCATAGGGAATAAATCCTGAATATTGTCGTATGGCTGAAACCGTTCAACATTTTATTCTCATAACTGAGAAAAATCGTGAACAGGTTGTTCGAACGATAAAAAAACTTATTCTACGCAGAAAATCTGAGTGGCTGAGTCAGTTGCTTGGAAAATTACACGCTTCCGATTTGACTCATATCTGGAATTATTTCTCTACGGTTGAAAAGTCCCAGATATTAAATAATTTAAAAGAAGAAGACAGTGCCGCTTTCTTAGCCGAACTCGACCCAAAACTCAGCGCCGCCATTCTTCGAACCCAGGATACGGAGTGGATTGTTGATCGTCTGGAAGAACTCGATCCTGATGATTCCGTTGATATTCTGAAAACCCTCTCTGATTGGGAGGCCGATTTTATTATTCGCCGTTTTGATGCGGAATATTCAAAAAAAATAAAAGAACTATTGCACTACCCGGAAGAGACCGCCGGGGCTTTAATGACATCCGATTTTATTGCCGTTTCTCAAAAGGCTTCTGTAGAAACAATAATCAAACAATTTCGTAAAGAGTCCCAAAAAAATCAATTTGAAGATCTGCATTTTATTTATATAGTAAACGAAAAAACACATTTAGTCGGTTATATTCCGCTCAGAAAACTCATTATCGAAAAACCAGGTAAACTTGCCAAAGATATCATGAAGCCTTTGCCGGTTCTTGTCAGGCCTGAAACTGACCAGGAAGAGGTTGCAAAACTTTTTCGTGACTACGATTTAATTAGCGCGCCCGTAGTGAATGAAGACAACATTTTGCTCGGACGTATTACCATTGATGATATCGTGGATGTTCTAGAAGAAGAAGCTTCCGAAGATGTATACCGCATGTTTGGTCTAAACAAAAAGGAAAAATTTTCGAATGGTATATTACTCTCTCTACGACATCGTTTGCCCTGGATGTTTATTAACATTGCCACAACAACGATTTCGGCTCTTGTCATTGGTTTATACCAGGGGCTTATACAAGAGTTTGTAGTTCTTGCCATGTTTATGCCAATGGTCGCCGCCCTTGGGGGAGCCACAGGTAACCAGATGGTTGCGATGGTCGTTCGCGGTCTTGCCCTTGGGAAGTTGCACTGGGTTCAAATTCGCTGGGTTCTTTTTCGCGACGTAACGGCTGTTATTTTAGGGGCTATTCTGGTAGGCAGTTTAATCAGTATTGTCGCCCATTTATTGTATAATAACTATTTGCTGGGGATGATCGTAGCCATTGCTTTATTGCTAAACATGGTTTTTGCAACTATTATGGGAGCGGCGATTCCTCTGTTATTGAAATTTTTTAAAATGGACCCTGCCTACGGGTCTTCCATTCTAGTCGCTGCATCAACCGATATTATGGGATTTTTTATTTTTCTCGCTCTAGCTTCTGAAATATTTTTATGAAAAAACAGGTTGTACAATCCCCTTTTTCAGGCGTAAAGATGGCTTCCCTACTCTATTTTTCGTTACCTGAAAACTTACGTAAAAAACTTTCAGAGTTTTTAACAACCGAAGACCTGGGTCGATTGTTATCAGCTCGCAAGTTAGACGATTCACCGGGAATATTTTCCCATATCTCAAATACAATTTTAAAAGTCGGGACGAAAAAGAATATTTCTTTTAAGGATATTTTAAGTTTTCTTCATTTGTTTTTTCATCTCGTGTATATCTCGTTCGCCCTGTTTTTCGAATCTTTCTATTCCGCCGGCGGCGCTTTGCTATACGGTATCGGTGGTTTCATATTTTTGCAAAAAGAGTCAAATGCATATTTGCGTCTGCGTTTTTTCCCCTTCCCTTTTCAGATACGTCATTTTGCCCTTACCGTTTTAGCATATCCGGTAATACTAATTCCGCTCGGTCTTTATACCGCAGGCGCTCCCAGTATCTCCGATAACAAAATGCTGCTAATTCAAGCTGTAATACTGGCTCCTTTGTTTGAAGAGATATTTTTCCGCGACGTTCTATTTAAAGTATTTAAAGATTTCACCAAAAGTGATTTCGCAATAATATTAATCACCGCGTTTCTATTCAGCATTGTTCATCTCTCCATGAGTTATGGTTTGGGGGACATGACAAATGCATTCATATTGTACTTCAGCGCCGGTCTAATTTTAGGAGCCATTCGCTGGATAAGCTGTTCACTATTGTACCCCATCCTTTTACATGTCGCAGTAAACACAACCGTCTTCTATTTATAACTTAGTTTTATTAACCTTTGTTTCTGGATATTTTTACGATTTTGGTCAAAAGTCTCGCTCATCAAATGGATGAACTACTTTTAGTTTTTTAAAACGGTCAAAATCGCGATCGGCTGTGGCTAAAGTGCAACCCGACCCCATCGCCAGAGCGGCAATATAAGCGTCCGGCACGAGGTTACCACTGCACTGGTATTTTTTACACAACTCGGTAAAAATGAACCAGTGGTCATCGTCCGGAATAATCGGCATGGCATTGGGGTGTTCTCGTAACACTTTTACAAACTGCTCGCCATGTTCAAAAGTCGATGGTGTTTTGAATATTTTTCGGTGTGTGATGATACGTAAAAAACCGCTGAAAATAGTATCGTTTACAGCAAAACTCGTTCTGGAATTTATTACATTCAACAACCATTTTTTATAAAAAGCATGGTCAGGAGAATCGGCGCGGTGTGCATACACCAATATATTTACGTCGCAAAAAATCATAATCGGGAGACTACTGGCCTTCCATTATGTCAAGCAGGGAGGAGGAGTCGGAAATATCGACGCCGGGCAAAAACCCGTCGCCTTCGAAAACAGGCAACTCTCTTGATACATGTTTATGCGAAGATTTTTTTCGAGCAAGGGTTTCGCGAAGCGCCATCTCAGTATATGCCGTTAAAGTCACCCCGTCACGTACAGCGTCAGCCTTTACTTTTTTTAAAAGAGCTTGCTCTAAGTAAAGAGTGGTTTTCATAGTTATAAAGTAATAATAAACCGTCAATATGGCAAAAAATAATTTCGCTTTTTTTCGAAATAAACTTCAAAAGATGATCGAACGAAGCAACTAGTAAAAACCGGGAGAATTGTGAAACAATAAAATTTCAAAAAAATCAGGCCGAGGCAGATCGTGGAATTTTTCGTATTGTAAAGGGAGTACCGAAAGATGTTCTTCGTGCGGAATGCGACCGCACTACACTGTGGGGTTTTTATCTGAAAATGGTACTACCATGCAGCCGGGTCTAAACCGTCACTTCCTTTATAGCCGTTGTGCGGCTTAATCAAGGTAATCCATACAAGGTGGCAACATCTTGTGTGGATTACCTCACTTCGACGCTCCAAAAATATCGTATTGGGTGATGTAGGACGCGAAGCGGCCGGAGTCAGGGAAAAGGCGATGGACCGCGCGGACAAAAATACTCACTTTTCCTTTTCGCCGTAAAAATTTCTTACGAAAAAACCTCTTTTTACCTGCTAGGGGTAAATACCGGAAATGGCGAGAAGTTCGCCTGCGCTCAGAGCCCGGCTGTATACTCGAATGTCATCCAGGTCACCATTAAATGGAAACCATGGAGGAGTGGGTATTCTCTGACCTATTCTCAAAGGGCCATTGCCCGTAGCCAATGTTACCCCCGATCTAGTTGCAACCCAAGTGCCATTGAGATAAAGTTTCATATTACTGCCATCAAACGTTCCGCACAGATTTGTCCACTTACCGAGAGTAACCGGAATGGGGTTTGTGTCCAATTGTACATTAGTCGCGTAGTCCAATGTCCAAAAATTATAGACAGTTGGGTAAATAATTAAACCCATAGTCATATTTACACCATTCGTGCCATAAGAAGCAATAAAATTTGTTGAAAGAGTACCTGCGGCCTTATACCACCCGCAAAAGGTTCGAGGAGAATTTCCTATGGGTAGATAATTCGTCGTTGGGGCATCCACGACATCATCAATGCCGTCAAATCTCATGGAGCTGGAGGAAAATACATGTCGGTCAACAGCCAGAACACCAGCACCAGGGCCAAGTACCAGGCCGTCAATGTTATGAATACCTAAATCGGGGGTGAATTTTTGGGCACCTACGGTATTAACTTCGTCCAACGGATAATAGACCGCCAGTGAATCGGGTACCTGGGTGGCGAGTCTGGCAATTTCGAGAGCGCTGAGTGGCCGATTATAAATACGAACGTCAGAGATGGCGCCTTTAAAAGGTGAGCCGTCGTGGCGGCGACCAAGGTAGAGTGGTGCCGTAGCTGTGTTTACCGCAATGTTGCCACCGGTAGTAGTCAGGGCGCGTCTTTTGCCATTGACAAATATTTCTACATTCGTTCCCTCATGCACCACGGCAATGTGACTGTACTGATTGATCGGAAAATTTACTCTCGGCGCTAAAGCATTTGTTCCGGCGTTACCTGAATAAAACACCCTCGTACCTGGCACGGGGAAAGAATCCGGGGAATAGGTGCTCCCTAAGCCATCGTCTTTGAATAACTCTAGAAAATATCCGCCGGTGCCATCACTTTTACCCAAAATACCCATAATACCATTAAGTGCGGGTAGTTGATCGGGTTTTATCCAGACGCTAATCGACATGCTATGGGGTACATCCGCCTCCGGATTTGCTCCGGCATCCACATAATTGGTGGTTCCATCAAAATATGCCGCCCCCTCCGTATCTCCGTGCGGTCCGGTTGCGGGAATACTGGTTCCATTCAATGTTCCATTGTTTCCATTTCCGCTGTAATCTTTTGTATCGCCACCCAGAGGGTACCAAGCTACCAGACCGCCAGTGGGGTTAAACGGTTTGTCTGCCAGAAAGAGAATCTCTTTATCGGAGAGTACACGGTCATAAATGCGAATTTCGTCGATGTCGCCGGAAAAGTAGTCGGAGCCTCCGTTTGCATTCTCCCCAATATGCAATAAACCCGACAACGTTGTGTCCCACGCTACGGGTGGGGCAACGGGATCTACAACCAACTTCCCGTCCATATAGATGGCGGCTTTTGTACCATCATAAGTTCCACAAATGTGCGACCATTCGAATAATGGAACGGGTTTGCCAAAAAACACGTCAGAGGAAAAAGTGGTATAACCAACATCAGCACTGGTAAATTGAAAACCATTGGCCCGACCGTTCGGCGCCGATCCGGTACCATACCCGACAGTTGTACCTGAATTTAATGCCCTGGCCCTTACCCAGTGGCAAATTGTTCTGGGGGCAGTGCCGACCGGTAAAAAACTATCGCGCGCCGTTATGAAATTCCCGACACCGTTAAAGCGATAAGCCGAATTAGCTTTACCGAAGCGGTCATACGTTCTATTCGCTGCCGCGCTCATGCCACCCCCGAGGGTCCCATTATTTACAAAGGACGAATAGTCCACCGCCGTTCCTGACGCCGCATCATCAAACGGGTAATACGCAACCAAGCCGTCGGGAATGCGAGTTGATAGACGATTCACTTCTGTAGCGGTTAAGGCGCGGTTGTATATACGCAGGTCGGAGATAGCCCCATCGAAGGCGGGACTACCATCGCTTCTTCGACCAATCAGTAAGTCATAATTAAGCCCCTGGGGAACCACTGCTCTCGATCCTGCTGAAGTAATGAATATCCCGTTTATATAAAGAGTGGCTGTTTGACTTGGCCCATTATGTGTAATGCTTATATGCGAATATTGATTCGTTGGCAAGATAATCGGCACAGAAAATGGCGTACCCCCTGCTCGCCAATATATACGTTGATTTGCTCCATCATTGTATAGCTCTAGAAAATAACCGGGTATGGTCGAATTATTCCCTAGAATAACATTGATTACCCCAGGTCCAGGCAAACTGGTCGGGTTAAGCCAAACGGACACCGATAGGGAAGCGGGGTTCAAAGAAGGGGAGTCTGTTACTTTAATATAATCAGCAAGTGAAAATCCACTCACTGCGTTCGTACCACCATGGGGATCATCCACACCTGTTGTTGGTGTACCGATCAAATTACCATCATTTCCATTCCCACTGGAATCATTGAAATCACCCGCCAATTTGTAGTGTGCGGCGAGCCCCTGTGTCATTTTCAAAATGTTGTTATTGTTAAAGTCCGAGTAATAGATCGATTCACCGTCCGTTGCAAGCATTTGAGCGTTATTAAACTGCACCAGGGAAAAATCGGCGGGCGCTACCGTGGCTGCAACGACACCATGACCCAATGCGGTTTTTACCACCGGGGAATTCACATTAGAAATATTAATTCGACGAAGGTACCCGCTGTTCCACTCGGAAAAAACAAGCGTGTTGCCCATATAGACCAAACCTGTGGGGCTGGTCATACGAGCCGAATTGCCGACCCCGTCTACAACGCCGGAATTCCCCACGCCGGGAAGTCCGGCAACATTACTGACGGCTTGTGATGTCAAATGGACTTTTGCTATGTTGTTTGAGCCAAAACAAGCGGCGAACAAATAGGTATCATTCGAAGCAAGGCCAACCGGTTGCTCACAAGTCGTACCCATGTCGGCAAATAAAATTACTGCGCCCGTGGGCAGGTGAACTCTTTGAATGGAATGATTCAGGCGGTCGGCCACATATAGATAGTCATCTTTTAAAACTAAACCTTCAGGCTGGTTAAACCGCGCAAGCAACGGATCGGCTGTATCTACGGGTGTTCCGGATACTCCGGTTCCAGCCACAACGGTTAATTCACCGGTGACCCTTGGGGCGGTAGGTGTCGTATTCACGAGAATTTTTACAATTCGATGATTACCACGATCGGAAACATAGACATATTGACCGTCCGTCACGAGACCACTCGGATTATTTAGAGCCCCTCCGGAAATCGCAATCGGGGACGGTGCGCCTCCGGCCAGCGGAACTGAGTACAAATTACCCGGCCAATCTACCACATACATGGTATTACCAACAATGGCCATGCCGGTAGGGTTCGTATATGTAGTGGAACTCAACATGGTCGTATATAACATGCCAACAGGAAAATTATCTTTAGCGCTTGGATCACTCAATAATACCTGGTTGTTCACTTGGTACCCGGTTTTGCAATCCACATTCAGGTCCATAATACCAGTCAGCGTACCGTGAGGCAGATCAGGTACATTCGCTGTAATAATAGAACAAACCTGCCCATTCGGTTGCCTTGATATTTTAAAAGAATACGGGTCGCCGTTCACAGCCCACCAAATGGAACTACCAAGAGAGGCGATCTCTTTTTTATCTGTAAAATTCTGAATTTCATAAGACTCACCTGGAGTTAAACCAGCTGTGGTGATCGTAACTCGTTTCGTCGGAGAATCAACAAAATAAACCGTTTCTGCCGGGTAACTTACATCCGCCGGAGTCAACGTTATAGAGTATGCACCATCAAAATCAGAAGTTACTTCGTTTATGATATCAACAGGTTTCGCCCAGTCGGCCAGCAAAAAAGTATGGGGGTTTGGCGCTGGTGAATGCAGTGTAAAACCATTAGGCAGACTATTTACAACCGCGTTCATCGTAAAATCGGCCACCGGGGCACAGCTCAGTTTCGCCTGAAAATTATTAAAAGAGCCGCTACCACGATTCACTTGAGTACCTGCAGATGAAATCATCAACTGCTTGGTCATTTCGATATTCTGGTTGGTCACACCGATAGAGTCTGCAAGGCCGTCAAAAACAACGTCATTCACCGGGTCACTTAAACCGGCCAAAGCGATACTGGCGCTCACCGAATAGGCTTGGTCTGCCTCTAACGTACAATCGGACTGACCAGTTACCGTTACAAGTTGGCCGGTAGCGTAATTGCTGGAATCAAGATTTACCGTAGCAGTATCTAAAATGCCTTCGGCGATATTCGATGAGGCCAGGTTCACCGTTACATTGGCAACCGGAGCACAACTGAGAGAAACCAGGAACTTGTCATTTCCACCACTCTCCGAAGTTTCCAGGGTGGTTTTATCTGACAATAAAAACAGTTCTGGAACGTTCAGAGCGTTATCTCGAACCGTTACAGCCACTTCATTTACGAGTAGATACGAATTCTCTGATGAACGAAATCGTCTGTCTTTGCTGGTTACCTCTGTGGTCGTAATTGTGACATTTTGATCACCGTCTGTTGTACAATCGGCGAGGCCATAGACAATGACAACTCGGGGAATATTATAATCATCTGTAGAAAAAGTTATATTCTCAGGCGCTATAATAATTTCAGAATCGTCTGAAACCGCCAGGGAAACGGAGACATCGTGGGTGGGTTTTGCCGCAAGCGTTATATTGAAATTTCCAGCAAGTGCACCCTCTGTAATGTGCAGTTCTGTTTCACTGAATATAAGGGAACCATCGCCTTTGAATATAGTCTTCATCATGTTTGCAGCACTACACTGCATACCGGAGAGTAGAATACAAAACCAAAGTGTTCGTATAAATTTCATCTGTTTTATGTGGCTCATTTTGATCCGTGTAATAGTAGAGGATGATGTATGCACAGAAAATCTAATATCTTGTATGTTGTCAATGAAATTAACAATCTATTTTATGAATTAAAAGGGGCCAGGCCCCTGGTTGCAGCCGACCTGGTCCCTGAGTGATCGATCAAAGATCGATTGTACCGAAGGGCCGTCTTCCACCACCCCAGGGTAGATCGTCTTTAGGTAGATATCTTGCAGACAATTTCGGTTTTACCTATAGATGTGTGCCACGAAGCAGACCCCCCTCGTCAAGTTTTCGTGCGAAAAACCTGACAGACCTTGCAGCCTGACGCGACCGCTTTCGGCTGCTGCGGCCAAAACAACGTTTTTTGGGGGTTATTAAACTTCAAACTAAATTCGAACGAAGCGACACAAAAAAACCGACCCACGTCGCCCCCAAAAAATATCGTATTGGGTAGCGTAGAAGCTTTTTGTTTGTTTTATAAAACAAACAAAAAATTCGTAGCGAGGGAAAAGACGAAAAACCGCGCGGTGGAAAAAATTCACTTTTACCTTTATTAATTATTGTATTAATCTAGAGGAATAACTGTAAAAACAGCTCTTTGCACTGTACAGGTACCGCTGGTACTACTTTGTTTATATTGTATTTCTACAGGGATTGTACCGGCATCAATACTTTCTACCGTTATAATGTCCGATGTTGGTGTCAAAGAAGTATTGGACGAATGCAGTAGCGAGGTAGTGATTTCATTTGAATTTATTAGTAACGCAAAATCACATCCGCGACCCGGGGCCGAACCATATGCCCACAGAGCGCTAAATGAAATTAAATAACGTGAGGTTTTGCTATTCGTTATGTTTATATTGGTCAAAGGAACGTATGTTAAAGAAGTAGTCGAAACTGGCGTAGTGAGTGTTTTGCCAAAATTTCCGGCGGGCGGTTCTTTGAAAGCCAGTAGGTTTAGCGTATTGTCATAAATCGACTTTGTTTCTATACTTGATGCTATCGGTACCAGATAATTTGCCGTGGTTGTATACGTTACGCCATTGGCAACGGGTTCATACGTAAATAAACTGATGGGCGCGCCGCCATCCGTACTGAAAATAAGGTCTTCCGTAGTTGACGGAGACAGCTTGAAGTTTGCTGAAGTAGTCACCAATCCGCCAAAAGAAAAGTTTTGCCACAATAAAATGTTCTCTGAGGCCGTATAAATTGCCTGCATGGGATTAGCCCCGTCTTGAATGGACGCAAAAACATTGGATGTCAAAGCAGTAGTTCCAACGGGTAGATTATACCCATTTCTTGCCAGGAAGTACGGACTGCTATTTAAACCGGTTGCTGTAATTGTGGTCGGATATGCCCCGATTATTACGGGATTATTGGTTCCGTCGCCGCAGTATTTCAATTCCAGCGTATGCGCACCAAGTGGCATTGCAGGGACTACAAAAGACGTACTCATAGAAGTCGTGTTACCCCAGTAACGGTAATAAGAAAACGTATGCTGTTTACTACCGTCAATATAAAGACGCAGTTCCAGGTTGTTACTAACACCGCCTGCTGTACCCCTTTGAAGGTTCGTATTTACGCTAATCAAAATGTCATCGGCGGCTGGTAAATTAAAGGTATATGGACCAATTCCGGTAGACTGATCACCGCCGGCACACGCCGCGGTGGGGCCTACTTTATCTGCTCCTGCATATTGAAAACGGTAATTGATTAAATCGGTTCCGGCCAGAGCCTGAATTTCACTTTGTGCCAGAGCCCGGTTGTAAACACGTACGTCGTCGAGGTCGCCCTTCCAGCGGTTACCAACATTGCTTCCAGCTGAACCCACAAAAAGCTGAGTATTATTCGGGGTGCTCAATATTGTGCCTGTCGATGCTGAATCTACGTCAGCGCCATTTACATATAGTTTTAAGGAAGTGCCTCCATCATAAACAGCGCAGACATGATGCCAAAAACCTTTCGATTGTTTCATTGGTGCGGAAACTGATACAGGGTTGGTGGCAAACTCAAACTTCTCAGTTGACGCATCAAAACGAAGCTGTGTAAACATACGTGAGCCACCCCCACCCCATTGGGAGATAATCTTCAAACCAGTTTGGCCCGTAAGCACTTTTGTCCAGGCGCATTGGGTTCTGGCTGCTGAACCTGTCGGTAAAGGAAGAGTTGTTGTGTCTACCGCATCGGTTCGAAAATAGTCACTGCTATCAAAATAATAACTACTACTTTGTCCGAAACGATCTAACGACAGCGTAGGCGAGGTAGCCCCTACAATCAAATCATTACCAAACCCGCTGACATCTTTTGTATCGCCATTAAAATCATAATGTGCCACCAGCCCGTTTGGCACCTGCACGCCCAACTGGCGAATCTGGTCGGCGGTCAAGACGTTGTTGTAGATTCGAACATCGTCGACTTTACCATTGAAGTTCAGTGCCCCATCCATTCGTGCACCAACAGTCAGTGGTTCATTGGCATTCGTTGAAAGAGTGCGATTACCACTACTCACCAGTTTGCCGTTTTGATAAAGTCTGGTTGTTCCGTTTGTACCACCGTCATAATCCATACACATGTGTGTCCAAGTGTTCAGAGGTATTGGAGTCGGTGTAATAATACTTGGCGCACTACCTGTCCAGTGCCAGATTTGACCTGTAGAATTCAATGCCAGTCCAAACTCCTTGTCGGGATTTGTTCCGGCAAACCCATAACCTGCCGGAACAGAATTGGAACCTACAGTTGGATAGCTGGCCGGATTAATCCAGGCACACAGAGTTCTTGGGTTGTCGCCTTCAGGCAGCCCGTTAGAACTTATGTTTTTAAGATATTGCGTACTACCATTATAAGAATATGCCCCATTGTTCTCGCCATCTTTTCCGATACTTGCTGTGGATAATCCAACATTTGTCAATCGATGACTTAATGGTCCAGAATCATAGATTTCGTCATCCTGCACCCCACTAGTATCGTCGTCGAGACCATTTGACCCGATATTAGCGTTATCAAAACGATAATGACTCAAAAGCCCCGTCGCGCTTTTATTATAACTATTGCCAACCAACGTTTCATCGGCGTCTTGCGCAAGCTCGTTGATTTCGCCTTCGTTGAGGGCGCGTTTGTAGATACGAACGTCGGCGATGGAACCAACGAATTCACTAAGATTATAACCTTTGCCAATCAGAACATTTTCGGCCCGGTCTATTGGGGCCCCGATATTTTCTTCCCAATGTGTATAAGTAGCATCATGTCCATTTATATACACGCGCCCCCCACCATGACCAGCGCCGCGATACACATAAGCAACATGCGTCCATGTATTTATTTTAATCATACCAGCGGAACTTTTGCTAATATACTTGGTGGCACCACTGATGATCCAGTTTTGAAACTGTAAATGACCATCTAAACCCACACGAAACAAAAATTCAAAATTAGAAGCACCAAGAATACCCCGATTAACGTCGAGATTTGTGGGATTAATCCAGGCAGATATTGCAAAGGGTGTGTTATTTCCAATCGTGATGTCTTTAGTGCTAACATACTTGGATACATTAAACAGGCCAGCACCACTACTTTCATTGTTTCGGCCAGCACCATAGCTCTCTGGTCCTACCCATGTTCCCGTGAGGCTGGTAGCCCCATCACTGTTGTAATCATTCGCATTTCCCGCTACCCCCGGTTGGGCAGAGCCCAAGGGCCAGTAACCCACAAGACCGTTGTCGGTGACTTTGCGAATACCGCCGGGGGAACTCACATACATCACTCTTCCGTCAAATGCAATTCCGGTTGGGGAGTTAAAGCTGGCCGCTACACCCGTACCATCGGTGTTCGCCTGATTACCGTCTCCGGCAATGGTACTTACAATGTCTGTTCTCATGTTAATTTTTCTAATACGGTCATTCCCGGTTTCCGCAATATAGAGATCGTTTCCATCTGTGGTAATTCCGAACGGCTGGCTAAAGTGCGCCGATAAAGACGACCCATCTTTAAAAGTACCGGCGGTTCCGGGAGCAATGCCATGATCAACACCCGCTATCACAAGCGTACTTAAAGTACCACCGTGCGGATTAGTTATTTCTATAATCCTGTTATCGCCGTAGTTAGCCACATATAGTTTATCATTTAATAATACGATCGCCGAAGGGTCATTTATATCCGCATGCGAAAGGTCTGCCAGCATAGTTCCGCTCAGCAAATCTATTCGTCGAATTCTTTGCTCCCCGACTCCTCGAATCGAAACGTATAATATCTGTCTGTTTATATCGAGAGCCAGCCCGGAAGGAAAATTTGTCCCGAAAGCGGTCCCCATTGCAAATGTATCTGCGATAACCCCGCCGATGTTATATTTCACAACCCGGTTATTGCCCGAATCGGAAAAATATATATTTGTACCATCCGTTACCACATGAGTCACATTAGACAGGCCGCCTGTAATTAATGTTGTGGGTGCTCCACCGCCCGTCGGTAAACTATAAAAGTTAGCGCCATTACTATAATAAAGAGTGTTTGCGTGAACCGTAAATCCCATAGTGAATACGGAACCGGCAACAGTGGTTACCTTGCCTTGGTACATTCTATAGTCGAGTACACTCTCTGGAACCGGGTTTACACTTTGCGATGTGGCATATCCCGCCACACAATTCACAGTCAATGCCATTACAGTGGAGGTCGTACCAAACGGTACCTCTGCAATAGCGCAAATCTGCCCCGCTGGCTGCCTGGAAATTTCAAAAGCATAAGGGTCGCCATTTACCGCCCACCAGATGGAACTTCCTAAAGAGGCGATCTCTTTTTTATCGGTGAAGTTTTGTATTTCATAAGATTCACCGGCAGCAAGAACGCCTGTGGTAGTGATAGTAACTCGTTTCATCGGAGAATCTTCAAAATAGACAGTTTCTGACGGGTAACTTACATCTGAAGGAGTTAACGTTATAGAGTAGGCTCCGTCCAGATCAGAAGTTATTTCGTTTATAATATCAACAGGTTTGGCCCAGTCGGCAAGTGCAAAAGTATGGGGATTCGGCGCTGGTGAATGCAGTGTAAAACCATTTGGCAAACTGTTTACAACCGAGTTCATCGTAAAATCGGCCGCCGGGGCACAGCTCAGTTTCACCTGAAAATTATTAAAAGAACCGGTACCACGATTCATC
>JBEQLE010000048.1:26179-31793 GCA_040326155.1 Leptospirales bacterium | reverse complement strand
ATAATAACTTTCGCCTGGCAATGTACAAATGTGCAGACCGGCGGCAGCGAAGAAACAAGCGAAGAAGCAGCTACAACCTTTGTTAGTGTTTGGAATACAGAAAATTTGGCAGGTAGCACATCGTTAACCAGCCAGGTGAAACTTCCCTTATCTAGTACAGGGACCTATAATTTTACTGTAGATTGGGGCGACGGTAATAGCGATACTATTACCAGCGATAGCGACATAGCCAAAACGCATACCTATGCTTCGACTGGAAGCTATACAGTTACAATCACAGGTCAAATTGAAGGTTTTGGTTTTGCAAGTTCAGGTGAAGACAATACAAAGTTGACTGACATCACAAAGTGGGGCCAGGTAAAGCTACATAATTCAGGCGCTCAATTTCGGTCTATTGGTATTGTTGCCTTTAGCGCTAGTGATACCCTTGATTTGAGCAATGTAACGAATATGGGGCAGATGTTTTACAACGCCAATGCATTTAATGGTGATATCAGTAGTTGGGATGTAAGCAGTGTAACCAGTATGAGAGAAATGTTTAACGGCGCCAATGCATTTAATAGTGATCTCAGTAGTTGGAATGTAAGCAGTGTAACCGATATGTACAATATGTTTAGGGGTGCCACTGTATTTAATCAAGATATCAGCGGCTGGGATGTCAGTAGTGTAACTAGTATGCGCGATATGTTTAACGGCGACAGTGCATTTAATCAAGATCTCAACAGCTGGGACGTAAGTAGTGTAACTAGTATGTACAGTATGTTTAGCGGTGCCAGTGCATTTAATGGTAATATCAGCAGCTGGAACGTAAGCAATGTAACCGATATGTACAATATGTTTAGCGGTGCCAGTGTATTTAATCAAGATATCAGCAGCTGGAATGTAAGTAGTGTAACGAAAATGTTCGGTATGTTCACCAATGCCAGTGTATTTAATCAAGATATTGGCAGCTGGGATGTAAGCAGTGTAACCGATATGTCATTTATGTTTCGCAGTGCCAGTGTATTTAATCAAAACATCGGTGGCTGGAATGTAAGTATTGTCACCAGTATGAAATATATGTTTGAAAAGGCCACTGCCTTTAATGGCGACATCAGTGCCTGGAATGTAGGCAATGTAACAGATATGCAAAGTATGTTTTACATAGCTAGTGCATTTAATCAAAATATCGGTAGCTGGAATGTAAGCAGTGTAACAATTATGAAAAGTATGTTTTCTATGGCTACTGCCTTTAATGGTGATATCAGCAGCTGGAATGTAAGTAGTGTAACGAATATGTTCAGAATGTTTTACAATGCCGACGCATTTAATCAAAATATAGGTAGCTGGAATGTAAGCAATGTAACTGATCTGAGGAGTATGTTTTTCAGTGCCAATGTATTTAATCAAGACATCGGCAGTTGGAATGTAAGCAACGCAACCAGTATGTTCTGGATGTTTTACAATGCCGCCGCATTTAATCAAGATGTCAGCAGCTGGGATGTAAGCAATATAACTGATATGACCAATATGTTCTACAATGCGAGTTCATTTAATCAAGTTCTTACTGCCTGGGATACCAATGGTACCGGTCTAAGTTGTGTTATAACTCACCCTGATTTTAATACCAATTGGGGTGGTGGCACTGCGCCTTGTGGTTGGTAACAATCAATTTGTAGTATTCGCAAACCGAAATCGATTTCGACTCGATTTCGGTTTGCGCTTGAGACAACCTAAAGCACTTCAATTTTGTTCAGTAGATTTTCCCGAAACGACGAACCGACAGGTAAAACCTCGTCGAAAATTTCAACCTCATCCTGGCGTAGCTCTGTTATTTTATGAATGGCGATTATGAAAGAGCGATGAATGCGCACAAATCGCTCAGAGGGCAGTTTTTCTTCCAGTTTTTTCATAGTCATGTGAATCTTGAAGGTCTCTTTTTTGGTTTTGATGACCACGTAGTCGCCCAGGGCCTCGAACCAAATAATATCTATCAGGGCCACCTTGATTAAGCTCTTGCCTTTGCGCAAGAAACAGCTTTTGCCGTTTAAAGTCACGTTGGTTGGTTCTGCAGTCGGTTCTACTTTAGGCTGGGTGGTGTTGCGCTTTTGGTTCTCGGTCTCTTCATGCATGAAGAGTAGGCCTGACAGCAATTGAGCGTAATCTTCATTGATTTCTGCCGCTGCGAGAATCTGATCTTCAGTTATGGAACAACTACCAAGTGTAATTTCATTCACATGCTCGAGCAAACTATCGAGGTGTTTTGCCTGGTCATCCACCGGCGAAGCAGTGGCCGCCAAGCGTTGGCGGGCGAGATCAATTGCTGTACTTTGTTTCTTGCTGACCATGTAAGCGCCTGGCTGCATTACAGAAGAAAAAACAAATTTTGCAGCAGCATTGATAAGAAGGTTTTTTTCGGTAAAAACAAAACAAAAGGCAACCTTGGGGTCGGCCGCCACCTGTTTCAAGAATTTTCTGGCCTCTGCATCAGGGCGTCCTGCCCGGCTCAAATCAACAATTTGAACAAACGAGTCAATGTCGGCACCCACCTCCTTGCGGCGTTGCCACTTCTGATTCAGAGACCAGGGGGTCTGGTGGGCTGATTCATACCAATAAATTATTCCCGGTTCAAATTCAAAGACAGAATTACGCAAAATCTCAATGTCTTCCGCCGTTGCATTTTCCGCAGTGTAGCGACGCGGTTTAGGTTCCTGGCATTTTGCCAGAATAGAATTAAGATCTGATTCGGTCATGAGGGTTATTTTACATGGTAAACCGCTACTACTACGCTGCAAGTAAAAAAACCGTACTAGATATTATATTTTTTTGGAATTTTCAGACAAAAAGTGGTAAAGTCACAAAGTCAGTGCTCAACTGGCTTAAACAATTCCGGTGTATAAAGAGATCCTTTATTTCCATTGAGTGGCAATTAACCTCATAGATTATTCGAGTTCCCAAATGAATACCAGATTGATACCTTTACTTGTATCTGTTGATTGGAATGAATGTAGTTTCCATCCATTCTTGCTCCCTTCATCTAAGAAAGGTTGTATAGCCTTTTCGATCTTATTTTGAGCATCTGTAAAAAGACCTGCTTTTATTGTTCTGTTTTGTACTTTATATTTCATTTCGTTACTCCCTGGTTCTTAGCTAGACATATTTTTGTTAAAAATTTTCTTTTCCCTACTTTACGTATAATATCATATTGTCAACATTTATCTTGTCTAATTCTAATTAGGCTTTTGAATTTATTCAAGAAAATACTTTTACTCATATCTTAGCTTTGAATTTTCTACGAATTGCATTGATGCTGAACGTTGCGAGGACAATTTGAAAGACTGTGCTACAGATGAGTACAAGAGTGCTAAAGAATCCGCTGATTTCCAGGCATTGAAACATTAATATTGGTCGCAGAAAAACGGATTAGACTCCGATCTACTAATAGTAGACTACAGCTGGTAGCTACATTTTGACATTCGGAGGCAGGTTTGAGTTAGTCTGCCCTTGGTTAGCCCCGGAGCGGGAGCTCAAAGGCTCAAGATTTTAAACAACCTGCCACTTGCTCCTGGTCACCGTCGCAACCAGGATCTAATCCGTGACCAGTATTTGCAACTAAAACATGGAGTCTGTTATCTGAAGTACTTTTTGATGAACTGAAGAATTGTTAATTAATTATACGCTTTCCACGATTTCTTTAATGTATCGAATAATCGGAACTTGGCTTATGCCCGCATCATTTATATTTGGCTTTAGTACATCTTGCCAATATAAATTGGCGTTGTATGGTTTCCCATAATTTGATTTTTCTTCGAATAGTAAATGTTTGGGTATTAGAGTTGATTGATGTGCGGGCTCAAAAGTTGTATCATGCACACGAAATATTCCTTGGTTAGGTTCTTGCTTTGTTTTATCTAAGATAAATTGTTTTGAAATGCTACCTTGGATGTTTGTTTCAAATACTGGATTCCGATTTTCATCGTGATCAACAATTTTCGTGTCGTCAGTATCGCAAATTATATTGTATTTTATAGAAAATTTTGAAAATATTTTTTGATAAAATGGTATATTAGTTACTGAACCACAATTTAAAACAAAAATGTGCTTTGCAGTACTGATTTCTTGTAAATAGGCTCTGATGATAATTTCCTCAGTAGGTCCTTCTATTAAAATTACTTCATTGCTATAAAATGATTCACAAATATATGGATTAAATCTTAGTATTTCATACATCACCTGTTTTAACTCAGCATTGGATTGTATATCTTTGGCTTCCTTCAAAAACTTATCATTGATTTGGTATAAATTTGTTATATCGTTTTCATCTTTCACCATGCGTATAACTGATGACTTAGCTTGCGATAAGTCTATCATTTGAGGCGAGTGCGAGGCACACAAAAGTTGATATGGTAAATCTTCCTGGCTTACCTGGTAAATCAAATCACGTAATTGGTATATTATTTTAGGGTAAAGAAAGAGTTCAGGTTCTTCAAACAAAACAATGTAGTCTTTTCGGCCTAGTTTTCTCTCAAATTCTTCCGCAATGTCTCGCATTAATAAAAGAGTAAATATTGCCGTTCTTATAGCACCGTGACCGATGCTACTTACAGAGACTGGAATATTTTCATCAATTTCGCCGTTCTCATCAATTTTATTGAATTCGATATCATAATCACGGCCCAACTTGTTTTCCGTCCATGCGATTTTTGATTTTCTGTCCTTAATCGAAATCGAAGTGTCTGGAAATAATGAGCTATAGTAATCATTAATAGATTCTTCGTATTTTTCAATTGTATCTGATTTATACATTTTCTCTTGTAATTCGGCAATCTTTTTTTTGGCTGCTTGCAACTCTGCCAGCTCACTATCTTTTAATCTTTTTTCTGCGAGCGACCTTAGGATTTCATTCAAAATAGATTTTACTTCGTCCTCACTTGGCATCGCCTTGATAAAAATTGGTTTCGGCATGCATGATTGAAATACTCTATGCAAGCCAATAGAAGCATAACTAATTGGTTCCCATCCGTTTTCAACTGGATTCCAAGTATAATTCTGCTTTGCTATTTTGGACTTTTCATTCTTTTCATAAATTGCTTTTAAACGTAATACATTGCCATCGATTAAGTATTTCTTATAACTTTCCTTTGCTTTTGGGGCAGCGTCTTCAATTCTAAGATTATCAAGTTCGTCCAGTTGAACTTCTAATTCAAACGTCATAGGGTAGTCGTCATTTTTTTTGTAGAAATCATCATTATTAGGGGTACTCTCGTAGTAAAAAAATTCATAAGCCTTTAAGAATGTAGATTTCCCAACATTGTTTTGGCCAAATATAAACAAAGTGTTTGTATCTTTAAATTCTAGTTTATTTTTTTCAATACCGCCATGTAAGCATCGAAAATTATCCGCTGCAAAATAATTAATTTTCATTAAGAACACCTATCCCAAATATAGTATTAGAATCACTAATACAGAATGTTAACATCTTGACGAGATAAAAAAAAGTATTTCGTCTAACACTACTTGTGCAAAGCGCAAGCGCTCAAAAACCACGTTTTTTGAGCGTAATAAACTTTAAACGAATATCTGAACGGAGCGACTTCCCAGGGTTCTCATGCGAAAACCCCGAAAAACCTTGCAG
>JBEQLE010000048.1:0-26169 GCA_040326155.1 Leptospirales bacterium | reverse complement strand
TTGAGAGCATTGATGAGCACTCGTATATCGTATTTGGAAGGGAAGACCGGTGGCACCTTTTTGTCCGTTATGCCAAGTAGTTTGTAGACACCCATAATCGCCGAGCGAACTGAGTACTCGACTGTGAATACGCAATCGTCAGGAATCTCGACAAACTGTCCTAAAAATGCGAGATTTTTACTGCCTTCTGGAACAACATCCGGACGGTCCCCTTTGACGCGGGGCAAAAATTGACTGGTGATGTAGGGCATCATACAAGGTATGACTTTGACCGTTTTCATAATCTCGGGAATCTGGTCTTTGGCGCCCCAATGGTAGAGAAGCTCCGTGAGAAGTTCTTCACCGGTGCAATCGCTCATTTTCTTTTTCACGAAGTCACCCACATTGTCCGGGAATAAGCCATAAGCCCAGATTGCCAGAACGTTCTTGTCCGGTTGACCCTTCTTTTGTTTGGGCTGGTAGTCACCGACCGGCTGGTCTCGGTATTGCGGTTGTCGATTGCAAGTGGCGCTCATGCGCCAACTCGAGTCCTTGATCGTCATAATGCCGCCGGTTACTCCTCTATGGGAATATGGATCGACGCCGGTAAACTTTTCCAGTAAATCTGCTATTGGTGAGTCTGTTGCGGTAATGGTGAAAGAGACAAATTTGCTTTTATCGATGTGCGAACAGAAAACCTCGGGTTTACCAAAAGCAGAATCTTTGGCGGCAATATTTTTCCACAATTTCCAGCAAGCGCCGACCTCTCGGTTAAGAATCGCCGGTTCATTCGTATTGCCTATGGTGGAGTTTTCTACCATCGACCCCGTGGTGACGAACACTAGATCATCTTTTGTTGTGGCAATTTTTTCTTTCTTAGCCGAAGAGCCGCGTAGCAGGTGGATGGCAGTCACGGTCTTTTCGCCGTCAACGATCTTAATATTCAGATCAGTAACCTGGGTATTCAAATCAAAGTGAACGCCTTCACTCTTGAGCCAGTTTTTCAACGGTAAAATCATAGATTCATATTGGTTGTAGGTGGTGAATAGAATATTTTCCAGTCTGCTCATAGTGGGCATCAAGTGCATAAAGCGTTGCATGTAACGCTTCATCTCGGCTACCGAGTGCCATGTCTCCATTGCAAACATCGAAGTCCAGAAATACCACATCGGGGTTTTAAAATAAGATTTAGGAAAAAATTCTTTTACGGTTGTTGCGCCAAGTTTTTCCTCGGACTTTCGTGTCAGTTTCAACAGGTACCATACGTGACAGAGGGAAAGACCCAACGATGGTTTCCGATCTGGTTTTCCACAATCGCTCATTAAGCGGCATTTGGCAGAGTTGGGGTCCCACGCATTGACATCGCGAACTTCCTTTAAAACCGTTTTATTCGGATTTGCAACCAATTCAGGCTCTTTACCTGCAAATATCTTGTCAGGGTTTTTACGCATTAACTCTGGAATGTATGAAAAGAGATTCCATGTGCATTCGTAGTGAGACTCCATTTCTCGCCCACCACGCATAAGGTAGCCATCGATGGCGTTACCGCTGCCATCCAAACATCCCCCGTTAATATCGAGTTGCTCTAAAATCGTGATCTTCTTGCCGGGCATATGGCCGTCTCTTATTAAGTACGCTGCCGCCGCCAGTGAAGCAATGCCGCCGCCGACAAGATAGGCGCTCTTTTTTTCGATTCCCTCTTTTCGAGCTGCAATAACATTTTGATAATTTCCCATACTAATTACTCCTCTCTCTATATTTTTAAAATAAATTCGGCATGGACAGAATTATCCTGCACCGAATAAATGAACCTCCAAGTGCAGTAGTCGTCTACACTGTCAAATGATATTAATTTTAAAATATTTTATATTCTAAATCTTATAGGTTGCAGATTTTTTTGACTTATTGCGTGTGAAATATAATCCATGCGAGCATGTAACTTCATCGCTCGCTGGGGGATTCTTGTTTTTGAAAGGGATTTGTTCCTAAGAAGGTGTTTCCTGAGTGAACCGAACACTAGTGCCTGTTCGTAAAATTTAAATTTAATATTGACAATGTTGGTGTTGAAAGAATAATGTTAAATTGTTAAATTTATTGAAATTGATCGCTATTTTGCTATTCGGCATTCTAGCAAACGGACATCTGATCGCGGCTAAGAACCCAGAACTTGCACGAATAGCTATTTTGCCTATTGAAGACAGGACTGGTTCCAATGATTATGAATACCTTTCTAGCAGTCTGAGTAATGCAATTAATATTTCTATGTTAAAAAATTTCACGTATTATGCAATTCGTTCTTATTTAGTAAAAAATTCTATATATGAAATAGAGCAAAAAAAACCCAGAGCCAAAAACGACGAACAGTTGGACCAAAATGCAATTCAAATAGGAACCGTAAAGGAAATAGCAAAAGACCTTTCTGCTGAAATAGTAATTTTTGGAAGTTTTCTCTATGACAAAGAAACTAACGAACTCGTTTTTACTATTTCTATCTACTATACTGCTCTTGATCAGGTGAAACAGCTTGATGAAGCTCGTAATGCTATAAATCAAACCTTGTTTATGGCAACAAAGAAAGTCGCAAAAATTCTGGTGAGTGAAATATATCGTATGGCACAAGAGGCTCAAGAAAATACTTCTATGGAAGTGGATGAAAAAAAAGGTAACAAAATAGAAATAACTAAGAATATGGTTGCCAGAAGTTTTGATTGGTCAACAAAAAAAATATCGATATCTGTATTAGGTGGATTTTTTAAAAAATCGGCAACGTATGGGGATCCCTTCGCAAACGGGCTTTGTGGAGTATGTAAATTACAATTTGCTCTGGCAGGACGGTACTGGATCTTACCACGGTTTTATCTTGGCATGAAAATAGATTTTTCAGAAATTTGGACCCCTACACTAAATTATGGTTCCATTTCTGCAATAGATGGTTTGGCTTTTGCCGGTTTATCTATACCTGCAAATCGTTGGTTATTCAGCGCCGATCTGGGCATTGGTTACTATGTTATTAACGATGACGCATTTGGAAAAATATACAATCCAGCTTTTGCTTTTAGAATTGGGGCAGAACTAATGCTTACTACTTATTTTTCAGCAGGCGTTACGGCTAATATTAATATATATTATGATGAACCTGTTTCACTCTATTTTGGCGGGCTTATGTTATCGCTGAATTATCTAATGTAGAAAAAGATCTGAGTGTGTAAATAAAATGAAAATAAAATCGAACATGACAACGATGCTATATTTTCTCCTTTTATCGGGTATCGGAATTTTGGGATGTCAGGCATGGGATTATGATGCTTATCTTGAAGGACCATGTACATATGATGCAAATTACTGCACTTGGACAGATTTTGTAACAGCAAGCTCAGCCGCGGATAACCAATGGGTTGGCGTAACGTATGGCAATGGTCTCTTTGTAGCTGTGGCTCAGAGTAGCACTGTCGCAAATGAACGTGTCATGACTTCTCCAGATGCTATTACATGGACAATCCGTTCCAATCCCGTGGATAACACTTGGCTAGACGTAGCCTATGGCAATGGTCTCTTTGTGGCTGTGGCCAACGGAGGTACCACAGGCACTTATATAATGACTTCTCCGGATGGAATTACATGGACAATCCGTTCCAATCCCGTGGATAACCAATGGGGCAGCGTAACCTATGGCAATGGTCTCTTTGTGGCTGTGGCCTACGCTGGTACCGCAGGCACTTATATAATGACTTCGCCGGATGGATTTACATGGACAACCCGTTCCTATCCCGTGGATAACGCATGGCGTAGCGTAACCTATGGCAATGGTCTTTTTGTAGCTGTGGCCTCAACTGGTACAACCGATCGAGTGATGACTTCTTCGGATGGGCTTACATGGACAAGCCGCACATCGGCAGCAGATATCTCTTGGTGGGGCGTAACGTATGGCAATGGTCTCTTTGTGGCGGTGGCAATCGATGGGATAGGCAATGGAGTGA
This sequence comes from Leptospirales bacterium, assembly GCA_040326155.1. Taxonomy (GTDB): domain Bacteria; phylum Spirochaetota; class Leptospiria; order Turneriellales; family JAOUFE01; genus JBEQLE01. The sequence continues at coordinate 22,213 of JBEQLE010000048.1, read as the reverse complement.
TGACTTCTCCGGATGGTATTACATGGACAACCCGCACATCTGCGGTGGATAATCAATGGAATGGCGTAGCCTATGGCAATGGTCTCTTTGTGGCTGTGGCCGGCTCTGGAACAGGTGATCGTGCAATGTCTTCTCGGGATGGGATTACATGGAGAATCCGCCCATCTGCAACGGATAACCAATGGATTGGCGTAACCTATGGTAATGGTCTCTTTGTGGCTGTGGCCGGCACTGGTACAGGCGATGGAGTCATGTATGCCAAATGGCAGTAAAAAGCATCGGTGTAAATGATAGGCGACTTAGTATCTGTTATATTAGGGTAACTACTTTTGTATTTAAAGTTAATGAAACATGAAAAAAGTAATAATGTCTCTGTTTACAGGTTGAGTGGGTAAATAAAATGAAATTTAAAACAAAAATGACAACGATGCTATATTTTCTCCTTTTATCAGGTTTCGGATTTTTGAGATGTCAGGCATGGGATTATGATGCTTATCTTGAGGGACCATGTGCATATGATTCAAGCTACTGCACCTGGACTGATTTTGTAACAGCAAACTCAGCCGCGGATAACCAATGGGTTGGCGTAACTTATGGCAATGGTCTCTTTGTGGCTGTCTCCCTCGATGGTGTAGGCGATCGAGTCATGACTTCTCGCGATGGCATGACATGGACAAGCCGTTCCAATTCCGTGGATAACAATTGGACAGACGTAGCCTATGGCAATGGTCTCTTTGTGGCTGTGGCCGACACTGGTACAGCCGATAAAGTCATGACTTCTCCGGATGGAATCACATGGACAACCCGCGCTCCTGCCTCAGATACCGTGTGGAAAAGCGTAACCTATGGCAATGGTCTCTTTGTGGCTATTGCCAACAATGGCACAGCCAATGCAGTCATGACTTCTCCGGATGGAATTACATGGACAAGCCAAACTGGGTCCGGGCTTAATGTATGGCGTAGTGTAACCTATGGTAATGGTCTCTTTGTGGCTGTGGCTTTTACTGGTTCAGGCGATCGAGTTATGACTTCTCCGGATGGCATTAATTGGACAACACGCGTATCTGCCTCAGATAACTTATGGAGTAGCGTAACCTATGGTAATGGTCTCTTTGTGGCTGTGTCCGACTTTGGTCCAAGTACCGGCGATCGAGTCATGACTTCTCCGGATGGCATTACATGGACAAGCCAAACATCGGCCGCAGATAACTTTTGGTTTGGCGTAACCTATGGCAATGGTCTCTTTGTGGCTGTGGGCTCCAGTGGTACTGGCAATCGTGTAATGATTTCTCGGGATGGGATTACATGGGCAATCCGCCCTTCTCCAGCGGATAACTCTTGGGTTGGCGTAACCTATGCCAATGGTCTTTTTGTAGCTGTGTCCCACACTGGAACAGGCGATCGAGTCATGTATGCCAAATGGCAGTAAAGAGCACCAGTGTAAATATTGTGATGGACTGCACCAGGTCGATCACATGGACCTCGTGGCCAGCTAAAGCATCGGCGATAGTTTACGTTAAATCGTATATCATGTCATGACTGTGCGGTAAAATACGCAGATTCCGTTACATAAAATTATAGAAATGTTTTGACAGAATGCAGATGTAAATAATTTTAACCGGGACTTTTATGAAAGATGATATCGTAAGCTCTACTGCATTCACCGTCGCCCAGGGGATATTGCTGGTTTCACGAAAAACAAAAGTCAACACACTGGTCAGTGAAATAGAAAAAATATTTTATAGAGAAATTTTAAAATCTTCAAATTCGGGTCGTAAGAAATTAAAACAAGTGCAGAACCCTGTTTTTCGCTTTATCGTTCCGTTCATAGAAAAACTGATGATTCCCGGTTTGACCATTCATTATGCACTGCGAAAAAAAGCGATAGAAAAATTTACAAGATCAGCATTGAAAAGCGGCGCGAAGCAGATAATAAATCTGGGCGCCGGTTTTGACAGTTTAGCCTACCGTCTCGGAATAGAATACCCTGAAGTTAATTTGATCGAAATTGATCATCCGGCAACACACAAGGTAAAGAAAGATGCTTTGCAGGCGATGGAACAGATACCGAAAAACCTTCATATGCTTGATATAGATTTCAATAAAGATTCTCTGGAAAACGGGTTGCAAGAGTTCGCCCATTTCGATTCCAAACTACAGACTATATATATTATTGAAGGTGTATTGATGTATCTCGATGAGGAAAAAATCACCACTCTATTTAACGCCATGAAAGCAGTTAGTAAAAACGGATTTCGATTGATCTTCACATTCATCACTCCCGATGGAGAAGGCAAGTATACTCATGGTCCTCTTCTCGGACTCTACTTGAAAATTAAAAACGAGCCCTTGAACTGGAAAATCAATTATGAGAACTTAAAAAAGTTTATGAGTCGAAATAATATACCACTGCTTTCAGTGGTTAAATCAGAAGAGATCCTGAAAGAGCTGATGCCCGAGGTCTCGGGTATGGTTGTTCACGACGGTGAAATGATCGCGTGCGCAGAATATAAAAAATAATACAGAAGCTGAGTAAATATGGCCACAACAATAAAAATAGCAAAAACACCCGAAACCATTGATGAAGTTTTCAAAGTTCGTCATAAGGTTTTTCATGAAGAAGAGAAGTTGCTTGAAAAAGATCCAACGGGCAGACTAATGGATCGCTTTGACGCTTTTCCCACAACATCAAATCTAGTCGTAGAAAAAGAAGGCAACGTGGTTGGCAGCTTACGCCTATCGATCGATTCGGAGGTAGGTTTACCGGCAGATGAATACTTTGACTTTCGACCTCATATTTCCGGAGAATCATTGATCATGCACTGTGGTATGTTTTGCGTCAGCGACGCCTACCGAACCCCGAAAATTACAACAGGTCTGATGTTAATGGCAACTTACTTTGGTATATCCAATGGTGTTACCCATGTGGTTGCCCCGATCAACCCGGCGATTGCCAGGCTACTTAAAAGAGTCGGTTATGAGCAGGTTGGCGAAGAGTTTACCGAACCGCATATGAATGCTCGTATGATTCCGCTCATGCTCGACGCCAGAAATCTCTCTGATTTTTTTATACACTTTGTAGAAGAAAACCAGCTTCAAGATTATATAGGTGAGTATGAGCGAAGTTTTTATGAAGTGGACGAATATGTCATTCGCGGCGGGGAACGCGGGCAGCGAGCTTATATTATTATTGAAGGCGATGTTGATGTAAGATTACCTGGCACCAGCACGATCGTTGATACTCTAACAAAAGGGGATGTCTTTGGAGAGCTGGCTCTTCTTTTTAATGAGCCAAGAACTGCGGACATTATCGCAACCACACCTTTGCAAGTGATGGCTTTGACTAAAAAATCGTTTGATCAAATGTTTTTTCAGGACCCTAATAAAACACTCAATTTGATAAAAACTCTGGGTAAGAGAAATAAAAAGTTGCTCAGCAAGTTGCGCCATCTTCAAGTAAAAGAGTGAAGTTAAGCCCGGGGCGCTTTATTATAGATTTTATGAATCTTTATGTTCAGAGGAGATTCCATACCTTTTAAAAACAAAGGCAAAATCTCGGGTAATCATTTCACGAGTTATCCCGAACTGCCCGAGTTCCATAACTTTGTGCTTTCTTTTAAAGTCTTTTTGTTTTGCTGCTTGTTTTCGGACCTTGTCTCGTAGTTCGTCGCTTGGTTCAATTCCTGTTAAAGCGCATATCTCATCAAAACCTGATTCTAGATCTTTGAGCAGTTTGTCGTAGGGCAGGGTCAATACACGGCCGGGTGGAAGTTCATTGTTTGTGTCCAGATCGTAAAAGTATCTATACAGGTCTATCATTGCCTGGTAACGCTTTTTGTTGTAGCGATGTAGAACTTTCTCCGGGATTTTTTTCAAACCCCAACGATAGTCAATTGCCTTATGCAGGAGAGAGAAAAAAGAGGGGACTGTTTGATGGGGGCTGCGAACCACGAAGATGAATGTAGCATCAGGATAAAACTCTGCCAGTGTCTTGATGCGCATAGTTGAAAAATGTGTTTGAGCAATGACGCGTCGCTTCCCGGTGTAAAGCATATGTCTTTGCAGACAGCCATTAAAAAATTTCATTGATTTCATTCGCCGTGACCGCGGTTGTTTGTCTTGAAAGTGTAGTTCGGGATATTCATTTTCATCAAGGCCAAGTAAACCAATCGTAGTAAATTGCGTGTCGTAATTATTGAGAAATAAAAGCTCTTCTTCGTCAACCTGGTTCAGATCAGTCTTATGGCCCGCCGATTCTGGAACCAGTACTGTTTTACCTTTTCGTATTAGTCTGTTAATAAGCGGTTTAATAAACAGGCGCGCCGTGAGAGCGGGAAAAAAAATATGCCAGGTCTTAAAAACGGCAGTTTCATCGGTTGAAGTCAACATGTTATGCAGAAAAGTCGTGCCGCTTCGAGGGTGTCCCAAAATAAAAATTGGTTTTTCAACCTTGATGGTTTTATATTTTCGATAAAAGATATTATCAAGAAAAAGGGTGAAAAAAGTGAACCCTCTTAACAAAGCTTCCACGAAAATGGAAAAAAATAAAACTCTGCTAAAACCAAATATTTTCCAGCTGACAGCAATCGTTCTGAGATAATATTTAAACATAAAAAATCCTTTTTCCAGAGTAAACCACCGAAAGCAGCATAGTCTCATCCGTAACAATAATACTATTTTAATCACCTTACTCTGGTCTATATTTGGCGTAAAGGAAAAAGTTTTTGGATCAATGTTACCAATGAAATGATTGTAGAACCAAACCTCAAGTTTCGTGCCGACCTGGAATAGGGTTATTCTACAGACTGGTTATCTGAAGTTCACATTAAATATTAACTATTTTCGTATATTATAGAAGGAACCAATCAAGCAATTTTTTCTTATATTTTTCTGGTAGACTAAGTATAATCGAAATCATCTCATTATGCAATCTTCCTGAATTCAATTTAACAGCTTGATAATCTATTTGATCCATATTATTTCTATTTTGAAAACGAACCTTACCTAATAATGCTCTTTTATCTTTTAAACCAATAAATTCAATGAACCAAAAATAAGAAGCCAATAGTTCACCATATTCAACTGGGAACTTATTTAAGATTTGTGAATAGCGCAAATATGCTGGTGTGTTGAACGATTTTATTAAAAAGTCTATTTGATTCTCAATGCTTTCATTTTTTGAATCGTTCATAACGAATGCCAATATACATGAAAAATACCAGAACTTACGATTGTGTCGCAATTTAGCGTTTCTTATGCCCCAAGCTTTATCTTCAACATCAATTTTAGCTTTAAATTCAATAAGTAGGGTTCTATAATATCTTGCAATATCATTCATTAATGACAAGACATTGCGACCACTAGTTCTTTCCTGATCAGCATATGATTTAAGAATTTCAGTTTTAATCAAATTCAAATCTAAGTTGCCTCCAACCTGTACGCCTTCTGTGATTAACAACAAACGTCTTGTTAGAGTATTACTATTATCCTTTTGACCCCCAATTGTTTCAGGATCAATCAATTCAGCAATAGTAACTGGAGCAGTAATGTCTTCACCTTTAGATACATCCCTGGAGGAATGCTCGCGCAGATGTTTTCGAAATAGTTTATTGTGATTTTCAGATTCAAACAATGCTTTAGAACCCTCATCACTGAATATTGGAATGATGTCAATGTCAGAAGTTTCACCGGCTTCAAACCGGCCAATTGATCCCATAACTGCAAAGCAAATATTTTCTTTTTTTAATTTATTTTCTACAATGTAATTCTGAATGATTTTTGCAATGTTTTGCACCAAGGTTTTGGAATAATTAAAAGTACTCTCTATTTTGGCATAGGTTTCAGATTTAACATTACCATTTAAAGATTCAAATAAATGTTTTTCTTCCATTTGATTTATCCTTCCATCTTTATACAAAAAATTAGGGTAAGCTAATAATTTGGACTTTAAACTGTTTAAATATTTCGGTGTACCTTTTTTTAAATTTTTTTCTTTAAAAATAGGGTAAACATGCGGAGGTTTGTAACGATGAATTTCTGTGACATCCTCCGAAAAGTATTTTTTTGCTTTTTTGATTAATTCGTCTTCATCCAAATAAAAGGATTCTAACAAGTCAATATTGCCTACAGATTTTTGTATAGCCAATGTCCAACTAGACTCCCACCTAACAACCTTGTCTTTATTGATAAAATCTTTATACACAATAGACTTATTTTTCCAAAAATTTAATAAATTACCCCTTTTCCCATGCTTAATCATTATATCATTAGTCATTAATACTTCAATGTTTGAGTATACTTTAATTGGATGGTTGATTCTATTTTTGCTCATAAAAACTGGGCTGGCTCGCCACATACCTTCAATTGTATCAGGATTTATGGGAGAACTGATTAAGTTATAAAGTGGTATTAGGTTTTCGTTATTTGGTTTCATTTTTTTTAGTAGGCACAATATATCATTAATGTTGATATTAATATCAGCCAGCGTATCACCCAGCCACATTTCACGTGGTAAATTTTTAGAATTATTGATCATAGAAAATAGTATTTCTTTGTGAGAGGTATTAAAAATATTCTCAAAGGCTGGTTCTGAAGTATGAGAAACTGGCCAGGTCGTTAAGTCATGAAGTATACACCAAACAACAGCATAACGAATAATCTCTTCTTTTAAATTATCGCTGTGTTTTATGTTTTCAAAGTTAGAATCATATAGGTTTATCAGTAATGCCGCCATATTTAAAGAATGGTCCAGCCTGTTGCCATCAATGTATTTTCTGCTTAGGTGTATTGGACTATTACTTTTAGTATATTCATGAAAGTAAGGAGATAATATACCTAAAAAGGTAGTATTTTTCATTCGTTGAAAAAATGGATTTTTAACGAGAAGACCAGCAAATCGATTGATTTCATTACTATAGTTTAGCCAGAAGGGATCTGGTTGAATATATGAATTTATGTTTAATTCTACATTGTTCATGAAATATTTTCCAAGACTAAGCTATAACTGTATACTGATTAGGAATGTAAATATAAAATACCCTATTGTGTCATTAATATCATCAAAAAATACCTAATTTAGATAAAAGAGTAGAAACAATATGAATGTCACACAACACCTTCCTGTGTCAGCGAAAGTATTTAAAACCAGATAAACTTCAAACAATAATCGAACGAAGCTAATATAATACCACGAAGCGAGTTGCCAAAAACGACGTTTTTTGGCAACAAAATACTTTAAACGAAAATCGAACGAAGCGACGCTCAAAAAACCGAAGGATTTTTTGACGGACTAAGGAAACCGAAGGACTTTTTAGTAATATACTACGAAGCAGGTTTTCAAAAACCACGCTTTTTGAAAACAGATAAACTTTAAATGATAATCGAACGAAGCGACACAAAAAAGCCGAAGGACTTTTTTGTGCATTAAAAAAAGAAAGCCCGGTGATAGGTATTCAGGGTAAGCTCTCGCAAGGAGATCCGGGCTCTCGAACCGGCAGTATAAAAAATTGAGACCTGACGGCAATAAATTATTATATGTGAATATTAGACTGTTTGAATAATATTTTCTACTATGCGTGTGAACTCTAAACAAAGCAATAGAGTATGAAACAGGTTAACATAGAATTATTTATTCGTAAGGAAGAACAATGGTAAACAGGTGTGCAATTATATTAAAATATCAAGAGCCGTTTTTACAGTGGCTGGACAAATGTAATCCGGATAGTGAAAATTCTGAAATTGAAGATGAAAACGCAGAGTCCGAAGGGACTGTATATCTAATTTCGGTAGAAGACGGAGAATTTCTGGATCGTTGGCTGGATCTGAACTATGAAACTCTGTTTAAAAATGAGCTGAATGCCTGGTACACCGATGAATCGCTTTGGCCTGAAAAACGCAATCGAAAAGCTTTTAATGAGTGGTTCAGGGTCGATTTTCACAGCATTGTATCGGATACCGCCGGTGGGGAAATCTACGACGACGAAATGGAAGAGAGCAGTTCTTAAACAGGCGGTTTTGGTTTTTTTGCCGCATAATTGACAACTCGTTTCGTATAACTTTTATGAAAATGTTCAGCTGCAATTAGAAAATCAGCAGAAGATCGATTACACGCGGTAGGTACATTAAACAGGACTGATAAACGCAGCAACGCCTTCACGTCAGGGTCATGCGGCTGGGCGGCAAGAGGATCCCAGAAGAAAATCAACAGGTCAATATTTCCATAAGATATTTCAGCTCCAATTTGCTGGTCCCCTCCGAGCGGCCCACTGGCAAAACATTTTATTTCGAGTCCGGTTGCCTCCGTAAGCAGACTACCCGTTGTACCCGTACCCGATAAAGTATGATTCTTTAAAGTACCCTGGTGGGTTTTTACCCAATCAATTAGATCTTTTTTGCGATTATCATGGGCAACAAGGGCAATGTTTTTTTGACTCGGAATTTCATGGTAGAAAAATTCATTACTCTTATTCGTGTTGTTACTATTGTCAGCTTCATTTTTACTCATCCCGGAAGATGGAATTCACCGTTCCATTGTCAAATCAAATTTTACCAATCTGACGTTCTGACGTGACGCCCTCTTTTTGCAACCTTGAATTTTACTTTAAAATTATTTTGTTTCGACCTGATCTTTTTGCTTCGTAAAGATACTTGTCGGCCTTTTCAATTAACATCTCAAGATTATCTCCCGATTTCAAGGACGTGACGCCGGCGCTGACCGTTACAATTTTTGCATTTTCCATCGACTTACGAATTCTTTCTGCAATTTCCCCGGCCTTTTGCACTGGGGTATCCGGAAGGATGACTAAAAATTCCTCCCCTCCGTAACGAACTGCCATATCCTCTTCGCGAATTTCATTTTCAATAATAACAGCAGTTTTCAAAAGAACTTTATCTCCTGCGTTGTGTCCATACGTATCATTGTAGTTTTTAAAATAATCGATATCAAGTAGAACGACACTAATTGGAAAATCACCTCTTTTCGCACGGGGTAACCATTTATCAAGAACCAGATTCATATGATACCTGTTCGATAAACCCGTAAGAGGATCGTATATGGACCGAGCCCGCAATTCCTCCATCAAAGCTGCGTTTTCCAAAAGTATGCCAATCTGGCGTCCCAGCGAATGAAACATCTTATGGATACTCTGATTTAAGCTGATGTGTCTAACTTCGGTATATAAACAAAGAACCCCGTTAATACCATCCCGTCCTATTAATGGAATAATAATATGCCCATGCGGTTCCGAGTTTTCATCGGTTAAAGTATGTTCCGCATCTTCCTGTGAATTAAACGATATAATGACCTCTTTAGTCTCTAGCGCCTTTCCACAAAGACACTGCCCCGGTTGGACTTTTGCACATCTGTTAACCCGGGTGCCTTGTTTTACATTTTCTTTATTATCGTATAATAACTCAAGAGCATCTTCACCCTTTTGAAATATTTTAATGTGTCTTGAAATTTTCAACTCTTCCAGGCCCGCCAGATTTTTAGAAACTTCTTCAAACAAGGTGTCTAGTTTGCCTGCCTGTATCAACACAGAAGATGTATCAAAAAGAAGCGACAGAGCTTTGTTTTGCATAATCATCTCGTTTTCCATTTGTTTTCGTTCAATAGCAATTTGAACAATCTGGGAACACTCTTCAATAACCTGAATGTCATTACCATCGGGCGTCTGTGGGTTTTTAAAGTAGATCGCAAAAGTTCCCAAAACTTCATCTTTTTTACCTAGAATGGGTTGCGACCAGCATGCTTGAAGACCCGCCTTTTCTGTAATTTCTTGAAAATTTACCCACTTCGGGTCTTCCCTTACATTTGCACTGATCACCCGTTTTTTCGTATACGCCGCAGTTCCGCAACAACCCACGTCTTGTCCGATGGATAATTCATGAATATATTTATTGTAAAATTCTGGCAGACCAGGGGCCGCTCCATGTAAAAGTTTTTTTCCTGATTCATCCAGCAAATGAACCGAACAGATCATATCTTCGTTCACTTTTTCAATATTATCAATAATTATCTCCAGAATATTCTCCAGAGATTGCCCCGAGGCAAGCATCTCCAGCATATTTAATCTGGCCTTTTCAAGTATTCTGACTCGATGCGGTAAGGTCACGTCTTCAACGCTGCCCAAGACCCCCACAATTTTTCCTGACTTTTGTATCGGAGAGGCAGTGAATATAATATTTGCATGGGAACCATTTTTACGAATTAATCTGGTTTTAAACTCTCGAATTGTCGCGCCTTCGGTAATGATCGTTTTAAATAATTTTACTACTTCGTTAACGGCTTTTTCATGTATCACATTTTTATACGACATTCCGAATAACTCTTCTTTATTAAAACCCGTAATTTTTTCAATCGCCGAATTACTTTTTAAAAATTCCCCATTTAAATCGAGTACATAAATACCGCTTAAAGAGTTGTCCATAATGCTGGCTTCAAACTCATATGCTTCTTGAATCGTTTCAGAAATTTTCATTTGTTGATAAAGTTTGTCTTCGAGTTTCTCATTGGCATGTTTCAGGTCATTTATAAGGCTTACATTCGAGTTTTTTAATTCAAACGAGTTTACTTGAAGTGTATGCAGGTTTTTACCGAACAAGAGCGCTATGGCAATAAATACCAAGGCCATCGTTCCCATTACCAGAAACATAGGTTCGCCAAACCAGAACAAACGAGTAGATATGGGAACCAGAGTGAGTAGAATATACGATATCGAGATTTTGGGTGAAATGGAAAGCAATGGTAAAGATCCGATTGCCATTGCCCCGAGAATAAATGCAATAAAAACGTAATTGATAATGCCGTTTTCAAATACAGGTACAAAAGAGAGCGAACCCCAGGCAAGACCCGATAATACACTTAGCGCGAAAAACAGATTTTCCCGTTTTTTTAAGGATTCTACCGGTTCATTCCCGGTTTTAATCCTTTTGAATACCAATTTAACCTGGAAAATTCGCGCGATATTTATAATATAAACTGCGGCTATCCACCCCCACAAATACTGGTGACCCACTTCCCCCCAAAGCACGGCAAATGCCAGAGCAGACATAAGGAAGTTAACCAGCAACCCATTTGGACTGTTTTTGAACAGGTAGGTGATTTTTTCTTTTTCTATAATATCCATTTAGTAATTATTACAAATATTATACTATGATAATACACTAAGGTATATTGCAAATAAGAAAATTCGTTTTTAAGTCTTTTTTATGAAAAATGGCGGTCTTTTTTGGAAAAATAAAATTTATTTATGCCGGTGCAATGGAAATTGAATTAAAAATTCCACTCTATTCTCTTTACCGCGAATCATTATTTTACCCTTATAGATTCTGGTGAGTTTTTTAGCTAATTCCAACCCTGGAGAAAAGGAGCTAAGGTAATCTTCACGCGCATATTCACTCTCACCCTCACTTTGAATGCACATTTGATACGCTCTTGATCTTTCTAATCCAGCCTCCGTTGTCACTTCTATTATTACCTCCACCCCTTGCTCAGATGAATTATAGCTCACATGAATGTCATTTTTACCAGACACTTGATCAGCCGCAATAAATAGATAAAACAAACTAAAACGAGCCATTGCCATAGGCATTTTAACCACAGTTGGCGTATTCGCAGCAACAGGCGTATTTTGTGCGTGGACGATTTTTTTTGCTTTCACCTGCGACAACTGCGCCGCATCTTTTATTATTTTTTCCACAGAAAATGTTTCAACAGATTCTAGCGGTAAGGGTTCAAACCGGTATTTACCCAGCAACCTCGATATTACAATCTCTGATTGTAGATGCGTCATGTTTGACGTTTCGGCCAATATATATTTAATCTGGGAATTACCCGACGACAACCGAAAAATGATATAAGATTGTATCGCCATCTCAAGCAGAGTCTCCAGAAAATCGAGTACAAACTCATCTGTAATACTCTCGTTTTCTGAAATCAGTCTACTCGCGGCGCGTTCATAATGTTGTAAACTCGCAAGCTCCGCTCGAATTTTCCGATTATGCAGACTAACTATTATAGTACTCATCACAGATAACGAAGCAACCAGAATTAAGAAAACAACCATATGGAACATTTACTGCCAGCTCCGCCCGGTCAATCGATATTGCATCTATAAAGAAAACAAAATAAATTGGCTGTCCACGAAACCTGTACCCTCGAAGTGTTAAGGTATACATTGAGCCGGGTAAATAGTTCGGTATTCAACCGCACTACAGCTATGAATCGTAGAATGAAGTTTTTACCCTCATCATCAGTCAGCGATTCTCGCTGTTTTTAATTTTCTAACAAAAAGGGGTTGAATATGGCGTGGCAGGTAATACCGGTCGCGGTACAGGTCCACATTTACATTATGAAGTTTGGGAAAGAGGCATTTCTGTAACCCCAAGAAATTATTTATTTTCTTTGAGATAAGGAGGTTGTTTGATCTTTTGAAATAAAATATTAGTGTGTTTCACGTTTAAAATCCTTTAAACCCCCGGTTTCTGCAAAAAATCGGGGATTATTTTTGCTACTCTGAACCGAACACTAGTGAGGGAGAAGAAATAAAAATTTTTTAGTTGTCCGTTACAATGAATTTTGTTTACTTGAAACCAATGGGCGAAAGAGATTATATTGTGCAAGAAATCAAAGCTTTACCTGAGCCGCTTTTAGATGAAGTGATCGATTTTATTGAGTTTATTAAATCGAAGAATAAAACTGAAAAACTCGAAACGTTGGGCCTTGCCGAAAGTGCATTAAAAAAAGATTGGCTCAGTCCTGAGGAAGATCTGGCTTGGCAATATTTGTAAAGGGTGATGTCGTTGTCGTTCCTTTCCCTTTTAGTGATTTGAAACTTCCCCCCATAAAACTGTTTTCATAATGAAAATTGCTCATCAGTCAGCTACAAAAAACCATAAAAGTGATTGAAGGGACATCTTCGACGCTGGTTCTTACCGGACCATGCAAATAGAAACGAAAAAACTCTCTTTTGAACAAATTGTAGAAACAACCACAAGTACAAGAACGTCGGGCGATGAGGCTACTTTAAAAAGGTCTGATATTCGCGATACTCTACCAGAAATTCCTCATCTTATTTTTCCAGACAAAGAAGTTTCCGTTCATATGTCCCTTGGGTATGTGGAACGTCTGTTTCGAAAACTCGCCCATGAGTTTCCCCAGGCGACTCTCAGCGCAGTTCGTATTATCGACTACAGTGAAGCTTGTGGTCTGTTTTCAGGCTCTATCGAGTGGACCGAGCACTCTGGCGACGCTGAAATAGAACGAAATATAGGTTTTGCGTGGCAAGGAAAAGGAAGTGTTGAAACCAGTTGGGATCAATTTATTGACTGGGAAATAAATGATGAAAAGAGGTGAGTATGAAGGTAAACAAAACGACATCCTCCAACTAGAAACTCCCTCTATAGAAGTTTTTGAAAATATCTATCACGATAAAGAATATTTAATTCAGTTTGAGATACCTGAGTTTACAGCCATATGTCCAAAAACAGGGTTGCCAGACTTTGGTATTATTTATATTGATTACAAACCCTCTGAGCATTGCCTCGAATTGAAATCCTTGAAAGAGTATTTTGTTTTTTACCGCAACCTTGGAATTTTTCACGAAAACGTTGTTAATAAAGTTCTCGACGATCTGGTGAAAGCCGCCTTTCCTCGTTATGTAAAAGTTCGGGCCGTATACAATGTTCGAGGCGGTATTCAAACAACCGTTGAAAGAGAGTTTACTCCGGTAAATGAAGTCTAAAAGCAAAGCGCTCCGCAACATCGTTGTTTTCGGATCTATTCTAGTTCCCTTTGCCATCACGTTACTGCTTTCGTTGAGTCTCGTATTGATCGGGGTTTTACCTCAAGTGGTGTCCCAGTGGAGCTCCGCTCATTTTTTAATTCAGGTATCCACTCAAGCTTCTGTTTTTCTGTTGTATGTTGCCTTAATGGTTCGGTTTGTTAAAGTCGACCTGTATTATTGGGGTGGTAATATAAATCCAATGGAGTTAATACTTGCTATTTTTGGATGGGTTTTGGTCTCCATGTTGATTACGGCTTTAGTTGAATTTATCGGACTAGACACAGAACAGTTTTTAGAAATTGACTTCGACTCTCTCAAACCAACCTGGATTTTATTTGCCATTGCAACAACGATTATTGCGCCAATTTATGAAGAGGTTACTTACCGAGGCTTTTTATTGAAGTTTTTCGTCGGCAAGAAAAAACCAGGCGTGTGGCGTCAGGTCTTCGCCGCTATTTTTACCAGTCTTATTTTCGCGCTTGTACACGAAAGCCAGGCATGGTTGCCGGTTTTTATTCTATCTCTATATTTGTCTGCTCTGACTCTTTACAAAAAGAGTATAATGCTTTCTATAATAATTCACTCCATGCAGAATTTTATAACGGTTATTGGTATATTTTTTATAGACTAGTGCTGTTAATTCTTTTCTATATACTTTCCCTGTTCTAAATTGTCCAGGTCGTATTTTCCCATTTTTATACGAACCAGGTCGACTACGGATGTTCCCACCATTTCGATCATTCTTCGTATGACCCTTTTTTTCCCACTGTGCAGCTCCATTTCGTAATGTGCCGGTTTTTCGAGATTATCGATTCGGTCTGCTGAAAGTTTTTCCGCTTTGTCCCATAACCCGGCTATCATTTTTTCTTTTGCTTCTTTAGAAAGCGGGCGAGAGGTAACTACATGGTAGATTTTTACGGTTTTGTTCGAAGGGTGGGTCAGGTTGTACACGAGGTCTCCATCATTCGATAATACGACTAGACCTCTGGAGTTTTCGTCCAGGCGTCCTGCAAAATAGTAATTAAATAACTCTTTGGGTAGCAGTCGAAATATAGATTTTTTCCCCCATTGTTCTTTATGGGAGCAAATAAAACCGGGTGGCTTGTTTAAAATGTATACTTTGTTACTGAGTGGCAGTTGAACTGTTTTACCATTTATTTCCAGGCTGTCACTTTCTGGTATGTCCATGTCGAGCCTTTCGACTAAAACTCCTTTATAGAGTACCTGGCTCTTTTTTATGAAATCAGCAGCTTCTCGTCGGCTACAGATTCCAGCTCTTGATAAATACTTTCCTATTCTCACTCGATTTTTCTCCTACTCGATAGGGAAAACATTGACACGCCATGTCAATATGTATTTTTGACTGAATATTATCCAAATTGAACTCTAAAGTTCAAAATGACGGGAGAGAAAATGGATCCTTTATACGGACAAAAAAGCAGTTATCCAAAGAAAAACGACTTAAATGAGAATTGGGTTGTTGTAAATGCAGAAGACCAGATTTTGGGGCGTTTTGCATCTAAAGTCGCTCAACAGCTAATGGGCAAAAATAAGCCTAATTTTCAGCCGGGAACTCTCATCGGCGATAAAGTTATTATTACAAATGCAGGGAAAATTCGTGTTTCCGGGAATAAAATGGATACCAAAAAATACTATTGGCATACCGGTTATTTCGGTGGTATTAAAGCTCGTACTATGCGCGAACAAATGGAAAGAGACCCTGCAAAAATTATGACCCACGCTATAAAAGGTATGCTTCCAAAAAATAAAGTTGGCAGTAAGCTATTAACCAGAATCCGTGTTTTTAATGGTGATGATCATGGAATGGAATCTCAAAAGCCCGTAGCGATAACGCTATAAAAGACCAAGAGGTAATATATGTCTGAAATAAATAACGAAAACTCTTCTGAGGAAGAAAAAAAACCCGCAGCCGAAGCAAAACCTGAAGCAGAAGCAAAACCAGCAGCAGAAGCAAAACCAGCAACTGAAGCAAAACCCGCAGCAGAAGCAAAACCTGCAGCTGAAGCAAAACCCGCAGCAGAAGCAAAACCTGCAGCAGAAGCAAAACCTGCAGCAGAAGCAAAACCTGCAGCAGAAGCAAAACCTGCAGCAGAAGCAAAACCCGCAGCCGAAGCAAAACCTGCAGCAGAAGCAAAACCTGCAGCAGAAGTAAAACCTGTAGCTGAAGCAAAACCCGCAGCCGAAGCAAAACCTGCAGTTAAAGCCGAAGCCAAACCAGCAGCAAAGCCTGTAGCTAAAGCCAAGACTGAAGGGAAGCCAGTGCATACGAAACCCGAGCCAAAAACTTCTTCTGAAAAACGAGTAGGGGAAATATTTACGGGTCGTCGTAAAAATGCTGTTGCTCGCGTTAAAATGGTTAAAGGCAGTGGCATCATTACAGTAAATAAAAAACCTCTTGAAGAATTCTTTAAAAAACCGGCTGATGTTCGCAAAGTACGCCAACCTCTTGAACTGACCGGTTTTACAAAAACTTATGATATTAAAATAAATGTCCATGGCGGTGGAAACACAGGACAAGCTGAAGCTGCTCGTATGGGTATTTCCAGATCTCTTGATGAAGCCAGCCCTGAACACCATAAACAACTGAGAGATGCAGGTTTCTTAACCAGAGACTCTCGTATGGTGGAACGAAAAAAATACGGACTACACAAAGCTCGTCGAGCTTCTCAGTTCTCAAAACGATAATCTTTGCATCTTTGCTCCATTTTATTGGAAATTGAGCAAAGAGTTTTGTATTATTGTCTCAAATATAAAAGAAAAACCCGCAAGTCGGGTTTTTTTGCGTCTGTATTATTGATAAAATTGTATTGACTTTTAGGAAAAATCTACTGATTTTTAATAAAAAATCTACTGATTTTCTGGAAAAGGGACGATAAGGAAATTATGGAAGAAGATAAAAAAAATAATAAAAAACGGCTTATAGCCCTGTTGGCCATATTCTCAATTGTTGGCGCAACTGTGGCATACCACTTTTATAGCAATTATAAAGAGAACCAGCAATTTGAAAACCTTAGCCCTGACTCGGTTGATGCTGATCTAAATCGACAACTCGATGGGCTTAAAAAACTGATTGAGTACGATCCTGATAATTATAAAAACTACCACGAACTTGGCAGATTGTATAAAACAATGGAAAGGTATCCTGAGGCGATCGATACCTTGAAAACAGCTTATGAGCTGGCCGAAAAACAAAATGCTCCCAAAGAAGACAAATACCAGATATTGCTAGATCTGGCTGACGCGCTTGAAAAAGCGGGTCACGATAAAGAAGCTCATAAATATTACGAGATGGCAAAAAATTTGGATGAATCAAATCCGGATGCCTATAACGAAAAGGGAAACCTTTACGATAGTCAAAAAGAGACGGAAAAGGCGACCAAAGAATATAAGAGCGCGATTAAAGTCGACCCTGAAGACCCGGCCGGTCATGAAAACCTGGCAAACCAGGCCTTTTTGCGCGGCGACTCAAAAGCAGGTTATGACCAACTATACGATTATATTCGTAAGAACCCCGATAATCCGGATGGTTTTTATAACCTGGGAAAGCAATATTATAAAGATGGAAGAATTAAAGAAGCGATGAAAGCTTTTAATGATGCCATTGGACTCGATCCGAATAACGCTGATTATTACTTTGCGCGTTCTAAAATTTACCAGGATTCTGGTGAAATAGATAAAGAGATTCAAGAGCTGGAAAAAGCCTTACAGGTAGATCCGAACCATGGACCTTCCAACGCACGTTTAGCGGATATCTATAATTACCGAGGCGAAGTCGAAAAGTCTCTGCCTTATTACAAAACTGCGATGGCCCAGGACCCCAACAATGAATCACTTCTGAAACGCTACCAAAGTGCATACGACGCCGCCAATAAAAAGCGTAATATCGAAGGAAGCGGTAATGGCGAAGGAAGCGGCAATGGCGAAGGAAGCGGCAATGGCGAAGGAAGCGGCAATGGCGAAGGAAGCGGTAATGGCGAAGGAAGCGGTAATGGCGAAGGAAGCGGTAATGGCGAAGGAAACGGTAATGGCGACGGAAGCGGCAATGGCGACGGAGCCGACAATGGCGACGGAACCTCTCCTGAAGATTTGGCAAACCTTATTGAAGAAGCAAAAGCTGCTTTTAAAGCCAAAAAATATCCCGAAGCCGAATCATTATTCAAACAGGCAAAAAAGATAGATTGGGAAATAGGCGAGATCGATTATTTTATCGGGCGGTCCCAGGCGAATCAGAATAAAGTCGATTCAGCTATAGCAAGTCTCGAAGAGTCGATTAAAAAAGAACCTGATAATGCAAAATCATTTTATTATTTAGGTATGCTTTACTTTAAGAAAACCTGGTATAAGAAAGCGCTCGGGTCTTTTCGAAAAGCGACTGCTTTAAAACCAGAATATTATAATGCTCATTATATGGCTGGTTTATCGAATGACCAACTTAAAAAAGACAATGACGCTATTAAAGATTATCGACTTGCGCTTGATTACGCACCGGAGAAAGTCGCAGCCTGGGTAAATCTCGCAATATCGTATAAAAAAGTGAATAAGTATGAGAAAGCATTAGAAGCCATTACGAAAGCTGACGAGTTAGACCCCGGCAACCCCGATACCCTTTACCAGAAAGGGGAGATCTATAAAAAACTGAAACGTTATACCGACGCCGAAAGCGCGTTGAAGAAAGCTTTGTCCATAAATTCAAAGCACTATGAAGCAGCTTTTAATCTTGGTCTGGTTTACGCCGAAATGGGAAAACTCAGCGCAGCGAAAGAAGCTTTCGAGCAAATTCTGACATACAAAGAGAAGGACCCCAAGGTATATTATGAACTTGGTAAGTTAGCCCAAACCTCGAAAAACGCCACAGAGGCTTTGAATTATTACATGACGGCGATTAAATATAATAATAATTATTTTGAGCCTCATTTGAATACCGCTCGTATTTATGATGAACAGGGTTTAAACGAGCAAGCTGAAGAGTATTATTTAAAGGCTTTGGAAATTCGAGCCACTTCTTTTGACGCCAATTCAAACCTTGGTAATTTGTACTATAAAGAAAAAAAGTATGACAAGGCGATAAGACCTTATAACGCAGCAGTGCTTTCGAGGCCGAAAGATAACACAACCAGAATTGTTTTAGCAATTTCACTGGATGAAGCGGGGCAGTACGAAAAGGCAAAAACTCAATACCAGGCGGTATTGAGCAGAGACCCGAACCATAAACTTGCTTTAGAAAGACTCGGTTTGTTATATTATCGAAAGTTGAATGATAAACCCCGGGCAAAAGAGACGCTACAAAAACTACTACGGGTACACCCGAATCATCCTGATCGTGACGCGATTCAGGAAATGATTGACTCGATGTAATATGAGAACCCGGTCAGTTTTATTAACAGCTATTTTTTTAATGAGTTCTGCCGGCGCTTTTACCGTTGAGGGCGCCGGTTCAGACAAGAAAGACAAAAAAAAGGATAAGGCTGAAGATACCAAAAAAGCTAAAACTGAAATTGAGCGCATAAAAGATACGTTGCATTATGGTCACGCAGAGCAGATTGTTTTAGCAATTAAGCGTATTGGTAAACTGGAAAAGGAAGACCAGAAGAAAGTTATTGCTGATCTAAAGGTATTGTTGACAAGCAAAGACCCTGGGGTTCAACGCACTTTAATTGATCTTTTAGCAAAAGTCGAATGGAATGATCTCGACAAAGATGTACTTGTCTTTTTCGACTCGGCGTCTAGTCCTGTTGTTATTGCCGTACTCTCTCATTGTCGAAAGAAAAATATAAAAGAAGTTGTACCAAGAATTAATACGTACTTAAAAGAAGAAGTCGATTATAAAAAACTTTCGGGTAAAATTGACGAGATGTTTCTGGTTCTGACATATTTTAAAGACCCCACATTGGTTGACTTCTTTATGGAAAAACTTAAAGAAGAGAAAACTTTACCAACGTATAAAATATATATCATCCGTTATTATTCTGAAATTAAAAAATTGCCAGAGGAAATTAAAGAATATTTAATGTCCAGAGTGACTGACGAGAAAGAAGATTTAGGAGTAAGAGGGACCTCCGCTTACTCTCTGGGGAAATTAAAGTATAAACCCGCCGGTGAAGTTTTTAATAAAGAGTTAGATAAGCTGGAAGCTATCGATGATATTGATGAGAAAAAGAAACATTTTCGCTACCGCTTAAAATTGCTTGCCGCTTTAACCATAATGGGCGACCCCAAAGTAAAAAATATTTTAATCGAGATGACAAAAAGTAACGATGCAAGTACGCGAAAAGCAGCCATTATTCACCTGGGCGATCTTGGTGGTCGGGAATATATCGATCTTCTGGAATATAAAGAAAAAAATGATCCGAGTAAATCTGTTCGTAAATCGGCTGAAGAAGCCTTGGTAAAAATTCGCGGTGAAAAACCTGATTCAAAGAAGAAAGACAAAGAGAAAGAAAAAGAGAAATAAAAATGCATGTATTTAGTTCACTGCTTCCCAAAAAGTTGATATCGAAAACGAGCGGACTGGTTTTACTTTTATTCTTGTTACCGTCTCTTTTTATTCTCGAAGCCCAAAGCCTTTCTGAAACTGATCTAAACGAAAATAAAAATTACGTTTCTATATTGCGTTACCAGGGGAAAATCGGCAACGACTTAATCTTTTACGATGAAAAAGGGGTGGCCGTATATCTTCAATATCGAATTGACCGCTGGGACTTTGCGGCAGAGAAAAAAATAGGCGACCTTCGTCCCGGAGCTGAATATAAAATCGACTGGACTTTCAAAGGCTATCGTAAAGAGTCCGATGGAACTTTTCAAGGTATAACGCAAAACAACCAAACACCCTCCCGCATACGCAAGATACAAAACATCCCCACAGGCAGATACATATCACATAAAGTCCTTTTACCTCAAAAAATTATTCTATAATAACCATAAAAGGGGAAAAGTGCGTTTTTTCCTCCACGCGAAGATCGCCTTTTCCCTGTCTTCGGCTTTTTTAGAATTAAAAAAGCCTTCGCCACCCAATACGATATTTTATAAGCGTTGAGCCCGGTGATGCCAGTAGACTCGCAAGATAAAGATAAATAATTGACATACTGAACCAGTTATTTGAAAATCAATGTATTAAAACTATAAGCATATTAGGAAGTGGTTGGCTTGGGCGCCCCTTAGCTCAGTATTTTATTTCGATGGGTCACATTGTCAAAGCTTCGACAACATCAACAAATCGCCTGCCAAAACTAACGTCCATTAAGGCTGAACCCTTCCTCCTTGATATTGAGAAGTTACCCGAAAACATTCAAACCTTTCTGCACGCTGATATTTTAATAGTTAATATACCGTCCAAAAACCCCGAGGCTTTCAGAGGCCTGCTAAAAGAAATTGAAAAATCTGAAATAGAAAGTGTCTTATTTGTTAGTTCCACTTCAGTTTATGAAAACAAGAACAAAACAATCTCAGAGTCAGATGGTGAAGAGTCAACAACAAGCCCTTTATTTACAATTGAAAATGTGTTTAGAAACTGCGATAAAATTAAAACCACTATTGTTCGATTTGGGGGATTAATTGGTTACAACCGAAACCCCGGAATGTTTTTTAGCAAGGGAAAGCTTATTCGTAATCCTGACTCCAATGTAAATCTTATTCATCGCGATGACTGCATTAAAATTCTCGCCCAAATCGTCGAACAAGAAGTCTGGGATGAAGTTTTCAATTGTTGTGCTGATACTCATCCCACTAAAAGAGAATTCTACACTCAAGCGGCTGCGTCCACTGGAAACTCTGTCCCAGAGTTTGCAGTTTCAGATACGAAATCGTTTAAGATCATAAGCAATCATAAAGTGAAGCAGGTTCTAAATTACGAGTTTCTGGAGCCAGATTTAATGAAAATAAAATTTTAGGAAAGTGCGTCGCTAAAGTTCATTGGTGACAATGGAGCAAACCACTTCGACCCGTCAGACGGGTGCGAAAAATAAATCTCAAGTTTGGTGCGAGTATGGCGGTTAATGTAGGTTTAGTGAATAATATGTTGAGGCTGTAGAATAAGTAAATTTAGGCCTGATTTTTTACCTTCTACGCCAATCTAGAGGGGTTACAGCCACCTGTTTTTACTTATTCTACAGACTCGTCTATGAGAACGTCAAGGGCTTTTATACATTTTTAAATAGCCAGTAACTTATAATATGCCTTCATCTTTTTCTCATGGTTCTCTGCTTCCCTGAACATATGATATTCTTCTTTTTTAAGCATTTGATAAATTTCTGAAATAACCCGCCTGATCATGGCCATTCTTATTTTCCCTTTTTGCATATTGTTTTCTTTTTTCTTGTACCAGCGATTTAACTTTGGGTTGCCATCGCGAAAATGGTTACATGACTGGGATAAATAAGTTATGGAGAGTTTTCGGCCAAATTTATTGGTAC
>JBEQLE010000047.1:0-31899 GCA_040326155.1 Leptospirales bacterium | reverse complement strand
ACAAAGTCTGGAAACATCGGACGAAACACCAGAACAAATATCGGATACAACAAATACAGAAGAAACAACTGACTTTTTCAAGGAAGAGGAAGACGAAGGCCCCATAGCGCTCTCCGATGACGAATTTGACACCATATTAGAAGAGGCAGACGAAGTTTCACCTGAAGAAATGATACCCCAAGAGCCGATGGCTCCCCTGGAAGAAGAGCTCTCTTTAGATGAGTTGGACGAAGCAACACCAGCAGAACAAAGTCTGGAAACATCGGACGAAATATCAGAACAAATATCGGATACACCAGATACAGGAGAAACAACTGACTTTTTCAAGGAAGAAGAAGACGAAGGCCCCATAGCACTCTCCGATGATGAATTTGACTCCATACTAGAAGAGACAGACGAAGTTGCACCTGAAGAGATGATAACACAAGAGCCTGATACTTCAGTGGAAGAAGAAGTCGACATGGCATCTGCTCCGGTGCCGACTCAAGCAGACACAACTGAAAAGGAAACTATGAATTTTCATCCAATATTGGAAGATTCACCTGCTGAGACGATACTACCCCCGGCTGGAATAGAAGAACTCGTAGACAGTGAAAAGCCGATTTCGCTATCGGTAGATGAATTTGACTCCATTGTCGATGGAGATGATGAGATTGGGACGCAAAACACAGCGACTACGCCACCGCCCGAATCGCAAGAAGGTAGTCTGGTTGATTTCAATAAAGAGATTGGACCAATCGATTTACCCCAGGATGAATTTGACGACATTATAGAAGGAAAAAAAGATATTGAAATACCGGTTGAAATGGATGAACCGGAAGAACCTGCTGAAGAAGAACAACTTGCCTCGGACCAGGTTGAGAATGAAAGTGACTCTTTTGATGAAGAGGATGATTGGGAAATTGAAATTATCCCTGATGAGCCAATACAAGATGTAGCCGAACATGAATTTGCTATTGAAGAACCAGATGAAGCAACCCCTTCTCCGGAACCAGAAGAGACAATTGATACGTCAGAAGGGAAAGTTGAATTTCGTGGCGAAGACCATACGGGGACTCCAAACCGGGATGAACTAAAAAGTGTTATTGCCTACCTCGACAACCTACTTGGCGAATTACCGGATGACATTATTGATAATTTTTCGAAAACAGAGTATTTTAAATTATACCAAAAGGTGATGGGTGATCTGGGATTATAAATGGGTTTAAAAAATAAAGCCATAGCAGCAAATGAAAAAACCGGAAGTCTTGCGCCCGTTCTCTCCAAAGAGTTGCCGCCGGAACTATCGCCTGAAGAAGCCTACGAAAAAGATTTTTCCGATAAACTGCAAAAAAAAAGGAAAATCAGTACAGAAGACCTTCTCTCTCCGGTCAATGCGGAGCAAGATGAGCTTTCCCCTTACCTGCTAGGTCAGGACATAGAATCTCACACTTTGCCAGTCGATAGTGTTTTTCCGCTGCAAAACCGACTTGAGTCACTATTAAACCTGCTGGAAGTCTGCAAAGAACTCGCAACGCTCGAAAGTGAAGAAGATTTATGGAGCTCTATTATTTATAGTATTCTAGGCCAGGTGGGGATAAAAGAAATTGCTGTCTTTTTTAAAGAAGATAATCGTACCATACTAAAAGCGACAAAAGGGTTTATTATTCCTGAAGATTTTCAATTGTCGAAACGTTCGGGTATAGAAAGGGTACTTGAAAAAGACCTTGCCATCCATTATTCCAGAGAGATCATCAACCGTATTGTTGGCGATGAACAAACCTTATTAAAGACACTGCATTCTGAATTGGTGGTTCCCATATTAAACTACTCCAGTCTTGCTGGTTTTATAATTGTTGGAAAACCCATTTCAAGAGATTTTCACCCGGACGATCTGCTATACTTAAAATTGCTGGGCGAGCTAATTGGCTCCTTTCGGAATACAATTGAAAGAATATCTTTTATGGATTTCCATAAACAAAGCTGGATTGACCGCGAAGCGCAATTTAACGAGTTTGTCTATTTTCAAAATCGTATCCAATACGCTGCGGACTTGCCCGAAGCTCAATCCATTCTTCAAGATTTTCTGGATCGTCTTTTTCATTTTAACACCTACATGTTTTTTATTAAAGAAGAAAATGACTTTGTCTCTCATTCACAAAAAGGATTTCAAGAAGAGACTACGAACCAATTCGAAATTAATATTGTGGACCCCTGGCTAATTGCAGCAAAAAATAAAAACACATGGTATCATTTTAAAGATTTTAGAGATGATACGACTTTTATGAGATATTTTTCTGCTGAAGATGGTGCAATCTTGAATGATGTTCACATTCTTCCCTTCCATATGCATGGTGTATTGGAAGGAGTTTTCCTGTTATTCGATGTTGTGGACAGCGTCGACTCCCGAAAAATGAACCATGCCTATACTGTTCTACTGAACTACTTCTGGTTTTCTCGAATTGAGATACTCGGAGAATCATTGCACTCTGAGCAATTTAGATCTGAAGCGAAACCCCTGCACGCTGTTCAATCTCTGCTTAGAGCAAGAGAGGACAAGGTTGAAAAAAACAACCTGCCCTACTCTGTTTATACGGTTTACATTACAAACGCAACGGAATTAAGAAACCTGCTGGAAGATTTTGGTTACGATTCAATGAAAAGGATTATCAAAGACACACTAGAAGAGACAATTGGCACTATCA
This sequence comes from Leptospirales bacterium, assembly GCA_040326155.1. Taxonomy (GTDB): domain Bacteria; phylum Spirochaetota; class Leptospiria; order Turneriellales; family JAOUFE01; genus JBEQLE01. Next base: position 29,215 of record JBEQLE010000047.1, on the reverse strand, counting down.
ATTACATGTCAGAAATTATCCCCGATCGTTATTTCTTAATCTTAGACGGTATGGAAAAAGACTCCCTCTGGAAACTCGATAAACGTTTTCACAAAAAATTAAAAAATGAATTCCTCGATGTTCAACCCATATTACAAAGCCGCCTATATTCACGCCCCCAGGACAACCTGAAATCGCTCGAGACTCTGCTATTTATTTAGTAAAATCTTTAGTCCACAAAAAAATCCTTCGGTTTTTTTGTGTCGCTTCGTTCGATAATAGTTTAAAGTAATTTGTTTTCAAAAAGCGTGGTTTTGGCTTGAGTCCCGATAGCGGTAGCGAAAGGGACGATGGTCTTTCGGGTTTTTCGAACGAAAACCCGGGGAAAAACCAGCTTCGTGGTATTCTATACAAAAAAATCCTGCGGTTTTTGGCTTGAGTCCCGATAGCGGTCGGCCGTAGCAGGCGAAAGCGGTAGCGTCAGCCTGCAAGGTCCTTCAAATTCCACGAACGGGAATTTAGAAACCGATAGGGGCGATGGTCTGTCGGGTTTTTCCAGGCTGGAAAACCAGTAAAAAACGCAGGGGGTAGTGAAAAATCTTTTTTTTTATTTGAAAAATAAAATAAAAATTTGGAACGAGGGGGCAGACCTGCCCCCCTTAGCTACTCTTGTTCCTAATTTCGCTAAATTTTAATTGAAATTGGACGATATAGAATTAATGCCACGTTTACGCGTTTTATGGACTCTTCTAATCGGATTAATTCTATCTGCATCGTTTTTAAACGGGCAGGAAAGTGGTAAGTTCGATCCGCGTGGGAATTCAACCGAAAATTATGCAAGCCAGGGGTTAGTCCTGACGATTCACTCCGTTCGCAGCAGGTATATGTCTGATGAACGTATTGTAATTTCATGCAAATTGAAAAATACGGGAATTCATCCTATCACGTTGTATCTTCACAAAAATATTCTTTACAATTTTACTATTATTGTACGTAATGATAGCGGTCAAAGTATTCCCTTGAAAGAAAGTTCTTACCAGAAAGATGGTGTAGAGCGCTCCAATACCTATTTTTCAGACTACACCGCTACAAACCATAACTCAAGAGCGTTGATTTTGCAACCCGGTGAGGCCCTTGTGCGCGATATGGAGCTAACAGAGCTTGTTTCTTTTGAACATAACTATTCAGGGCTAAGTCGTTACAAGGTTTCGGCGTATTTTTACCCCAACCCGGAGCAAAACAAAAAGTTATTTATATCATCTCAAAACGTTTATCCCCTTTTCGTGGATGCTTACAACGTAGGTAGAACCGTCAACGCCACGCGAGACACCTTCCAGTCGCCCCGTCTTTCGGTAAGCCCCAAAGAACTGGTGTATCTTGCTTTGTCAGCGGAGTATAATCGTGACTGGCCAAACTATTTTAAATACGTTGATCTTCATGAAGTTATTCGCGATTATCCCGAATTTGCCCGACAATACATGCAGGCTCCGCCTCAAAGCCGAGGAGTAGTTTTACACCGTTTTAAAGAGTTTTTAATAAGCGATCAAAACCACAGACTTAAGCGGTTTGAAATTATTTCTGAGAATGTTGAGTATAAAAAATCTTCGGTTACGGTCAAAGCAACGCGAGAATTTGATGGCTTTGAGCGAATTTTTTTGTATACTTACTATCTAACGCCGAAAGATAACCTTTGGCAGATTACAGGTATAGAATCGCAATTGGAAAAATAGGAAAGATACGATGACGGATATACTTTCACAAGATGAAATCGATCAACTTTTAAATGCGATCTCTACCGGAGAGGTCCAGGCGGATGATTTTTCGCAGCAGGCGGAGCAAAAAAAAGTTAAAATATACGACTTTAAACGCCCTGATAAATTCTCCAAAGACCAGATTCGTACCGTCCAGATGATGCACGAGACTTTTGCCCGTTTAACCACAACGGCTTTGTCAGCGAAACTTCGTTCTATGGTGGGAGTTCATGTAACCTCGGTGGATCAGCTTACTTACGAAGAGTTTATTCGTTCCATACCCAACCCTACTACACTTGCCCTTATTAACATGGACCCTTTAAAAGGTTCGGCCATTTTAGAAATAGACCCTGCCATTACGTTTACCATTATCGACCGCCTGTTCGGTGGCCTTGGCGAACACTATAAAATTAACCGAGAGTTAACCGACATTGAACTTTCTGTAATTGAAGGCATTGTCGTTCATATTCTCGGGAACCTGCGTGAAGCCTGGTCGACCGTAATTGACCTTCGTCCCCGACTCGGTACAATAGAAACGAATCCACAGTTTGCCCAGATTGTACCTCCCAATGAAATGGTAATGTTAATTACCCTGGAAACCAAAATTGGCGAAAGCGAAGGGATGATGAACCTGTGTATTCCTTATATTACAATTGAGCCCATTATTCAAAAACTTTCTGCCCAGTACTGGTTCTCGTCCATTCGTCGCGGTGAATCTGAATTTAACAAAAAAATTATCCAGGGTCGTCTTGAACAAGTCGAAGTAGAAGCCATCGTAGAAGTAGGACAGGCAACACTCGGCTTTTCTGAACTTATGAGTCTGCAACGAGGCGAAACCATAAAACTCGACCGCCGTATAAACGACGATTTTACATTACTAATCGGAGATCGTCCCAAATACAAATGCCGCCCCGGAAGAATGGGCTCCCACCTCGCCGTTCAAATTGGCGCCGACATTCAAGACATTCCAGACGAGTTCTTAATTACAAGTCGCTCTCAAGAAGAATACTAAGAAAACAGATCAGGCGGAGAAAAACGGTAAATCCACCTCCCCGATCTTTCATTTTCCCCCCGCTTCAACCCACACCTCCGGCGCGGTTCTCCGCTTCCCCTTTTATTTGAATGTGGGGTTCGATAATGAAGATTTTTATAAGGAAGGCAGGAATTCAAGGAAAAGAAAGTAAGATCACAGTTTGCCGCATTCGCGCCACATCTCCAAATCATGTTAATCCTGTTAATCCTGTCTAAACTCTCTTAAAACACTAAAATACACAACAAAAGACAATTTGACAGGATTTACAGGATTATGCATGATTAAAGATCCTGGCTTTGGGCCTTCGTAGCTAATTTTATTCGGAAATTCCCCACCAGTAAAAAAACAGCTTCTCACAATTTTTCAGTCAGTATCAATTTCACCTCTTCGGCCAGGCGGGTTTTCATTATTTTGTTTTTGTACTGAGCCGACTCGGGGAGGTATTTCAGATATTTCACGATGTGTTTGCGAAACAGAGTTATTCCGTGGTCTTCGCCGTAAAAATCGACGATATAATCCATATGGCGCAAGATGAGTGGCAATCTTTGTTCTAGTGAAAGTTCGCGTATATCGCGGCCACTGAATATCCAGGGGTTCCCCATGGCGGCTCGCCCGATCAATATACCGTCTACTTTATATGTTTCCATTTTTTGGTGCGCCTCGGCCAAGGAGGAAACATCGCCGTTACCAAAAACAGGTATGGAAACTGCATTTTTTATTTCACCGATTTCGTCCCACATGGCCGGAGAGCTGTAATTCATGGTTTTCGTTCTGCCGTGAACATAAACAGCCCAGGCTCCCTCCCCTTCGAGGATGCGGGCAATTTCGATATAGTTCATAGACTGTTTGTCCCAGCCAAGTCGAATTTTTCCAGAGACCGGTACAGAGAGGTTTTTCACCAGACTGCGAATAATTGCTTTTACTTTTTGAGGCTCTTTTAACAGACCCGAACCGGCACCTTTGCCGGCGACTTTTTTAACCGAACAACCCATGTTCAAGTCAATTCCATCGGGGCGATACTTTTCAATTTTTTTTGCAGCGTTTAAAATAGATTCAGGATTGTACCCGAATATCTGAAAAATAATCGGCCGTTCAGTTTCACCATACCGCAACATTTCAAAGGAACGCTGTACATCGCGAATAATGGCCTCTGAGCTTACAAATTCAGTAATGGAGGCCGCCGATCCTTCATCTCGACAAATACTGCGATAGGGCATATCGGAATATCCCGCCATTGGTGAAAGTATTACGGGTTTTGTTCCCATTTGATCGTATAGATTCATAATATTAGACTCTTTTTTTATTGACTTATCACTGATTAAATATAATTTGTGGTATGAAAATCAATCACCCCTTCGTATTCACTATCACCATCTTGTTGTCCGTTCTTTTTCTGACGAATTGTAAAGGCAACCCTGAAGAACTACTTCAGCAGGCTGAAACACTACGGAAAGAAGGAAAATATGTAGAAGCCAGAGAAAAACTCGATAAGGTACTTGAAATTGAGTCCAACCATGTAGCCTTTAAAGAGTATGGTAATTATTATTTTCATTATGAAAAAGATTACGACATGGCAATAGAATATTTTCAAAAATCTCTTGCTCTAAAACCAGACTATATAAACGCCATTCATAATATTGGAGCCTCTTATATTAAAAAATTCGAAGAAGTAAAAAACACTGATCATCCTGAACCTGAATATCTTGAAAAAGCGCGAGAATGGCTGGACAAAGCCCTGGAACAAGACCCCGGTTTTCCTTTATCACTGCAAGAATACGCAAATTACTACTTTTACAAAAAGAATTATACGAAGGCTCTGGAATATTGTGATAAAGCTCTGAAAAATGGAGCCGAAACAGCTTCTGTCCATATGCTTATGGGTCAAATTTACCTGATAGGTAAGAAAAATTATAAAGAAGCGCTTACTCATTTTTCTGCTGCATATGCTAAGTTTAATGAACACGCCCCTTTATTATATTTTCTGGCTAAAACCCATAAAGAATTGAATAATCATCTTGAAATGGAAGCCTATTATGATAAATACTTGAAGGCCTTGCGCAAAATGGACGTTTCAGCTGAAGTTCTTGAAAAAGCCCAAATGGAAAAAGCTGATTTTAAATCGAACTCTTAAGCCTAAAATAGCCCGAAAACTCAAGTTTACTATTCACGAATAGCGATAATAAAAGTGGAGATCTACCATTAGATCGCTGTAATTCTATGAGTAAACTAAAAAGGTCCAGAAGTAACCAAACAAAAATGGCGCCCAAAAGGCGGCAGTCCGCTCAGCAAAAGGAACGAGCTGGCTCTGCCGAAAGCGGTGTAGGCAATTTTATTCGCAATGCCTTTTCGCAAGGCGCCGGTGATCATGCCAAACTCACTCACCGTGCGTATGAAATTATACCCCGAAACAGCCCCTATAGTCACCATTTTCGGGCGATGCTGAACGCTGAAAATTTTGTATCTGACCATGAAGACCAAATGGCTCTCGATGTATACCAGAGGCTTTTAAATAAAATTCCGCTGCGTTCAGCCCGTGAAAAAATCGAACAAAATATACGAGATATTGAAGACTTTCTGGACTCACATGAAGACCTCCCGACGCCCAAAGTATCTCTGGATGTAAATTTTGGATCACCTTTTAACGGTGCTCCCGAACAACCACAACAACCCGGTGCTCCAGGCGCTCCAGCATCGGCCTCATCGGCTCCGGCGACACCAATACAAATTCAAATTGGCGGACCTCCACTTTCCGGACCAGGCGGAGGCGGAGGCGCAGGCGCAGGCGCAGGCGCAGGCGCAGGCGCAGGCGCAGGTGCAGGGCCAGGCGGAGGCGCACCACCGGCAGCAGGTTTTCCCTACCCTTTTTCATACCCATTTTTACCACCGCCAGGTTTCGGTGATGAACAAAAGCAACAAGAGAATGTTATTCCCAAGCCATTTGGTTTTTTTCAGCAACAAGACGCAGTAGAAGCGGAAATAGAAAAAAAAGCTGAGAAAAATGATTTAACATCTTTTTTTGATACTGCAAAAGCTCTGCCCGATGCAACGATGATGAGAAAGACGAACAGTATTTTAGAAGATATTTCGGATGGTATTTTTAATATTGAAAAGGCCCTGTTCGAAGCTGACAAAATGGATGTCGAAGCCGACAAAGTGGAAGAAACAATTGAGGAAAAAGATAGCAAAGAGACAAAAGAAGCCGAAGATATCGAAAATACCGAAGAGACTAAAAACGAAAAAGAAGTCGATTCCACTTTTGGCGGACGCCCCATAGGCGGAGCTACCGGGGGAGCCATCGGCGGAGCCATAGCCTCAGAAACCCCGCGAACGACAGAAAGCCCCGATGAAATTTCAGAAGATTCCGCCAAAGATTCCGCCGAAGAGTCCGCAGCTGCGCCTTCTGGAACAGAAGAGACAGCGGGGGAAGAAACTGAAGAGCCTGAAAAATCGGAAGGGGTATTAGAACAAAGTTCAGCACTATCTTCCTTCGACGATGCTGAAGAGTCCGATGAAGAAGAACCCGACGAACCAGAATCACCCGAAATTCAAGAAATTCGCGGCGTTCTTGAATTGAGAGAACCGGAACAAGAAGATACTCCTTTTATTACTATTACGTATGATTTTACAAAAATACCTCATGGTTTTTATCTATCTAAAGATCATAACATTTTGGAATATGCATATTATAAATACAAACCAATGCTTGTAAAAGCGCAAAAATTTATTCGTAAAAAACAAATTACGAGAGCTCTAAATTATTATCGTGTAATTCGAGACCAGCAAATTCCCGAGGCGCTACGAGAAATGATAGATCGTAATATTCGTGATATTTCAGAATATCTTGAAAAATATTTAATGACCAGGCCTGTGTAATGTCCGAGGTCATACTTCTTTGTTTTGCGGGTTACTTTTTTAGTTCTATTATATCAGCCGCCGACTCTTTTGCCGAACGAGCTTTAAACGCATGGTATCGTCAAAGTCGAAAAACAATTACAAAAAAATGGAAATATGTATTACGAGCGCGCTCTGTATGTGCTCATTGTGGAACCGTCATATCGCCATTATGCGTTATACCTGTAGCCGGTTATTTCATATCAAAAGGAAAATGCAAAAAATGCAAAATAACGTTGCCAAAACGTTACCCCGTTCAAGAAATTTCAGCATTTCTTTATGGCTGTGTATTGTACTATTTTCACCCCGCCCCGGTTTATTTTGTTTTTTCTTTAGTCTACATGTTTTTAATAATAGTTATAGCAAAAATTGATTTTGAATTCTTTTTAATTCCCCATGAACCGATAGCAATTTTCATACTTATTGGGCTCGCCGAATATTGGTTTTTCTCATATCCCTGGATGAGCATTGCCATGGCCCTGGTGTGGACTTCCATATTCGCCTTGTTTCACATACTGAGACCATCTTCAATGGGAAGATCGGATGTTTATTACGTATTTGCCCTTTGTGTGCCTGTTGTTTTTCCCGGCGGTCTACTTTTACCATTAATCGCTTCGTTGATGGGAATCATTTATTTTGCATTTCGATGGAAACAAGAATCGTCAGATCTCCCTGAAGGTCCAAAGAACGTGCAAAGCAGCTCTACTGGTTTTTTACAAATAAAAGCCCCTTTCGGAGTATTCCTGGGAGCAGCTTTTTTAATTCTCAGGTTGTTACCCTTTTTAAAAGTATAACATCGAAATGAAAATATTTCCCTCCACTGAAATAGTACAAAATATAGATCTAAATGTTCTAATACCAAGACACCTGTTAAACGCAGCAAAGTACGTTGAGGAGGTTCTACACGAAAACGGATTCGAGGGTTTTCTGGTAGGGGGTTCTGTTCGCGATTTACTCTTAGATCGTAAAATTTCAGATCTTGATTATACGACAAACGCACTGCCTGAAGATTTAAAAAAAATCTTTCCAAAGGTCATTCCTGTAGGTGAAAAATTTGGTACACTCATTATTTTGTACCACCATATTTCCATTGAAGTTACTACATATCGCAAAGAAGGTAAATACATAGATGGACGAAGGCCTGAACATATACAATTTGGGCTTAAGCTCGACGAAGACGTTCATCGGCGTGATTTTACTATTAACGGTCTTGCCTACAGTGTTCGCAATAAAAAACTGCACGATTATATAGGCGGTATAATCGATTTACAAAAAAAGATAATTCGAACTATAGGTAATCCGTTAGATCGTTTCGAGGAGGATGGACTGCGCCCTATTCGCGGTTGTCGGCTAATGGCAAACCTGGGGTTCCAAATTGACACGCAAACTGAATCTGCTATGATTCAAAAACTGGATATTGTATCTAAAGTAGCTCCAGAAAGATTTTTTGATGAATGGAGAAAAACCCTTCGTGTGCGCGACAAAGATATCTACTGGAACACTTTAAAAAAAACAGGTATTTTCCATCTATTTTTTAAAGAGTTTAAAAACCTGATTAACAACCCAACGAATTGGGATGAGTTATTATTTGCCATCGGTCATTCTATGCCGGGGGTCATGGGTGTTTACATGGCTCACTTTTTTTACTTTGAATTGCATAATTCGCTTCGTTTGACAATTGAAAAAAACAAACCCGCTCTTACTTTTATACGTCATTTCTTTGAACAAAACAGATTTCCAAAGGTGGTGGAGAAACTTTGTCATGACCTTGTTTTCTCTCCACTGTTGCCGGTTTTTGAAATGGCTATAGATAAGAATATAGATCCGGTTACGCTGAAAAAAGCCTTGGCAAACATTGAAAAAGACCACTGGTTCTTTCACCTTCGTTTTTGCAAAGAGGTGATCATAAGTAAGTTAAAAGAAGAGGAACGTGAAAGTATCTACTATGATTTTGCTCTAAAAACAATTCGATACATTCGTGGGTTCGTGCATAAAAAAGAAGCGATCTATATAAAAGATATAGCAATTTCAGGAAATGATATTATGGCTCTGGGGTTTTCCGGGAAATCAGTTGGTTTTGTTTTACAACAATTGCAGGAGATAGTCATTATATCTCCTGAAAAAAACAATAAGAACGAACTTTTGAAACTGGTAAAAACGATAGTAATATAGATTTCGGTTGAATTGATTTCATTCAAAAAACCATTTTGAATCGCTTGCCTATTCTTATTCAGCGCCAAAAGTAATCGAAATTAAATTAGTGAAATCTAAATATCGATTAAATAATTTTTAGAAACCCACCCTTCTACGCTCGTTCGAACCTTGTACCAGTTATTTGCCTGACCTAAAACTTCCACTTTTGTTCCTCTAGCCAGAGGAGGCGCCACGGTTTGGTTTTGACCAGAGGGCCCGGAACGAATGTTCAAAGATTTTGTATTCACCAGCGCTAATTCCGGTAAAGGAAGGTTTGCATCTGAGCCTTCTAAGGACCGATCTTCCGTTAAAACATATTCTCTCATTTTGTCGAGAGGAAAGGCAGGACCAGGATCCCATTTGCGTCCTTTTGCAATTTCTTCATGCCCTAAAATATGTTTTATATTATACGTCTCAATTAATGTCGCACATAACTCTTGCACGGTAGCAATCTGTTTTTCGGTATAAGTATGCCAATAGGATTCTTTTAAAGAATTTCTATGGCGTGCTAAAAGCGCTTCATCTGCAGAATATTTTGTACCAAACCATGCTTTATATTTCTCCCCGACTTTTTCTAATTTCCCAGGGTTCGAGATCTCAATACCGATTGAATATTTGTTGAATCCCGTTCGTCCGTCATAAGAAGATACACCTGCGTGCCATGCAACCGTATCAAAATCTACCAGCTGAGTTATGGCGCCTTTTTCATCAACTATAACATGCGCCGAAGCTCTGGCCTTTGGGTTGCGCAGCCAGTTAACCGCTACTGAGGCCGAACTTGCTGCGGTAAAATGGATGATCAGAGTATCCAGGTTGCCTTGTGCAAATTTTCCGCTTTTATTTGGCGACGCCTGGTATTTAGCTACATCTAACTTATGATTTACTATTTTCATTATAATATCCTTTTACAAATAATCGGTTTTAACCGTCCGCGTTTTCATTTTCCGGACTATTCATATTTTGTTGAGCTTGCAATTTTTTTTCCGAAAAATGCCGATAACTTTTTTCTACGGTTCTTCCGCCAAAATAAAATGACATAATAACCATTCCCCAGTTTCCCAGTAATTTCACATACTCTCCAGGAACATCAAGCCAGGGAACTTTATTGCCATTCGCATCAGGTACGGAGCTAATGCCACTACCAAAACTGAAAATTGCATATAAAACTAAAATAAATATCAAAGTCATCGGTCGAATATTTTTAGCCAACCATGTATCTATATATTTAGAAGCTTTATGGGCATCGCCGCCCAGTTGGCCTTTATTTTGCATATGCGTTACAATTTTTACTTTGTAACTTTGCATTTGTTTCTGAACCAGACTATTAGCCTGCGTCTTTTCTCCAGTATTGGAAATTATATTATCGAGTCCTTTCATAGTTTCTTGAACTATTTCGGCCTCTGTAGTCCCTGCGTTTGTTGCGTTGTTACCTGATTGTGTTTCTGACATAATTTCTCCTGCGTTTGCAGATTTTAATGGAACCTTTTGAATCGTCAATACTTTTTTATTAAATATGTTTAATTTAATTTTGGTAATAAAGAAAAAACAACTATAAGGAAAGCAGGAAGTGCAGAAAAATAAAGAATAAGAAATTTTGATATAATTAACAGGATTTACAGGTTAAGAAATTGAAAGCGAATTGAATTTTGAAATATTATTATACCAGCAAAAGTACTATGAATTTGACTTAGTTCTTCTCTTAAATTCTCGGGACTTTGCCGGCCAGATTATTTTAAATAAGGTATCGAAGCATGCCGGTTAATTCTTTCAGACGTGAATCGATATTTTTAGAGACAGGGCTAAACTCAATTTTTTTCGGGTCGACCGGGTCGAGGTAAAAGCGATTGTCGTTTTGTATAAGACCTGCCAGTTTTTCCATGCCAACGCTGGTCTGTGGTGAAGCATAAAGTGAAAAAGTATTATCATCCATAACGACTTTTTCAATTTTTAAATATTTTCCGAGTGTACGTATTTTCTCAGACTCGATCATGGAAGCGACAGAAACCGGGGGCGCACCAAAGCGGTCTTTCATCTGGTCGCTAATGTCATCAATTTCATCTATGGTATGGGCGGCGGCCATCTTTTTGTAAAATTCCATTTTCTGTCGTATGCTTGCAATGTAATCATCCGGAAAATAAAAATCCGCAGGTATGGATACAATACACTGAAAGTCGTCGGCTTTTTCTTCGTCGCGCAGTTCACCTAACTTGTCTTGTAGCATACGAATATAAAGCTCAAACCCTATGGTCATTATATCGCCGCTTTGTTCTTTACCGAGAATATTACCAGCACCCCGAATTTCAAGATCTCGCATGGCTATTTTAAAGCCGGCGCCGAGTCCGTCATATTCCATTAAGGTGTTGAGCCGTTTCTGGGCAATCTCATTCATTACAATTCCGGGGGGGTAAAAAAAATAAGCGAATGCCTGCCTATCGCTGCGGCCAACCCTTCCTTTTATCTGGTAGAGTTGACTCAGGCCAAACGTATGAGCGTTCATTACAATAAGAGTATTGGCGTTAGGTATGTCAATGCCCGATTCGATAATAGTTGTAGATACCAGAATGTCGTATCTCTGGCGGTAAAATTCAAGCATTTTTTCTTCAATTTCATGATCAGGCATCTGTCCGTGTAAAACCGCAACCTGGGCTCCCGGCGCTAAAGATTGAATTCGTTCGGCCTGTGCATATATCGTCTTTACCCGATTATGCAATATAAATACCTGGCCCGACCTATCGAGTTCCTGAAGTATCGCCGCCTTTAATACCTCTTCGTTATCTTCAAGTACGTGAGTATCAATTTTCCTGCGATTACGCGGGGGGGTTTCAATTAACGAAAGATCACGAATGCCGGTCATCGACAACTGCAAGGTTCGTGGGATGGGAGTGGCCGTCAGAGTAACACAGTCCACATTCGCTCGAAGTTTTTTAATCGACTCTTTGTGTTTTACCCCGAACCGTTGTTCTTCATCGACAACAAGAAGGCCCAGGTCTTTCCATGCGATGTCTCCAGAAAGCAAAGCATGGGTTCCAATAACAATGTCCACTTTACCCACTTTCGTCAGTTCCTTTAACTCAGTAGCCTCCCCTTTGCTTTTAAACCTGCTTAGAAAATCAACACTTACAGGGTAGTCTTGAAAACGCTTTGAAAATGTATTATAATGTTGATAAGCAAGGACCGTTGTCGGACATAATAAAGCCACCTGCTTACCTGCCATCACGGCTTTAAACGCAGCCCGAATGGCTATCTCGGTTTTTCCATAACCGACATCTCCGCAAACAAGGCGGTCCATTGGCCTTTCACTTTCCATATCTTTTTTAACATCAAGCAAAGTAGATAACTGACCATCGGTTTCTTCATATGGAAAAGCTGCTTCAAACTCTTCTTGAAACCTGCTGTCTGGTGGAAACGATATACCGCGTGAGTTTTCACGACGAGCATAAATTTCAAGAAGCTCCAGGGCGATTTTTTCAATCGCCTCACTGGCTTTTAGTTTAGTTTTTGTCCATGTCGATTTATTGCCAAGATAATCGAGTCTGGGGTTTTCAGAACTTCCAATATATTTATGTACGAGATTTAATTGCTCCAATGGAACGTAGAGCTTATCGGACCCCGCAAATTCAAGTTCAAGAAAATCGCGTTCGTTCCCGGCCACCTTCATTCGTTTTAAAGCGACAAAACGTCCTATCCCATAATTAATATGGACGACATTATCACCGGTACTTAAATCGGTCAGACTTTCAACAACTTTGGTTTTCCCTTTTTGTATTCGGATTGTTCGAGTCCGTTTACCAAAAATTTCGGCGTCGGTAAAAAGGATACCGCCCTGCCAGGAGAAACCGCCGGAAAAAGGCGACACCAGGAGTTTAATATTCGTAGAGTCGTCGCAATACGATTCTAATATATGTTCTAACCGCTCTTTTTGCGAATTGCTTCCTGAGCTGATAAAAATAGCTTTCCCGGCATAATCGGGGGAATTCAGGCGCGAAGCGAAATCTGAAATTCTACCTTTAAAGTGCGGCGGTTCGGGCATGCGCAGATTATGTTCATCTTTTTCTTTTGCAAGGGGGTTTAATAAAATTGCATCTTTTTTTAAATGTTCCTGAATCCATTCAAGATCAAAAATAAATCTAGAAATTTCAATCGTATTTTCATCAGCTTTTTTTTCTTTCAATAATTCATACTCACCGAAAATACGTTCAGACCGGGAAATTATTTTATCATAATCCCAGGCGTACAAACGAGGCGGCTTTTCAAAAAAGTCCAGAAGCGAAGCTGTCTCATATAAATCAGGATAGATATCCCAAAGACCTCGACGGTCTTTTGCGCCGGTTCGTAAAATGGGAGCGTTTGAACCAACCATTTTTTGGGCGGCCTTTCCAATCTTTTCATGAATATCTGGTGTCAATACCAGGTCACGGTTTCCCGAAAAACTCACTTGTAAAAAATTTTTATAAGAACGTTGTGTTTCGGGATCAAACATATCAATGCTTTCGAGATCGTCCCCGAAAAAATCAAGACGAACCGGGTCAAAATAGTCTCGGGAAAAAATCTCCAGTATACCGCCTTTTTTGCAAAACTCGCCCGGGGCTTCGACAATGTCCACCGATTCATAACCATGCGTTGCTAGAAATTCAGTTATTGTTTCAATAGAGTAGAAACCCCCGGCTTGTAATTCAAGGGCCCCGCCCTGGTAATAAACCGGTGAGGGAATTTTTTGAAACAGAGCGTCTATAGATGTTATTGTAAAAACACGTTGTTTTCGATCGACAATGGAGGCCAACGTTGTCGCCCGGGCTCCCTCGCGATCTGGTTCGGGCATTGAATATGTATATGGTAGAATTCCCCAGGTCGGAAAGGGTAACACATCTCGATATTTTATGGTAGTTTTCGGTTTTGCCGATGCCGATTCGGGTTTAATAGACAATAAGTATTCGAGTTGTTCCGTAATTACTGTTACGTCTTTATCGGTCGGTAAAACAACTAGAACATCTTCCGGATTTTCGGACAGTATGGTATTGTTATAAATTTCAGTTAACAGAAAAGGAACTATAAATCGATGCACTCCCGAGAAGCTTCTTGCGTCACTTTTTAAAGGTTGTAACGCAGGGTCGGTTCTAAAAGAGTTCATTAACTCTTGCATCTGTTTCGAAGGTTCGTTTTTTATTTCATGTTCTTTCATTGTAGGTTGGCTTTTTATAATACGTTCTTTCTACATCAATTCCATCTCTTAATTGTGCTGGCACAATCTGCCGCAAATATTCATAAGCCGCAATCGAAACACTGTTAGCAAGATTCAAAGATCGAATCTCCTGTCCCCACATGGGAATATACACATGGTTTTTTACCAGTTTCAGAAGCCTCGGAGGCAACCCCGCCGTTTCGTTCCCAAATAACAAAACATCACCTTTCTTAAAAGTAAAGTCCCATACATTGACGCACCTGTTTTTGCCGGAATTCTCACCAGAACTTTTTGTAAATGCGACTATCCGCCTGCTTTCCATCTGCTCATAAAAATGTTTAAACCTTTCCACTTTATGAACGTCAACAAATTGCCAATAATCAAGCCCCGCCCTTCGAACGCTTTTCTGGTCGAGTAATATCGGTGATCTTCCAACTATATAAAGTGGGCTTTGTATAGCTACACAAAGCCGCCCAATATTCCCCGTATTTGGAGGAATTTGCGGACGATACAAAGCAATAACCGGACTATCTTCCATTTAATTTATCACAACCGCAGCGAGTTCAATCATAAAACACTCCAGATAGGACTTACTAATTCACGGAAGCACATTGAAAACCATTTTACGATAAGAAAATACTACTGCGAAGCAAAAAAAGGTAATCAAAAAAAATCAGCGATTATGCCTAGTAAAGTATGCAGAATTAAAGAAAGTATGTAAAAATGCTTAATATACTATGAGAAAGCAAAAAATCATTTACAAAACAAAGCGCCTAAGATACTATGTGTAATCTTAAAAAGAATCGAAACTGCCTAAAATAATATGCAAACGAACCCAAATGCACCAATAGAATCATTACTCGAAGCAATCGGAGAAAATCTCAAACAAAGAGCCAAACAAGCACACTTAAACCAAAAGGACCTTGCTCACCTGAGTGACTTAAATCGCAATACAATAAGTGCTGCACTTTCTGGAAAAGACATCAAGTTATCAACATTAATACGGCTTACACGTGAAACTGGTTTTACCGAATGGTTATTACCTTTTCTGGAGCAACCAACCCCATCCCCATTCGAATACCTTTCAAAAACTAAAAAGCGCTTTGTTAAAGAAAAAACAAGACAATATAAGCCCTCAAGTCGAAAAATGGGAAGACAAAAAGGGTAAATACAGCGAGAATTATGAATGTATAACGCTGTTACGGTAAATTTATGGGGCGAACGTGTCGGAGCGCTAATCTGGGATGAAAAAAAAAGCTTAGCCACATTTGAATATGACAATGAATTTGTTAAATCGGGTATAGAAATCAGCCCTTTGTTAACACCCCTTTCGAATAAAATTTGGCAATTTCCCGATTTAAAAAACACAAAAACATTTCGAGGTTTACCTGGCTTTATAGCTGATAGCTTACCTGAGAAATTCGGTAATCGATTGTTAGACACCTATCTTACACGTCACGGCAAAAAACTCCAGGACCTGAATCCTTTAGAGAGGTTATGCTATATTGGTGTTAGAGGTATGGGCGCCCTGGAGTATGAGCCTGACTTTGAAACCAGAAATCTAAACAAGCCAATTCCAATTGAGGTGAGTGATTTAGTCGAATTAGCTCAAACAGTATTAAAAGAAAGAAAAGCGGTAAGTACCAACCTCGATGACACTGGAATAGAAACATTGATTTCTGTTGGCACAAGCGCTGGCGGAGCAAAAGCCAAAGCAATAGTAGCAGTAAATGACAAAACGAAGGAGGTTCTATCAGGTCAAACGAATGTTCCGAAAGGATTTGAACATTGGATTCTTAAGTTTGATGAAATGGAAAATGAAGAACTCGCAACGTCCCATCAAATTGGGAAAATAGAATATGCATATAATGAAATGGCTTTTGATGCGGGAATAAACGTTATGGAATGCAGGTTACTAAAAGATGGAAAAAAAGCCCATTTTATGACAAAACGGTTTGATCGTGTTGACGGGAATGAAAAGGTGCATGTACTCACTTTTGCGGGAATGACACATTTAGATCGAGACCCCCCGGGCGGCTATGGCTACGAACGAATTTTTCAGACTATAAGAGACTTAAGATTATCACAAGATGATTTAAATGAAATGTATCGTCGCATGGTCTTTAATATATGTTCCAGAAATCAAGATGATCATACAAAAAACCATGCATTTTTAATGTTTGGAGATGGTAAATGGCAACTCTCGCCGGCATATGACATATGCTTCAGCTACAAACCCGGGAACAAATTTATAGACCAACATCAAATGTCATGTAACGGAAAACGAGATAATTTTTTAATAGATGATCTTCTTAAAGCCGCAAAGTACGCTGATGTAAAGCGACCTTTAGATATTATAAAAGAAGTTGAACAGTCGATATCAAAGTGGACCGATTTTGCCGAACAGGCCGAACTTGATGAATTACAAGCAACATATATCGGTAAACTTCATAGGCACTTTACAGGTTAATCTAAATACAACTTATCACAGTATCATTGAATTTACGAATTGACAAACCCGGCGGATGGCACAAATAAGCAGTAGATGAAAAAATGGGTGATACTTTTAATTCTTTTTACAATAGCCATTGGCGGCACTATCGGCGCAGTCTATTATTTTCAATCAAAAAGTAAACCACACAAAACCGAAGTAACCGGGCAAAAAGGTGAGGTAGAAAAACCCCCTAAAATTGCGACTGAACAAATAAAAACGAAAAAGGTGAAAACCGACGGCAAGCAAGTCTCTTACATCAGTTACTTTATCAACAGAAAACTATACCTGCAAACAAAGCAAAATGATTTTTATACGCGCTACCATGCCATAATAGAGAAACGGCGCAATGCACTGGTAGAAGGGCTAATTCAAAAGTTAAAACGGGTAAAAAATAATTAAGGTAAATTGATTCGATTTATTTGAATTTTGGACGATATTACTTTTATGAGGCATCTTTTTATAGTTACTTTTGTGTTTATTACCACGTTCGCTCTTTTCGCACAACAAGAGTATATTCCGGTTGGTGAGGTTATTTATGTGGACCACTCTACCGGTTTAGTTGAAATTAAAATTTACCATAAGATGGTTGCAAGTGAAGTCACCACAAATACTGAGTTAATTCTACTTGATGAGAACAATCGAAAAATAGCTATTTTTACCCCTGACAATATTTACTATGCCCAGATACCTTTGAAACTTACAGCAGCACTGGCACATGGCCAGTATTCTGTTTACACAGGGCAAAAGATTGGAATTGCTCTTGAGAAAAAAGCTGAAGTAATCTTACCAGACCAAAGACACATACCGCCAACACCCGAGAAATACTACAGAAACACAATCGACGCCAGCCAGATGGTTCTAATTCCCAACGGACCCTTTGTTTTTGGGTCAGACATACCGGGAACGGTTCACTACACTACCCCGGTCGAAAAAGTAAGAACCACGGTACAAAAAGTACGCGGTCAAAAAAGAGTTCGGTATTATAGTTTAAAACACTATTATATAGATATTTACGAAATTACCCGAGAACAGTTTAAACGTTTTATGCTTGAGACAGGTTCTGCGCCGCCTCCGGGATGGGACGATCAAATGGAACAAAGTTTACCGGTCCATAATCTCAGTTATATACAAGCTCATACTTATTGTACATGGGCGGGAAAAAGACTGCCAACCGAACTAGAATGGGAAAAAGCGGCTCGCGGTAGCGGTCTGGAAGTTTACTACAAACCGGATGACTCCAAAGAGTATATTGAACAAATTCTCATCTACCCCACCGGGCTCTCGTTTAACCCCGAAGTCTGCGTAACAAGTGAAACCCTGGGCCGAATACAATCGATATACACCTTAAAAGATAAAAATGTACATGGCATTTTCGGGTTATGCGGGAACGCTGCAGAATGGACATCTAGTTGGTATACCCCTTATCGAGGAAACTCAATTCGCGATCCCGATTTTGGAAAAAAGTATAAAGTCATACGCGGCGGCGCTTTTAACCTGCCGTCAAAGTTTACCAAAACATACGAAAGACTACCCGGTGGAAATCCATCGCTTGTCGGGGACTTCAGAGCGGGAGCTCGTTGCGTTAAAGATATAAAATAATTATGCAAAATATATTTAATGATATATGGAAAAATAAAACCAGCCGAACCATACTCCTGTTGATGGTGGCAACGATTATATTTTCTTTTATTTTATCGATAAAGTCCTATATTTATAATGTTGTCACTTTTATGAAGGTTGGAACCATTATAGGAATGGAATATAATAATCCTGCTTCCTACGACAGTGGTCCTTATGGATTTACCGAAGACAGTGAAAAAGCGCACCTGCTATTGGTCAAAGGTAAAAAAGAGATTTTAGATGAAATTGAAGATTCTTACCAGATTAACAATATTCCAGACTCCTTTTTTCTTCTCGATAAAAGTAAATTCCATGATGACTACAATCTAAATGCAAAAGTGCAATACGCTTTGGAAACTCAGTTTTTCGGGGACCTCGCTCTTTTATGTGATCAAAAGTTTATGCTTGAAAACTCTATTATTAACAGAGAGGCGCGCGAAAACCATTTAAATAAAAGAACGGTGCTACCCGACGAAGACGATAAAAACAAAAAGGTTCAGGCAATCGAAGTAGAAGAGATACCAGGGTATATTAATTTCTTAATAAATATAGACCAAATCTACTTGTACCCTGCTTTACAAAAAAAACCAGATTCAATGGAAATTATTGAATTTCGAAAAAAAGTTTTAAAAGCCGTATGTCGTCCCCAAATGGAACACCAGATGCTTATGCAGGCGATCGATTACATTGAGTACAAAACCGAAAAAGAGGTCTACCAAAAATTAAAAAATAACCAGATTAACGACAGTGAATTGCTCGAAGATAATAAGTACCAGAGTTTAAAAGCTAACAAACGATACAGAGATCTTTTATGGGACCATTTTAACCTGGCTTATAACAACACTAAAAACACCAACTGGATGCAACGTAAAAGTATAAATCTATACAACTTAAACAGAAAACCAGGATACTTGACAAAGCATATCGAAAGTTTACTAGAACTCTCCCGCATATCCTCTCTGGTAGATAATGTTAAAATATACAATCACCTTTCGAAAATAAGCCCGGAAGCCGTGTCAGAACTAAAAAACGAAATTATTTATCATTACGCTTTAGCCGAAACCTCTTTTCGAGCCGGCATCAACGAAATGCATCAAAGAGGCAAGTACTCAGAACTCTCCGGAAAACACACAACCTATATACTACACGAGTTCGACCGCACACCGAATAATGCATATTACATAAAATCAGTTCGTTTACACTTTTTAATTTCACTATATAACGAATAACAATTAATTCGCGATTTGCTGTTCATAATCAGAACTACGTTCAAATTTATATTTTTTCTTAAGGTCTTTCATAAACTGTTTGCTAAACTCTACCCTTTTTTGCTTTGTCATCTGGCTGCGCATCATTTTCAAGCCTTCATCAATAGTGATCTGTTCGTATTCAGGGTTTTCTTCTACGGTTTTCGACCACTTCTCCAGCAGTTCATCTTCTGTGAATTCAGGGTGAAATTTTGATTTTATATGCATTAAGTAAACTTGTGCGGCGTAATAGTCCTCGATAAATTCCAGGTATGCTTTTACATCTTCCTTTTCAGTGTACCCGGTTTTAACGGCGTCTTGATGCAATAATAGAATATCTTCATAATTGCTGGCAAACGCTTTGCGACCAACACGGTTGAGTAAAGCATTACCTTTCTCGCCTTGGTCGCTTTTTGCTCTTAGAATTAGCTCTTTCAGTTGCTCTGGCTCCATATCGGCCTGCCATGCAACCATGCTAATAAACGAATTGTAATCTTGTTCAAAGCGGACGACGGAGACCTCTTTTTTATCTATTCGCCAAATCCACTTCGAAGCTGCTGCTACGGAGAGAGTTACAAGTATTAATAAAATAACAGTTATAAAAAATTTTATCTGTCGTCTCAACATTCATTATTCCTTAGGTATATCTATTTTTTCCCATAAATCGTTTTGCAAATCAAGTATTCCCAGTGTATACACCGCACTTCGGTACAACGCGCCCGGATTCAATACTCTGGTGCGACCCTTTTTATAATCTTCTGTAAAATGAGAATGCCCTTTTATAATATAGTCGAAACTGCCTTGCCCCAAAGCGTTTCGATACAGCATCGAGTCATCCCCGTGAAATAGAAAAATCTTTTTATTGTCAAATTCCAGCTCATGGTATTTCGCAGGTTCCGGCTGTGAATAATGCTTACAGGCTAATTTTAAACTATACAAATCGTCACAATTACCCTGGGCCAGATAGAGCTTAAATTTATCAAAAAAGCCAACATGTTCTACATTTTCAATATCACCGGCGTGCAATACCGTATCCACTTTTTTTGCCGTAAATATAGCCAGGGCTTTTTCAAGCGCTAAAATATTATTATGGGAATCCGATATTACACCAATTTTCATTCGTATCTATTGCTTCTTACTCTTTTTCTTCGTCTAGCAATTGTTTTTGCATTCGATAAATCTTAATTAAGAAAACCAATATCAATAAAACCAGAAGGGAGATGGCAAGAAAAACATAAAACAGTCTTTCACCCGCTTTCCGATCAGCTGTTCTCATTTCTATTTGACGAATAATTTTTAACGATCGCAATTCATAACTTGGTTTTCCCGACTTATATTTGTTAACAAAATACTTTAACTCTTGATCGGTATACGAACCCAACATGTTTTTAGCGTCTTTTTCATTTGCTTCAAAATAGGCGTCAAATTTTGCAAGTGTTTCGTCCTGGTTATTTTGGGCATCCTGAGCATAGACAAAACTACCGGAGGCAGCAAACACAAGAATAAGCACTAATATTTTTTGGAAATTTTTCATGAGGAACCTCTTTTTTCATTTATCATTAATTCTGTTTTCAAATAGCGTTTATACAGATAGGTTATTAAAAAGAACATTGACATAAATGCGAATACGGAAGTATATATCGTTATTTTCATTTTCATATCGTAAACCGTAATAGGCTTCGGATGAGACGCAGTGTCCCATATTTGAATAGCATAATATACCAAAGGTACATCAAGGGCCGCTATTATATTTAATATAGCCGAAAACCTCGCCCGTTTATGTGGGTCAGGAATTCCCGTTCGCAATAAAATATAACCCGCAAAGGCCAGCCAGAGAATAAAAAATGTCACCAGACGTTGGTCTCCCCAGTTCCAGAAATCTCCCCAGATTGGTTTTGCCCAAAGCGGTCCGGTAATAATAACCCCGGTCGTAAAAACCCAACCAGTAATCGTATAGGCGGCTGCGCTGCCGTCAAATTTCAGATCTCGCTTCCACAGGTACAAGATGCTGTAAATAAAACCGATCATAAAGCCAAGCATAGAGACCCAGGCGGTGGGAACATGATAGTAAAATATTCTTTGCGCAATACCCTGCAAATTATCCGAAGGTACCCACAAAAAGACCATCCAGGCCATAACCAACCAAGATAACGCCGATATTGCTATCCACGCATACACGATTGCCGAATTTACACTTTTGTTTGCATTGTCCATATTAGAGTCATTATTGTAAATTTAAGCACTCTGGCAAGAGTTTTGAAACTCCACGATTAAAACTAACGAGAAAACCAAGTAAAAAACAAGAGCATCAAGAGCATCAAGAGCATCAGGCGGGGACAAGTTGGTTTTTTCCCCACCCGTGAAAAAACCGCAACGTCTCCAAATCATGTAAACCGGTCAATCCTGTCTATCCCTCTTAAAACATTGAAATACAAAACAAAAGAGAAGATAATTTGACAGGATTTACAGGATTTTGCATGATTAAAGATCCTGGCTTTGTGCCTTAATGACCTTCCGCTAACTTCTTCTCAACCAGGCCAAAAAATATTTTTTCTTCTTCTGCATTTAAAGAGTACTGTTTACCAAGTGGACTATCACCAATTACAGAATGGCTATGCGAAGAGTCTTCAATACCTGCTTCTTTTATCTCTTTCTGGGTGATTGTTATAGTGGTGTCACCTCTGGTAAAAATAACATAGTCTTCACTGTTTTCCTGGTTATAATCGGATGTGGTTGTATTATACTGTACCTTTCCGTGACAAAAGCAGGTCCCATAAATATCACCAAAAGAGAAAGTGTAGAATTTTGTACCCCTCACCCCCGCAACAGATGTAGGAGTGCGTAACGTAAATTGAGATTTACCGGATAATTTGTCAACGACCGTCCATACGTTTCCTTTTTCAATATAGACATCTTTTATCTTTTCTGAATACTCTTGCAAAATAACCCTGGCCTCCGATTGAATTTCCATCATAGAAGAATCATCGTCAAATTGCAAGATGGCAAAGCTATTTTTACCTGTCGCAATAATATCGCCTTTAGAAACTCTCTGGCCAATTTTTGCTGTAATCTGCGACGCTGCGCCTGTTGAGCTCTCTTTCATAATTTTCACATCGCCCCTGACAAAGGTCAAGGTTCCAGAAATCGATTTTGCAGTTTTGCAACCGACTCCTGCCATAAAGATCACCATTATGAAACTTAATATTGCATATTTAGTTTTGTCCGAATTGAATTTCATGTGTTACTCCTGAGTTTAATTGTTTAAATTTATCCTTGGTAAAACACGTCTATAAAAATACAATAAATATTTTTCAAGCCGGTTTTTCAGGAGGTCGTCTGCCTGATTTTTCTTATTGTTTTATTTGGTAAAATCTCTTGACTTTTTTTTATTCCTGTTTATAGTGTGACCCTATTATGATTAAAAACAAAACTGAAGCGGATATACCAATCGATTCTCCAACTGATACTCCTGGCGCAGAGGAAGGTTCCAAACCCGTGCCTGAGAAAAGAGAAAATATACTTATAAATATTGGTTTTAATATTATTATACCGGTCCTCATTTTAACTAAATTAAACGGTGAAAATGCACTAGGTCCTTTAAATAGTATCTATGTTGCTATTTCTTTTCCATTTTTTTATGGCTTATACGATTTAATACAAAAAAAGAAGTGGAACTTTTTTTCCATACTGGGAATTGCAAATATCGGTATGACCGGGGCTCTTTCACTTTACCAGCTTGAAACCATCTGGTTTGCCGTTAAAGAGGCTTCCGTCCCCGCACTTTTTGGTATAGCTACGTTGATCTCGCTCAAAACATCCACCCCACTGGTGCGAATGGTACTGCTAAACCCCAGCCTGGTCAACGCGAATTTAATCGAAAAAAGAGTAGCCGAAACAAATACCAAAAAAAAATTCGATAAAATCATTGTCAACTCTACCTTTTTATTAACCATTTCATTTATAGTAAGTTCCATTTTAAATTTTTCCCTGGCCGTTTATCTGTTGAAAAGCCCTCCGGGAACATCGGAATTCAGCTCAGAACTTGGCCAAATGCATGCCTGGAGTTTTCCGGTCATTGCCGTACCAAGTACAATTGTAATGATGATAGCGCTCTGGTATCTTGTTTCGGGCATACGAAAATTGACCGATCTGAAATTGAGTGAGATCTTACACCATTACGAGGAGTGAACTCTTGACAATGGAATTCGCTCTTGCAATTTGACAAAATCTGAGGAACAAATGAACTTTAATATAGACCAAACTAACGCTGAAAGCGTGCTTGACATTCTTAAAAAGAATAAATTTACATATTCTGCAGAAATTATCCCTCCCCGAAACGGAACCGACTTTAAAGAAGTTTTTTCATCCATCGCCACGTTAACCGAAGGCGGTTTTGACTTTCTTTCGGTGACTCATGGCGCAGGCGGTTCTTTACGCGGTGGAACCATGCCCATTGCTTTTCAGGCTCAAAATGCTTACAAAATGACTTCTATCGCCCATTTAACCTGCAGGGGGCAATCTAAAGAAGAACTCGAAAACAGTTTAATCGATCACCATTATTTTGGAATTCATAATATTCTGGCGTTGCGTGGCGATCCACCAGATGGCATTAACGAAAAATTCGTTAAGGCCGAAGGCGGCTTTGAATACGCTCACGAACTTGTCGACTTAATTGCTCAAAAGAACCGGGGCGAATATATTAAAAGAAAAGGGTATGACGACGAAAACGAGTTTCGACGCGGCATGGAAACCAGGTTTTGCATCGGCGTCGCAGCCTACCCGGAAGATCCGGACGGAAACGATATTGAATATCTGAGAATTAAAAAAGAGAAAGGAGCGCAATTTTGCATTACCCAGATTGTATTAAACAATGATCTGTTTTTTTCTTTTTTTGAAAAGGTTTATACTTTATGGGGGAACTATTTTCCGGTTTTACCTGGAATTCGCATACCCACAAGCTGGAAACAGTTAAGCCGCATGCATGAGAAATTTGGCATCTCGGTAGATGCAGATTTATACGCTGATATGGAAAAAAACAAGGACTCCAAAGAGGCGATGCGAGAGGTTGGTATGTCCTGGGCGAGAGAATTTATAGAAGAGTTAAAAATAGGGGGCGTTCCCGGAGTACATATTTTTGTTATGGGTGACCCCGACACCGCTGTTTCAGTTCGCCACAACCAGGTATGAGCGACATAAACGAATTATCCAAATCGGAAATAGACCAGTGTTGTCATGTTGTACGCGAAGCCGGGAACCGTATTTTAACAATGTTCCAGGAAAAATCTTTTACCGTAAGTTACAAAGAAAAAAAACACCCTGTAACCAACGCAGATTATGAAGCAAATAATTACATCGTTAGCAATTTAAACAAACTTTTTCCAGATGAGCCAATCTTGTCCGAAGAGACATCCGAGTTTTATACCCGTGACCGAATGGACAAAGAGAGGCAAAATGCAAAACGTCTCTGGGTAATTGACCCTTTAGACGGTACAAAAGAGTTCATAGATGGCGTACCCAATTTTTCAATTTCAGTAGCTCTTCTGCTAAACAACAAAGCTGAATTTGGTATTATTTTTAATCCCGCTGAAGATTTTTTTATACAGGGAGGTAAAAATTACGGTCTATTTGTAAATGGTCAAAAAGCAGATGGAAAAAAAACAACCGATTTTACCGATTTAAAATCTATCAAAATAGCTCTTTCTTACAGCGAAACTCAATCGGGAAATTTTCAAGACTTAACACGCGCTCTACAAACCAGTGACAACACGTTAACCATTGGCTCGGTAGCCTACAAGCTCGGCTTGTTAGCAGGTGGAAAAATCGACCTGGTGTTATCGCGTAGACCTAAATCGAGTTGGGACATTGCCGGGGGAGCAGCCTTGCTTGAAGCGGCAAACATGACATTCCTCGACCAACTTGAACAACCAGTACAGTTAAACGGACCATCGATTTTAACCAATGGTATCATTGCCGGCTCACCCTCTGCGGTCGAGCTCTATCAAAAGTTTTTACGCTCTTCTACTTGACCTGTTTCCAGCGATTATGAATCCAGAAGTACTGCTCTGGATATTCTCTGGCCCTCTCTTCGAGTTTTTTTGTCCAGATTACTGTAAACTGCTCTTCCCATTTCATTGGTTCTTTTACTCTGTCGGCTTTCGGGCTGTTCAGGGGTTCTACAAAGATTTTCACTTTATCGTTAACATGTACAGAAAAGGAGAAAAATATTTTAGCGCCGGTAACTCTGGCCATAACAGCGGGGCCCAGAAAAGTCGAGGCTGGTCTACCAAAAAAAGGTATCATCAGACCCTGGTTACCGGCAAATTGGTCGGCGACCATAACCACAACCTTTTTCTTTTTTAAAAGTTTAATGACTTTAAAATTATTTTCCCCGGCGTAAACGGTCAACATTCCCGCTTTCAAACGGGCTCTTTCAATTAAACTGTTTGACCAGGGGTTCGACTGCCTTTTCGCCATAACATAGATATGTTCAGGAAACCAACGAGCGCCGCGAGCGCCTGTCCACTCCCAGTTGCCAAGATGAGCTGAAATAACCAGAGCTCCGTCTTTAAAATACTCCCAGATGCCATCACGGTCCGGTTCGGATATAACATGTTTATTTAAAAATTCATTTTTCAATTTCAACAGCTGAACAAATTCAGCAAAAAAACGACCAAGATAGGTAATATTTTTTTCTTTTATGTCTTGAATCCACTCGGAATCTTTGTCAGGAAAAGACGCCGTCAGGTTTTTCTCGATAATCGCCGCTTTGGACTTATTTATGCGAAATAGAAAATGAGCTAATTTTATGCCAAATATTTTACGCGCTCGAAAGGGAATCATACTCAGTAGAAACCACAAAAATCGAACGCCAAGATATTCCAGGTACTTACTTATTACCTTTTTCTTTTTTCCTTTTTTCTTCATTACAATTGGATATAAATTGAATATAGATCGGTTTATTCATCCATATCCGACTCAAACCTTGGTTCTCGTTGAACCAGCATTCGCCATCCTTCTTCGGGAGTTTTGTCGTTATATAAAATTTGATACACAGCTTCGGTAATTGGCATTTCAATGCCTTTTATCTGAGCAAGTTCATACGCTGACTGGGTGGTTGTCACCCCTTCGGCTACCATTCTCATACTCTTTAATATATCTGCAATTTTCTGGCCCGAAGCCAGTTTTAAACCAACGCTCCTGTTTCGAGAGAGATCTCCCGTACAAGTCAACACAAGATCGCCAAGGCCGGCAAGGCCCATAAATGTCAAAGGGTCTGCGCCCATCGATTTTCCAAGTCTGGCAATTTCTGCAAGTCCCCTGGTTATTAAAGCGGCGCGGGTGTTATTACCCATCTGCAAACCGTCGCTGATTCCGGTTGCAATGGCAATAACATTTTTTAAGGCCCCGCCAAGTTCAACCCCGGTCACGTCAGTTGTGCCGTATATCCTGAAATATCGAGTTGAGAAAATCGATTGAATTTCGGGTATTCCCGCACGTTCATAACCTGCGATGGTAATGGCAGTCGGTTTTTTAGCTGCCAGCTCTTTGGCAAACGAAGGACCAGAGAGAAAAAAGAGGCGGCTTTTACTCTGCTCACCTAGCAAGTCGATAAAAATATCAGATACCAGTTTATGGGTTTTTTGTTCTATTCCTTTGGATGCTACTACGATTTTCGCATCAGGACGAATAAACTCTTTCGCTTTTGTCCAGACTTCTCTGGTTGCCTGGGTAGGCACGACAGATAAAACGTATTCAGCTCCGTCAAGAACCGAAGCCAGATCGCTGGAAGCAATAATGTTATCGGGTAAAATAATTTCGGGCAAATAAACAGCGTTTTGTTTTTTTTGCGTTATCGATTCTACAATATCGTTAGAATGACTCCACAAATGGACCGTTTTGACCTGACCGGAAAGCGCAATACCCAAAGCTGTGCCAAAAGAGCCAGCTCCTATTATAGCAATTTTCATTACGAACAGTGTTTGTTTAAAATTCGCAATGTAAAGAAATATAAATAAATTAACGTAACAACTAGAGCCTGAAAAACATCAGGGAATATTACGAAAGGTGCGAAACAAGATAAACCACCCAATTAAAGCCCAGGAGACAAGGACAGTACTGACTATCGTAATTACATCTCCGTTGAACAGGTTTTCGAAATAAACAATTGAATCATACGCAACATAAAGATGAGTTGCAAAAACGCTAAAAAGTAGAATTGCTACGATCGCTGCAATTTTCGTTCGTTTTTTGACCAGTTTTCGTTTTGCTTCTTCGTCTATTTCTTTCATTTCATACCTAGCTATATTAGAAATGTAGGAATATCTAATATAGTTGAGCAGTCAAGTATTATCTCAAAATTAGAGAACAGAGTCGTTCTATGGCTTCCCGGTTTTTATTTTTATGCAAAGCATCGGCAAACTTTATGAAACGTTCTCTGGTATACACCTTTCCACTAATAGTAAAATAAGTAGATTCTAGAAATTGGTCAAATTCTATATGAATATTTTCATCGATTTCGGCTATAATCTCACGAATTTGCTCCATATACGATTCATAATTCGGGTATCTCAATACCCATGCCATATTATAGATCTCTTTGCCCAGCTTTTGAGAGTCCTTTGTAATTTTTGTAATTTCGGTTAACTTTTTTGCAAATTGTTTTTTGTTATCGTCTTCGAAATCCACCCAGATCGATAGTATCTGACGAACTATATTGGGTTTTATTTCACTGTTGTTAAAATAGGAGGCAATTTTCAAACTCTCCGATGGGTCATTTAACCGCATCAATGTAATCAGTTTCACAGGAATTTTTTTTTGAATACGTAAATTTGCAAAAGGTTCTTTAAAACCGTCCATCTGAACAATCTCTTTTTCGCGCCCCGCCGCAAAGCCCGCCCCTTCTAATATACTTTTTTTCTGTTCTTTCGATAGGTTCAATAATTTTTCGAGTTTTACATAATAGTGTGCAAAATCAATTTCATGCGCAAAAGGAAAAAATTCAAAAACCTGTTTCCATTCTAAAGACGAAGGCCACTCGTTAAATATAATCTCATTCGTTGATTGTACAACTACAGGGCTAATGGGAATATTACGATCAATTCTTGCACAAGCTCCCGGGCCAAGATAAACAACCGGCGAAAGCGGTCCGGGCTTTTGGGGCAATCTGAGATCAAGATCAGGGCTTAAATTCATATGCCATAAAACCTTGTTGTGTTTTATATAGAATAATACTTTTGTCGACACCCGTTTTTTCGGGCCAATTGTATGTGCCGCCTCGGTATTTATAAACAATTCGAACATAAATTCTACCAGGGTTTTCAGATAGAAAAAGCGGCAACTTCATGGAGTGATAATTTTGAAACGGGGCTTTTTCAACTTCAATCATCGGGTATTTTGTTACAATCTTATCACCTCCGTTTTTATAAACCAGAGACCCGGGTGGGTAATATTTTACCGTAGGTATATCGGCGGTAAAACCGACTTTGGACGAGGCCTCTTTGGGGTCAATATCGGGAAAGCCAATTGTAATAAGAGCCGAGGTCGTAAACTTCCCTTTGTTTTTTATAATAATCCACGAATTTTCACCGTTAATTTCAACTTTCTCTAGAAAAAACAAGGGTCGGGTAACATTTAAAGGAATATACCCAAACGAGTCATAACGATAGGAAATTTCCCCAACTCGTAAAACTTCCTCAATTCGTCCCTTTTCTTTATCTACAAATATTTTGTCAATATCTGACTCACTCAGTTCCAGCTTCTGGTTCAGGTTTTTAGTATCGATTAACCACAATTGAGGCGTAGCCGACCTGGCCAAAAGTACAATATGTG
>JBEQLE010000046.1:0-33290 GCA_040326155.1 Leptospirales bacterium | reverse complement strand
ATTGTGTCACAATGGACAAATATTCCTGTTACTAAAATGCTTGAAAGTGAAAAACAAAAGCTTTTACACATTGAAAAAGAGTTGCACAAATGGGTCGTCGGGCAAGACGAAGCTATTGTAAATGTAGCTGAGGCAATTCGACGTAGCAGGGCGGGGCTTTCAGAAGAGGGCCGACCTATTGGTTCGTTTTTATTCTTAGGGCCGACCGGGGTGGGTAAAACGGAAACAGCCAGGGCTTTGGCGCGGTTTTTATTTGACGATGAAAAAGCTTTACTACGTTTTGATATGACCGAATATATGGAAAAACACTCCGTGGCCCGATTAATTGGAGCGCCTCCCGGCTATGTTGGGTATGACGAAGGTGGCCAGTTGACCGAAGCCGTAAAACGCAGGCCGTACTCCGTAATTTTATTTGACGAGATCGAAAAAGCGCATCCGGATGTATTTAATCTTTTTTTGCAAATATTTGATGATGGTCGTCTGACCGATTCCAAAGGAAGGACTATCAATTTTAAGAATACAATTTTAGTGATGACATCAAACCTGGGTTCGAGGTTTTTATCTGACAGTGATTTGTCTGAGGATGAAAAGAAAGAGGGTGTGCTGGCGGCTTTGAAAGCGCAGTTTAAGCCAGAATTCTTAAATCGCCTGGACAGCACCACAATCTTTCACCCCATAGAAAAAACCCATTTAAAAGAAATCTTTGATATTCACCTGGCAAAAATCGTTGAACGAGCCGCTCTAAAAGGGATACATTTGTCTGTCGATGAAAAACTAAAAGAGGCGATTATCGAAAGTGGTTATGACCCTGTTTATGGAGCTCGTCCTTTGAAACGAAAATTAGAAGAGGTGATTGTAAACCCACTTGCCAGAAAAATTCTCGAAGGTGACTTCACCGATGGAATTTCGCTTTGCGCTGTTCAGGGTAAAAATGTTACGGAATTTAAAGAAGAGTAGAAGAATTAATCTTCTACTCCGAGTACTTTAGATATAGCGTCTTTCATTGCATTTTTCGGCAAAGCTCCAACAGCCATTTGTGGTTTTTCATCCATAGGAACAAACAAAAGTGAGGGAATACTTTGTACGCCAAAGAGCCCTGCTAGTTGTTGTTCTTTCTCGGTATCGATCTTATAAAAATCGACCTTTCCTTTGTATTCATCTGCTAATTCGTCCAAAAGAGGAGCAACTGTTTTACATGGTCCGCACCAGTCGGCGTAAAAATCGATTAGCGCCGGCTTGCTTCCTTCGTATTTCCAGTCTTTACTGTTTTCATAATTGAATACTTTTGATTTAAAAGTTTCATTGTTTAAATTTTCTACCATATGGCCCTCCAAATCGCTATATTAGTTAACCGTAATATACTAAACTGTCTCTATTTCGCCTACTTAAAAAAGGAAAATAATTTTTGAATATCGGTGGGTTTATCGCTTTCGGCAATAATGCGGATGACTGGCTCGGTATTCGAAGGCCGTAGATGAATCCAGGGAAGGCCTCCTGGCGCTGAAAAATGAAAACCATCGCGTACATCGAGATGCCACCCTTTCAGCTCTTTTTTCAATTTTTGTGCATATAGTTTATACATTTTTTTGTCTCCGGGTACCGCCATTTTTTTCATATGTAAACGCGGCCAGTTCGAAATAATATTATCAATAGATAATCCGCTTCTAAGAATTTGCAGTATCCATGCAATGCCACTGAGTGAATCGCGTCCAAAAGATGGTATCTGAGGGTCGATGACTCCACCGTTTCCTTCCCCCCCAAAAATCGCTTTCGATTTGATCATGGTAGATACGACATTGGCTTCGCCCACTTCTGAGCGAATGACTTTGGAACCAAGGCTTTCGGCAACAATATTATTATAATAGGAAGTCGAAAGGTTTACAACCACGTTTCCTTTTTGAGTTAGTAGAGCCTGGCTCATGGCAAGTGGCAACGTTAATTCTTCGCCTAAAGGTTGTCCATTTGCATTGACCAGAGCAAGGCGATCAGCGTCGGGGTCAAAAGCAAAACCAATATCGCACCTGTTTTCGGTTACGAATTTACCCAACTTTTTCAATGCGGAGGGTACTGGTTCTGGACCTCTTGGGAACCCTGGTAATATTTTTGGAAATAGAGAAACCCAGGGTATGTTCATTTTGTCTAAAAACATAGGAACGATATCTGTTGCGCAGGCGCCAAGTGTATCAATGGCTACTTTTATTTTCTTGGGTGATTGCACTTTTGGCATATTCGATAAAATAGATTCAATATGCAATGCTGATGAGGTTTCTTTGGACTGGTATAAACTGCCTTGTTTTTGGTAAGAACCCCAGGAGGAACCTTTCTTTAAGGCTGCTATAAATTTGTCGTTTTCCGTTTTCTCAAAAAAGTAACCTTGTTTTTTTATAAACTTAAAAGCGTTGTACTGAATAGGGTTATGGCTGGCTGAGATCATAATTCCTCCGGCCAGTTTTTCTTTGTTGATGAATGCTTTTAAAGTTGGCGTTGGTATAATACCGCATTTATAAACGTTTCTTCCCAGGGCGGCGAGGGAACCAGAGACAATATCCTCCAGGGCGGCGCCGGTAGGGCGATTATCGCGTGCTATGGCAATGCCTCCTTTGCCGATGGTGGCTTCAAAAGCGGCGATAATGGCCGTAGCATTTTCCGGGTTAATATCATCGGGATACACTCCGCGAAGACCGGATACGGAAAATTTTAGTGTGGGTGAATTTAAATTTAATTTCATTTTCTCTCTTTTGTTTATTATTTGTTTCTTTTTTGAATATGATTCGCTATAAATAGTTTGGATATTTACTTCCTGAATATGAATCAGTTTTTTTCAGGAAGTAAGTGTAAACCCTGCTTAATTTGAAATGTCAGACTTGGCTTGTTCAACACTGCATTCGGCTATTAACAGGTTCACTTTCATATTGGAATAAATACGGACACCTGTGTAAAAAATAATTCCGATAAAAACCGTATACATACTCAATCGCAACCAGCGATTCATGGCAACTTTATGAATATTTCCGGCTGGAAAAATGGAAAGCTTTTTGGCTACGTATATAAAAGCGTACAAAACAGCGGCGCCTGTTCCACCCCACCAACCAACGAATGGTAATAAACTTAAAAGCAGGCAAATATATAACAATGTATAGATGACAACTTTGATTATGTTTGAAATTAGCCGGTTTTGTAAAAAAGCCGGTGAATAACCAGTTTCCATATTCATCAGAATGGGTCCTCGATTTCGCTTTCTTTTTCTTGCGTTGTGGATTCATCAGGTTTTCGTGTTTCGTCGGGTTCCATACCAACCATTCTCATCACTCGATGCTTTAAACCAATCATGATATCGTCCATGTCACCTTCTTCATGCTGTTTGAGTGAGTAACTGAAGAATATAAAGAACATTAAAATTAATAAACTGGTATGCAACAATGTTATCATTGAGGTTCCGAAATAACCGATTTTTTTCTTAATTCGCCGACGTAGAATAAATCCCGCCAGTACCACAATCAGGGTTTGTAATATAATGGAAACAATAACCAGGGGGTATATAAAAGCGAAAATAACTAAAATAACGCTGAGTATTAATAATATGAATAAAACTATCGACATATGTTTGAATCTGATAAATCTTTAAAATGTCAACCTTTTCTTTAAAGAATCAATACCTAACCGGCAAAGAAATAAACGAAAGGGGATTTACGGGAACACTATTGATGTATACAGCGAGGTGTAAATGCGCAGCTGTTACTGTTCCTGTTGAGCCAGCTTCCCCCAGCTGGGAGCCCGCTTTAACATGATCCCCTTTTTTGACCAGTCTTTTGCTCATATGAAGGTATACTGAAAATATTTTATTGCCATGGTCGACAAAAACAGCGTTTCCCTCATAAAAGAGAAGGTCCGATAGCACAATTCTTCCATCGGCAATTACAAAGATGGGTGTTCCTTCGTAAGCGCGAAAATCGAGTCCGCGATGTATGGAAGTTTTCGACTTTGCGTTTATTTTTACACCTTTTTTATAATAATATCGAGAATAGACTCTTTTTGCCCAATACTCCGATGTAATGTGGTGCATATCCCTGGGGTGAGAAAACTTGTTGGTAATCAGGTTTTTACCTGTGTTGGCCAGGGCTTTCCTTTTTTTTTCACGCGAAAGTTTGATAAATTTATTGGTTTTTTCCGATCTTTTTTTGGTAACATTGGAAAACTTTTTTAATTCCAGCGGGGTATTTGATTCTGGGAAGTCAGCCTCGGAGATAAAAAAGCCGATGTTTTTTTCTGTTGTTTTTTTACCCACCCCCCATTTTATCGTTAGCTTACCCTCGGCTTCTTTACTGGTTGGGGAGATACCAAAAAAACCGCGATAACCCCATTTATGCTCCGTAAGGTATACTTTTTTGCCGTAAAAAAGCGCCTTAACTTCAAATTGACTGTTTTCGGGTTTGTCTGTTATAAAGATTTCTAAATAAACAGGTTCTCCTGGTTTAAAATTTACAGCATACAATACAACCTTCATATTGTTTGCTGTGTATGTTTTTCGCCTGAATTTACCTGGACGAAAGTCAGTGGGAATATATACTTTGGTAAATTTCCCATTGCTAACCCATCTCTTTTTTAAAACAGGTTTGCTTTCAGTGAAAACTGAAAAGAGTGGTATCAACAGGAAAATGATTATACTGGAAATCTTTATATTGAATGTTTTCATCTATATTATGTTCGATAGAAATGCCAAAATTTATAAGTCTAATATGGGAAATTTTAATATAATTGTATAGAATATGGATATAATTGATAAAAAAGTTGAACTAAGAAAACAATTCTTTATTTCAAATAAAACATTCAATATAAAGGATCGTAAAATTGCCGACCGTAAACTGGCTCGTAAGGTAAATACCTGGTTATTATCACACAAAAATAGAAACCTGAAAATTATGGCTTATAGTTCTTTTCCTTCAGAACCTCCTGTTCTTGATTTTTTACGAAGTAAAAACATCCATATTTATTTACCGGAAACCAGGGGAAATCGTATTATACCTCGTTCTATAGAGACAGATAAACCCGAAAAAGGCTATAACCTGGATTATGTAATCGTTCCCGCTCTGTTTGTAACCAGTAAAGGGGATCGTTTAGGTCGAGGAGGGGGTTTTTATGACCGTTTTTTACACTATTTCAATCGTAATTTAACTTTGTTTATCGGGTATGACTGGCAAATGGTGGAAGAATTACCGACGGAACCCTGGGATAAACCCGTAGGACGATGGATAACAGATCGTAGCAGTGGTTTATGTCTACAAAGAAATGGTTCATAGAGGTGTCAATTTGGTGGAATTCTACAATTTAGGATTTTTAGGTGGGTATTTTCTCATCTTGAAAATTCGAATCCTAGACCAAAACCAGGCAGATGAACTCTCTTTTCCATCTTTCGTGTACAACGATAATGTTTTTTATCGTTGTACACGATTCGTCTAAATATTTTTTAAAGTGAATTTAATCTTGAAAAACCATAAGTAAAGCTCGATAGCAAGAAACCCAGACCTGATTTGTTCCTGCGTCATATGTTATTCCTATGGGGTGTACGCCGGTTTTTCTTGTGGCAAGAACTTTCATGTCTGACGTTCGTACCTTGCTGACGGTATCAGAAAAGTAATTCACGACATAAAGGTAAGAACCGTCACCGGATAACACCATGCTACGCGGTGCGCTTCCGGTTGCAATTTTGTTCAGAGTTTCTTTTGTGCTTAAGTTGATTTTAGCTACTTTACCTTCTCCGTTTAATGTGGCATACAGAAATTTGCCGTCTGGGCTTATATTCAGGTGTCTTGGTGAACGCCCCACACCTTTAATCCAGCTGACATCAAATGTTTCAAGATTCAATATTGCAATATTGTAAGAGCCCATTACTGCAATATAAGCGGTTTTAGAATCAGAGGATATGGCGATGCCTCTAGGGTATCGACCCAGGTACACCGATTTAATAACTTTGTTTTGCTCAGTATCAATAATAGAAACATCCCATGTACACCAGTTTGTAACCAGTACGTACTTATTATTGGGAGTAACGCCAACATATTTGGGTACGGAACCAACTTTTATAACCTTGTCTATAGCTAAAGTTTCGGTATTCACACGATAAACAAAAGAGCGATCTGTTTTTTCTTTAGGAGAACATTTGTCATGGCCGGCATTGTTGAAACCCACACCTGACATATTATAATTAGAAACCCATCCATATTTTCCACCATGAGAAAAAGCGGCTTCGACGGGAGCTCCACGGTGAGAACCAGAATATCCTTTAAAACCATAGTCAGACAGTTTTATTTTGTCCGATATTGTTTTGACCAATTCAAATTTTCGATTATAAACAGTTATAGTATGTTGGTACATCATATTCTGTGCAAAGAAAAGTCCGTTGCCGGAATGTACGACCGATTTTGGCGCAATCGCACCTGACATTTTTTTTATCAGTTTAAAAGATCCACCGGTTTCTCCGGTTAAATGTGTTGTTAATGCGGCCAAACCGACCAGGGCGATAATAATAGAAATAATTTTTTTTGACATGATAACTCCATTGTGTTGATGATTAATTTTTCGGCATATTTTTCTAATTACCGAAGGATTCTTTAAGAATTTCCAGTTGAAATAAAAATCCTGAAAAATGAATGCTGAGGCGAGACATCCCGTCAAGTGTTATCAAGTTGGTTTTCTTTACTAGGAATATAAGATATGGCAGGCGACCGCATATGTATACACGAAGGGTAAAGGTATGCTATTCCATGAGTACGCACAGCGGAATGCTACCGCACTACGGCTTTTGTTTGTAGTATGAAAGCTATCGTAAAATAGAAAGTAGTACAAAGGTTTTTAAAAGTCAGAAGTATTTTAGTCTGGTGGGATGTTTGAATTCAAGATTTTTGGTGTGTAAATTCTCATCAACTTTTGCAGGAAAAATAGATTTGAGCAATTATATCGTCGATTTGAAATATTGGAAAAAAATTAAGAAAAAACAATAAAGAATTCATATTTTTTGATAATTATGAAAAATAATTCAATTTCTACATATTACATCAGTATGGTGAATAAAAACAAGCCCTACTATAAACTTCGTGTCCCAATTCCAAATATTCTTGAAATACGATTGAATCAGGATACATGGGAGAGAATTTCACAAATAGCAGTCATCAAAGGAAAGAGTTATTCCTGGGTTGTAAGATATTGCTTGTTTCGTTTTATTAAACGAAATAACATGAAAAGTAATCCGGTTAACTTTAATTCTGAAAAACAAAGAGAAAAATACACGATGATGGAAACAAGAGCCAGGCACCATCTTGTAGAGAAGAATTTACATCGACATAAATTGTGTTTATATGGTGATGATGAATTATACGTACGAATGATTGCAGGTTTTTTACATCGAACCATGTCGCATCTGGTTCGCTTAGCTCTCGAATGGTATTTAAGTGAACTAGAACGAATGTCCACCGGTAAACCGGGACGGTTTCATCGGTTGGCTTTTTATTGGCTGGGTATTAAATTGTATGGTTTAGCTGTTTTACCGAACGTTAGTCCTGAATATAAACAAATCCAGTTCATCCGTTTCTCCGATGATGAATATTGGTAATCTTCGTGGTAATTACGATGGGTATTTTCGCACCTTTCGGCGTAGTAAAAACATATTTAAAACGAAAAAATCGCAGAAAGATGAAATGTATTTTTACGGAGTCGGGGGGTAGCTACGAATCTTTTTAATAAAAAGATTCGTAGCGAGGGGGGCTTGTTAACATTCCCATATTAGGGGCTGCTAGTGCAGCCCTTACCTTCCATTGCCCCCCCTCTTATTCGTCTTGACCGGGCGTAGAATAATACGATTTTGTCAGAGCATATGGTTAATGACGAGTTTAAATGTATTTTTATTGAGGTTCCCAAGACGGCTAGCACTAGTGTTCGGCGTATTCTGGGGGAACCGGAAATTCCCCATCTTGATATTTTACAAATTAAAGAAAAAACTCCTGAGACGGTATTCAACAGTTATTATAAATTTGGTTTTGTACGAAATCCTTGGGACCGTACTGTCTCCTTGTATCAGCGAAAGAATGTCCATAAACAAGAGACTTTTGAAGATTTTGTAACTTGGATTCAGAACAGTTCGGACACATGCCAGTACCCCAGAGCTCATAAAAATCAGCTCGATTGGTTCACTGATGCGAAGGGCAATGTGATCGTCGATTATATTGGAAAATTCGAAACGTTGCATGAAGACTGGACGAAAATAAAAGTAAACCTGAATTGTGAGCAAGACCTGCCACATGTGAATATTAAACCCCACAGCCATTTTAGCAGTTATTATACACCTGAGACAGTTGAAATTATTCGCGAAAAATTCAAAGTCGATATAGAGTATTTTGGATATGAATATCCTGCCGAACCAGGTAGCGGCGATACGTTAAAACACTTTTACCGCACCTGGAAAGGTAAAATATTAAAAAAATAAAATCTAGCAGGTATATTCTCAACCCCGAGATTCCATTTTCCCCCCGCTACAGCGTTTTTTGCAATTTTAAACGCTTCGCAAAGCTCAGGATTCCAGAAAACAAGAAAATCCTCCGCTCCCCTTTTTAAATTAACCACGGCAACCGCGCACGAGAGTTGGCCCCGGCCAATTGGCAGATCAAAGTCTGCTATGCGAAGTGCCTGCACCTGGATTTAAATTTAAAAAAGTATTTACAAATAGAGTAATCACTCTAATATTGGTTTGTTCTAGAGTAAATACTCCATAACTGCTGAAAGGAATTTAATTCGATGCAAGAGATATTCAAAGAAGGAATAATAAGTTTTGGTATATTGCATGTGGTAAAAGATCCAGAAAATCTGTTGCAAGAATTTTATCGAATATTAAAAGTAGGGGGAGATTTGCACATAAGCTGTTTATGTACCGATCGTAAAATTAGTGAGATATATTTGAAAATATTATACAAAAATAAACTTGTAGCAAGCTGCTTAAAATCAAAAGAAATAAAAAACGTGATAGAAAAAATTGGATTTAAAACTGACATGAGAGTGATCGGCGGCATGACATATATTGACGCAAAAAAATTGTGATAAGATCGTAACAGACCATGAAAGATAATAAAGAAAAAATACTTTTAATCGCTTTAAAGTTATTTAATGAAAAAGGGACGTCAGTGATCACCACTAATTATATATGCGAGGAGTTATCAATTAGTCCCGGTAATCTATATTACCACTTCCGGAGCAAAGAGGAAATCATTCTATCACTTTTTAAACGTATGATTGCAAAATGGGATCAAACGCCCATACCACAGGAGCCAAACCTTAAAAATTTATACTATATGTATGAAAGAACTTTTGAATATTTATGGGAGTATCGATTTATACACAGAGAAGTTTCGTCTTTGTATAAACAGATTGCTGAGTTTAAAGCTATATTTGAAATAGTGCAAAAAAAGCGGTTAAAAGAAATTCAGGCTTTTATTCATCAATATTCAAAGGCCCGTATTTTTCGAACTTTAAATCATTCAGAAATTTATTCTTTGGCTCGTACAATATGGTTTTTTTCGCTATATTGGGTCTCCTATTTAGAAACAGAGGGCAAAGCAATAAACCGAAAAAGGGTTAAAGAAAGTGTACTCATATTGAAAAATATATTACAACCGTATTTAATGGAGGAAATAAAATGATAATTTTAAAAATTTACATGGTAATGGTATTCGCACTTATTGGTTGCATCCATATTTATTGGGCATCAGGGGGAACAAAAGGGATAAAGGTTGCCATTCCAGAAAATGAAAAAGGGCCTCTTTTTAAGGCAGAATTTGGGGGAACTATTTTTATAGCAATTATATTTGTAATCGGATCACTTCTCGTAATAATTGATATCTATAAAATAGACCTCATCTTTTTACAGAGATATTTATATTATATTATTGGCCCGGTATTCTTTGCCCGAGTAATTGGTGAATTTAAATATGTCGGAGTATTCAAAAGAGTGAACAAAACTGATTTTGCAAAATACGATAATTTTATATATATTCCTCTCTGCTTTTCTATTGCATTAAGCTCAGTTATAATAATAATCAACTAACACTTAAATTAATCGGGGCAGACGGGATAGCTCGCTCACGTTGTTCGCGAAGACCCAGACTTCAACAGAGTATTCTCCTGTGGAAGCTTTTATTGGCTAGTATTTATGTGAAATGAATGGGTGCGAACCCACGACTTCTTGAGTTGTATTCAGGTACCTTTGTTTAAAGTTTTTATTCTAAAACGCGGGTAAGTCTATAGTAGATTTGGATTATAGTTTAAAGAAAAATCGGGGCAGACGGGATTCGAACCCGCGACTTCTTGCGTGACAGGCAAGTGCTCTAACCAGCTGAACTACTGCCCCAGATTGTGAGTGCGTTCAAAACGACATAATAAGACAGACTGTCAATGAAAAAATAATAGAGTGGGTACAAAATAGATATTTATATTGAAAATGAAGTTTTATTTCTTGTCTGTTGGTACAATAATTGGAAAATGGGGTGAAATATAAAAAAAGAAGAAATAAAAATGAAAAAACAAAAAAACAGTTATTCGAGAACATCATCATTTGTAGTTACAATCAGTTTATTAATGGGCGCCTTTTTTTTCCCGCTTATCGCTCAAAATACAACAGGTGGAACGACGGGCAAGCTTGAAAAGAAGTCTGATACCCGTGTAAAGAAAACTACTCTAGGGCCCTCCTGTAACAGGAAATTCAGGGTTGATTTTCGCGATAAAGATATCCAGGATTTTTTAAAAGCCATGTCCAAGACGATTGGACGAAATATTATTACTGACGATCGGGTGAAAGGGAAAATTACTGTAATATCTCCGAATAAGATTTCGGTTTGCGATGCCTATGCTTACCTGACCAGTGTACTTGCCATTAAAGGCTTTGCTATAATTGATGATGGTATTTTACTCAAAGTAGTACCGATGAAAGACGCCGCAGCAAAAGGCGATGTTATATTAATTGGTCGTGGAGAAATTGATGAACAGCTTTTAAAAGACAACAAAGTAATAACGCATGTATTAACTTTAAATAATCATAAACCCTCACGCCTGGCGGGCATATTAAAACGAATTAGTAGTCCCAACCTGAATATAGTTGATTACGACGAAGTCGGTACAATGATCATGACAGGTGAAGCAGATGAAATAAATCGTATTCTAGAAATTGTAAATGAGCTAGACCCCAAGCGCGAAGATGATGATGATGAATCGAAGCCACATTCTGAAAATGTTCATATTTACAGGCTGCAAAATCTGCAAGCCGAAAAACTGGAACAAACACTGCGACGGGTCCGGTTACCAGAAAAAACCGTGGAGACTCCAGAAACTAAAAAAAAGCCAAATGAGCGAACACCACAGGCGAGACAACCTAGAACTCCGGCAAACCGGGGCAGCCAAACTTCAACGATAGAAGTAATTGCGCATAAAGAATCAAACAGTATTATATTTATTGGAACTTATGCAGAGTTTAAACCAATATCCGATTTAATTAAGCAAATTGACATTCCCAGAGACCAGGTTTTGCTCGAAGTATTAATTATTGAGGTAGCGCAAAACGATTCCAATTCATTTGGTATTGACTGGCGTGTACAAACTAACGGTAGCAGCGGCCAGTTTTCAACCGGAACCGTAAAAAAAAGTGGAATCGGCATCACCAAAGGTAGTCCTGATGTATTAAGTATTAATAGTCTCGATGGTTTTTCACTGGGTTTTTTAACGGGTAATTCTAATGGTCTTGGACTAGGCGGGTTAATTGAAGCTAACGTGGACAATGAAAATTTTGCCATTATTTCGGCGCCACAGATATTGACCCTTGATAACCAGGAAGCCGAAATTAACGTCGGTGAAGATATTCCCATTATTTCGGGTAATCGTGTTTCAGGCGGTTCGAATGATCAGGTTGATTATTTTACATATGAATATAAATCTGTAGGTGTAAAGGTCAAATTTACTCCGCACATAAACAAAAATGGTATGGTAACGCTCGATTTGTACCAGGAAGTAAAGTCGGCGATTGTTCCTGAAGACACAACTCTAAACCCCACGTTTACCAAACGCGATATTAAAACCTCAGTTCGTGTTGCTGACGGGCAAACGATTGTAATCGGTGGGCTTGTATCTACTCGTAAAACAAAAACCGAACGTAAAATTCCAATTTTGGGTGATATTCCAATTTTAGGCTATCTTTTCAAAAGAACAGGTACAGTTATTAATAAAACGAATCTTCTAGTTTTTATTACTCCCCATGTTTTAACGAACAGGCAAGTCGCCGATGATTTTACAAACGAGTCTGTGCAGCGGCAAGAGAAAGAGTTTGAGAAAATAAATACTGAACGTTAATTATGCCTGAAAGTTTACTTAAAATTTTTCGTGATAAAAAACTGGTCAACGAAGAGGA
The DNA here is from genome assembly GCA_040326155.1 of Leptospirales bacterium. Taxonomy (GTDB): domain Bacteria; phylum Spirochaetota; class Leptospiria; order Turneriellales; family JAOUFE01; genus JBEQLE01. The sequence continues at coordinate 20,854 of JBEQLE010000046.1, read as the reverse complement.
GCTAAAACGAGCCGCCGATATCGAAAAAAAATCGGGTATCAATATAGGTCAAGTTCTTCTTAAAAAAGGTATCATCAGTGAATTTGATCTGGTAGATTGCATTGGGGAGCAATATGAGCTTCCTGTTTTAAAACAGCTTGAACCGAAAAATATTCAAAAGCTTGTCGACCTTTTACCAATTAACTTTGTTCGAAAATTTCGATTGGTTCCATTTAGCCTGGAAAAAGATTTAGTGAAAGTCGGGTTATTCGACCCGAGTCAGCTACACCAGCTTGATGAGTTACGTTTTCAACTTTCAGATTATGACGTACAACCCGTTATAGCACCCGAATCTGAAGTTCTTAAAATAATACACTATTATTATGAAGAAAAATCAGCTTCAGGTAAAGAGGGCGATCTTCCCTTTGAAGATAACCTTGATTTTATGGAGGAACTGGAAGACCTTCAAAACTCCCTGGACCTTGCGAATGAAGCTCCTATAATTAAAATGGTGAATGTGATGCTGACAAACGCTGTTAACGATGGCGCTTCTGATGTTCATATTGAACCACAGGAAAAAGAGTTGATCGTTCGCTACCGTATTGATGGTGTATTGAAAAAAGTTTTATCGCCCCCGAAATCAATTCAAAATGGCATATTATCCAGAATAAAAATTATGGCCGACTTGAATATTGCGGAAAATCGACTGCCGCAAGATGGTAGAATTCGAATTCGAACCGGCGGAAAAGATATCGATATTCGGGTTTCTTCTTTGCCTACCCAGTTTGGTGAAAGAATTGTAATGAGACTGTTAAATAAAAGCGATTACAATTTTGACCTCAAGAACATTGGTTTAGATAAAAAAACTCTCGATCAATTTCGCAGCTTAATTGAAGAACCCAATGGTATTATCTTAATTACGGGCCCGACTGGTTCAGGAAAAACCACAACATTATATGCTTCTTTAATGCATATAAACGATGAAACACGAAATATTATAACAGTAGAAGACCCTGTCGAGTACCAGATTGATGGTATTAGTCAGGTACATGCTCGCGCTAAAATCGGCCTGACTTTTGCAGAAGGGTTGCGTTCTATACTACGTCAAGACCCGGATGTGGTGATGGTTGGGGAAATACGTGACGAAGAAACAGCCAGGGTAGCAGTACAATCTGCCCTTACAGGACACCTCGTGTTTTCTACGCTGCATACAAACGACGCCCCGTCTAGTATCAGTCGACTTCTCGATATGAAGATCGAGCCATTTTTAATTTCAGCCACCGTTAAAGGGATAGTTGCCCAACGTTTATTACGTGTTTTATGCCCGGAGTGTAAGAAAAAAACAGGCACCACGGCTAAAAATCTGAAAGATCTTGGCGCCACATTACCAGCCAGCAAAAAGAAGATCTATATTTATAATCCCGTCGGTTGTGATGCGTGTAAACAAAGTGGGTACAAAGGAAGAACCGGAATCTATGAATTTTTAAAGTTAGTAGAAAAAGTGCGACAGGTGATTTTGGAAAAACCCAACGAGGATGCCTTACGCAAAATGGCTGTTTCATTGGGAATGAAAACCTTACGGCAATCTGCCCTTGAAAACGTGATTTCAGGTCAAACATCCTTAGAAGAAGCCTTGAGAGTTACCTGATAAGGATAGGCAATGCCAATATTTCAATATAAAGCTTTTACCGCAGCCGGAAAACTAATATCCGGGCATATCGACGCCACGAACATGCAATATGCCAGGAGCCAGTTAAAAAAAAAGAAACTCTATATTAAAGAGTTAAAAGAAGACACTGGAAAAAGAGACCGACAGTTATTTCCCTTTTTAAGTAAATTATTATACCGGGTACCGCGAAAAGAGATTGGGCTTTTTGCCCGTCAACTTGGTACACTTCTTGGAGCCGGCATATCGATCGACGCGGCTTTAAAAGATCTAGAAGAGCAAATTGCAAACAAGCATTTACAAAAAATTGTTACAGAAATTCGCGCTTCCGTTATAGAAGGAAAATCACTCTCCGAAACATTTGCGCAGCATCGAGATATCTTTCCACCAATTTATGAAAGTATGGTGAAAGTCGGTGAGTCGACGGGTTCTTATGAAAAAACTCTTCGGCAGTTGGCAGAAGTGGAAGAAAAAACTCATTCGATTAAACAAAAGGCGATGACCGCTCTTATATATCCTATTCTAATGATTGTCATTATGTTGATTGTAGTATTTATTCTATTAACTGGAGTAATTCCCCAGATACAGGTAATGTACGATAATTTTGGAAAAGATATGGAGTTACCGCTTCCTACGAGAATTGTAATCGGGGCGTCTGATTGTATAAGAGTCACATGGCCTTATATTATTGGTGGATGGTTTGTTTTGTCTTTCTTTTTCACGAAGTATAGAAAAACAAGTCGTGGAAAACTCAAGACAGATGCAATATTTTTAAAAATACCTATTTATGGGAACCTTATTCGCAAAGCTGAAGTTGCCAGATTTGGGCGTAACCTGGCTGTTTTGTTAGAAGCCAAAGTTTCGATTTTAAAGGCAATGTCTATCGTCCAAGAGAGCGCCAGCAATGAAATTTTTCGGCGTGAGATCGCTAAAGCCAAAGTGAGACTTGAAGAAGGTGAGACTTTAAAACAATCCCTCGCTGATTCTACTTTTATTCCACACCTTGTAAAAGGTGTTATAAATGCAGGTGAGGCTAGTGACCGCCTGGCAGAATTAGTCGAAAAAGGGGCTGCGATTCTTGAAGATGAAGTCGAATCGACTGCAACTGGTTTAACAACCGCAATGGAACCTATTTTAATTGTATTTCTGGCCCTGGTCATCGGGGGAATTATGGCATCTGTTCTTATACCGATGTACAAAATGATGGAACTTATAAAATAAGCGATGCTCAAACCGGGCTTACAAAAATTCCTTCAAAATAACGTTAAATTCCAAGTTCTGGTTGTTCGAAACGATGGTTTGGGTGATCTAATTTTAACACTCCCTTTGGTTGCCGCTCTTAAAAAACAAGCTCCTCATTGTATAATAACCATGCTGGTAAGAAAACCTTTTGTTGATTTTACCAAAGTTGTTCTTGATGTCGACGATGTAATTTGTGATGAAGGGGTATTATTAAAAAGAGACTTTGAAAAATTTTCCCCAGAGGAGCGTAAGAGTAAACAATCTGAATTGATCGATATAATACGAAAACGAAAATTTGATATAGCCCTTATGCCTTACGCCGAGTCGCAATCAGCGAAGATTATACATAAAGCGGGAGTAAAGTATCGTGTTGGCTCTTTACGTCGTTCTTTTTTCTATCATTTTACAAACTATTTTACTTTCAGTAGAAAAAAATCAAATTATAGTGAGTATGAGCTGAATTTGAAATATATGAACATTCTGGGTATGAGCGAACAATATTCCCCGGTGTATATGAATATTAGTCCCGAAAAAAACAAAAAGTTATCGCAGAAAAAAACAATTGTTATTCATCCCTATAAAAGAAACGCAACCTCTCTGGCATGGCCAATGCAAAGTTACGTTAAACTGGTGGATGAACTTATTGGCAAAGGTTTTCAGATTATTGTCATGGGTGATCGTGTTGATGGTCCTGAAATTCAAAAATATTTTTTAGCAAAAAAAGGTCTAACAATCGATGTTGACCGAGACTTGATTGAATTAGGTCAGTTGTTACTTCAGTGTAATTTATATATTGGTAATTCCTCGGGACCATTGCATTACGCCGCGCTGCTTGGAAAACCCCACATTGGCATTTTTCCCGCCGCTAACTCCGTTTCGAGCGTACGATGGAAGACGCTACCAATTGACGATCAACATAGAGACAGAGAAAATTATCTTTTAACGCCCAATGTAACCTGTGAGCGAAGCGTTTGTCAGCCGGGTAGTTGTGGCTATGAAAATTGTCTGTCCGAAATATCCGTTCCTTCCGTACTTCAGGCCGTGAGTTATTGGCTGGAGTAAAGTAGGGCCATTATCAAGATTTTTTTTTAGCCTTAGAATAGTATTTAACTTGACGAAGCATCCAAAAAGCAAGAATTGGATAAACCACAAAGTGGATTTCGATGGTAGAGCGCAATATGCAAATATTGAGTTTCAAACCTCAAGGTGGTAGATAAACTATATTTATATAGTGTATCAATAACATACGAGGTGTTAGCTCAGCTGGTAGAGCAATTGCCTTTTAAGCAATGGGTCCCGGGTTCGAGCCCCGGACGCCTCAAAAGTCGCTTAGCGACTTAAACTCGAAATGAGTTGACATCGTAGATAAATATGATTATTTATCCACGGATTATGTCCCCTTCGTCTAGTGGTTAGGACTCGGGATTTTCATTCCCGCAACAGGGGTTCAATTCCCCTAGGGGACGCATCCGAAAGCCGGGCATTTGTCCGGCTTTTTTTTTGTCTGTGTTGTACACGCGCTTGGAGTATAATGTAGGTCGGAAATTCCCCACCGAAAAATCCCCAACGACCTTGCTAAACTTGCGCTTAACTCAAATCTACGTCTAGCACCTGCGGCATGGACTTTGTTTCAGCTCGTTTTTCGAGGTTCCGGTTGGTCCGGAAAATTATCTTTTTCCAGTATCGTAACTTTTTCGAAATGTTCAGACAAGACTCTTGCGGCTAAAAAACCGCCAATGCTACCCCCGATTACAATGGCATGTTTATTTTTTGTTTTCATGAAATATTTCCCCTATAATTAAATTTGTATAATTTTGTAATATAAAATTGACTTTTTGTCAATAGGATGAATATCCTACAATGGAAGAGTGGATGAACACCATGCGGGAAAAGCATGAACTTAATTGGGCGCGAATTTAACCCTTTTCCCTGACTGCGGCCGCTTCGCGTCCTTCGTAACAGGTGGGTTTTGGGTGGGGCGATTATAGTTTTTATGGCCAAGCAATTGTATATTCATAAATTAAATTACTTGTAAAATTGGAATTTGGTTAGAATATTACCACCATATGAAAAAACAAATAATAATTGTGTCAGTTTTGGCTTTGCTTTTCCTGGGAGGGGCAGGCGCATGGGCGGCTAAAGTGTTTATTGCCGAACAACTGTATGTAAGTTATATTTCTCGTCCCGTTGAATTAGAATCACAACGTTGGTACATCGAGTCGGATTGGTCAGAAATACCATCCGGTCCATATAAAGGAAAAAAAATTCCCGTTTTTAGCGAAGACAACCAACTATATAATATTTTTGTTTTTTTGAGCGAAGTAATATCTTATGCATATGAAAAAAATTATGACAAAATAATAGAAGACGAACTACCAATTCGAATAAACTTGTATGGACAATCTCATGAAGGTTTGCAGGATTTCAGTGAGACTGTTCGCAAATTGACCGGCCAGCCGCTTGTGAAAAATATGGAAACAAGCCTGGTTCAATATAATGAGAAGGCAATCGGATTATTGTTCGATAAACTATATATTCCCCCGCAGTATTCATTTATGGGTATGAATGCCCAGCTTGTTTATAATATTTCTTTTCGCGAATATTTGAGAAAATATCTTTATATACTTGGCTCGGTAGCTACGAATACTGAGACTCTGGAAAAATATAAAAAATTATTTGCCACTGAAAGTTCACATGGGGGTTTTAGGGAAATTTATTGGGCTGCCGATATAATGCAGGTTGTGAATGCAGGTTTGGACAAAGATAGTCTTGATAATCAAAGGATGGTATCGTTTGTACAAAGAAGGTATATGGACGGAACGTTAAAGACAATTCTGGACCGGGCTCATAAATTACTAAAAGAGTATGACACTCCGGCGTATTCTCCAACGACTTTGGTTAAACCGGGTGCATTGTATCCGAATTTAAGGCTTAGTGAGAGTCCTCACCTGCTGGCAGAAATTTTGAAAAGTGGTACTGATGTGAATAAACTTACCCGGGAAGGTTATAGCGCGTTGCACTTGTCTACGATTCGTGCTGAGCCTGATGCTGCCAAATTGCTGCTTGAAAACAATATTGATCGGGATATGACCACCCCCGAAGGAAACACAGCTTTGCATATAGCAGCGAGTTATGGAAATATTAAGATGGTTTCCATTTTACTAAAATCCGGCGCACAACTGTCTATTCGAAATAAAGAAGGAAAGACAGCTTTAGATATTGCAATTGATGGTTCCAAAGGTCGCTTGGAACGTAAATATTATGTTCCGGATTTTTATCGTATTATTATTCGAATGTTGAAAAAAGCCGAGAGAGAGGCTAAGAAAGAAGCTAAGAAAAAATAAATCGAGATTTGCAGTTGGGGGAAGGGGAGTCTGGTTCATTTTACATATTTAAGGGGAAAAGTCTGTACTTAATTGGGCGCGAATTCAACTCTTTTCCCTGACTGCGGCCGCTTAGCGTCCTTCGTCACCCAATACGATATTAATTACGAAGAGAAATACGAATTACGAATTGAATATTATTAATTCGTAATTCGTTATTTGGAACTGTTTTACAAGATTCGATTGACGTTCTGATATATTTTGTATATTAAGCTATAGATAATAAATTCGTTTGTTAAAGACGCAATTTTTTGGTGTATTAAAATATACAATAGGCAGTAATTGATGGCAGAAGTAATATTAAGAAATGATTATATTGACATACTAAAGATACAAAAACCAATATTGCACAAACTTTATGGAGTTACGCGTCTTGGAGTTTATGGTTCCGTCGCGCGGGAAGAAAACGATGCAGACAGCGATATTGATATCGTAATAGAGATGGTCAAACCTGATTTATTCAACATGGTTCACATTAAGCAGCATCTCGAAGAAGTTCTCGGCTGTGTCGTAGACCTTATTCATTATCGCGAGAAAATGAACCCATACCTAAAAGCCAGGATTGACTCGGAAATTATTGATGTCTGATAATTCATTATTGTTTGGAATAATTCGCGCCGATCTCTAAGCAAACATTCAATAGTTATTTTTTGGCTTGTAAAACGTTAAATAAACCATTTGACACTTTATGGGCAGGTTCGTGCGAAAAGGGAGCGATTATAGGAGGGTGGTAGAGTACAAATAAAAGAAAAAAATATACGATATATATTATTTGGTAAAAAGATTTTTCGCTATCCCCAACGTAACATCGTGTTTAGGTATTAATGTTTAAAGGATAATTTATTAAGGTGCCTAAGTAGATTTTCCCGACAAATGGTAAGAATTTCAATTTAATTTCCAGCCGTACGATATAAAAAACTGTATTTTTGATAGACAATTCGCCTTATACATTTACCAAATTGCTCCATTGGAGTACCCGATTCAGGGAACTGACTCAATACGGAATTCAGATATGTTTCTAAACTACCTAAATAATCTAAAATAAAAGTTTTTGATTGATTTTGTTGGTATAAGTATTCTGCAATTTCGGACAGGCGATCAATAGCTATTGGGGAAAAAATAATGTTACTCATATTTTGATCGTATTTGTTTCATTGCGTTCTTGAGAGGAATCTTTTCGCCATTATCCAGCTGTTGAATGGAAATTCCTATATCTTTTTTTATCCTTTGTTGTTGAACAAATTCCATAAACGCATTCACGATCGATTGTTCATCATCGCCATAAGTTTGTTTTAGGCTTTTTTCTACGTCGGGATTATCTATATGTATATTCAACATCGTGTCTCCATGGCTGCCCGGGTGGCAGTTTATTAAATCAGCACACTACTTTATTGGATTAAATTAACAAGAATTGAACATGTCAACAAAGAATATTTTATGTTTATAGAAATAATAATGAAGGGTTTGAAGCCTCCCTCGAAAAAGGAAAAGCCTACACAGTAAATACAGAAGCTACAAAGTTACCCGAAGGGCTTATCTCAATCATTGATGAGTCTGGCGAAGATTACATCTATGCCGAAGAGGATTTTACCCCGCTGGAGCAAGGTAAAATACCATAAGAGGTCGCCGTTCAGGCTTAGATCGTTTCGTGCGATTGTGTGGGGAGAACCACTTTTAGACTTTTCTACTTCCCTACGTCCATAATCGCTGCCTTTTTTAGGTCACTGTCCAAGACAAAATGGGAAGCACACGCATAGTCAAACAAGTACAAAATCTTATCAAAAAATATAGGCTAACGGGAAGAAGCCATACATAACGCCGAAATTAGTATATCAGAATGGATCGAAACCGCGCGCGAGTTGGGTCGGGAGGTTCCCGGTAGGTGATGCCAGTCTGCGTCATCCACTAAAAAAACTCTTGTTAACATATTGTAATATGACAAAATGAGTACAAATGTCATATTCAGATCGCTCTAAAAAATCGTCTCAAACGCCGGGTAAAAAAAGATCCTCTTCTAAAACACATACTGACTCTTCGCACTCCCGCCCCGGAATTGCCCAAATGGGAAACAATGCTCGCGATTGTGTTATGTATTTGCAGCGAACCGTGGGCAACCGTAGCGTGGGTGTGTTGGCCAAAGCGAGTCTATTTTTGGAAATGGAACTATTCAACATATGAAAAAAATAAAACTGGCCTTTAAAATTACATGGCTAACTGTCGGTATTTTATTAATTCCTCTACTATTAAAAGAGTATTACGATATTATATTCAATAACTCTTTTTTCAGCAACGACCAATTGGAAGATGAAGTTAATTTGAGTCGGCTATGGGCATCATACATAGAGACGAAAATATCTAATTTGGAAGGCGTTGATGGTGCAAATGTAGTAGTTTCATTTCCAAATAAACTTTCCGTAGATACAATTGTGGCAATTCATCTCTCATTTACCGGTACTGGGAAGCCAAATAAATACATTTTACAAAATATTAAAAGAGTACTGGAAGATAAAGTTCTATTTCCCATTGCTCAAGAGAACGTCATAATAAACGATACTAATGGAAATGTTATTGAAATATTTACAAATTAAAGATTATGACAGAGATGGCGCCCCTGAAATATATATGCACATAGTGAACTACAACGGTACCGATCAGCCTATCCCCCGGAATGGAACAGGGTATACGGAATTAGAACCAACAAAATATTGATAGATTTTAAAGATGGCAAATTCAATGTATCAGATTATTCAAGGGAAAAGAAAACTTTCTGATTGGATTAAGAAAAAAGAGTATCCGAATTCAATAAAATTATTGCAGAGTTATCGAATGGTTAAAAATATGAGAATATTTGCTTAAAAGAGTTATATGAAGTCAAAAATATTTGTCATACTTATTATATTTTCTGTATTTTATTCGCCTGCAAAGGCAGAAAAAAACAGTTGCGGTTTGTCCAATAAAATAGAGCCGAAAATATTTCAACTTATCGCAGACCCTGCTTCCCCAATGGCTCAATTGGATTCCGGGGGGTTATGCAAAAAAATATATTTTTCACGAGAATGGTTACATGAGTCATTTACAAAAAAGGGTATTGAAAAATCGATACCTGAGAATAATTTTGATCGTCAGGTTACGGCGTTTAAAGTGACGCCCAACATTATAGGTTTTCATTTATCTTCTTATGAAGTACAAAAAAGTGGATCTGCCCAGATTGCCCTCGGGCGCGATATTTTTTTTGTCTATATGATAAATGAACATACAATATTTAAAGGCATAGTCAGTCTTGGTATGACAAAAAGACGCCAGCGTATATTGCGATGTTTTACTGCAGCGCACTCAAAATTTCTATTATCAGATATCAACAAGGATGGGAATCTTGATATAGGCATCCTTAAAGAAGAGCTATTATGTAAAGGGCTAAAGAATAGTGAGGCAGACGTGATGGAGGGCCCTTACTACAAACAATATCCTATTCAGTGGTATATTTTTGAAAAAGATCATTGGGCATATCATTCTAATTTTGACAGTAGATTTCCCGCTAAGAGTTATTGGAGGTTACCCCTTATTGGTATATTGAAAAGCCCTATCGATTATGTTATGGAGCTAACAAGAGAACCTGCATCGGATTCGGATTAAATTATGCGGATTAAAATATTTTTTATGTTGCTAATCGTAATAAGCTTTTGCGATCGTTGCAGTTGTGAAAGGGACTTGGATATAACTACCAGTGTCGTATGGATGGAAAAATTTGATTTCGATGGTGATCAAAATATAGATAAGATAATGTATTCATTTTCAGGCGGAGCCCATTGTTGCTACACCATCAGTGTGCATTTAAGTTTATCAAACACTGTGGTAAAATTTCCTTTTGATATGGATGGAGGCTACATTATATTTGACCTGAGTCAACCTGATAATTTTTTTATTAAAGATTATGACAGAGATGGCGCCCCTGAAATATATATGCACATCGCGAACTACAACGGCACCGATCAGCCTATTCCCCCAGAATGGACCAGGGTATACGGAATTAGAACCAACAAAATATTGATAGATTTTAAAGATGGTAAATTCAATGTATCAGATTATTAAAGGGAAAAGAGATCAGTTTCTAATTGGGGGGAAGCCATTAAGGCGTACAATGGAAGCGCTAAAATTCACTTTGCGATGACCTTCCAGTAAGGAAAATGTGTTTTCGAGTTGATGTGGAAAACCACCCCGTGGATGAATTAACGCAAAAATATTATCAAAACAGTGCTACCAACCTGGCTGGGTTATATGACAAAGAAAAAAATGGAATTACAGACTTGGTGGAATCTGTTTTTCCCGACAAAAGCGGTAAATACTTCGACATAGGGGCAGGGGGAAAAGCCGGAATTTTATTCCACGCGAATTAACCCCTTTTCCCTGACTGCGGCCGCTTCGCGTCCTCCGTCACCCAATACGATATTAATTCAATCTTCGTAATTAATTTTATAAAATAAACTTGACTTACAACGAAAGATTAAAATAGTTCATTTTATATCTTAAATATGGTGGTGACAAATGAAATTAGACAGTGATGGACACGATGAAGAGGCTGAAAATAATATTTATAATGCTCTGTTTGAATCTATAAAAGATTGCGGAATTTTATTGAACAAGAAAGGTAATATACAGGATGTAAATGAGAATACCCTTCGTTATTTAGGTTACGACAAAGAAGACCTGATTCAAAAACCGATTCTCGACTTTACGCCTCCCGGCGCCGCCACAAAAGCCTACGATAAATTTTGGGAGCTAACCCCCGAATTCAATAGAGCCACCTTTGAAACCAAACTCTACAAACAGAATAAAGAAGAGATTACCGTAGAAGTCTCTTGCCATTTTCTGGGCCGTTACGATAATGTTGGCGAAGTTCTTATGGATTATCGCGACATCACCTTGCGTAAAACAATCGAAAACAAAATAGAGAACCGAAAAGACCAATATAAAACCATTGTAGAAACTTCACCCGACGGTTATTTATTGCTAGCCACCGATGGAAAAATACAAGATACAAACGAAGCCTACGCCAAACTTTCGGGTTACAGCCAGAAAAAGTTAAAAACCATGAATTATTTTGACCTGGCCATGGGTAAAAAAGGCGATATCCCCGAAAATTCCCTGTTTAACAATTTCCATAAAACCAAAAGCGGCGACATTATACCCGTCAAAGTAAAAGTAAGTCGCTTTAAAGACGAAAATAACATTGACACTGTAATCATGTTCGTTTACAGTATAAATGAATATTTACAATTAATAACTAAACTTAAAGAGGAGAGAAAGATCATGGAAAAGATATTGGCGGGTTTAACGAAACAGGATTTGGATGGAATTCTTATCTACAAAATTGGTGCAGGTATTCGATTTACTAACGAAGTTTTACAAAACGCCTTTGGTTATACGAATGAGGAATTCGAAAAGATGCATTTAACCAATATTTATCATCCTGAAGATTTTGATACAGTAAGTGAAGGTTTGGCAAGTGTTTTTGATAAAGTAAATGATAAATTCACAAGTAAGAGTAGATTTATGAGCAAAGGGGGCGAGGTTATTGAAGCCAATGTCGAGGTGACTAATCGTAGAGATGAAGATGGTAACTATCTAGGCGTTTTCTTAATAAGTAACATTGTGGTTTTAGATGAAAGTGTAAAAAAAATAAAAGAACATAATATCCATGAAATATTGTCTACTTATGACCTATCGAAAACAACTGGAATTCTGATTGCGAAAATAGGTGACCATGGTTACATTTATGCAAACTCCTATATGCAAGAAAACATTGGTTACAACCAGGTTGAGTTGAATAACATAGAAGCTATCGACCTTATACACCCAAATGATTTTTCTACAATGAAGAAAAATGCCATAAAAGTTGTACTTGGTTTCACAAAAAAAGCAAAGTTTAAGGGCTGTTACATCCGCAAAGATGGCGGTATAATTGAAGCCGACCACATAGAAACAAAATATAAAGATAAAAAATCCAAAAGATCCTATCTTGTTTTGCAACTCGATAACATCGTTCAAAAAGAAATCCTAGAAACTACGAATTAGAGAAAGATCATGGAGAAGATATTAGCGGGTTTAACGAATCAGGATGCAAGTGGTATTATTATTTACCGAAATATTACTAATATGTGTTTTGCCAATGAATTTATTTCTCAAACTCTTGGCTATGAAAATGATGAACTATTAGGTATAAAACAAAGTGAACTTATTCACGCTGATGATGTTCATTCCATTGCAGAAGCGATTGTCGATATTTTTACTACGCCAAATAAAAATATTTCTACGGAAGCTCGTTTGCTTCGCAAAGATGGTAAAATTATTAAAGCGGGTTTGACAATTACAGGTAACCGCGATAAATCCGGTATGGCTTTGACTGTTATACAACTTGAAAATATTACTATTATTGGTGAAACAGCCAAAAAGCAGAAAGATCCAAATATTGCTAAACTCGTCGTCGCAATTGAAAAGGATAACTCAAGCGCCATTCTTGTTGGTAAACCACTTGGCGGTTTTGTCTATGCAAATAAAAAATGTTCTCAGGCTTTTGGTTATAACGATAACGATAATGAAATGATGAAATTACGAGGAGCGGATATTGTATATTCTGGCGATTTTAAATTGATGCTTAAAAATGGAATAAAAATTTTAACTGGTTTGCAAACAAAGAATACAGCAAATATACGTTTTTCAAAGAAAGATGGTAATTTCATCGAGGCAGATTTAACCTTGAGCAAACGAAAAGAAGGCGGCTCTGCTTTCATCATTATGCAATTTGACAATATTACCGACTACGCAGAAGTTGAAGCCGTTAAGTAAGGTACTTGGTTAGGTGTATACGTAAGACTTTATAGAAAAGAAGAAATGTTAAACGAAAAAGGCCTACCCTTTATACATAATAGCGATGTCGCCGGTTTGGCCGTAAAAGGTATGAAGGTTTTATTGGGTTTTTCTACAGGGGAAAATTTCTCGTTGCGTCTTGTAACTAAAGAAGGACAGGTCATCAATACACAAACCGGTTTAAAAAGACACAAAGAAGATAAAGTTAAATACATGATCTTGCAATTCGAAAACATCGGCCACGAAAATGTCGCTGAAACGGCGAGTTAGAGTTCACTGCGCTGTAAAAAACTAGGCCGGTAATTACCCACCAGCAATTTTCCTGCCAATTGTGGGCAATGAAATATTCAGTGCGGGTAGGTTTTACTTACGGATATAAATATGGTTTACAACGTACAAAAAGTGTTATCGGCAAAAGACGCAGAGATTCGAGAAACTCGGCCATCGTGGCCTCATAGGACAAAAAAATAATTATTGACAATATAATTGAATTAAATAGTATTTCCATATAATTTTAGATAACTCCTTAATATACGAAAGGCTATACTTTAATATTATAGGTGGTGACAAAGTAGAAAATAGAGTGAAAAATTAACTTACATTCTAAGCATTATAATTATTGAAGTACACTTTTAACGCTTTTCACTCCTTGGGGAGGGCTGAAGTTATTGCAATTTTTTAAATTACACTTGATAAGGAGAAATTAATGAATGAACCATTGAAAAACTTAACTGTTGGATCAGTATCAGCTCAGACACTGTCGGTCACACACGGCGTCACATTCGACGCTGGGTTGACGGTCAAAGGAGCGGCTACCGTTAAGGGGACGATTACCATCGGCGACACCGAGATAACCGAAGCGAATCTCATAGGGCTGCTGAAATTGCTCAATAAGTAATTCCGATAAAGACAGAAGCAAGTCAAATTGTAATTGGCTGAAAAGCGCCAATTACAATTTGAAGGCTTACCCATTCGTTATAGACATTAAAAGTGATAAAATTGCATTTTATTTTGGCGTATTAATTTTGATATATGCTTGACAGGCAATTTAGTTATTTACATTGTCTCTTATTATGATGACTAACAAATTATATGCAATATTCTTCAAAAAGAATTTGAAAAAACTATTATTTTTCCCGATGAGTTTTCTTTTTTTGGGTTCAGTTTTTATGTGTGAACCGGAAACCAGTCCGACAAAAGGTGCCTTTTTGATGTGGCAAATACCGGGGAGCGGTGTTTCACTCCCGATATACATTTATCAAAATGAAAAACAGGTTGCATATATACCGGACACTTCTTTGCAAGTTTTTGCAGGGTCGTACACACCGGGTGTAACGAACGCAACATATGATCTTTATTATCAAAAAAGCAAGCAGTGGTACAGCTGTACATTTGTTTTATCGAAAGGGAGTGTTGCTGCAAGCACAACCACCTGTCCTGGCGCTGTGATCAATTCACCAGTGACCCAAAACGGTGCCACATCAAATGTATATACGGTAGCGTTTGGCACCACTGCTTGGAAAGCAGTGAAAAAAAAACCAACTAATCCAACAAAAACAAGTTATAGTAATCGTACAATTACCTTTGAGAATAACACAGCATATCCGGTGATTCAGATTGGTGAAGCATGCAGTTTAAGTAATGGTAAAAATTCCACACCTTCTTGCCAAAATACAGCGATTGTTGCCACGATTCAAAAAAATTCCTCTTATGTGGTTACAGTGGGGTTAAATGGATTAGATTCTGCAGCTTTTCATTTGTCGTCATATTGCACAGCCGGGTCTGTGGCTGAGTGCAAGACAGCTCCAACGGTAGATCAATGCAATGGAGCTAATCCTCAGCCCCCTGCTAATTGGGTATGCACGGGGGGGTATTTTACAGGTCAGAGTCCTTACGCTACCAAAATTGAGTTTACAATTTTGAAAGTTATTACTGGTATTCCAAAGGGCTCAAGCAACATTGACATATCAGCTGTTGATGGATATAATGTGGGTGTTAGGTTATATCCGTCTTCGCCAGAGTATTGCACGTATAGCGTGCCTCCTGAAAATTCAAATGTTCTTGGTGCTGGTTATTACAGCACTAAAAACTCATTAGCCCAGGTAGTGCCGAAAAGTGATACTTCACTCTCTACTATGTGCACGAGCAGTTCTCAATTACCGTTGAATTATAAAGGGCCTACAAAACCTTGGGTTTTATCGAAAACATCTACAAAAGGTGCGTTTGAAGGATGTATGAGTCCCTGTACTTATGCAAAGTTAAACGGAACTGGCAATGCAGATCAATTTTGTTGTACTGGACAATATAGTACACCAGGCAGTTGCGATGTGGCTCCCGGCGATATTGGCGCAAACACTTCTACATATAATACAAACATACAGAATTCCAGCCAATTCAAAAATGTGTATGGCTTTGCCTACGGCGATGCAGGTAGTGACTATGCATGTCCCCCGGATACCAATTTCGTGGTTGAATTTGTGTCAAAAGACTAGTTGTGCAGTTGGTTTGATTAAACAAGTTGTTCTCGTACCTAGCTTGTATTTATTAGTGTGGCGTTGACTGCCGATAACAAATTTTAATCTGTTCAGGCGAGCCTTCGGGTTTCGCTTCGCTCAAACATATTTTGGGATGCCTTGCCTAATCCACCAGAGCTCGCACGAAACTCTTTGGCAAATAGCCAAAGCCTACGGGAGGTTAGTTTGGTGCGAGCCTGGCTGACTCCGGTAGTCTCGAAACGTCAGATGAAATTAAAACTCGTTATGTGTCGTTTTGGCCAAAGTTGAAAATCTCATTTAAATCAATATGAGAGTTAAGGTCATTAAAAACACCTTCTACATCTATTTGTAATATTTTGGATATTTCAACAATAATTCTGTCAAATGATCGCCTTGCTTTACGGGAATCAATTTTCAATAATACAAGTTTATCTGGATTATGTTGAGATGGCCTCTGGTATAAATCGAATGATTTCCTTTTATTATTAATATACTTAAATGCTTGTAGTCGGTCATTTACATCAATATTGTACGGTGTAATATCTTTTGGGTCAAGAATATTCACATAGTCGTTGATATTGTCTTTAATAAATTGATTCATTTTTTTTATATCAAAATAGATATTCTTGCTTTCTAAATCGATTCCTAAGTGTTCTTCAAGGTCAGCATTAAGACGATTTTTAAAGATTTGTATATTGTACCCTCGGTGCCCCAGCCAGCCTATGCGAACCGGTCTATAATAGTTTTTCCAATATTTGATGAAAATAGAAGGTAGACACTCAATCAATAGATCGTAATTAGATTCTGCAAATTCTGCTAAAGGTATATACTGTTTTGTTTTTTCATTCTTTAAATGTAAATCATAATTATTGCTTTTATTATTCCATGAAATGGTAAGATGTATATTTGTCTTTGTCTTTGTCTTTGTCTTTGTCTTTGTATTTGTATTTGTATTTATTGGGTAAATAATTGCTTTGTTTTTATTTCGCTTAATCCCGATTTGATCCGTGTAGAATTTATCCTGCATCGGTTCAATATAATGAATTTTCCATAAAATTGATAATATTTTTACCAAGTTAGCCCTTTGTAAAGATAAAAAGTAATCTCGTGCAATAATGCCTTAGACTATATGGCAATCAACTACATTCACACGTAATCTTCTACCCCCAACAAAACTTTAAACAGGAAGCCATGTGAAAAAGAGAACGTGGGGGGTAGCGGAGGACGCCCGGCGGCCGGAGCGAGGGGGGCGACTGCCACCCTTTAAAGCTTGGTTATTTTTTAGATCTTTTTGCCGCTCGCTTCATTTTCTTGATATCTGTACATTGCTTGAGCCATAGAGTATCGATCAAAGCTTTTAACAGAACTTTATTCTCTTTCGTTAATTTTCTGGTTTTGGCGATCATTTGGCTCTCCTCCTCATCCATTGTAACGATTGTACTTTTGTACTGTTTACCCGAACCGGTTTCAAGCCATATAGGATTAATTCCATATATTACTTCTAAAATTTTAACGGTTGTTCCCGAAAGCGAACCTATATTTCCATTAAAAACCTCGGATATGCCCGAAGTCTGGGCGCCAATCGAGAGGGCAAATTGTCTTTTGTTCAAATTATTTTCTGTTAAAACTTTTTCCAATCTGTCAAGTATTTCTTGGTTTAGTTGCATATTTACCCCTTTTCTTTCTCTTCTTGTAGTCTCAGTAATGTTTCGTAGAATATTCCAAATGTATCTTTATTTATTGTCGTAAATCTTCGATATTTGTACAATAAGTCAAACTCAAAAGTGGAAGCCATTGCATTCGACGAAGTGTAAGGTTCTTCCTTTCCGGTTGTTAGCCAGTTTATGTTTACACCATGCACGGCTGCCATAGCTTTCAAGACTGGATTCGAAAATGCCTTGGTTCGTCCGCTTGTTAATTCAGATAAAGAGGCAGGCGCTAAACCAATTGTCGCAGCGAACTCTTTTTTATTCAAACCACTGTTTTTAATAACCGATTCGAAACGTTGTAAAACAGTTTTGTTTAATTTTATCATAAGCACATATTGTTTAGTAAAATATTATTGTCTAATTTGTTTAGCCTAATTCGTAGGCTTAAATATCAAACCGTAAATGTTCCTTTGCTGTAACCAATATCTCAAATAGTTCATATAAGGAACAGTAATTTTATTGCTGAAATATGTCTGTAAATATGTATTGTTTAAAGAATTACAAATTAAATTTTTTACTATAACTTATAAATTTTCTTCAGGAGATACATTATGTTAGATACACCAGAAAAATTAAAATCGGCAATCAAGTTAGAATACAGATTCTTAAAAAATGCCGCTGCTAATATGGGTTTTACGAGTAACAAAGATTACCAGCGCTTTCGAAATACTATTTTAGGGGCGTCGCGCGATTACCAGGTAATTTTGGCTTTAGTCAAAAAATATCCGAAAATAGATACCGTAACCATTTGGAGTATCGACAAGTCGCTCTTAAAAGACGCCAAAACGCATACGAACCATTAGAGTACGAGGGGAAAAGCCGGAATTCTTTGGTGCGCGAATGTACCCCTTTTCCCTGACTTGGTCACCCAATACGATATGTTATTGGCGAATGTGGTGGTGGGGTTTTAATCTGTTTGTATAGCAGAATATAAACTATTTGACACACAAAATGGTTACAGCGCGAAATTTCGCTTTACGATGACCTTCCAGTAAGGAAAATGTGTTTTCTGAGTAAATGTGGAAAACCACCCCGTGGATGAATTAACGCAAGAATATTATAAAAACAGTGCTACCAACCTGACCGGGTTATATGACAAAGCAAAAAATGGAATTACCGACTTAGTGGAATCTGTTTTTCCCGACAAAAGTGGAAAATACCTCGACATCGGTGCAGGGTCTGGTCGTGATCTTGCTCGACTGCTTGAAAAGGGGTATGACGCAATCGGGGTTGAACCTGTTGTTGAAATGAGGGACCAAGCCGTAGGCTATTATAATAATTTGAAAGATCGTTTGTTCGCAGGTTCCTTGCCTGAGCTCGATTCATTGAAAGCATTAAAAGCGAATGAGCCGGATCCAAAATATTCAGGAATTTTATGCTCTGCGGTTTTGCAACACATCGCTCGGGAAGATCTATTTAATTCAGTATTTACAATAAAAAATTTACTGAAAGAGAAAGGCCGTTTGCTGATCTCTTTGCCTGCAAGTCGTCCCAACCGAAAAAGTGAAGAGCGTGATGAGCATGATCGTCTATTCATTATGTATTCTCCGGGCGAAATTGAACTTTTGCTGGCACAATTGGGTTTTCAAAAAATATTTATAGAACCGGCTGAAGATGGAATGAACCGACCCGGTGTAACCTGGGTCAACATGGCTTTTCAACTGGTGAATTCCGATGAGAGTAGACCCATAGACAAGGTCGAGGCAATTTTAAACCGCGATAAAAAATCGGCGACATATAAACTGGCTCTGTTTCGGGCCTTGTGCGATATCGCAAGGGAGAATCAAAAAGTCGTCGATTTTATTTCTATAAATAACGAGAATAATTTACAAGCCGGGGTTCATGTTCCGCTGCGCATTATTACTGAAAAATGGATTGAGTATTATTATCATCTTTTGTCATATACAAAACCAATACCGCAGACGAATAACTCAAATAAAGACATGGCTTTTAAGTCTAATCTTCTTGAAATTATCGATTATTTTTCGCAATCGGGAGGTTATAGCGCCTACCGAGAGGTCATAGAGAGTGAGGATTATCAAAAAACGGTTAATTCAAATAAAGTAAAAAGTGTAATTTATAAAAAAATTAAATCGCTGTATTCCAAAATCGGAGAAACCATTGTAAAAGGGCCCGTCACCTATGCGGGTATGTCTACCGCAGGCGAGCCGGTTTTCTCTTATGATCCACAATCGAAAAGTGTGGTTGTTTCGCCGGATATTTGGAGGGACCTTACATTAATGGGTCACTGGATTCATGACTCACTGCTTTTGCGTTGGGCAGAACTTTCCGAAAAAATGGCCAAAAACGCGGCAGGTAAAAACAGCAATATCGAGATTACCAAAGCTGAAATTCTCTCTGTCTTGTTAGAGCACTTTGACCCCAGACGAGATGTTCTGGCGTCGCGTAAAATATTTTTGGGTCTAGACTCTCCTGAATGTGTCTGGAGCGGTAAAACCTTGAAAAACAAATTTGATGTCGATCATGTGATTGCGTATTCTCTCTGGCACAACAACGATCTCTGGAATTTGCTCCCAGTTGATTCCAAAGTCAACAATGCTAAACGAGACAAACTTCCCGAATACAATCTGTTGCAAAAAAGGAAAGAGCATATAGTTTACTATTGGCGTATTTTGAATGAAAACAAAAGCGGTCGCTTTTTTACGGAGGCTCGAAAATTCGCCGGACAAAAATTGCCGGAGAAGAACTGGGAGAATCCACTTTTTTCAGCGCTCGTGGAGGCTGTTGAGACGACGGCGATGCAAAGGGGTGTGGAGCGGTGGGGTGTTTAAAGGGGGTTACAGTCATCTGATTTCCTTATTCAACAGACTCGTTAGACACCGTAATCTTTTAGGAATGACTTTTTAGTAAAATTTTGCGAAATTTCTTAATAGTACGCCTTCTTTCTTTTTCCTTAATAATGCGAAACGCCCACTTTGAACGTAATTTACCGTCTATATGAGAATTCTGCCATTTTATTGTTTTTTGACTAAAATCAAGATAATTATTAAATTGTACAATTAAACCTAATTTTGTGTCTATATCATTTTGGGTATATTTATAGTCTTTATATTTGTTAAAAAGTATTTGATATTGGTTTGAAAAAAAACTACTTAAGAAAAGGCCATAATCTTGAAAAAGTATATCATGCCGTGTCGCTTTGATAAAAAAGTTAAATTCTGATTCACAGAGGTCTGGAAAATTAAAAATTATATGTTCTACAGAATTTAAAGAGCGGATTTCCCTATAAACACTCTCTCTTAGAAGTATAATAATAATACCTACAAAAATTACTAAAGTATTAAATATTAACAATGGATCTATAGACAAAAAGATATGTAGAATATTTACTTTTTTAATAATATGAACAATTAAAATTATTATTGGAAGAAACAATATAATAAAAATAATCAATAAAATAATGATAAGAAATAAAGAGTGATATGACCCCATTTTTCTGGACACCTCTGCGTAAAAATAAAGAGGTGATAAAATGGCAAAATACGATGAAGAGTT
>JBEQLE010000045.1:0-34298 GCA_040326155.1 Leptospirales bacterium | reverse complement strand
GTCTAAAAAGTCGCGAATTTTTCGCGAAGCGAAAAAAAGAAACCCGAAAGCAGGCCAGGGGCCGCTTTAGAAGCATTTTGCAAAGCAAAATGCGAGGCTTTCGGGCTCCTTACGATTTTTTAGACAACCCCTCCTGGAAAATTCCAGCCCCCCCCCTCCTGTACATATTATGTCACATTTTTTTGGAAAGTAGTGTAAAAAAGTAGTCGCCAGATTCAAACGGGTTTATTATTATCCTCAAAACCCGACTTTACGCTTCTAACAAACGGCTTGGGACCTTCCAGCCGCCCCATCAAAAAATATTATATTATTAGCAATATATGAAGTATAGAATAAATTGTTCTTGTCAGAGTGTTTATTGGTTTAAAAATGCCTTCTGCCAGCGGTAAATTTACCTACTGGCTGCCGCTAAATCGGGCCTGGCCCGGTTACGGATTTAATAAACGGTTTATAAGGAGCAAATGTTATGGCTAAAGAAAAGTTTGATCGTAGCAAGACCCACGTTAATGTCGGAACTATCGGACATGTGGATCATGGCAAAACGACTCTCACAGCTGCTATTACTACAGTACTGACCAATAAATTTGGTGGAACTAATAAAACAGTTTCATATGAAGAAATCGACAACGCTCCAGAAGAGAGAGAAAGAGGAATTACCATCGCGACCTCTCATCAGGAATACGAAACCGAGAATAGACATTATGCTCACGTCGATTGTCCAGGTCATGCTGACTACGTAAAAAATATGATTACAGGCGCCGCTCAAATGGACGCCGCTATATTGGTTGTATCGGCCACTGACGGCCCGATGCCCCAGACTCGAGAACACATCCTTCTTGCTCGTCAAGTAGGCGTGCCGCACATGATTGTGTTTTTGAATAAAGTCGATATGCTGCCCGATGCTGATCGTGCTGATATGCTGGAACTAGTTGAAATGGAAGTTCGCGACCTTTTAAACAAGTATCAGTTTCCTGGCGACGATATTCCATTCGTCAATGGTTCAGCCCTGAAAGCAACAGAAGGCGATACCGGCGATTTAGGGGAAGGTGCTATTTTGAAGCTTGCAGAAGCTCTAGATACATATATTCCAGACCCTGTTCGTGATGTTGATAAAGACTTCTTAATGCCCGTTGAAGATGTATTCTCGATCACTGGTCGAGGTACTGTTGCAACAGGACGTATTGAGCGTGGTCAAATCAATATCAATGAAGAAATTGAAATTGTAGGTCTTCGTGACACAACTAAAACCACAGTAACTGGAATTGAAATGTTCCGTAAGTTACTTGATTTTGGTCAAGCTGGGGATAACGTAGGTATTCTACTTCGTGGTACTAAAAAAGAAGATATCGAGCGCGGTCAAGTTTTGGCTAAGCCCGGTACTATTACACCACACAAGAAGTTCGATGCTGAGGTTTTGGTATTAACTAAAGAAGAAGGCGGACGTCACACTCCATTCTTCGATAAATACCGCCCACAGTTTTATTTTAGAACGACAGATGTAACTGGTACCATCGCATTGCCTGAAGGCGTCGAAATGGTTAACCCAGGTGATAATATAACGATGTCTATTGAATTGATCAACCCGATCGCAATGGACGAAGGTTTACGTTTTGCAATTCGCGAAGGTGGTCGTACAATCGGCGCCGGCGTTGTTGCAAAGATCGTTGAATAATTTGTTAGAAGTAACGTATGTCAGCCCAGAAAATTAGAGTTAAACTAAAGTCTTTTGATCACAGATTGTTAGACCAATCTGCTCTGGAGATCGTTGGTACCGTAGAGCGGACAAGAGCACAGGTTGCAGGACCTGTACCCTTGCCCACTAAAATTGAAAAGTTTACAGTACTTCGTTCTACCTTTGTTCATAAAGATTCAAGGGATCAATACGAGATGCGAACGCATTCAAGGTTAATAGATATTTTGGAGCCGACTGGCGATACCATCGATGCATTGATGAAATTGCAACTGCCGGCCGGAGTATCGGTGGATATTAAATCCTGATAACAGGGAATTTTGTATGAAAAAGGGATTATTGGGAGAAAAAGTCGGAATGACTCAAGTTTGGACCGAGGCTGGTCGTGTGGAGGTTGTTACCGCCATACAGCTAGGGCCTTGTTCTATTACTCAGGTCAAGACTCCGGAAAGAGACGGTTATTCGGCTGTTCAGATCGGTTATAATGAAATTAAAGATACGTCTTTAACGAAAGCCGCGAAAGGGCATCAAAAAGCCTCTTTTGAAAAAGCAAACATTTACTATCGTGTCTTGAAAGAGATTCGCAATTACGAAGGTGACGCCCAGGAGGGTGACATCTTATCTTGTGATATTTTTTCTCAAGGCGATAAGGTAATCGTTCAGGGTAAAAGTAAAGGTAAGGGCTTCCAGGGTGTTGTAAAACGTTACAACTTCCGTGGTGGACGCGCTACACACGGCTCCCATTTTCACCGCTCGCCTGGTTCTGTCGGCGCTGGAACCGACCCGGGACGTGTTGCTAAGGGTAAAAAAATGCCTGGTAGAATGGGTGGAAAGACCGCAACAACTATGCATCTTGTAGTTGTAAAGGTTCTGCCCGATGAGAATATTGTTTTAATTCGAGGCTCTGTCCCCGGCCCAAATGGTTCTCAGGTATTCGTATACCAGAACTGATAGGATATTATGATGGCGATAAAAGTAGTAGATTTTAAAGGTTCGTCCATATCCGAGGAAGAAGTTCCAAAGATTTTTACGAATGAAGTCAATGAGCACCTCATTTGGGAAATTGTCGTAGCCGAGCAGGCAAATTTGCGACAAGGAACTCATAAAACCAAGGAAAAAGGCGAAGTGCGAGGCGGCGGTAAAAAACCGTGGCGTCAAAAAGGAACAGGTCGTGCGAGAGCTGGCTCAAACCGTTCACCCATCTGGAAAGGCGGTGGAACCACGTTTGGACCAAGACCAAGAGATTATCGCCAAGCGATTC
This sequence comes from Leptospirales bacterium, assembly GCA_040326155.1. Taxonomy (GTDB): domain Bacteria; phylum Spirochaetota; class Leptospiria; order Turneriellales; family JAOUFE01; genus JBEQLE01. The sequence goes on along the minus strand of JBEQLE010000045.1, from coordinate 31,347 downwards.
CTCAGAAGAAGAAACGCGCTGGAATTATAAGTATACTAACTAAAAAAATTCAGATTGGACAGATTGTTATTCTGGACCAAATGAAACTGGATAAAGTATCGACAAAAGACGCTTTTATAGGTCTTACTAAAGTAGTCGAAGCTTCTACGTTTTACGAGAATTATGTAAAAGGTAGAAAATTGAAGGCGAATACAAATGATGACCGTCGAAAGGTTGCTTTTATTCATGCCGACGATGAGCAAGACAATAAGCGTTCCATGAGAAATATTCCATGGGTTCAGTATATGCACGTTGATCGATTGGGCGCTTTGCCCCTTTGGCATAGTCACGGAATTATAATTACAAAAGATGCTTACCAGAAATTATTAGAGAAGGTAAAATAAAGGATCAACTATGAACGTTTTTGATGTTATAAACAGTCCTATCGTAACCGAAAAAGCCGAAGTTCTTCGAGAACAAAACGTTTACGTTTTTAAGGTATCGAAAAGGGCTAATAAGACCTTGATAAAAAAAGCTATTAAAGCAATTTATGGCGTTACTCCTTTAAAAGTAAACGTACTAAATGTGCTTGGAAAAGCGAAGAAAAACCGTTTTGGCTTTGGGTATAAAGCCGGTTATAAGAAAGCATACGTATTTCTTGATACAAAAGATAAAATAGAGTTATTTGAGGGTGTATAATGGCTATAAAAAGATTTAAACCAGTTACTCCAACTCAAAGATTTAAGACTGTTGTTAAATCAGAACAAATTACTTGTTCTGTGCCTCACAAACCTCTTTTATCCGGCTTGTCTGAAAAGGCAGGGCGAAATAATCAAGGTAAAATTACCGTCCGTAGAAGAGGCGGTGGGCATAAACAGAAATACCGTCTTATTGATTTTGCACGCAATAAAACCGGAATTCCGGCTAAAGTTGAAACTATTGAATACGATCCAAACCGTACGGCACTCATAGCATTGTTGTGCTACACAGACGGTGAAAGACGCTACATTGTAGCCCCACTTGGTTTGAAAGTCGGGCAAATTATTGTGGCTGATCAAAAAGTGGAAATTGAGCCTGGTAACACAGCACCAATAGGGAATCTTCCTATCGGTACGAATGTCCACAATGTCGAGCTGGTAATCGGTAAAGGCGGGCAGATGGCTCGTTCAGCTGGTACGTTTGCTACTATTTCGGGTCATGATAAAGAGTATGTAATTATAAAACTCCCATCGGGAGAAGTCCGAAGAGTTCACGGAAAGTGTCTTGCTACCGTAGGTATTGTAAGCAACGGTGAAAAAGAACTAGTCACTTTAGGGAAAGCCGGACGAAGTCGTTGGCTTGGTAGAAGACCCAAAGTTCGTGGTGTTGCCATGAACCCGGTTGACCACCCTCTAGGTGGTGGTGAAGGTCGCTCATCTGGTGGACGTCACCCCGTTACTCCCTGGGGTAAACCAACAAAAGGGAAAAAGACACGTAATAAGCGTAAAGTTAGTGGAAGATTTATTATTTCCAGGAGGGTAAGTAGATAATATGGCCAGATCACTAAAAAAAGGTCCTTTTATAGATGCCCATCTTTTCAAGAAAATTGAAAAGGCGAGAGCAGCAGGCGATAAAAAGCCTATAAAAACATGGTCTAGAAGATCTACAATTTTTCCTGAAATGGTAGGCACTACGATTATGGTATACAATGGTATTAAATTTATTCCAGTCTATGTGACTGAAAATATGGTTGGCCACAAATTGGGAGAATTTTCCCCCACTCGAAACTATCGAGGCCATACCAGTTTAGACAGGAAGAAGAAATAATTTCAGGGGTAATTAATAATGGAAGCTAAGGCAAGTGCAAATCATATTCGAATATCACCGCGTAAAATGAGACTCGTTGTAAACGAGGTTCGTGGTTATGATTTTTTAGAAGCCATTGATGTTTTAAAAAATCTACCCCAAAAATCTGCGGAAGTTGTATTGAAAGCCGTGATGAGCGCCGGAGCAAACGCAAAGGTACTCTCAACTGATTTAGAAGAAAGCGCATTGTATGTAAAAAAGATTTATGTCGATGAGGGTGCAACCTGGAAAAGGTTCAAGCCCCGTGCACGAGGTAGAGCCGATCGCGTTTTTCGTCGGACATCTCGATTGACAGTAGTATTATCAGACGAATAGGGAAGTTTATTATGGGACAAAAAGTTAATCCAATCGGACTTAGATTAAAAGTCAACAGAACCTGGGACTCGGTCTGGTATGCAAAAAAAGAGAATTATGCAAAAATTCTGCACGAAGACATACGAATTCGAAAGGCAGTTAAAAACCGCTATAAAAAAGCTGGTGTAATAAAAATTGCCATTGATCGATTTCCCGAAAAAGTTCATGTTAAATTGCATTGTACTAAACCCGGTATTGTAATCGGGCAAAAAGGTAAAAATATCGAAGCTCTTAAGGCAGAGTTAGCTAGTTTTGTTACAAAACCGTTAGAGGTTAAAATTATTGAGGTTTCAAAGCCTGACGCCTCTGCTCAGTCGCTTGCCGAATCGGTTGCTCTTCAACTAGAAGAGAGAATGCCGTTTCGTCGTGCGATGAAACAAGCCCTTCGTTCGGCTCTTCGCTCCGGTGTTCAAGGTGTGAAAGTAAATGTTGCAGGTCGTCTTAATGGCGCCGACATGGCTCGTACGGAACACTACCTCGAAGGTCGCGTTCCATTGCATACTTTACGAGCTTTAATCGACTACGGTTTTACGGAAGCAGATACGACCTATGGAAAAATTGGCGTTAAAGTCTGGGTTTATAATGGTGATTATATTGAATCGGCGGGTAAAGAAGATGATAAATACCTGGTACGAAGAAGAGAATCTTAATAGGAATACTGAGGAGATATACGGATGCTTGCCCCTAAAAGATTAAAATGGAGAAAACCACATACTGGCCGCTTGAAAGGTGTTTCAAAAGCTGGAAATGAGGTATCCTTTGGTGAAATTGGTCTTAAAGCCGTTACTGCACACCGATTGACTTCGCGTCAAATTGAGGCAGCTCGGCAGGCTATGACAAGGCATGTAAAACGGGGAGCAAAAGTATGGATTCGCATATTCCCTGACCGTTCGGTTACTAAAAAACCCGCAGAAACCCGTATGGGTAAGGGAAAAGGTAGTCCTGAGTATTATGTTGCGGTAATTAAGCCTGGCAAAATTCTTTTTGAAATGGCAGGCGGAGATAAAGAACTCATGAAAGAAGCTTTTATCCGAGCATCGGCAAAACTTCCTATAAAAACGAAAATAGTGGAGAGAACGCGTTAGTTACCGATTGACGCGATATCTAAATAAATATTACTGGCGAATAGACGTGGCAAATAAAAAGGAAAAAGCGAAAGCTAAAAAGCAAAAAGGTACCCCGAAACTGGGGACTATACGTGAAATGACGACTCCGGAACTTGAAAAGCTGGAGACTGATTTACGTAAAGAGTTATATGATCTACGTAGTAAGATCAAAGTGGCCTCGCAGCCCAATGTACGATTGATTCGGGAAACTAGAAAGACGATAGCCCGAATTTTAACTGTATTGAAACTGCGTGAAATCAATGTACCCAAAGTACAACCAGCACCACAAGTGCAACAAGTGCAAGAATAACGAGATAATAAATGGAAGCAAAAAAGAAAACATTAAAAGGCGTTGTGGTTTCTAACTCGACTGACAAGAGCATCGTAGTCTTAATCAGCTACAGAAAAACCCAGTCAAAGTTTAAAAAATTTATCAATCGCAGTAAAAAAATCATGGCCCACGATGCTGAAAATAAAGCAAATGTAGGGGATGTGGTAAACATTATTTCCAGCCGTCCTTATTCTAAATTGAAAAGATATGAGCTCGCGGAAGTTTTGGAGCCGGCTGCACAGTAAGGGCAACAAGGGGATTTGAATTATGCTTCAGATGCAGTCATATATGAACGTTGCCGATAATAGCGGCGCTAAGAAAGTTCAAGTAATTAAAGTACTTGGCGGTTCTCACAGACGATATGCCAGTATTGGTGATGTCGTTGTTGTTGCTGTTAAATCAGCGACTCCCGCTTACGGTATTAAAGATAATTATGGTAAAAAAGACCATAAAAAACAAGTAGTTCGCGCTGTGGTTGTTCGCACTCGTAAAGAGATTCGACGCCAGGATGGAACTTATATTCGTTTTGATGATAACGCATGTGCGATTATCGATTTAACGGGAAATCCGAAAGGTACGCGTATATTCGGGCCCGTAGCAAGGGAATTACGAGATAAGAATTTTATGAAAATTGTCTCTTTAGCCCCTGAAGTGCTTTGATGGAATAATATAATGGCTATAAAAAGTAAGAAACCAATTAAAACGAAACTACGTGTAGAAGACGAAGTGATCGTAATTAGCGGAAAAAGTAAAAATCAAAGAGGGAAAATCCTCGTGATTGATAAAACCGGGGGCCGGGTAATTGTACAGGGCGTTAATCAGAAAAAACGTTTTGTTCGTCCTTCCCAGGAAAACCCTAAAGGCGGCGTTGTAGAAATTGAAGCGCCTCTTCAGCTTAGTAATGTTGCCTACTATGACGCAAAAAGTAAAAAAGGAAGTCGAATTAAAATTGCCATTGATAAAAATGGTAAAAAAACCCGGGTAGTGACTTCTTCCGGAAAAGAATTAGGGTAATGGTATCATAAATGGCTACAAACACAGCAACTAAAAGCGCTAGACTTCAAAAAATTTATCAGGATAAATTTCGGATAGAGCTTAAAAAAGAACTAGAAGTAAAAACGATTATGCAGGTTCCTGAACTGAAAAAAATTGTCTTGAATATTGGGGCAGGCCGAGCGGCTTCAGACCCAAAAATTCTTGATTCTATGGTGAATGAGTTAGCAGCGATTACCGGGCAAATGCCGGTAAAGACAAAGGCAAAAAATTCAATTGCTGGCTTTAAACTTCGTGAAGGGTCATTGGTTGGTACAATGGTTACACTTCGCGGTAAGAGAATGTATGAATTTCTTGATCGTTTAATTAACATTGCGCTACCGCGTGTACGTGACTTTAACGGTTTAAGCAATAAGTCTTTTGATAGACAGGGAAATTATACCTTTGGAATAAAAGAACAGATTATTTTTCCGGAGATTAATGTCGACCAGGTTGAAAGTATTCATGGAATGGATATAACCTTTACCATTAAGTCTCGTGGAAAAGATGATTCAAAATTACTGATGGAAAAATTTAAATTTCCTTTTAGAAAAAAATAACGGAATAGAAAAAAATGGCGAAAAAATCGATAAGAGCAAAAGCCCTTCGGGAACCCAAATTTGGCGTAAGAAAGTACAATCGGTGTCCACTATGTGGTCGCCCGCGTGGTTACATACGAAGATTTGATATGTGTAGAATTTGTTTTCGGGAAATGGCTTCCAGCGGATTAATTCCCGGTGTAACTAAGTCGTCATGGTAGGTATTATATGAGTATGTCGGATAATATAGCAGATACTTTAACAAGAATCAGAAATGGCCAGCGGGCCGAGATGGATTCTGTTGATGTTTTCCACAATGGGATTATTGAGAAAATTCTAGGACTTTTAAAGTCTGAAGGTTTTATTGCAAATTTTATTCCATTTAAGGATGAGAGTAAAAGTATGATTAAAGTAGAGTTGAAATACTATCAAAACTCTCCTGTTATTCGCGGGTTAGAACGAATATCTAAACCAGGTCGTCGAGTTTATCGATCTTGTAGTGAAATTCGTCCGGCCTTAAATAACATCGGGATGCATATTTTTTCAACATCCAAAGGCGTTATTACAGGTAAAGAAGCAAAAAACCTGAATGTTGGCGGCGAATATATTTGTAAGGTTTGGTAATCATGTCAAGGATTGGTAATAAAAAAGTAAAACTGCCCGCGGGTGTCAATGTAGAAGTTTCTGCAGAAGTGGTAAAAATTACCGGGCCTAAAGGTACTTTGGAAGCTCCCTTGTTTCCAGGCATTACAATTGAAGTGGCGGATGGTTCGGTGAGTGTCAAAAGAGACACTGATGTGAAACAACAAAGGGCTTACCATGGTTTGGTTCGTTCTTTAATCGCAAATTGTATTACAGGCACCAGTGAAGGTTTTTCAAAAAATCTTCAATTGCAGGGTGTTGGTTACAGAGCTCAAAAAAAAGGAAACTCCCTGGTAATGACTTTGGGTTTTTCTCATGAAATTAACATGGCCATTCCGCAAGATGTCAACGTAGAATGTCCTGAGCCTACTAAAGTAATAGTTAGTGGTATTGATAAACAAAGAGTTGGACAGGTGTCCGCTGTTATTCGATCATATCGACCCCCCGAGCCATATAAAGGCAAAGGTATTCGTTATTCGGATGAAATTGTAAGAAGAAAGGCCGGAAAAGCCGGTAAGAAATAATAATATACGAAGGTTAATTATGGAGAGAATCGCACCAGTCTTGAAAAGAAAACTTAGAATTCGAAAGAAACTGAAAAGTGTAAATCGAAGTCTTAGAAAAAGAATTTATTTGAATACCAGTAACAAACATCTTACGGCGCAGCTTATCGACGATAAGTTGGGAACGACTATATTAACCGTTACGACGCAGAAAAAAGGGGAGGGAAGTAAGAACCTCTCTAATAAAGAAAATGCAGTCAAGTTGGCTGAAGCTTTTAAAACTAAAATGGATGAAAATAAAATTAAAGAGACGGAAGGGTTTGTATTTGACCGTGGCAATAAACCATATCATGGTAAAGTCGCCAAGTTTGCTGAAACCTTGAGAGAAAAAGGTCTCTCGTTCTAATATATTTCGGGGAAATTATGAGACAACGCTCAAAATCAAAAGACGCCGGTAAACGAAATACCATGGTAATCGACTCGAAAGAGATCGAATTGACCGAAAAAGTAGTTAAAATGTCCCGTGTCGCTAAAGTTGTAAAAGGGGGGCGTCGCTTCTCTTTTAACGCATTAACCGTAGTCGGGGACCATGACTCTTATGTCGGTCTGGGTTTCGGTAAAGCGCGCGAGGTTCCTGAAGCTATTCGTAAAAGCATTGAGCGAGCCAAAAAAGGCATGCTTAAAGTTAAAAAACAAGGAACTACTATTCCGCATGAAGTGGTTGGCAAATATAAGTCAGCTCGTGTTATGCTTAAACCTTGCTCTGCTGGTACCGGTATTATTGCCGGTGAAGCAGTAAGAGCGATTGTAGAGCTTGGTGGCATCCAGGATGTCTTAACAAAAGCTCAGGGTTCATCGAATTCATTAAATATTGTAAAGGCCACTATGGATGCTCTTCGTCAACTGGAAACACCAGATGATGCAAGGAATCGAAGAGGAATTACTCTAAAACAACTTTTCGGCGATTACAGCTTGCGTAGAAGAGATGAAAGAAGAGAACAGGCCGTAGCAAAAACTAAAACAGGTCCGGTAGTCAAAGAAGAAGAAAAGGCACCCGAAGCAGATGCTGGTAAGCCGGAAGAAAAAAAAGTAACTGAGTAGAAAATATCATGGCAAAGACTGAAAAAAAAGTAATCATTACCCAGATAAAAAGCGCTATAGGTAGATCAAATAAGCAGAAAGCTACACTTGATGGATTAGGTTTACGTGGTATAGGCCAGAGTCGAGAACACGGACTCTCTCCGCAGGTGGCAGGAATGATTGATAAAATTGATTTTCTTGTAAAAGTAGAGGATGTAAAATAATGGATCTTTCGCCAAATAGAAAAGCTATTAAAAATAGAAAAAGATTAGGTCGAGGAGTCGGCTCTGGTACAGGTAAAACATGTGGTAGAGGTCAGAAAGGACAAAAAAGTCGTTCTGGTGTTTCTATTCCTGCTTTGTTTGAAGGTGGACAAAACCCACTTCACAGAAGAGTACCTAAACGAGGTTTTTTTAACGCATTTAAAAAACATACACAGGCTATTAACATAGCACAACTTGCCGTAGCTCTTGCAAAAAATAGCAGCACTACAGAAATTTCAGATGAATCTTTACAGAAAGCCGGACTTACCAAAAAAACTGATTATGACTGGAAAGTTTTAATAGGACGTGAAGAAACCAAAAAAGAAGCCCTGGCCTCTTTAAGTGGTAAAACGTGGAAATTAAAAAAGTGCAGCGAATCTGCTAAAAAGGCACTCGAAGTCGCTGGAGTAATTTTTGGCGAGGAAGGATAATTCGGTAATGTTATGTTGAAAATTTTAACTACAATATTCAGTATTCCGGATTTAAGAAGAAAAGTTATATTTTCATTATCTATGATAGTGGTGTTCCGTTTTGGAGCCCATGTTACAGTTCCCGGCATCGACAATCATATTCTTGCAGAGTATATGAAGTTGAGCGCTGGTGATGCTCCAGGGCTTACCGATTTAATTGATATCTTCTCAGGGGGAGCTTTTAAGCGTTTGTCTTTATTTGCACTTGGCATTATGCCTTATATCTCAGCTTCGATTATTATGCAGTTATTAATGGTTGTGGTACCCAGTCTTCAAAAACTACAGAAAGAAGGCGAACAAGGACGAAAAAAGGTTAACCAGTACACTCGTTATGGTACGGTTATTCTTTGTGCAGCGCAATCATACGGTTTAACTATTCATATAAGTTCACTACATGATCAGGTTTTAGGAAAGATGAATGCTGACCTGATTTCTGGTGGAGGCGGCATTGGTTTTGTTTTAATGACCATGCTTGCTATTACAACCGGTACAATTGTTCTAATGTGGATTGGTGAGATGATTACCGAGCGCGGTATCGGTAACGGTATTTCGCTATTGATTTTTGCCGGTATTATTGCCGGAGCACCCACTGCTATTAAGACTTTCGCTGGTGATATTGCCTCCGATCAGGTGGAAGCTATCTTGGCTGTTATTCTGGTAGTTGTTTTCTTAGCCATGATCGCTCTAAGTATTTTACTTACAGAAGGAACCCGTAAAGTTCCCGTACAATACGGCAAGAAGATTGTTGGTCGTAAGATGATGCAGGGAGCCTCTCAGTCGTTACCTATTAAAGTAAATGCAGCTAATGTAATGCCTATTATCTTTGCTTCTTCCATTTTAATGTTACCGACATATATGGCAGGGTTTCTAAAAGATAAGTATCCAGATTTTGCCGGTGTGGTGGAAGGTTATTTAACCATGGGCACGATATCTTATATGGTTACTTTTGTAATCTTGATTATCTTTTTCGCATATTTTTACACTGCAATACAGTATAACCCGAAAGATTTAGCCGAAGCGTTAAAGAAAAATGGTGGTTATGTGCCTGGAATAAGACCAGGGGCTCAAACTGAAGAGTTTTTATCTAAAATTTTAAATAGAATTACACTTTCTGGAGCAATATTTCTAGCTTTTATTGCTATATCGCCGGATATAATTATTAAAATCTGGGATCTTCAAAAATATCGTTCGATGGCGGCCCTTTTTGGTGGTACTTCGCTTTTAATTATTGTTGGTGTTGCATTAGATACCTTGAAACAAATAGAGTCCCAACTGGTAATGCGCCATTATGACGGATTTATGGACAGGTCGAAAAAACAATTGAAAAGACCAAAAATAGTACGGTAGCAAAAGAGTTATAGTGATAATAATATTAATGGGGCCTCCAGGGTCAGGAAAGGGAACTCAGTCACAAAGTATAGTTGACAAGGTGAGTATCATTCAAATTTCTACTGGAGACATGCTTCGTAAGGCGGTTTCAGAGGAAACCGAGCTGGGAGTGAAAGCCAAAGGACTTATGGATTCGGGGGAATTAGTACCCGATGAAGTAATAAACGGAATCATTGAAGAGAGAATACGTGAAAAAGACTGTGAAAATGGTTTTATAGCGGATGGATTTCCCAGGACGAATGAGCAGGCTAAGACTCTCGATGAGTTGCTGGAACGGGAAAAGAAACAAATTGACCATGTTGTTTTCTTTGACGTACCAGAAAAAGAGTTGATAATGAGACTTCTAGCAAGGGCCGAGAAAGAGAATCGGACAGATGATACGCTGGAAGTAATAAAAAACAGACTCATCGTATTTCGAAAGAATACGGAAAGTTTGATAGAATATTATCAAAAACGCAATTTAATACGTTATATAGATGGTACTGGTAATCCGGAAGACGTTAAAGAACGTCTGTTTCGGGCTATCGGGGAATAAAATGGCAGCAAGAGTTTACACCTCCAGAGAAATAGAGAAGATTTCGAAGGCTGGTGAAATTGCTTTTGATACACACATGGTTTTAATGAGGGAAGTTGTTCCCGGTGTATCTACAAAAACTCTTGATGAAATTGCCAATGGCTTTATTGAAAAACGAGGCGCTAAAGCAGCTTTTATGGGTTTTATGGGATTTCCAGCTCATATATGCACATCGGTCAATGATATTGTCGTGCATGGTATACCAAACCGTGAGACAGTATTAAAATCGGGAGACTTGATCGGAATTGATATCGGGATAGAATACGATGGTTATTATGCCGATACAGCTTGGACCTGGCCAGTTGGCGAAGTTCATCCGCTGGTAGCCGATTTAATGACCGTAACGCATACATCCCTTTTTAAGGGTATTAAGCAGGCGGTAGCAGGAAATAAGGTCGGCGCAATTGGCGCCGCAGTACAGGAACATGCCGAGAAAAACGGATTTTCCGTAGTACGAAGCCTGGTGGGACACGGAGTCGGGAAATCGATTCATGAAGAACCTCAGGTACCTAATTTTGGTAAAAAGAAAGACGGGCCCACCATGCGAAATGGAATGGTCCTGGCCATCGAACCGATGGTGAATGAGGGTGAATACATGGTTTATACTGACAAAGACAAATGGTCAGTAAAAACTAAAGACGGTAAGCAAAGTGCCCATTATGAGCATACCGTCGCTTTAACGGCCGGTGGCCCAAAGATTTGTACTTTGCCGGATAATTTAATCGGCAAAAATGTGTATGAAGTAATGGAATTTTATAAAAAATTGAATTGATAACAGGTGAAAAGATGAAAGTTCGAGTATCTGTAAAGAAAATATGTTCTGATTGCAGAATTATAAAACGTAAAGGTCGAGTTATGGTTATTTGTAAAACCAATGCTCGGCATAAACAAAGGCAAAAGTGAGATAAATTATGGCCAGGATAGCAGGTGTAGATTTACCAAGTAACAAAAGAGCATTGATCTCTTTAACCTATATTTTTGGAATAGGTCCAACAGCCTCTAAAAATATATTGAAAACAGCGGCAATCGACGGGAATCGTCGTATGCAGGAACTTTCTGATGCTGAGGTTGGTACATTAAAGTCAATTATTGAAAAAGATTATACTGTTGAAGGTGATTTGCGAAGCGAAAACGCCTTGAATATTAAAAGGTTAATGGATATTGGTTGTTATAGAGGACTTCGTCATAGACGTGGTTTACCTGTACGTGGCCAAAGAACGAAAACCAATGCAAAAACCCGTAAGAAAAGAAAAGGGAATACCGGTATTAAGAGGAATTAATTATGGCCCAGTCAAAAAACACAGGTAAAAAGGAAAAGAGGAAGGTATTAAAAGGACGCGCTTATGTAAACGCTACTTTTAATAACACGATCGTAACTATTACCGATATGGAAGGTAATGTTGTTTCCTGGGCATCCGGTGGAACCATGGAATTTAAAGGTTCTCGGAAAGCTACCCCCTACGCAGCGCAGTTGGCTGCCAAATCTGTTATGGATAAAGTAAGAGATATGGGTTTATATGAACTAGAAATCTACGTAAAAGGTCCCGGCGGCGGGCGAGAGTCTGCAATAAGGGCTTTGGCTACCTCTGGCGTTAGAGTTAAAATAATTAAAGATATTACACCGGTCCCACATAATGGTTGTAGACCGCGTAAGAAAAGACGAGTATAATTTTTTCGGAGTGAATTGAAATGGCGAGATATATCGGTCCAGTTTGTAAGCAATGTAGAAGAGAAGGATTAAAATTATTCCTGAAAGGTCAAAGATGTTTGACGGACAAGTGTAGTTTTAACGAAAGAAAGAATCCCCCGGGTCCGCCGCCTAAAAGACGGCCCAAGTTAACCGGATTTGCAATACAGCTTCGTGAAAAACAAAAAGTAAAAAGAGTCTATGGTGTTTTAGAAAAACAATTTAGAAATTATTATAAGAAAGCGCAGCAAATGCGTGGTATTACCGGTGAAAATTTATTAGTACTTTTAGAAAGAAGACTGGATAACACTTTATACCGTATGGGAATCGCTTCATCGCGGGCCCAGGCTCGAAATATGATTTCACATGGACATGTTGTTATCAACGAGAGAAAAGTGGATATCGGTTCATTTCAAGTTCGTGTGGATGACATCGTAAGTTTGTCAGCAAAGTTGAAATCGTCTAATCTTGTTGAAAGTAATATTGAGATTGCACGTGGAGTCGGTCTAGTTGCCGATTGGATGGAAATTGCCGAAGACGGTAAAAGCGGAAAAATTGTCAAATATCCTACCAGAGAGAATGTTGATATTCCGATAAAAGAACAAATCATTATTGAACATTATTCTAAATAATTTAGGGTGAAAGAGGTATAGCGCATGTCGTCGACGAAAGAAGAAACAATGGATTCAAAACCCACACCTAAGAATTTATTAAAAGGATTAAAACGTCCTAAGGTGGTGGAGTTTCACCATGCTGAAAAGAAAAATAATTATGGTAAGTTTATAGCCGAACCGTTTGAAAAAGGTTTTGGGGTAACAATAGCAAATGCCTTGAGGCGAGTGCTTATGTCTGTCATTGAAGGCGCTGCGATTGTAGCTGTCAAAATGGAGAATGTAAGTCATGAGTTTACTAACATTGAAGGCGTACGGGAAGATGTTTCCCGAATTCTTTTGAACTTAAAAAAAGTTCGAGTAAAATATGATGGAAGCGGCCCTGTAACAATCGATGTTCAAAAGAAAGGACCTGGCTTATTGTTAGCTTCGGACCTTGATAATAACACATCTGTTAAGATTATGAACCCTGAGATTGTTATTGCTCACTTGAACGATAACGCCGATATCAGTATGACTTTGCAGGTGGATAAAGGGCGAGGTTACCTTGCAGCCGAAATCACAAAAAAATTGATCGATGAGGTTGGCGTTATTCCAATCGATGCAATGTTTTCACCAATTAAAAAAGTAAATTTTGATGTTGTTGAAACTAGAGTAGATCAAAGAACTGATTATGACAAACTCATATTAGAAGTATGGACTGATAGTACAATTGCTCCTGAAGACGCAGTCGCCTACGCTGCGAAAATAATGAAAGAGCATCTTACAGTATTTATTAATTTTGAAGAGGAAATGTACGAAGAAGAGGAAGAATTTGACGAAGCTGACGAAGCTTTGGCTGAAGTTCTCAATATGCCTCTGGAAGAGTATGGTTTCTCTGTACGTACAATGGCTGTATTAAAAAGCCTTGATATGAGAACTATGAAAGATCTTGTCGGTAAATATGAAGAAGATCTTAGAAAAAGCAAACATTACTCCGACAAAGTACTGCTGCAATTGAAAAGTAAATTAGCCGGGCTAGGTTTAGCTTTCGGAATGAAAGAAGTGGTCTAACGCGGGAGACTAACATGAGAAAACGTAATAAAGTTAAACAATTACAAAGAACAAGTGCGCACAGAAAAGCGATGCTTGGCAATATGGTGACCAGTCTGCTATTTCATGAAAGAATTGAAAGCACTGTGGCCAAAACGAAAGCGGCAAGAATATTAGCGGAAAAACTGATTACCAGAGCGAAAAAAGGAACTCAAGAAGAAGCTAAATTACATAACTTAAGACAAGCAGCCCGTATTGTTAAAGATCAAGAAGTTTTAAATAAACTATTCAACGATATTGGACCTCGCTATACTGAAAGACCCGGAGGTTACACGCGTATTATTCGTACCGGAAGACGCGCCTCAGATAATTCCGAAATGGCTATACTTGAGTTGGTAGAAAAGAAAGAGATCGCGCAGATTAAAGACGATCGAAAAACCGTACGCGAAGCTTTGGCAAAGAAATCTTCAAAAACAGTTCCAGCGCCAGTCGCATCAACAAAAGCAACCGCAAAAGTTGAGAAGAAATCAGCTAAAAAACCTAAAACAGAAAAAGCTGCAGTAACAGCTGAAAAATAATCGAAATTTTTTATAACGTCCGGGTGGTGGAATTGGTAGACACGCAAGCTTGAGGGGCTTGTGGGAGTTAATCCCGTGGGGGTTCAAGTCCCCCCCCGGGCAAATCTAACTGCTTTTTGTAGATATTCCATACCTTCGATAAACAACTTGCCGCTAACTTTTTTTCCATGTCATCGATTAAAACCCATTCATATCCTTCGTCTTTAACCCCGGAAGTATAAGAATAAATTACAAATTTAATTTTATGGTGTGTAATCGTATGAGAAAGCCCGCCAATTGTTTCTGCCGAATCGATTTTATTTTTAACACCCGCTGAACTCTCCATCGCGCTTCCAGGGAAATTCAAAAATGAGGGAAATCCCCAATGAGATTTTAAAAACCGAAAATCTTTATATTTTTCGACGGCTATTTTATTACCATTTTTATATATTAACACATGCCATTCCACTTTAACTTTTTCTATCGCCTGATCTCTTACCGGATACTCTTCTGGTTTACCTTCGAGGCAACCTTTGCATTCGCGGTTAAATGGACATTTTGAACATTCTGGTGACTTTGCAACGCATACTTTTTGCCCAAACTCCATAAGTGCTTCGTTTAAATCTCCAGGTGGTAGATTAGAATTTATAAAAGATGACATGAAAGTTTCAAGATTCTTATTGAATATATGGCTTGTTATTTTCTGGTTAACTGCATGTAAGCGTGCGTATATTCTTTTCACATTGCCATCAATGACACCAACTTTTTCTTGAAAGCAAATAGAAGCTATTGCAGAGGCAGTGTATGGCCCTATCGATGGAATTTTCAACAACTCCTGGTATGTTGCAGGCATTTTGCCACTGTGGTTTTCCACAATGAACTTAGCCCCTTTTCTAAGGTTTCGAGCGCGATTGTAATAGCCAAGACCACGAAATGCGTGTACGACGCTCTCCTCGTCACTTTGGGCCAGTGAATAAACATCAGGAAAAGCATCTAAAAACCTTTTTAAAGGTGTTAACGCCGCCTGTATGCGTGTTTGTTGCAAAGCCACTTCACTTATCCAGGTTTTGTAAGCGGTGCGGTCTTGCCGAAAAAAATGGTTTTCCCTGTTTTCATTAAACCACTTGCTAAGTTCTTTTCTAAAAAATTCAAAAGATATCATAGAGATTTATTGTTTATCGAATAACACTAATAGGACCTTCGAGCAACTTGTTTCTATATTGATAAATATAAGGGTTGTCCGAAATTTTGAACTTTTCGGTATCTAAAACAGAAATGAATTTTCCTTCATGCATCAGCGCAATACGGTCGGCGAGTTTATACGCCAGTTTAATATCGTGGGTAACAATAATTGTAGTCATCTGTTTTACTTTTTTAATATCCAATATGAGTTCGCCTATGGCATCTGATAAGATCGGGTCCAACCCTGCTGTGGGGTCATCCATTAAAAGTAAGTCCGGGTCCATAGCAATGGCACGGGCAATTCCCGCCCTTTTTTGCATTCCCCCGGAAAGTTCACTGGGAAATTTTTTTTCTACACCCTTTAGTCCGGTACTGGCCAAAAGGCTTGTTACTTTGGCAGAAAGTTCTTCTCTTTTTTTTCCCGTAAAGCGTTCCAGTGCAAATAAAACATTATCTTCGACTGTCAAGGAGTCAAACAGTCCACTTTTTTGAAACACATAGCCGGTTTTTTGACGAATAGGGACTAATTGGCTCTCTTTCGTGTTGACCATGTCCACATTAAACATGTGAACATCTCCTCGTGTGGGAGTAAAAATTCCAATCAGCGATTTTAACAACATGGTTTTCCCGGCCCCGTTCTTACCGATAATGGCAAACGTTTCACCGGGTTTCAAGTTAAAGTTTATATTCTCTAGAATTGTTTCACCTTGTATAACCAGAGAGAGGTTAGAAATTTTGGCAATAAATTCGCTTTCGGTATCGTTCATATAATTATAAATTCCTTTACAGATGTTGTCAAAGCTATTGAAAAAAGCAAACCAATATCCACCTATTTGGGAAAAGCAAATGCAACGATAATGTATGCAATATCCAGGTCATCGTTTCCACTGCTTGACTCTTTTTTCTTAAACCTTGTATCCATTAGTCCGTTGCGCGCTAGAATATCGAGCCTTGTTTCGCCGCATCCTTTTTCAATTTCCGCGCTGACAACATGGCCTTCGCTATTCACCGAAATTTTTATAACAACTTCATATTGCATTCCCCGGCTGCGAAATATTTCCGGAAATTCTATTTTGGGCTCGTAAGTGATAACTCTAGGTGTTCCTTTAAACCATTTTATTTTTTGGGCCTTAATTCTCGCTTTTCCTGGCTCCCGAACCTTGTCACTGGTAGTTGACTTATCACTATTAATTTTTTGAGTTTCATGTTCTGCCCATTCGTCAATGTTTTCAGTGTCGCGATTGGTATTGCTTACGTTATAATCACGATTTGTGTTTTTACCGTTGGAGCCTGGGTCGTAATCTGTTTCGTTCCTTGCATTATTGGCTTTGTACTCGGAATTATTAAAACCAATGCCTGGTATATCTATATCTTCTTCGATCGAATCGCTGGTGACGTTCTCGGTTGCTTCCATATTCTCGTTGTTTTCAGGTAGTTCACCTTCTTCGATGGCTTCATCACCATTTCCATCACCTATAATCATCGATAGCGAGACGGAACCTGCAGGAGATGGCGTAGAATTTAGTCCCAGGTAAATACCCAGGACAAGGTGAAGTAAAACCGAGTAGATTAGCGGCTTTTTCAAGTTTGGCTTCACATATTCGTAGTGGATTATATTATAAACATTGTTTTTCATAAATACGGACTATAACTAAGGTAAACTCACGTTTACAGCTCGTCAAACCTAAAAAATAGTATACACGATATCGCATACGTGTCGTGAAGCTCTTATGCTAATAGATAAATCCGATACCAAATGGGCACTCGTTGTTGAACCGCGAGACAATCAACTCGGATTAATTAATATAATAAGAAATTTATACACTGTTAATGAAGAGTTAAGTACATCTACTACCGAAGGGTTAGATTTTGAATTTGACCTTGCCAATCTAGGCTCAGCCAATTCAGAGCTTATCGCTCAGTTTGTAAATATTCAAATGAGTCTGGTTCGGCATAATGGCCGATTGCGAATTGTAAATGCAAATCCTGACCTGAAAAGCGTTTTTGATGTAGTGATGCTTGATAAAATTATCAATATTCAATATCTCGGGCAAGATGAATCAGACAATTCTGATGATGAATACGCCGAAGAGTAATACTGATTTTCTTATTGTAGCTCTTGATTACGACAAGAAGCAAGACGCTTTGGAGCTTGTTTCGAGATTGGAAAATGTAAATTACTATAAAGTCGGTATGCAGCTATTTTACTCTGCCGGGTTTGAAATTATAGAAGATTTGAAGAAACTTGATAAAAAAGTTTTCTTAGACCTGAAAATTAACGATATACCCAACACAATATCCAAAGCAGTAAAATCACTTTCCAGACTTAATGTAGATTTATTGACTGTGTTTACCAGTTCTGACGGTGTAAAAGCAGCTGCAGAAGCGGCGCAAGAAAGCGCTGTAAAGATTTTGAATGTTACAGTTCTTACCAGTCAGGCCAAAGAGCCGAGCGGTAAAAATATTTCTGATCAGGTTCTAGAAAGAGCCGAGTTAACGTTAAAAAATGGCGGTCATGGAATTATCTGTTCCGGAGCTGAAACGAGTATTGTTCGAGAAAAACTAGGCAACGATTTAATTATTGTGAACCCTGGTATACGACCTGTTGGAGTGGATGCGGGCGATCAAAAACGGATAGTCACACCGGCAGAGGCAAAAAACTCTGGAGCATCGCATATAGTAGTCGGACGTCCCATTACCCAGGCCATTGACCCCGTTCGTTCTGTTTCAGAAATTTTATCTTCCCTATAATTATATTCCTAAAAAAGAATAATGAGCTTTCAACCTAAGGCAGAATGTCTCTTAAAGTCTGAATTTCTCTGGTATATTCATATTTAGCATAGTCGCGGTTAATTTCTTCCATTATGGTTTTGGAAATGTAGTAAATACTTCGTGAAAATGGTTTTTTATCATAGAGGTCCACCCATTGAACAATGTAACCCGTTTTAAGCTCCCAGACATAGGCACCCACACCATCCTTGTCAAGTTTTGTAAGGGTCGGGTTGCCATATCTTTTTTTGAGAAGTTCCAGCAGCTCCTGGGAAGGAACATAGGCAAATTTAGTTTCCATAAAGAAAAATCTGGGAAAATTCTCGTTTGTCACTTCTACTTTAATATCTTCCTCTGTAGTCTCGGTGGCTGGTTCTGTTGTCTCTTCGGGTATATCGTCAGTTCCTTCATCGGCAAGTGGTTCAAAGCCTTCGGCTTCTTCTGCTGTGTCAGACCCTTCTTCTTTGGGCTTGTTTTCTAACACGATATCTGGACGCAGGTAGAAGAAATACCGGTAACGAATTTCGTTTCGTTTTACTAATATTTCTTCATCGGGGCGTACATTGAGTATGGTTGCTGTTACTTCATTTTTCGGATTCTTTGCCAGCTCACGAAAATGATCAAGTACATTTTCAAATGAAGTTCCCCAGGCGATTCCGTGTACTCCCCCGGTTTTGTTTTGAGCAAAGGATATTGCGGGTATGGAAAATAAAATAATAATTAATAAAGTCTGTATTCTTTTGTTTTTTAACATATTGTTTTTCTCTCATCTTATAATCGGCATTTATCTATGTTTACCTAGAAGAATAATGACCGTTCTTGTAAATATTTTTTCATAGACAACGTGTCTTTTTGTTCGAATTTGTGCAAATGCGTTTAAAAGGTACGTATACCGCAATTGTAACCCCGTTCACAGCTTCCGAGGAAATCGATTATGAAGCTTTGAAAAAGCTGATTCACGAACAGGCAGACGCGGGAGTTGCCGGAATAGTTCCCTGTGGAACAACCGGGGAAAGTCCCACGTTAACACATAAAGAACACCTGGATGTGATTACAAAGGTTGTAACATGGTCGAAAGAGAAAAGAAGCGATATGGCTGTAATTGCCGGTACCGGTTCAAACTCTACGAAAGAGGCCATTACATTGACATCGGCTGCGGCTGAAGTCGGAGCAGATTTTGCTCTTGTTGTGAATCCGTATTATAATAAACCCACCCAAGATGGAATGATACAGCATTTTTGTAAAATAGCTGATTCGTCAAAAATACCTATTATTTTATATAATATACCGGGTCGAACCTCCATAAAATTAGAGTTAGAAACAATCGTTGAATTATCTCGACATGAAAACATTGCCGGTATAAAAGAAGCGACTGGTGATATAAGTTTCATGGCTCAAATTATAGAAAGTGTGCATGAAAATTTTGCATTGCTTTCGGGTGATGATAATCTGCTTTTACCGATTTTATCTATCGGTGGAAAAGGGGTCATCAGTGTTGTTTCAAACTTGTATCCCGCTTTGGCAGTACAGATGACGGCGAAATACTTTGCCGGAGATACAGAAGAGAGCAAAAAGATTTTTTACAAACTTTTTCCTTTAATGAGAGCCATGTTTTTAGAATCTAACCCGATACCGGTAAAATACGCACTGTCCGTTCAAAAGAAAATCCAAAATGTTCTTCGTCTTCCCTTGACGCCAATTTCAAAACAACATGAAAGTTCCATCGAAAATATACTTGTAGAATTAGAGGCGAATAATGATTAAATTTGGAATGATGGGAGCACTCGGAAGAATGGGGCGTACGATTGCAGCTTTATCGACATCATTAGACGAAATGGAATGTGCGGTAGGTTTTGATAATCCGGCCCACCCCGATTTTATCGACGGCAATTATGAATCTTATTTTCCTGATGGAAAACCAATAAAAATCAGTGAAGTTTCACCAGACGCGCTTCATAATATTGACGGGGTGATCGACTTTTCATTGCCCAACGCGATGGATAAATACTTAGGTCTGTTCGTCGAAAAGAAAATTCCTTTGGTCATTGGAACAACGGGTTTTTCGGA
The DNA here is from genome assembly GCA_040326155.1 of Leptospirales bacterium. Taxonomy (GTDB): domain Bacteria; phylum Spirochaetota; class Leptospiria; order Turneriellales; family JAOUFE01; genus JBEQLE01. Next base: position 11,335 of record JBEQLE010000045.1, on the reverse strand, counting down.
AGAACAAACTTCAGCGATAAAAAAAGCATCTTTAGAGATTCCTGTTTTAATGGCTTCGAATATGAGTATTGGTGTCAATATGTTATTTGCCCTGACTGAACTTGCCGCCGGCACGTTGGTGAATCTGGGGTTTGATACTGAAATGAGCGAAATACACCATAGGTTTAAAAAAGACGCCCCTTCGGGTACGGCTAAAACGCTGGAAGAAATTATATCTAAAAAAGCCGGTTTAACGAACAAAGATGTTGTGTACGGAAGAGAAGGAATTATCGGCGAAAGACCCGATAAAGAGTTAGGCAGTTTTGCGTTACGCGGAGGAGATGTCGTTGGAGACCACACGGTATTTTTTCTGGGAAACGGAGAACGAATTGAACTGAAGCACCAGGCTATGTCACGCGATGTGTTTGCCTCCGGCGCGATTAATGCTTTAAAGTATATTGTCGGTAAACCACCGGGAATGTACGGCATGAGAGATGTATTGAACCTTCCGGTTTTCTAATGGAGCAATTTGTTATTGAGGGTGGAATACCTGCCAGAGGCACTGTTAAGCCGCAGGGTAATAAAAACGAGGCGTTGCCGGTAATATGCGCAGCCATTTTGAACCCGGAAGGTGCCACGATAAAAAATATTCCTGATATTCAAGACGTACGACATTTAATAAAATTACTGGAACACCTGGGAGTTAAAATAACTCCGATAAAAAAAGGTGACTTTCACAACTTACGAATAGATTCATCTAATATACATACCCAAGATCTTCCTGAAGAAATCAGCTCGCAAATACGTGGTTCGGTAACTTTGATGGGGGCTCTTTTAGGCCGGACGGGTCGAATATATCTACCCAGGCCAGGCGGAGATAAAATCGGCCGTAGAAGAATTGATACTCATTTACTTGCCATGGAGGCGCTCGGGGCGACAGTTCGCGTCGAACGTGCAGGTTACTATATAGAAGCTAAAAAACTTCGCGGGGCTCAAATTTTGCTGGACGAAGCTTCGGTTACGGGTACAGAAAATGCAATTATGGCCGCTTCGGTCGCACAGGGAATTACAATTATTGAAAATGCAGCCTCAGAACCGCATGTGCAGGGCTTATGTCGGTTTATGATCGCCCAGGGTGTAAAAATTGAGGGTATAGGCAGTAATATTCTTACGATTCATGGTATTGACGGTTATGAAAATTTAAAACCGGCTGATCATACCATCGGTCCCGATTATCTGGAAATTGGAAGTTTTATATCTATAGCCGCCCTTACCGGTGGTGAAATTACCATATCAGATGTTTATCCGCGCGATTTGCGAATGATCAAAATGGTATTTGAAAGACTTGGTATTATATTCGATTATGAACTGAACGGCTCGCAAACCGATTTAATTGTGCCAGGTAACCAAAGCATGAAAATACGGACCGATGTTCATGGTGAAATTCCGAAACTGGACGATGCTCCGTGGCCTGCCTTTCCGGCTGATATGGTCTCGATTGCTCTGGTTGCGGCAACGCAGTGTGATGGTACTATACTGATTCATGAAAAGATGTTTGAAAGTCGGTTGTATTTTACCGACAAGCTTATTTCTATGGGTGCTAAGATTGTTTTGTGTGACCCTCATAGAGCGGTGGTGATCGGCCCATCGGAATTACATGGGGCGACGCTTGTTTCCCCGGATATTCGCGCCGGTATGGCTCTGGTAATTGCAGCCCTGGGTGCAAAAGGTGTATCTCATATTCAAAATATTATTCAGGTTGATCGGGGATACGAAAAAATAGACGAACGGTTGCGCTCGCTGGGACTGGAAATAACGCGAGTCAAAGTATAAAATGGTTTACCGTATAAGGTTAGTTGGCTTTTTCATCCAAACGCTATACAAATGGGAATTATATGAAAACAAATGAACTAAATAATGATAAAGAAAATGTAAAACCTAGTCGGTTTCGAGAAAAAATTCAAGAGCAGTTTGTTAAAAATCGGCAAATCTACTTATGGGGCGCCGTTCAAGATAAATCGTCAGAAGATTTAATCGAAAAATTTATGTTCCTTGAAAATGAAGAACCCGGCAAACCGATTTACTTTTTTATAAACTCTCCAGGAGGAGTCATCTCGTCTGGTATGGCTGTATTCGATTTAATGAATATGATTTCGTCTCCCGTATATACCGTAGACATGGGCATGGCGGCTTCTATGGGAGCGCTTTTATTTTCCGCAGGAGAAAAAGGTCACAGATATATGTTTTCACATGCCAGAGTAATGATTCACCAACCTCTTATTTCCGGTCAGATTGTTGCCCCCGCTATTGATATTAAAATACATGCAGAAGAGATCAAAAAAACTCGTACAGAGCTAAATCAGATATTATCAGACAGCACCGGAAAATCAATTGAACAAATCGCTGAAGATACAGACAGGGATTACTGGATGAACGCACCTGAAGCGATTAAGTATGGAATTGCTGACAAGATATTGAAGGACGCTTCTGAGCTAATTCAAAAACCGACAAAAACGGAAAAACCCAAAAAGAAAACTTCTCCAGATAAAGATTCAAATAACAAATAAATACGCTGTCAAAGTAACGTATTCTATTTTCGACTTGCCGTATGCAGGTTAAGGATGTTGTCGGATGTTTATAATAATGGTATTACTTTGGATACCATTGCAATATCAACACCTTCTGATCTTGCAAAATAAATTCTTTTAGATCTAGACCCCAGGGGTGGGACAATTTTTCAGTATACATAATGGAATACAAATACGGTATAATATCGTAGGAGCGATTGTCCGACCCTGGTGAACCACTATGTTCCCAAACTGGAACCAGTTGAAGAGTTTCGATTTTGTCAATTTCGTTCAAAACACCTTTCGGTAAACCATGCTTCATAATTTTCACTTTGTCATTTTTTAAAATGGATCTATTCCCTTTCGACAATTGAAAACCCAGCAAACGACAATTTGGTGAATTGTTCAAAATTTCACCCTCAATATTATAGAAAAACTTACATGTAGATAATCCAGATGAACAGTCTCTGCCATATTTAACAAAGAATTGAACTGTTTTAATATTACAAGAGTTTGCGGTTTCTGTATGAGTTGGCAAGGTAGATGGCAAGATTTTCAAATGTTTTATATGATTTTTTGAACAACCCCCAAAACTATATAATGCAATAAATAAAATGAATAATAATGGAATTAATCTGAAACTTATCATAGAGACCATCAGAAGTAAATGCCTGAAGTAATTAGTCAAGGAAATATTTCCTGAGTTAATATCAGTTTTTACAATCGCCAATTTTAAAAATTTGTTGACAATGGGCACACATTGTGTATATTATGATGAGTGAAGAAAATTAACTGGGATAAGGATAAAAACCAGGAATTACAAATAGAAAGGGGAATTTCTTTTGAAGTTGTAACGCATTATCTAGAGCTTGGAAAGATTGTTGATATAATGGAACATCCAAATAAAAGCAAATATCCACACCAGAAAATTTTTCTTCTAAACATCAATAAATATATTTACATGGTCCCATTTGTCGAAAATGATCACGAAATATTCTTGAAAACAATTATTCCAAGTAGAAAAGCTACCAGGGACTACTTAAAGGAGGAAGATTATGGCAGCGAAACCTAAATTAAAAAAACATGAAAAAGAGATTTTAAACTCCTATGAAGAAGGTGAATGGAAATCGGTACAAAACCTGGATAGTAAGATTAAAGAATATTCTAACTATGCCAAAAATACTTTAAGAAAAGATAAGAGAATCAATATCAGAATTAATGAAAAGGATTTAGAATCGATTCAAAATATAGCGATAGACGAAGGAATTCCGTATCAAACGCTCATCTCTAGCTTGATACATAAATTTGTATCCGGGAAATTAATTGATAAGAGTCGGGTATCGTGAAATTTTGCGGGGGGAAGTTCCTGCGAGCTACTCGACAGCAAAACATAAAATAGCTAATTGGTGTTTCTCATATGCCTCAATCAGCCATTGTTTATATTGTAGACATAGAAACCTTTATAGATTATTTCAGCTTGAACTTTTAATCAATCCATTTTTTCATTAAATAGATTTTTCGATTTTCTTCTAATAGCCAATAGAAAAATTTATTTTTTCCTTTGTCGTTTGAAAATTTTAATGAAGAAATACTATTAGATCTATAACCATCACTGAAGATAATACTAAAATAATTGTCATCATTTCTGTAATATTTAAAAATTGCCCAATCTTTACTATTATCGCTGAAAATAACCTGAAAACTCCAGTGTTGAAACACCCCATATTCTTTGCCATCATTGAAAATAAAATAATAGTCATATTTTTTACCTAATTTTTCAGCAAAAAAAACCCACTGTTTATTATATTTATTGAATTTAAGATCCATTATACTTTTATACGGTCCATATTCTTTGCCATCATTGAAAATAACATAAGATTTTCCATCTAGTTTTTCCGCGATAAAAGCCCACTGTTTGCCGCCTAGTCTAAGACTTAGATATCCTTTCTTTTTATACGGCCCGTATTCTTTGCCATCATTGAAGATAATAGAATAGTTTCCACCTAATTTTTTAGCCCAAAAAAACCACTTATTACTTTTTCTATAAAATTGAACAAATATTTGACTTTCATATGGTCCATATTCTTTGCTATCATTAAAAATAACATAATATTTTCCATCTAATTTTTCAGCGCTAAAAGCCCACTTTTTGCTGTCTAGACTAAACGCGAAATAATGTGAACTTTTATATGGTCCATACTCTTTACCATCATTGAATATAGCATAATATTTACCATCTGGTTTCAACGCGTTAAAAGCCCATGCATCATTATTTAAACTAAATGTTACAGGTCTTGCATCCATATAAGGACCGTATTCTTTTTCATTTTTAAAAATAACATAATATTGACCATCTAATTTTCTAGCGATAAAAGCCCAATTTCTACCATCCGGGCTAATGCTAAAATAATTTGCATATTCATATGGTCCAAGTTCTTTGCCATCACTGAAAATAACAAAATATCCCCTTTGTTTTAGTGCGATAAAATTCCATTCTTTTCCATTGTTAGTAAATTGTACTACAAATGTATCTACATATGGCCCATATTCTTTTCCATTAATAAGAATAAATCGAGATTGTTTGTAACCTTCTTCATCACGATCAATAGATAAAACGACTTGATCATTTAAAATAATATTACTAGAATCCCATCGATTTGTAAAAGTTCCTATTTGTTCACCATTTTGTAATGAATAAATTAGTTTTTTTTCAATTTCTTTTTTAATCTCTTTCTTTTCAATTGAAGAAATCTGCATTGAGACAAATAAAATGAAAAATATCTGAATTATATTTTTTTTCATATAGCTCATGCTACGACAGTTATCAACATTTTGTCAATGAAATATTTTGTATGGGGAATCTAAGCGGGACTACTTAAAGGAGGAAGATTATGGCAGCGAAACCTAAATTAAAAAAACATGAAAAAGAGATTTTAAACTCCTTTGAAGAAGGTGAATGGAAATCGGTACAAAATATAGCGATCGACGAAGGAATTCCGTATCAAACGCTCATCTCTAGCTTGATACATAAATTTGTATCCGGGAAATTAATTAATAAGAATCGGGTATCGTGAAATTTTGCGGGGGAAGTTCCTGATCTACCCTTCTTGTCGACACCAGTGTCTCTGCACATCGGCAACGTCGTTTAAGCTCAAACGCTGTTTTCGAAACACCTTTAATATAGGGGTTGTCTTTGATCTTTAATTTTTTGCACTTATTTTTCGAACACCTTTAGAGGCTAAAAAAATTGCACTTCGTCATTGAATGCAGGATTTAATTGAGTCAATGTTTTAGAAAAAGTGAGTACTAAAGCTTTTGAAAATAATTCATTAATGTGTTCATGTGATGCATCAATAGACCGGAAATCTAACCAGTATTCAGTTTTTGAAATATCAATTCTAACATTATTTTCTTCGTCGATTAACTCAGTTTGTAGCTCAATATAAATATATTCTCTCTCATAAAAGGTTGAGGCATCGAATTGTTGATATGCCTTTAATATTGATACAATAAATATGTACTTTTTTTCACCTGGAACAACAATGTTTTTCAATACATTATTTAAATTTTCCTTGAAATCGTCTGGAATGCGGGGTGAGATTCTATCATGTTGCCCCGGGAATGAAATAACCGGTATAAAAAGAAGGCGAGAAGTAACATCAGGTCGAGTATCTATAATTTGAATATTAAAACCTTGCATAGGAATTGTAAGCGATTCCATTCTCTTAATATCTGACTGTTTTAAACTTGTTTGTATCGTAGAACAGGAGAGTATTGTAAATACTAACATAATACCCAGGAAAAATGCTTTAGCACGTAATTTCATAAAATTAAACCCCCGCCCAAAAATAACCTCAAGTTTTGTGCGAGCTCAGCGTTAGAGTGAAGCGTTTGTTCGGTCCTCTATTTGCCCGCTTGTATTTCTTTTGATATTCACGCCGCTGCTTGGTTATTGCAATATTAGGCCAAATAAATTATATAAGGTTTTTCTATAATATGTGACTAAATAGTCAATAATAATCTTTTTATCCTGCGGTAAGTCAGGAACCGTGTTAGATGCGCGATAAAATTCCCGCGCGATAGTCGAATGTAAACTTGAGATACATGCTGGTAAAACGCGTTTAGTGCATTGCAAGGACTATAAAAGAAAAGGAAATCAATTCTCCTGCTTTTATGGGTTATAAAAACCGTATGAATTAAAGATATTTTCAGGGCGATCTTGAACCTAATACGTAGAATAAAAAAACAGAGAACCGTAACCATTGGGATGCATAAGGTTACTATGTTCAAGTATAACTTTGTGTTAATAGTACGAAATTGCAGCTCTTTCGATATAAAAATAATAGTTCTGGTCGTTTTATATAACGAGCTTGTGAAACGCTTCAATTTGGCCCCACGCAGGTGCGAGCAGCTGAAAGTCTGTTCGTCGAAGTTTAATTTAGTAATTTATAGGAACACCTAATATATTCGATATGATTTTGAATTGCTTTCTCAGAATACCAGGGGTAATGGATAAATGTTTATTCCTATCATGCCAGCCGAAAAAATAATCGTAATATATTTCAGCCTTCATCAACGAGTTGGCTTTCGTAAGGTTTAAAGTTTGCAGAATATCACTCAAAGCATTCATTCGATAAAGCTCATTTTCATCTAAGATACGTCGATAATTGGGATTTTCATTTGCCAATTCACGAAAATAAAAATAAAAGTTTTCCATTTCTTTGGTTGAAAACAAGTACTCTGTTAAAAACTTCAATTTTTCTAAAGGACTCTCTATTTCATTCAGTTTTTTTCCCACATGATGGGTCGTATATTGCACCCAAAATTCTATAATTTCATCGATATACCTTTCTCTATTTCCAAAGTAGTTGTAAAAACTGGTTTTTGCACAACCTAAGGTTGAAGCCATCTTTTCAATAATTAGAGCAGTTGGACCACTTTTGGCAAACCTCAAGAGGCCCAATTTTAGCCAATCTTCTTTGGAACAAATCGTTTTAGGCATATTCCTTCTTTATCACAGATAAAACTATGAACAACAGTGCAATCAATAGCATACCATAGGCTAGAGCATGAACGTATAATATTGCTACTAGACTTAGTATTGATAAGAAAACAAGGCAACTTAGTAAAGCAAATTTATCTTTTGAAAGAATGATCAAAGAACCTGCAAACATGTAAAGAATTCCCATAGACAAGGAAAAGGCAGTGTAAAAGCCCCATAAAGTGTGTTCGCCTAGAAAGTTAATTCCATGTTCTTGCATTTTTTGAATTATTACATAATCCGATTCAGACTTTGGTCCAAGTGCATGTGCCATTAAATGCAATGCTCCCAGTATCATAATAATTATCCCCGCAGTTTTTTTAAAATTCATAGTAACTCCTTTATTGTACGTTTGCGTACATATATCAAAGGGATGTTGGTTGTCAAGTGTATATGTACGGTATCGAACAAAAAGCGGTTGGGCATCTACGAAAAAAATAATTGATCGAATGTCTCTTTAAATGAAAGGATCATTTTGAAGTATAATAAGGTGCGGAACAAGAAGGCGCGCAGCAGTGTCTGAATAAATAAATTTTGTTATACTAAGTTCGTGATTTCAGTAATGTCCGCTCATCAAATTGTTAAAAGATTTTTTCTTTTCCAATTTATAGATGTAGTAATCAGAATCAAATGTTATTATATCGGTAATTTTCTTTTCTTCAGATAATAGTAATATAGATGCATCAGCTAAATCCATTGGAACATGAGAGTACCGTTTCATCAGATAAATAATTTATTGAACTTGATTTGGGCTAATTTCATAAATAGAGATGCCGTGCAACCTTACCCATTCAAAAAAAGCACATTGTACATCAATATTAAAATTTAACATATATGATACTTCTGTAATAACGGGCCAGGTAGTTATTAATCTGTCATGAAAGCTTTTGAAAAAGGTTATGGCATTTTTATGAAACTTGTCATCTTTGTCAAAGAGAGCTACAATTGGGCCTGTATCAATGATTGCGTTTTTCATGTATAATTTTGTTAATAATGTTTTTATAGTTTGTAGAGCCGTTTTTACGGCCGCTACCCTGGCGACCAAAAAGTTCTTTCCCAATTTCGTATGGAGTCTTTTCAGAATAAAAGGTAGTACAATAGTTTTCAAGAGCTTTCTTAATTACATCAGATTTTGTAATATGCTCATTCTGAGCGATAGCATCTATTTGATCTTCAAGTTCTTTGTTGAGTCGCACGGTAGTCATGTAATACAAAATATGTTACAAATAACGAACTGTCAATAAATTATTGTGTATCAAGAACGTGCGACGAAAGAAGTTTATGAAAGTATGTTAGTCTTTCCCGCACGTTACTGTTTGGAAGATGAGCGAGGGATCCTCGGAACCGCCTCGCAGGGGATGGCTACAAATTACCTAAGTTTCTTATTCGTTTTTTTTGCATGTATTTGATAATTCATTGGATTTTTTCAATCTTTTTACTTGATACCAGCCATTATGTTTAGCCTTATAGTTAACGATTACCCCATTTTCTAAAACATTTACAGAGATCGTTGAACCCGTATATGTACTACCTGGTACATATGTAGCCGGTGTATTTGTCCAACCGCCCTGATTGGATTCGAACCATACTCTTAATTCTACATATTCTGTATGTTCCGGGCCTAGTGTATTTCCACAGTGTTCTATTTCCTGAGGCAAAATAGAAGCAAAGTCTAATTTCTGATCTCTATTCAAATACAGAAATAGAACTCCCACTGCAAGCATAAGTAGAACTATGATACTTGCGGCTTTTTTAAGAAATTTCTTCATTGAACCCTGGAAGCTAACATTTTAATATATAGTTACCCTGAACTTAACAGAGATTACCATATTATACAAAATTCCATATAATTTATTTGGAATGTCAATTAATTTTTTATGATGCTCAAACCACGGTATGCCAAGAAGAGTGTGATTTACCCGGAAGGTGAAAGATCTTCATACTCCCTTATCTGTTCGGGAGTAAACCAGTTTTGGTGCGTAAGGACGAAGTTTCGTTCGCAAACTCAGGCATCACGTCGCTCTGCTTGCTTCCGCTAGTGGTACGTTCGAAGCTCCTGCGGGCTACTCGACAGAATTTGGGGATCTTCCAACTCACCAGAATAGTAAATATTTTCAATCTTCCTCTTTCATATTATAATACATGAGATCAAAATAATAATATTTATCATCAATCAGTTCATTGATTATTTCCCAACCCAAATCAGGATCTGAAAAGCTGATGGTAGTATTTCCATTTTGCATTACCTCAGCTAATTTTTTTGTGTATAATTCATCAAACAAACCCCAGCCATAAAAAGAAATGTATTCGGCCCGATTGTTCATAATTTTTTTGAGTTCACTCCACAAATGAAATTCTTCACATCGCGGTGTGCAAAAATGTTTTAGAAATTTTTCACCATGGGCACTAATGTTTTCCAAGGATTGTCCATGACCTGTTGGATTATATTCTTGTACCAGTTCTATCAATTTCTCGCTCAATTCATTAGGTGAATAATCTTTTGTGTGTAAAAATCGCTCTAATGTCCGAAATGGGGCAAAGTTAACAACTGTTATAATATAGGGTGCGAGACTATTTTTTGAATGATCTTTCCATAAAAATGCAAAACCGTGATTATTATGCAAATTCCCAATTTTTGACATAGATAATGTTGCTGCTTGCATTTGGCGAATATACGGATCAAATTTTGTTTTGTTTGCAGGATTTTTGTATAAATCCATATCATAAAGGCATATACAATAACCTCCTAAATGTTGATCGCTTATTTTCAAAAGTAAATCATCGGTTGCGATTATATCAATATCAACCATTTTTAACATTTGTTCCGGTTCCTCGGTCGTAGGTTGCAAACATATGATATTTTTCCGCAACCAAAATATTTCATGAAAGATATAATGTCTTAACAACGTGGGCCAATATTCTGAAATGATAACATTGACAATATCGCCATCTGAAATAAATGGAATATAACTTTTTATCTCACTAGAATACGCACCGATCTCAGTACCTGCTTCACGGGTTGAGTTTTCAATATTTTTCAGTTCAACAATTACAATACTTTCTGTTTCAAGTGCATATAATAAGAAATCAGGTTTTAAAATTTCCCTTGAATTCAATGAAATATTTTTGTTTTCACTGATTACTTCATTTATGTAGAGGGACTTGATGGAGTTTTTATAACTTTCTAAAATCCTTTTTTTCTGATTTGAGTCAGTAGTGTATTGTGTCAAATATTCATGATTTATTATTAAATCACCTAAACAATTATTGTCGTGAAACTCTTTACTCAACCATTCTTGCATATTAGATTCATATTCAAAGTTTTTCATAATATGGTGATAGAGTAATCAAACTAGTTGCAAGTTGTCAAATTTTTATTAAAGTAAACGTGGCGATTTTATCTGACGTTTTCATTCCGCCAGAGTCACCATGCGAGCACCAATTAAACTCCCTGATTTTGCTTGTATTGGTTCTCGGACTTCGCCGTGTAATTGAATGGGCTTTTCATCCAGGCAAATAACAGGCTCTTTGGGGTTCAGGGGTTTTGCATAAAGGTCCAGGATGTCTTCCATTCTTTTTATGTATTCAGCTGAGAGTTCCTTTGGGATGCACCACATTTTTTTCCCGCCACGGCTTGATGCCGTGCTGGTGCAGGACGAGTCGGATTCGCTCCCTACTCACCTTCGGGGTGATTCCTCTTCGGGTCGCTTCGGTCGTCAGAAGTCGCACCGACCAGCGAGCGAACCCC
>JBEQLE010000044.1:0-35231 GCA_040326155.1 Leptospirales bacterium | reverse complement strand
GTCTATGACCGGTTGGTCGTAGACTTAAGCTGTGACTAGATAGATTATATTAAAATAAGCTAATGTAACATCTATCCAGTCACAGCACTAGAGCCTATTATTTGAATCTAAAGAAGTACATTTCATATTGACAAAGTGCGGAATCCATGAAATATAATTGCTTTTTTCACAGGGAAAGATCATACAGGGAATTTTATGTCTAAAGCAATATATCTGAGTATTCATTTTCACGGTCACACCAACCCGGTTTTACCTATGATAAAAGAACTGGTAAAACGAGGTGAAGAAATAATTTTTTATTCCCATGAAGAATATAGAACATTGGTGGAAGGTACCGGAGCTGAATTTCGCAATTATAATTTTGATGATAAAATCCCGCCTTCCCATAAACTTACAACAATCAAAGCCATAAAGATCTTCATAGAGGCGACACTTTATGTAACTGATAAATTTTCGGAAGAAATTCGCCAGGAAAAACCGGAGGACAAACACAGGCTGTTCGTGAAGTATTTTCCTATAAAAAAAAGAAATACATTAAGTAGTTATTCCCTGTTCTTCAGGATGGCCAGGGTAAATTCTATTTAGAACACAATTACTTTAACGACAAAATCTCTACCGGTTTAGTGCTTGACAAAACGGGTTTTATTTTGTTTCCTCATCGTTTACGGCGTATATTAGTTAATCTGGCGGAAAAGTTGAAACCCAAACCAAACACAATCAATAACATATTAAGAATAAAACCTATAAAGTTGATGATCCTCACGTTGAAACTTCTCTGGTCATCCATTTCTTACGTAAAAGAACAAATTTTCTTCGGAAGAAAAATCCGAAAAATAGAAATAGAAAAAGATCCTGTTTTTATACTTGGTTTTCCTCGGAGTGGTACAACATTGTTGTTTAGATTATTGGCGGCAGACCCACAATTTGCATATATAAAAGTATTTGATTTAATTTTCCCGTATGCAAGTAGAACGTTTACAAAAATGGTAAAGCCACTACTGCAAAGATTTTTCAATAAGTTCAACATTAAAGAAAAAATTGTTACAAATAAAGCTTTCGATTTGGACATGCCTGAAGAAGAAGATACATACCTTGCCAGCCATGGTTCCAAATATTCAGTGGCCTGGTCGTTCATTTTTCCTGTATCCAGTTCCCGATTGTATAGACGTCACATCGAATTCAATGAGCCAGGGAGCAAAGATAAATGGATGAAAAGATATACTTACCTGTTAAAAAAAATTCTATACAAAAGAAGGAAAAAGCAATTATTACTGAAAAACCCATCTAGTACGGCCCGTATAAACACTTTATTAGAAATGTTCCCCAATGCGAAATTCATTTATATCTATCGAAATCCGATATATGTGTACTCTTCATCATGTAGAGTGTTTGAGAAAGCGGAACAACACGTAAGTGTACAACGATTTGGAAAACAAGATACAGAAGATGCGATCTTTGATTTTTACGAATTAACAATGGACCATTACCAGCGTGGAAGCAAAAACATCCCCAAGAAAAATTTAATTGAAATTCGTTATGAAGACTTTATTAACAAAAAATATGAAACAGTAAAACATATATATAAAAAGCTCAACATTCCCGGTTTTAACTTAGCTGAAAAATCAATTGTAGAGCTTGTAGACAAGGAAAACAGTTTTAAGCCGACTACACACAAGTTTCCGGAAGAGAAATACCTTCAACTCGAAAAAAAATTTCACAAATATATAAAACTTCTGGGGTATAATAGAAAACCCTGAATTCGCCTACTCGATTGTGTACCCACCGATTAGTAAATAATTTACGATCCTCATAACTAAAAAACCACTGGTCTTAGTGGTTAACTTTTATAGTATATCCGAAATCTACGAGGTTTACATGAAACATCTTAATAAATATTTTACCATAATGCTGCTTGCGCTGATAACAACATCGATAGCGCCGCTTAGTGAAAATTCTCGGAATTTCAATATCGACACTTACGATCCGGCTACGGGATTATATTATCGATCAGTATTTTCTGATGACGAGTTTGCTTATTCACTGGAAAAAGCAAAAAACTATCCCATGGATAACCTTTTTATATTTGATCCCAAAACCAACCGAGGGTCTTATCTTTTTGGTCCCGGCGGAACTATTCATATAACCGATATCTACTTCGAAGTGGCTTTCCATAAAGATAAAAACAAAATGGAAAACTATAACCACAACCATACTTTCCCCGAAAAAAACAATATTAATATTACCGAACGCGCTCCGTTAAATCGCCTGCTCGTTATTACTATATCTGATCCGAAGGAGAAAAAAAACCCGAGTTATAGCCTCTGGATGGCCGAAAAATCTGGAAAAAACCTGCGAAAGATTATGATTTTTTCCAATCGAACGAATTGGCACATTGATGTAGGTAATAAAATGATTCGCATTCTCGATCAGAAAGATGGAAAAGTGATGGTAAATTCTATTGACCTTTAGGTCGCACATCCTTTACCACCCGATCGGGTATCTATTACTCTCCATATGGAAAAAATTTCTGCTTACAGGCTGGGGTTCAGACGAAAAGATTCCGATGATATAGTACGTATGGTTACAAACACAATAAGGTTTAAATTTAAATAAAATAAATAACTATGAGTAAATCTGCTTTATTTATTTCCTCTAATATGACTGAAAAAGGGATTATTAAGGAATTCGAAACGTATCTTCGTGTTAATCGTGGAATGGATATCCGGTTTGATATCGCAAACGATACCGACACAGCATTTAAAGTTTTAGATAAATCTCAATACGATTTAATTATGATAGACCTGGATGAAGTTAAGGTTTCACCTAATTATGTACTAAACAAAATTAAATCTCTAAGTTCGGGAGTGTTGCTCGCCTTGACAAGCGATTTGAACGAAGAGACAGGAATTTTTGCTCTGGAAAACGGAGCCGACGATATTATTTATAAACCAATTCGCCCCATAGAGTTCTGGATAAAAGTCTCGAATCTGGTGAAAATGCACTCTTATCAGGAACAACTTGAAGAGGAAAAAGGCATATTAAAACAGTTTGTTTCTGAAGAGATTGCCGAACATGTAATGAAAAATGAGCAAAGCAATGCCATTAAAACATATGCTACCGTTCTCTTTTTCGATATTCGCGACTCAACTGCGCTGGCCGAAACAATATCTCCGCTTGAACTCGCAGACCTGTTAAATGACATCATGAACCATGTTATTGATATTATATATAAAAATCTGGGAAGTGTAAACAATATACTCGGTGATGGTATTCTGGCAACATTCGGATACCCCGTTGTTTACGACTTTGACGCCATACGAGCGGTGCAATGTATTCACGATATCAGAAATTTATTTGAGACCCACAAATTTAGTCGCCCTATCCGTTATGGAGTTGGGGTAACAACAGGGGCAATGTTTTCCGGTAATATCGGTAATTCACACAAAATGACGTGTACGGTTTTAGGAGACTGTGTAAATACTGCAAGTCGTCTTGAAAATTTAACTAAAAAAGCCGCCGTTGATGCTTTAATTGATGAGACCACGTATGATACCGCAAAAAAATATTTGAAAGTGCAAAAATTTAAAAGTAAAGTTCGAGGAAAAGTAGAATTTCTCAACAGCTATCACCCAATTGAGATTGACACCGAATTAATAGAGCAAGACCTTGCCGAATCAAATAAAGTTATCAATACCAACATAGCCGGTATTGGCGATATCGAATATTTATAGGATAATATATGAAACGAATTCTTATTGCTGAAGATGATCCTGTTACACGAAAAATCCTTTCGACTGTTTTATCCGGCAACTATGAAATAATAGAAGCCGTTAATGGCGAAGAAGCGTTGGAGCACGCTGGTTCGGTAGATCTTATTTTATGCGACTTGAATATGCCGAAAGTAAACGGCCTTGAAGTTTTTGAAAAAATGCCAAATAAAGAAATTCCTTTTGTTATGCTCACCGTCGAAGGGGACGAAGAAAAAAAAGCGATTGGCAAAGACATAGGCTTGTCTGGATGGATTACAAAACCTTTTGCGCCAAATTTTATTCTGGAAAGGGTAGAAAAGATATTTGAAAACAAAAATAAATGATTTTCTTCCGTCAATCCAGCGGGAAAAATTGCTTCTTTTCATAAAGTTTCGTGAAATTATCTGCCGAAAGAGGTTTACTGAAATAATAACCTTGTACTTCGTGGCAATCTATACTTTTTAGAAATAATAATTGTTCGAGTTTTTCAACTCCCTCGGCTATGACCCTCATTTTCATTGTTTCTCCCATTGCAATAATCGCTTTTATTAAGGCAGCGTCATTGGGGTTTGTCACCATATTTTGTACAAAGGACCTGTCGATTTTCAACTTTTGAACTGGAAATTGTTTCAAGTAATTCAAGGAAGAGTATCCGGTTCCAAAGTCATCAATTGCAGTTATTATTCCTCTCGATTTCAACTGCTCCAGAATTTCTATCGTATGCGAGGTATCGTCCATTAACACACTTTCGGTCAATTCAAATTGCAACATGTGAGGGTTCAGTCCAGTCTCTTCCAGCGCTTTGTCGACCATTCCTAATAGGTTCTTTTGACCAAACTGCCTTCCTGAGAGATTTACCGCAACTTCAATGGGTGGAAGACCCATGGTTTCCCACTTTTTGACCTGACGACAAGCTTCAAATAAAACCCACTCTCCAATCGGTATAATTAAACCGCTATCTTCGGCAACGGGTATAAACTCCAGTGGCGATGAAATTTCTCTGCCGGGATGATTCCAACGCAACAAGGCTTCCACTCCGAGTATTTTCCCATTTTCAAGTGAAACAATCGGTTGGTAATAGACCATAAACTCATCTCTTTCGAGCGCTTTACGCAGTTCGCTCTCCGTGTTCATGTATCTTATTATATTGGCATGCATAGTCTGGTCGAACAATTCATAACGGTTACGACCCTGAGATTTGGCACGGTGCATCGCGGTGTCCGCATCTCGTATAATATCTTCTGATTTATTGTAATCGGCCACGCCCACCACCATTCCAATACTGATGGTAATAAACAATTCATGCTCTTTAATTTCAAATGGATCTTTCAAAACTTCTCGAATTTTTTCAATAATTTGTACGGCTTCATTTACATCATTAATACTTTCCAGAAGTATACCAAACTCATCACCGCCGAGTCTGGCAACAGTATCTTCCGAATCTATACATGCTTCCAGTTTCACCGACAATTCAATTAACAAGTGATTCCCAATCTCATGACCAAGGCTGTCGTTAATAACTTTAAAACGATCTACGTCGATAAAAAGAGTGGCAAACAGGAAATCTGGCTCTTTTTGTTTTCTCTTTATTGCATGGTTCATCCTGTCGAGTAACAAGTTCCAGTTTGGCAGTCCCGTCAGCATGTCATGCATTGCATCATGCCTGAGTTGGTCTTCTGCCAGCTTCCGCTTCGTAATTTCTGTCTGAGAACCCGCCATTCTGTAAGGTACATCATGAGAATCTCTCACAGCCAGTCCGCGAGTAACCATCCATAAGTATCGTCCATCTTTATGTTTCATCCGGTATTCACATTCCAGATGCGGTAATATACCTTCCAGATGTGAGTCGATGGATGATCGCAACATTCCAATATCATCTTCATGGACCCGACTAAACCACTCGTTTGGAAAATCTTTAATCTCATTTTCTTTATAGCCGAGCATTAATTTCCAACGCGGCGAGTAATATATTTTATCGTTTATAATATCCCAATCCCACAACCCATCATTAGCTCCGCGCGCCGCTAAAGCATAACGCTCTTTGGTCTGAACTAAATCTGCCTCTGTATGTTTATGCTGTACAATTTCGTCTTCCAACGCAGTATTAATTGTTTTTATTTTATTAACATACATCGCATTTTCCAGCGAAATAATTGCCTGCGTGGTTAATAAATTTAGAATATCGAGTCTTTCTTTCGTAAAAACATTGGCCAATAAATTATTCTCAAGATATAAAATACCGAGCAGTTTGTTCACTTTAACAACAGGCAGACATAAAATCGATTTTGGTTTGGCTTTTATAATATAAGGGTCGGACTGAAACTGATTTTCAACCGCAGTATCATTAATCACGACACTTTCTTTCGTCTGATTCACATAGTTAACAACACCCAGAGAAAGCTTTTTACACTTTTCAACAGGCAAAGATTCAATAACTTTTACTTTACCATGGTCCCCTTCAGCTTCGATCATCAACTCTTCGTCTCTGTTTAGTATTAGATACCCTCTTTCTGCCCCGGCACTTTCAATTGTTATCGAAATCAACCTCTCGCTCAGGCGGCTCAAGTCCATTTCGCTGGAAAGGTTCTGGGAAACTTTCAAAACAGATTTTAAGTCAATCATCTGTGAATTACTTTTGGTAGTAATATCGGGACTGGCAATAATTTCGGTACTACCCGTGATAGATTTACGAGTCAGCAACTCTGGAAATTCTTCTTCGAGCTCATTCACCTTTGCATATGCGCCCCATTTGTAATAAAGATAATAACTCTCACGTAAATATGCATTCCCAATAAACGTTTTATTACCGGACAGATAGAATCCGGATAGTAATTCGTTTGCCAGAGCTTGTTCAAATATGAATTTATGTTCTAATGCCAGAGCGATAGCTTTTTCATATAAAACAATTGCTCTAATATTACCATAAAAGCCTGTCAATTCAGCTTCTACGATTTTATATTTATGGCTATAATTTACCGGAGAATTCGCTGCCCAGATCTTCATTTGCTTCTGGTTCGTGGTAGCTTTCTTAATACACTTTTTTCTCTGATTACTCAAAGGGTCTCTTGCCAGGGCAATAAGCGCTAATGAATAGAAAAAGTTATGCTCAGCAGTGATCGTCATGCCAAAAGCGCCGCTAGAACGTGGCAGAGCCTTTTCAAATTGATCGATAGCTTTTTGGGGTTGCTTTTCCAGAAAGTGTAAAACCCCTTTCATCGTATAAAATATAAAAAGATCAGTATCATTATTTGTTTTAATCCAAATTTCTGCATCGGTATCTTCGTCAAAATACTCTCCCTTAATCTTTGTCGATAATTTTTGATTCTCAGAAAGAATAGTGACGAATTGCCTCCAGAGGTTAAAAAAATCAAGCGTGTCTTGTTGCTTTATCTTTTCATGAGTTCCCGTGTGCTTTTTCATCTCTTCTAGCGTATCGGGAATATAAATTCGATTCAAGTAATTATAAGCATTATACCAGTTTAAACAATAGGAAGCATATAGCAAATCGCCAGATTCCAGACCTTTTTTATATCCACGTTCGAGAATCTGCTGCCCTTCGATTAAAGGGTGTTTCCAATGACGAATCATGTTACCAGCAGCAAATAAAACCTTACAATCATAAGTTCCCGTCGGAATAACATTGAGCGTTTTCAATGCAAGATTGGCCATTTTATCGCCACCTTCGTAATTCCCCAACCCTGAACTCAGAATTACACCAAAAGATACAAACGCAAATGCGGACTGGTTCGTAAGGCCATATTTCAAAGTCAGGTGAACCATTTTTAAAGATAATACCGGGAAAAGCTCAGGAACAGAAATAAAAGACGGCGCAACCAATTCACCCATGATATTCATAGCCGCAAGTTTTTCCGGATCTTCCATTCTCGGCAGCTCAATCAACCGATCCATTTTACGAGACATTTTTAAATATGCCGAAACTATATCGGGCAAGGGTGAAAACTGGTTGGGCTTCTTTGGTATTTTTATACCCAGCTGAATAAGAGCATTTTGCCCGCTCTCAATTGCCTCTTTAAATTTATTTTGAGGGGTCAAACTGGCTATATTAATTTCAAATACTTTTACTTTATCAATTACAGAATGAGCTTGTTTTATAATTACCTGACATAATTCTTCGGCTCTAGCAAAATTCGCATTTACATATTCGCACTCGGCGGCTTCCGTATAAAGTTGTATGCTTAAAAAATAATGAGATTTCCAAAAATTCTTGGACAGTAGTTTCAAAGCAATGCTAAAATAATCCAAAGCGGATTCAAAAGCCACGCTTTTTCTAGCTTTTTTTGCTGCCAAAAGATTTAAAACAATTACCCCTAAATTTTCGTCCTTTTCAACAATTTCACTGAAAGCAATATTTATATGGTTTACGATGGCAAAAATATCAGTCTCAATCCAGTGGGCCAGTTTATTAAAATCATTTTCATTAGAAGCGTGATCGCCAATCGATGCCAGTCCTGTTACCGAGAACATTGAATCTTCTTTCTGCGCCAGGTTGTGAATTAAAAGTTGTCCAATTTTTAGATGAATCTCTCTCTTGCGCTTATTTTCTATCATAGAATACGCAGTGAAAAGAATCTGATCATGTTGAAACTGGAAATACAGATTACCAGTATCAACTTCATCATCTTCAACTAACAGAATAAATTCCTCGTTAATCGCTTCGGCCAATTCCGCTTTTACAATTGCTTTATCTTTTTTTTGTAAAATAGCAAGACTTTCAAGGTCAAAATGAATGCCGATGCAGCTGGCTAATTGTAAGATTTCAGCTGTTTCTACCGAAGCCTTTTCAATACTGAGAGCCATTAACTGAATAACGTTGTCAGTAAAACCTTTCTTTTTGATTTTATCGATTTCCCAGGTCCAACGGTTGTTTGTCTGTTCATACCAGATTAAACCATCATTATGAATTGCAACTAAAAAATGATTTACAAAAAATGGGTTACCGGCAGTCTGCAGCAATACAAGTTCGGCCAGTTTACCAGCCTCTTTTTTTGTACAACTTAAAGTATCAAGAATTAATTCGGAAATAGCATCTACACCGATTGCCTCAACTCTAATATTTTCCACAGGTAATTTTCGCCCCGTGTATAAACTGTAATTATGACGAAATTCTTTAATCTTCTTCAATGTGTTTGCAAGTATAAGATTATTGCTGACTTCCTTTTCCCGATAGGCTCCGATAAATAAAAGATGTCGAAATTCAGGATTTGTCATTAATATTTCAATAATTTTTAAAGAAGAAGAATCGGCCCATTGTAAATCGTCAATAAAAATAACCAGGGGATTTTCCTGGGTTGCAAAAACAGAAACAAAATTTTGAACTATCAAGTGAAAACGGTTTTGCAACTCAACGGATGTTAATTCAATCAGATCAGTTTGCTTGCCTGTTATCAATTCAAGCTTTGGAACCATATTCGTAATGACTTGTGCATTATTTCCAAGAATTTCCAGGATACTGGCTTTCCAGATGTCTATCTGGTCAGAATTCCTGGTCAAAACCTGATTTACAAGATCTTCAAAAGCTGCAATAAAAGCATTATAGGGGATATCTTTTTTATATTGTTCAAATTTACCGGATATAAAAAAACCATTCCGTTGAACAACCGGCTTGTACATTTCTTGTACTAACACCGACTTACCGACACCCGGTTCACCTGAGATTAAAACCATTTCTGCGGTTCTTTTCGAAGCGCGAGTGTAGGCATCTTGAATTTTTTTCAAGTCGATCTCTCGGCCATATAGTTTTTGTGGAATCTGAAATCTATCGGAGATATCTTTTTTACCAAGAACAAATTTTTCAATAGACCCTGTTTTGTTTAGCTGTTTAAGACAATTTTCCAGATCAAATTTCATGCCGCCGGTCGTTTTATATCGGTCTTCAGCATTTTTAGAAAGCAGTTTTATAACAAAGTCTGAAACAATTTGAGGTACATCGGGATTTATAGTTACAAGATCTTCAGGTTGTTTTGCCAGATGAGCATGAATCAATTCCAGTGGATCGCTTGACTTAAAAGGAGGAGCTCCGGTAAGCATTTGATAAAAGGTAATGCCCAGAGTATAAAAATCGGTTCTATAATCAACCAACCGGTTCATCCAACCTGTCTGTTCCGGGGAGACATAGGCTAAAGTCCCTTCGATCTGGTTAAAACTCCGTTTTTGCTTACTTTCTTTTGGAAAAGAAGAGGAAATACTAAAATCAATAATTTTTATCGTGTTGTCTTTCTGGTTAAAGATGATATTATCAGGCTTTAAATCTTTATGTATAATACTATTTTTGTGAATTTTACCGATAATCTCTGTCATCTGAATGGCAACTTCTAAAAAAAGTTTTATGTCCATTTTTCGAGATGAAATGATGTTTTTTAAAGTTTGACCGCCAACATCTTCCAATACAATCATGGAAGTGTTGTTCACCCGTTCCACTCCATAGGCGTGTGCCACTTCATCAATATGAAGCGTTTGCATAATATCGTACTCACGATGCAAACGGGCGATGTCTCGCGCCGTCGGATATTTCGATGCCAGGATTTTTAATATAACTGAAACTTTATCTTTCTGACGAATAGCTCGATAAACCAGCGTTTGCTGGCTCTTATGAAGCTTCTCAATTAATGTGTAACCCGAAATTTCCAACATAATTAAATTCTACATCTTTAAAAAGCTAACCGCTCTAAATACGTCAATTGCTTTTTTGTCAGGCAATTTATCTACACTTCTTAAGAATTTCTATATTTCTAGTACCGAAATAGCGATACTCTTCAAAAAAACAAGCTTTCTTTCCATGGCGAGCTCATTTCAATTTTTTTTTAAGATTTCTCCAAATAGATAAAAACCCTGACTGCTTTCTGCCTTATTAAGCCTCAGGTCTTCCTATTTTTTCCATAATAACCCGGTCACTGCGTCATTATCCATTTGTTCTAACAAGCGATAATCTATTTCGCGAATGGAAGAGACAATATGCTTTACGCCGACCCGTAGCATATCCTGCCTCTGGAAGCCATGTTTAAAATTAGATGGTACGCCGATAAATGGAACATTTTTACTTTTTGCTTCTTCTGCAACTCGACTAACATCATCGATAAACAGCACATTTTCATAATTCAGGCCATAATAATCGTTTACAATCTGCCTGATTCCGGGACGAATATCGTTTGTACAAATATATTTCTCACCATCAAAATATTCGGTAAACTCTGCCATTTCCTTATCAAAATGCCCTTTTTCGAGGCCACCATAGCAAACCACTTTTAAACCCGCCGTTTTTACACATTCTAGAAACTCTTTTAAACCGGGAACCGGGCCATGCTCAAAATTTTTCAGATACGCTGATCGTTCCTCAAAATATAATCGTATAAGCTCGTCATTGCTCATTTGTAAATTAAAGGTATCATTCAGGTATGCGGCAGCTTTTTGCCGTTGTTGGGAAAATACATTCCGTTCGACCTCGGAGGTATACTCTATACCCAGCTTTTTAACCAGCAAATAGATAATGGGACTGAAAGTGTCGGGGAGCGCCACCCCGTCAAGATCAAGAGCCACCAACGATAAACACTTTAAATTGCCCAATATTTCATCCCATACTGATTTATAAACAAATCAGTCTTCAACCAGGTAACCATATCTTTTTATAACTTCCTGTAAGTTGCTTTTATCCTTTTTATCCATTTCAACAAAACGGACATGGACCTGAGAGAAGTCTCCAAATTGATTTTTAGTTTTTATTCCCCCTATGCCGTGAACAAAACCGATATTTGAAAAATACATAAAAAATTCTACCTTCTCAAGTTCCGGCTTTTTACGAAATTTTTCCATACCTGATTCAATTAGAAAAATACACTCATGCTCAGAAATATACTCAATTCGCGCTTCAATCTTCTTGATTCCTTCATCCCGTAGCACCGCACTGTATTCTATATTGGTTTTTAAAATAAACCACGACTTTTGATTGATATTTCCTTTCGACAAACGTATCCTTTTAAAAACACTGGAAGTAATCGTATTTCCGTGAATAATAATGACTGCGGCTTCTATTTCTCTCTGGTAAATGTGAATTTCAAAGTTAGAATCAGCCCAGATACCCGTGTCATAACCATATACTTCGGTTTGTATCATTTTTAATATTACAGGGTAATTCAGCTCTACATAACTTTTAAATTTACCACCCATATTCGAAAGAATAAACTTATATCCTTCAAACGGAACTTTTCCATATTTGTGAGTACATGAAACGACCACTTGCCGAGCGGCTTCGACAACCAACATTCCGGGAACATGGTCATTCGGGTGTTCAAAAAAATAGCTATGGTTAACATCGACAAGCATGTTTGCATAAAAGACACTTTCATTGCCAATAATATTAAGACGGTCGAACACCTCAGACAATACCGATTTTTGTTGTTCGGGAACGAGATTTTTCTTTACTCCCATTATTCGAGATATCCGTAGAATTTCAACCTCATCAGGGGTATCCCTTAATAAATAGGCTGACTTTGCGTTGTCTCGCCTGTAGAATTTGAGAAAAAAACGCATATCTTTTTTAGATACACTACTGTCCAGCAAGCGCTTTTTGGTCATGCGAACAGAATAACTCTGTTCTACCCCTTTTAAACAGAAATTCTCAGAATTGCCGTCTTTATCATTTCGAATATAGCAATTATTAACAATTTCTTTTTCTTGCTCCGTACATTTGTCTAGAATATCATTTTGAAAAACATTACTATCGACCGTCAAAGGGAGTGATCTTCGTAAATTACATATAAACACATTTTCATTTTTATGTTTATGAACTAATTTTTTATCTAAATGATTTGCACTTACTATGTGACGTTTTTTCTGATTCATAACTCCACCTGTTATTTTAATTGCAATAACATATTTTCATTTACATCAGCTTTCGGAACAATACGCTTGGACTAAGTGAAGCGTAAATCATATCCCGTACACAAGATTATTTTTTTACCTAAGTTATTTAAAATGAATAACGCCATTAAAGTATAATATAAATAAGATACTTGACGAGCTAAAATAAAACAGTACTATTCAATTGTGGATAAACAAGAAAGAGAATTGCTGGCTCATTACGAGCAGCTAAACAAAGAGGGTAAAAACCAGTTGATCGATTATGCCCTGTTTTTAAAAAACAAATATGGAAGCGATCCGGTACCGCAAACACCACTTAATATTCCCCGACCAGAACAGGAGAGTGTAATAGACGCTATGAAACGTCTTTCAAAAAATTATCCGATGATATCAAAAAAAAAGGTGATGGGGCCGGCATCGGAGCTACTGACAATGCACATGATGCAGGGGCGTGCAGCCGATGAAGTAATCGATGAACTTGAGCAGTTGTTTAAAAGTCATTTTGAACAAGAATTTCAATGAGTAAACAAACGTTAAATGCTCATAATTTATTCTAAAGTCTAAGAATCTCTTCTTGACACCGGAATTATTGCTAATATTCTAACCTATGTTGACACCGGAATTAGAACAAGTTCTAGAAAAATATAATGAAGGTCTCGCGCTGTACAAACTGCGTAAGTGGACTGAAGCCAGGGTACATTTTCAAGCGGCCCTTGATGCAAAACCTGATGATGGCCCATCGAAGCTTTATGTGGAAAGGTGCGATCACTTTCTTGAAAACCCCCCCCCGGAAGATTGGGATGGGGTATTTACAATGACTACAAAATAATACCTATGGCTGCTAAAAAAGAAAAACTGAACACAAAACTGGTATATACAAACTTTCACGAAAAAAGCTCATTTAATGGCATTCTAGAGTTTGGCAAACCATTGAAGATTTCGGGCAAATTCACCGGAGAAATTCGTGGAAATGACGTATTGCTTGTCGACAGATCTGCTAACATTGAAGCGCATATCGACGTTGTTCATTTAGTCGTCCTTGGCAAGGTTGTCGGTAATGTAATCGCCTCAAAAAAAGTCGAATTGAAAGAAGGGTCGTCCTTAATCGGCAACATTCGCACCCCAAACCTTGAAATTGACGACGGCGTGGTATTCGAAGGGCAATGCGAAATGAAACAGGCTCCTGTAGAAACCACAGCTTAATTATTAATTTAGTGCACAAAAAAATCCTTCGGTTTTTTTGTGTCGCTTCGTTCGATTCTCGTTTGAAGTATTTTGTTGTCAAAAAACGTCGTTTTTGACAACCCGCTTCGTGGTATTTTTTTACAAAAAAATCCTGCGGTTTTTTATGGTTGTCTCATTCGATTTTCGTTTAAAGTTTGTTTTGAAAAAAAACTTCGTATTTGATGTAACGTCACCTGTATTTTTTTCCTTCCTTTTTTGCAATCATCGCGGCAACGCCTTTACCGGAAAAAGCCGCCGCAGGTAGACCGCCTCCAATTTCGACCCATTGGCCGCAAAGATAGAAATTGTTCAGACCATCGAGCTGCTTGGGTAGACTCATGCCAAGCTTCATCGCGTCTTTTGATAATTGCAAACCTTCCCAGGCGCCGCGGTGAACGCCGGTATAGCGAACCCATGTTGTCGGTGTGGCGATATCGATTTTCTCGTCTTGTTTTTTAAGCCGGGCAAAAAATCTCGGTCGATGTTTTCGATAATCTCATTGGCAATTCTCTGTTTTTCTTTTTTGTATTTCTCTTTGTTGCTATTTTTAAGATCGTTCCAATAATCAAAGTCCGCCAGGCATAAAATTTCGACGACGCTTTTTCCTTTGGGCGCAAGCGTTGGGTCAAAATCCAGACTGTGCAGCAATACCCAATCGATCTTTTTATTTCCCGTATCAACAGAGTGCTTTAATTTTAAGCCACTACCGGTTACAGAAGGG
The DNA here is from genome assembly GCA_040326155.1 of Leptospirales bacterium. GTDB lineage: Bacteria > Spirochaetota > Leptospiria > Turneriellales > JAOUFE01 > JBEQLE01. Next base: position 20,663 of record JBEQLE010000044.1, on the reverse strand, counting down.
GGCGTACCAGAATCGCCGTTTAAACCCAGCGAGATAAAAAAAAGAGGCTCAAATAAGGGCAACACTTCCCATGCTTTCTTGATTTTCGGGTTGCTATATTTACCGGCGAGCATTTGATCGATTGTGGCTTTACTGTCGGCCGCCGAGATCACGTAATCAGCTTCGATGATGTTTCCGTTTTCAAGTTCGACTCCGGAGACCTTATCGTTGCCGCCTTGTTTGGTCAATGTTTGTTCGGTCAATATTTTTACCACGCGACTTTTATAGCGAATAACGGCTCCGTTTTTTTCGCAATTTCTAGCGATGTTTTTAGCAAAGTTCAAAGAACCACCGATTGGGTAACCGGCATTTTTTTGACTCATCCAGGCAAAAGTGAAAAAGATAAAGATCATGGCGAAATCTGGCATAAATAAATTCGTAATGGCGTCTGACAATTCACGTTTTTTAAATTTACCGGCATATTCGCGGGCGCTGATCTTTGACCATTTGTAAACGGGTATAAAGCCGACGATAAAACCGATCAAATGAAACAGGCTTTTAAGAGATTTTTTGGCGTAGGCCGCATCAGGTTCGAGCATCTTCATCTTTGTCATGTAACGAATCACCTTAACAAATTTTCGAATCTCGCCGGAGTCTTCGGGTGAAAATCGCAACAGCTCGGCTTCGAGTTTATCTGCGTCGATATAAAATGTTAACTTTTCGCCGTCCGGATAGTGTACACTCATATAACGGTCGTGATCGATGATTTCGATATTATCGAGAGCCCCGAGTTCTTTCCACATCCCGTTAAAAAGTTCGCCCTCTTTGGAGCCAATCAGCCAGTGAACGCAGGCATCAAAAGTAAATTTTCCGTTTTTCCACGAGGTACATTGCCCACCTGGAATGTCATGCATTTCAAATATTTCTACGTCGAAACCGTTTCGCGCAAGATACGAACCCGCAGAGAGTCCCGCAATACCAGCCCCGATAATAGCGACTTTTTTCTTTTTTCCCATATTATTTTCCTGTTAAAACTATCTCAAGAGTTATACTTTTTCCATCATAAACAAACTTCGATTTTTCAAAAGACGGGCCGAACCTTCCCATCTGGTTAAGTGAAAAACCGTATGGCTCAGTTGGAATTCCAAAAAAATTTGTCTCAAGCTTTTCATTCGAATTAACGTCGTGAAAAATGGCGATCATGTATTCTCCGGAATCGACATCGCTGATTTCAAAGGTCATTTCTTTAGATTGAACATTCAACTTGTATTCTTTAAACTGAATACGCTTTTCCAGTTCCGATTGATTTCGGTATACGGCAACCATCAAATTTCCCTTGATATCTTGAATATTTTTCACCTTAACGATGATCGAAGCGTTCAAAGAGGCATTCCATAAACCAAGCAGCACTGTGAATAAAATAATCTTTTTCATGAAGCGACTATAACAAATAAAATTCAGTATGTCAAGCCTCATGGAATGAACAACGTCTAAAGTGGAACCAATAGCAGAAGTTTTTAAACGTTCTGGGAAAACAGGGCCTGTATTTCTGTTAAATATTTTCTGCCAACGGGAATGATCGAATCGTCGGAATCGTTTAAAGTCAGCTCGTAGGCGCCCGCATGCACGTGACGAAGTCCGCCAATTCTACCTGCATGTACCATGTGTTTTTTATGAACGCGAACAAAAAGAGCTGCCGGCAACTGTATGCCGACATTTTTTAGCAGAAGAGGAATCTCAATGTCGCCTTCGGACGTGTGAAGCACGGTGCGCTTCCCTGTTGATGTCAGATACTGTATATCGTCAATTCGTATTTTACTACGAGTATTCCGGTTTTTAAATGTGACAAATTTTGGTTCTTTTGTAATTTGGGTAATATCAAGTTGTTCGAGACGTTTTTTAAAGTTTCTGTTTCTTTCGAGCAGTACGCCGATGGTCGCGGCAAGTATCGAAACAATTATTGAAATAATAATCGAAGTTGTAAGGGTGTATTGCTGCATCTTACTGCCAAGTTGTTTTTGCACATTGGCAAATAGAAACGAATTGAAAAACTCAGATAAATAAACACCCAAAACCGCGCCAAGAACTGATGCCGGTACAATATATAAAAACCGAACAACAACAGGACGTTTTCGAAGCTTATGACCGGTGTATGTACCAAAAAGCGGTGAAAGGGACGAAATACAATAAACGCTGGTGGCGGTGGGTCCCAGAATCTGAAAATAGGGTATATTATAGTAATACGAAATCTGAAGCGCCCATGCCAGGCTCATTATAAAATCAATCGCGACCCATAGTAGAATTAGGTTTCCAATGTGTTTTTTTTCAATCGCTGGCACTGATTATTATTGAAATTGCGGACTGAATTGGTAAAGCGTAATTTTAAAAAAATATTTCCCAATTGTTAGCACGAGCCTGATGGCGTCTCATTTAAGTTTACCTAAACACTCTGTGCGCTAACATGTGAATTCCCTGAATAATACTTTTCGCATCAACTCTATATAATTTTCGAAATCAATGTTGATATTCTGTCAGGCTCACCCCCTCCCGGGCTCGCCAAAAGATAAATATCAAAAACGATCTAATAAGCATAATATCGATTATTAATCAAAAGAAATATGGTAGAAATTAAAATCTGCGTTGTAAGCACAAATTTGCACTTGTCGCAGCAATGAAAATAATGATATGATTAAGGGGAAATCAACTTAATAATTCTTCTGAACAAATCAGTAAGAAACACGATTATTGGTTAGAAATCTTGTACATCAGATGAGAGGAAAAGAAAGTGAAATTAAAAGAAATTGAAAATGAAGCCATGGATTTATCAGAAACAGGTCGGGCAGATTAAATACTGTTCGCCATTTTATACCAGTAAAAAAACCTTAGTTCGACCGCTTGGTAAGGTCTATTCCGATAACTGCGATATTATCTATTTCAGGGAAATTCGGTGAAATATGCAACCAGTGATCCTCAAGAGATGCAAGCTAACGATACGGATTACGTTACGATAAATATTTCTTTACCATTGAAGTCACAGTATCAGGCTCTATAGGCTTTGAAAATAAATCGGCGCCGCCAACTTCATCTATCTTTTTAATTGTATCTGAGTCGCTAGTGGCACTCATAAATATAACCGGAATATCACTAGTTGAGTTATTTGCTTTCAGTTCCCGACATACTTCATAACCATCCATTTCAGGCATAACAATATCGAGAATAATAAGATCAGGGGGAGATGGAGAGCCTGCTATCTTCAAGCCCAGCTTGCCATTTGGCGCAGCCTTGATTTTATAGGTTTCTTTTAAAAGATCAACTAAGATATCAATGGATTCCGTTGAATCATCGATGATTAGGATACACTTGTCTGCCATACTAATACCTCCGGTTACTTATGCGAATTACTCGCGCAAAGAGTTGTTTTAAAAATATTTTAGACATTCCATCTAATTATAAAATGCTCTTATAATCTGTAGAGTTTTTATTTTGATCCAATTGTCAACCACGATTAAATAATTTTAGAAAGGTTTAATCCAAAGTTTGTTGATGCTCTTGCAGTTGTTTTAGATGTGCGAAGGAAAAAATATAAAGATCTGGCCTTATGATGATAATCGAGCATTCATCCGTCTCTGCAGGCAAATTTAGAAGAGAATAGTAATATATGAAATGGAAAATTAAATAAAGGTTAGGCCGGATTGAGCTAATGGGCAGAGAAGTCTTATCCGTAATATAAAATCTATTGACATTACCAGATTAAAATGAATGATAGTGACAAATTGAGTTAATGAAATAGAAATGGATATGAAAGATACATTAGTATTGGTTGCTGTCGTTGTTGCTCTTTCGATAGGAGCGAATAGGCCATTACCCTGTTGAGATCTAGCCTAATCGGGTTTTTGCTTTAATAGCATCAGTATCAGGCTTGCTGAAATCGGCAGAATTCAATTTGTTTTGCAGACACAGTAAAGAATATTCAGGAGAATAGACTTAATGAAGATAAATCGAGCTCTGGTTGCGTTGACTTTCTTTTGGTCGCGAATACAGGGTAAACAACCTGACGTTGGACAGTTGAGTCTATACAAAACTTCTATGGGAAAGCGTGTTGTTGTTGTTATTGTTATATTATCCTTATTTATCGTGGCTTCAGTCTCCTGGTTTGCCATAGGTGAAGCTGAAGAACATGAACGCAACCGGATCGACGATCAATTACAATCCATGCTCAATACTGCACATGAGATTATTAACGTTTGGGCAGATAATAATTTCGAGAAAATTAATCATAGATCTGACAGCTCCAGGCTAAATATCATCACTAAAAATTTACTCAAACTCCCACATAACCGGAGAGCGTTGCTACGGAGCAGGCCACTTGCTCTTATCAGGAGCCACATGGCTAAAGAAATGGAAAGAATCGAACAGCAGGGTTTTTTTATCATCGCGCCGGACGGGATTTCCATCGCTTCCCGACGGGATACTAATATCGGTACCACCAATCTAATTGCCAAGCAACGTCCCGATCTTTTCAAGAGGGTTTTACAGGGTGAAACGGTTCTCATTCCACCGATTGTATCCGATGTCGCTTTAAAAAATGAAAACGGAAAAAAAATATCTTCTCAGCCAACCATGTTCTTTTTGGCGCCTATTAAGAATAGTGCTCATGAAGTAATTGCTGCATTGAGTATTCGTCTGGATCCCAGTAAAAGTTTTACAAAATTCACCCAGATGGGACGTTTCGGTGATTCAGGGGAAACCTATGCCATTGATAAGAGTGGCTTAATCATTGCCAGCAGTCGCTTCGATGTTCAACTGAGAGAAATAGGCCTCATTGAAAATAACCAAGATAGCGCGCTAAATATTTACGCTCGAGATCCCGGAGGGAATCTATTTGAAGGGCATCCAAAGCCTGCGGACATGAGCGCTCTGCCGTTCACTCTGATGGCTGCCAATGCTATTTCCGGAAACGATGGAAGCAATTTAGAAGGATACCGGGACTACCGTGGCGTTACTGTGATAGGCGCGTGGTTGTGGGATGATAAGCTCGGTATAGGTATGGCGACTGAAGTTGATCAAGACGAAGCGATGCAGATGTTTAAGTCCATCCGTTTTGCGGTTTTACTCGTACTTGTCGTGACTGTTTTGGTCGCGCTTATTCTTGCGGGTCTATTTATTTGGTTAGGGCGCAACGCCAACCGTGTTTTGAAGCAAGCCCATGATAATCTGGAGAACAAGGTTGAAGAGCGCACGAAAGAGCTCAAGGAAAGTGAAGAGAAGCACCGCATCCTTATTGAGAACGCAAATAATATTACCTACATACTGAACGTGGATGGTGAGTTCACGTATGTCTCCCCCAACTGGACCGAGATTCTGGGGCATAATCTTAACGAAGTCGAAGGTAAGTCATTCATGCCTTTTGTTCATCCTGATGATATTTCCATCTGCGCCAAAGCGCAAGAAAAAGTAGTTACGGCCAATGTAAAAGCAACTAACATTCAATATCGTGTAATGCATAAAGATGGGACGTATCGCTGGCAGATGTCCAACGCCTCTCCAATCATGGATGACAAGGGCGCTGTTGTCTCATTCCTGGGTAGCGCCTACGATATTACCGAGAGCAAGAAGGCCGAAAAGGAACTTCATCAAGCCAAGGAAGAAGCTGAAGAGGCGACGAAGGCTAAATCTAACTTCCTCGCCAATATGTCCCACGAAATTCGCACGCCGATGAATGCCATTATTGGCCTGAGCCACTTGGCTCTGGGTACGGAACTTAATTCCAAACAACATGATTATATCAGCAAGGTTTATAATTCAGGCAAGAGCTTGCTTGGTATCATCAACGACATTCTGGATTTCTCCAAGATAGAGGCTGGAAAACTGGATATGGAGCGGATCGACTTTGATCTGAATGACGTATTCGACAACTTCAGTTCTATTGTAAATGTCAAGGCAAGTGAAAAGGACCTGGAACTGCTCATCGCTTCTCCTTCCGATATCCCTACAGCACTATGTGGAGACCCTCTACGCCTTGGGCAGGTATTAATTAATCTAGCAAACAATGCCGTGAAGTTCACCGATACGGGTGATATAACCATCAAGGTCAGTCTGATTGATGAGAGTCCAGATCGGATAAACCTTCGTTTTGAGGTGAAAGATACAGGCATTGGCCTGAATGCAAAACAACAGAAGAAACTATTTAAGTCATTTTCACAGGCCGATGGTTCCACCACACGTAAGTACGGCGGTACCGGCCTCGGTTTGAGTATCTGTAAGCACCTGGTTGAAGCGATGGGTGGTGAAATCGGGGTGGAGAGTGAGCTGGGCCAGGGCAGTACTTTCTATTTCAATGTTGTGTTCGATCATGCGAAAAGCGAGGTGAAACGGAAATTACAAATTGTGCCCAATGACCTGCAGAATATGCGGGTTCTGGTGGTGGATGATAATCCAACTTCCCGTGAAATCTTAGCTAACTTTCTTGATTTATTCGGATTTGAATCTGATGAAGTGGCTTCGGGTGAGGAAGCGGTTCAACAGCTGAAAGATGCTTCGGATGATAATCCCTACAAATTGGTGTTGATGGACTGGAAGATGCCTGGCATCAACGGTATCGAGGCCTCAAAACGTATTCTTCAGAACCAGGCCCTTCACTACAAACCTGCCATCATCATGGTATCAGCTTATGGGCGTGAAGAGCTGATGAAGCAAGCCCAGGATATTGGAGTGAATGCTTACCTGGTGAAGCCTGTGAATCAGTCCACCTTGTTCGATTCTATCATGTATGCCTTCAATAGAGAGATTGAAAGTGGGCCGAGTCTTAGCAGGGTTGAAGAAATGCCCGAAATTTCCAAGCAGCTACGTGGAGCGCATCTGTTACTGGTGGAGGATAATGAGATCAATCAGCAGGTGGCGCAGGAGTTACTTGAGAAAGCGGACATCACCGTCAGCATCGCCAATAATGGTAAAGAAGCTGTAGAGGCTATTGAAAAAGATTCCTTCGATGGCATTTTAATGGATCTGCAGATGCCTGTCATGGATGGTTTTGAAGCCACCGGGGTTATCCGCAGCGATGAACGGTTTAAGGAACTCCCTATTATTGCGATGACCGCCAATGTAATGTCCGGTGACAGGCAAAAATGCCTGGATGCGGGTATGCAAGACCATGTAGCTAAACCTGTTGAACCTGAAAAACTATATAATGTGTTGGCTAAATGGGTGATACCATCGAATCCGACGACGAATGTCGTTAATGAAACAAACAAACCGGACACAACATCTACGGATATCCGGATTCCAAGAATGGATGGGATTGATATTGACGATGGACTACGCCGAGTATCAGGGAATAAAAAGTTGTATCGAAAAATATTGATAAAGTTCCGCGACAGTCAGAATGACGCGATGGAAAATATCGAAAATGCAATTGCCAATCAAGATATGGAGTTAGCTCGTCGCATTGCCCATACCGTAAAGGGCGTAGCAGGCAATATTGGTGCGAAAGCGTTGTTCAAAGCTGCAAATTCCTGCGAAAATCTAATTCAACAGAGTAGCAATATGGACGCCGAAAAAACCCTTATGAAGCGGGAGCTTGATAAAGTGTTGAACTCGTTAAAGCCTCTAACTGAAGATGTTGCGGCGCCTGATCAGGTCGTTGTAGAAGTTGATATGGAGAAACTAAAGCCAAAGCTGAAAGAACTGAAAGCTTATTTGCAAGAGGATGATACGCGTGCATCCGATATACTCGAGATCATCCGTGATGAAAACCCGGGCATTCAAGCTACTATGGATATTGGAGCGATTGAAAAGGAACTTCGTCAGTACGATTTTGAAAAGGCGCTGAATATATTTAATGACGAAATCAACAGATTGAATATTGAGTTGGCAGGATATCATAATGAATAAAAATCAGAAGACGATTCTAGTTGTTGATGATGCATCAGAAAATATCGACGTATTAACAGAGATTCTTTCTCCAGAGTACAGAATAAAAGCCGCAACCAACGGTGAGCGAGCATTAAAGATTTCAGCCTTTGAAAACACACCTGATCTTATACTGCTGGATATCATGATGCCTGACATGGATGGATATGAAGTTTGTCGTATACTCAAGAGTGACCCGAGAACAAAAAATTTACCAGTTATCTTTGTTACAGCAAAGGGCGAAGTCACAGACGAAGCTCAGGGTTTTGAATTAGGCGCGGTAGATTACATCACTAAACCGGTTAACCCTGCCCTCGTCCGAGCCCGCGTCCAAACCCAGATCGCCCTGTATGATCAAAACAGAACGCTTGAAGAAAAGGTCAATCAACGTACGGCAGAATTAATTCAGACCCGTCAGGAAATAATCATCAGGCTGGGCAGAGCGGCAGAATTTAAAGATAACGAAACAGGCATGCACGTCATCCGCATGAGCCACTACTCCCGTATTATTGCCAAAGCAATTAACCTGGATGAAAAAGAAGTCGATCTGATATTTAATGCAGCCCCGATGCACGATATTGGAAAAATCGGTGTCCCAGACAAGGTATTGCTCAAACCCGGCAAACTTGATGCTGGCGAATGGGAAATTATTAAGAAACACCCGGAATTTGGCGCCAGCATTATTGGGGAACATGAATCAGAACTACTGAAAATCGCCCACCTTGCTGCATTAACTCATCACGAAAAGTGGAATGGCAAAGGGTATCCTCATGGACTTATCGGTGATGAGATTCCATTAGTTGGCAGAGTCGTAGCCATAGCCGATGTGTTCGATGCATTAACCACAGATCGTCCCTATAAGGATGCCTGGCCAATTGAGAAAGCCGTAAATCTAATCAAGGAAGAATCTGGCCAGCATTTCGATCCGGAACTGAGTGATGCCTTTCTTGCATCATTAGATGAAATTCTAGTGTTCAAAAAGAAATATGCAGAAACAGCAGTATAAAACCATTTGGGCTGATCACGGCGATATTGGCCGGTATTTATTGAAGCTCTTCTTTCATGGGGGAAAAAATGAATACTAAATTAACTTCTCAGCAGGGTGAAAAGAAAAGGATTCTCATTATAGATGACACAGCAGAAAATATTGATATCTTAAATTCTGCCCTAAAAGATACCTACAGGATCAGTGTGGCTTTAAATGGTCAAAAAGCTCTGAAAATTGCAGCTTCCGAAAAGAAGCCCGACTTAATATTATTGGATGTAATGATGCCAGGCATGGATGGTTATGAGGTTATCGAAAGATTAAAATCTGATAAAATCAGCAACGGTATACCCGTGATATTTATTACAGCCATGAGTGAAATCGAAGATGAACAAAAAGGTTTTTCTTTAGGGGCGGTGGATTACATTGCGAAACCTTTTAGTATTCCAATCGTCACGGAACGCGTAAAAACCCATATTGCATTAAAAGAATACAGCGACCATTTAGAGGATCTTGTTAATCAAAAAACTATAGAATTGCAGAAAACCAATGAAGCCTATGAACGTTTCGTTCCAAAGGCTCTAATTCGTTATTTGAAAGATGACATAATCAGCGTTCAATTGGGTGATGCGATTGAGCAGAATTTTCATATATTGTTTTCGGATATGCGCGGATTTAGTGCGATATCAGAAAAATTTTCCCCAAAGGAAGTGATGGCCTTTATAAATAGTTACCTTAAAGTCATTGCGCCTATTGTAAAAAAACACAACGGATTTATTATCACCTATATTGGAGATGCCATTATGGCGGCATTTCCGGGGGATGTAACAGATATCATCGAATGTGCGGTTGAAATGCAAGATTCCCTGGCTAAGTTAAATTATGATAGAATTTTAAATAATGATATACCCATAGATATAGGTATTGGTATCAATAGCGGAGCATGCATGTTAGGAATCATAGGCGAAAAAGACCGCCTCGAGGGCGCCATTATGTCTGATGTTGTAAACCTTTCAGCCCGTGTCGAAAGTCTCACTAAATACTATAAAACCAGCGTTCTTTTGACTCACAACACAATGGATACGATAGGGAATCTGGAAGAATTTAAAAGAAAGTATTCTGTTAGAATAATTGATAAAGTCAGGGTTGTTGGTAAAACCGAGACAGTTATTTTATATGAGTTGCTCTTAGATGAAAAAAATAATGAAAAATTGCTGCAAAGCGAGCAATATGAAAAAGCCTTTAATCTGTACTGTGCAGGACATATTCAGGAGGCTTATGATATATTCTTAAAGTTACATGAAACGAATTCAAAGGATTACTGCCTGGTGATATTTATTCAAAGATGTGAAAAACTTTTCGACTATGATGAAAACAACAAGATATCTCAAGTCGTTTTACCAGAAAAATTTGATGGAACTACAACTTTGCATGCAAAGTAGTCAATGCTGTATAAAATTTCTTGTTGAATCAATCACTATTAATTTCTTCTTCTTCCAATAATTGATTATATGTTTTCTCTGCTTGTAAAAAATATATAAGTATGGTGTGATATACAGCCGAAAATATTTCAGGATATAATTTGGCTGTTTTTAATAACATTGTCTTGTCTAAAAAAATAATCCTTGCGGTACTGGATTTAACTATAGCGGAATATACCCACTTTCTTTTCCCTTTGATAAAAGTTTCCAGTCCAAACAAATCACCTTTATTGAGTTCAAAAACTTCTACTTCTTTATCATCAATCTGTTTAACCAGTGAAATGCTACCTTCCGTAATAAAAAATATATGATTAAGATACTTCATGTCTGCACCTTCAACAAATAGTATTTTATCGATATACCCATAGATTTCTCTAGTTTTATTGACATAATTAATGATGTTCGCATTTTGAGCTCTACTTTCAAGTAAGAGATTCAACGTTTGTTTTTCCTGAAGAAAAATCGGTATCGGTTTATTCATAGCTATTAATTTATCTTCTATTACCGAGAATCGCTTTAGCGTTTCAAATAAAAATTTGTAAACAAAGTTTACTTCTTTTTTTATAATCATCGAGAAAATATCATTGTCAATAAGTGCGATCTTAACGCCAGTAATCCCGGAGCGAACTTCTGCCGTACGCGGAGTATTAACTATTAATGAAATTTCACCAAAAAATTGGCCTTTGCCTAAGCTATTTATTTTTTCTTTTTTATTATGAATTTTCTGATAGATATTCACATTTCCATCTAGTACATAATATAGAAAGTTGTCACTTTTGTCACCTTCGGTGAATATGAAATCATTTGCATTGTACTGTTTTACCTGAATTTCTTTCAAAATATCCTGTGGAATATCCATCTGTGTCCTCCTAATGTATTCTAAGTTGGAACATTGAACCATTGATATCAATTAGAGGGTATCATGTAAAGATAAATTAATTACTATAGAATATGCTATTTATTTTAATAAAATAGAATCCATTCATTGAGTCACATCTCGACCCACCAAAAGTATAAAAGGGGAAGCGGAGGATCTTTTTATACAGGCACAAAGTATTGTGCCTGTATAAAAAAGCCGTAGCGGGGAGAAAATAAAAAATCGAGATGGAGAATTTACCTCTTTTTCCCCGCAAACATTTTAAATTTTAGCTAGAATCAGGTCTGTAATTTCTTTTGTATTGATAGAATCAGCCTTGTCTGTGCCTTGTATAAGGTCGAACGTTCTGGCGCCTTCTGCGATTACGGCTTTTACAGCGGCTTCTATTTTTTGGGCCTCGTCTTCCATTTTAAAGGAGTAGCGCAGCATAAGGGCTGTCGATAGAATCTGGGCGATGGGGTTTGCGACTCCCTGGCCGGCAATATCGGGGGCGGAACCGCCGGAGGGTTCGTAGAGACCAAAAGAGTTTCCTTGTTTTCCCCATTTACTTTCGGGGGAACCTAAAGAAGCCGAAGCTAGCATTCCAATGGAGCCGGTAATCTGGGAGGCTTCGTCAGACAAGATGTCGCCAAAAAGGTTCGGGCAGAGCATTACGTCAAACTGGGCCGGCCATTTTATAAGTTGCATGGAGGCGTTGTCGACATAAAGATGGTGCAGTTCAACATCGGGGTAATCTTTGTGTACTTCGGTTACGACTTCGCGCCAAAGGACCATCGTAGTAAGTACGTTTGCTTTGTCTATGCTGTGAACTTTATTATTTCGTTTACGGGCCGATTCAAACGCGATACGGGCGATGCGTTCAATTTCATAACGTTTGTATATCATCATGTCGAAAGCTTCTTCTTCGGGGCCGGAACCCTTTCGTCCTTTGGGCTCTCCAAAATAAACATCACCGGTAAGTTCTCGCATAATGAGAATATCGAGACCGTTTTCCACAAGATCGGTTCGCAAAGGAGAAGCGTCTTTCAACTCGGGATAAATTATAGCAGGTCGCAGGTTCGCGAAAAGCTCGAAATGTTTGCGAAGCGGCAAAAGAGCCGCTCGTTCCGGTTGGTCTGTCGGTGGCAAGTGTTCCCATTTTGGACCCCCTACAGAGCCAAATAAAATGGCGTCCGACTTTTCACAAAGAGCAAGGGCGTCGGCTGGCAAAGCTTCCCCGTGTGCATCAATAGCCGCCCCGCCTACGAGGGCCGTTTCCAGTACAAATGTATGATCGCTGTTTTGAGTCGCCTTGTGAAAAACCTGCAAGGCGCTTTCCATTACTTCGGGGCCGATTCCGTCGCCGGCCATTACTGCAATTTTATATTCCATGGGTTCAATATCGTTTTTCAAGATAACATGAAAACCATCTTTTTAGTCACAAAAAAATCCTGCGGTTTTTTTATGCTGCTCCGTTCGATTGTAGTTTAAAGTTTTTAGCTGTCAAAAAACGTCGTTTTTGCCAGCTCGCTCCGTGGTATTATCTTAGTCACAAAAAAATCCTGCGGTTTTGGAAGGGGGCGATGGTTTTTATGTTCCATCGGCAGGGTCGCAATTTTGCGACTCTGCCAAAAAAGTTCAAACCCCCTTGGCTGCAACCGCTTCGCGTTTTCCGCCAACCCCCCGGAAGCGATGGGTAATTTACCATCAAAAAGACAAATTTCATACAGTATTTGCACTTTTTTCAAAAAAATTACCAAAATGTGAAAAAATCTGCGGGTTTTCCCTATTACATAGTTATGAATAGTAAAAACATAAGTAGTCAAGGTATTCTGGAAGCATGTTGCACTGTTGAAATTCGCTTGCAACGGGAGATCTGGAACAGGTTAAGAATGGTAACGCAAAAGCGCGATACCGGTTATTGTGATGTGGTTCGTGAGGCCCTTTTTCGTTTGATCAAACGAAAGAATCCGGAAGTTTATGTAAATAATAAGCCGGTTAAAAGTTCCTCGGTAACCCGGGAAAGAGACCCTTACGAAAAAACCCATGCAAAGGCGTCTGAAAATATGCACCGTTTCAAGCTTTGCCTTTTTGGGGAAGATAAGTTGCAATTAAAACTGGTTGCCCTGAAAATGCGGTGCTCCATGTCTTACCTGGTTCGCATTGCGCTTGAAAAAGAGCTGGCGGAACTTTAGAAGGACGCACAAGGAGTTAATAAAATCTCGAAGGCGAAAGTGGATTTTTTACGTCGTCGTAAATAGTTCCGTCTTCGAGTTTTTGTTCCAGAAATTCCCCGGCAGCGAGAGCAATACTCATTCCCCTGCCCCCGAACCCGGTAAACCATAGAACATTTTTTTGATGTTTATCGAAACCAATAATTGGCAAATTATCAAGCGGAAAAGTTCGAAGGCAAGCCCAGTAACGTGAAATATAGTAGTCTTTAAAAAAAGGGTAAGCCTCGGTTAAGGCACGAAGAAAATTCCCGGTTTCACTCTCTACGGCGCTAAAATCATCCGCCCCGGTGGGTCTCTGGTCGCAATGTGTTGCAATAAAACCCGGCCCTTCTGGACGAAAGTAAATATCTTTCTTTTCATCCCAGATGACAGGTAAATTTGAAATATCATCTTTGGTTTTAATAAAATAGAGATGGCGTTTATGGGGTACCAGAGGAGCAGCGGCTAAACCGTTTTTTTCAAACAAATCCCTCGCCCATGAACCAGAAGCATTTACAATAATATCACTTGATTCCATTTCTACGGTCTGGTCGCCATTCAACTGAAACCGAACAATCCGGTCACCCTGCTTCACGAGGCTGATAATCCTTTTTTGAAAATGTAGAACGACGCCTTTTTCCTTTGCCTGCTTTAAAAAATACTCCTGCAACGCATGAATATCGATTACTCCATTTCCCGAAATGTATAGTCCCGAAAATTCCCCGCCACCGGGCAATACAATAGTTCTTTTTTCACTGTTTAACCTTCCCGCTCCCGGATTCTTTTTCAAAAAAGGCTCTTCATAATAATCGTTCTCCAACGGATCAACAATCAAACCAGTTTCGTTCAAAAGCTCCACACCTTCTTTGCGAGCCTTTAAAATATGCAAATAATTACGCTTTACCAGATACGAAATAACAGGGTCAGATTCATACGTCCGAAAAATCGCCGCATTGCGCGAAGAAGCAAAAACACACGGCAGTTCCTCTTTCTCCCATATTGTAACTTTATAGCCCACTTTTGCCAGCGAAACGGCTACAGTTAAACCAGCCATCCCGGCCCCAATCACATGAGCATTCACAAGGTATCGCCGCCCTTGAAAACCTGATGTAAAGAGCATTTTTGCAAACACAGAGTTTGCGGTAGAGCGAATATGATACCATGGAACGGGTTTTCAAAAACCACGCTTTTTGGCTGCAAATAACTTCAAAGGAAGATCGAACGAATCGGCATAAAAAAACCGAAGGATTTTTTTGTGAACTAAAGATGAAAAAAAATCCAACTTTTGCCTATTACACTTATATGAAGAATATATCTACGTATCGAAAATTGAAGATACCCATTGACAATGTTTTAGAAATTCGGCTACCTCCTTTGTCCTGGAATAAAGTAAAATGGGTGGCAATCTGTACATTCAGATCCCATTCTTGGGTAGTCCGATACGCTGTGTTTCGGATGATTAAACGAAACGGGCAGTTTCATCCTGATGGCGAAAATGCGGGGTTGCGCTCTGCTAAAATTGCAAAGCTGAATGAGCTGGTGCGAGGCGAAAGAGCCAATAGTCAGAAGAAGCATAGACATCGACTTTGTCTATATGGGAAAGACGAGTTGTTTATTCGAATTACCGCTGCCAAAATGGGATGTACGATGAGTCATCTGGTTCGTTTGGCGCTGGCGATGTATCTGGATGATTTGGTCAGCAAGTTTCCCTATATTGGGCGCTCCCGGGACCGCAATGGCAGGTTCAGTGGTCCGGCGTGGAAGTGCCTGGGTATTAAAATATACCGTGGTGTGAGATTCCACACCACGGGCATAAAACATCAACACTTCGAATTCATATACTACAAACCCGGCGATTACTGGTAATACCCGGCCCGCTATGGAAAATTCCGAGGTTATTAGCTACAACATAGCGCCCATACTCGCACCTCACAACCCGCCGTAGCTACCTCCGGCGAAAAGCCTTGACCAGCTAATTCTAAAGCGAATATTCACCGTGGTGACAAAATCTATCTTCCTATTTCTTCTACTTTTTTGCTTACATTGCGGTACTGAAGATGCGGGTTTTCGAAAAGTGGACGGCCCCCCTGAAAAAGGAAATACAGATATTGTCATTCAAAACTTTCATGCCACAGGAAAAAACGATAAAAGAGTTCTCTGGACCCTCGTTTCAGATAGAGCTTATATAAATAACAAAACAGGAATCGTACTATTAGATAAGGTAAACCTGGAATACTTCGATAAAAAAAACAAGAAAACCATAATTATATCAGAAAGAGGAGTATTGCATCAAAAAAAGAGAATTATGATACTCGATGATAAAGTGAAAGTGTATTCTCCAAATGGGCGTAAACTCTATACTAACCACCTTGTCTGGGAAGAAAAAACACAAAAACTGCATACAGATGCTCCCGTGAAAATATACTTTCCCGGCGGTGACAGTTTAAATGGACAAAACTTAAAAGCCGATATGAATTTGAATAAAATTGTCGTAGACCAGCCCATTGGCCAGGTTCAACAAAAATAGACATGGACAAAACCCATTCTAAACAGACTGTAAAAAACACCTCTGTTTTTTCTTTTTTCACGATCATCTCTCGCGGCCTGGGCCTTGGCAGAGAAGCTTTAAAGGCATTTGCTTTTGGCACCTCTCCGTTTGCCGTTGCCTTCGACATTGCCTTTCGAATACCCAACATGTTGCGAAACCTCGTCGCCGACGGAGCGCTCTCACAATCATTTGTACCAATCTATGAAAAATACCGAGGCAATACCGTAGAAGAAAAAGAAGCCTCCGGGGCTATTATTGGTTTTATATCCATTGCCCTTGTCCTGCTCAATGTAATCGCCTGGGTAAGTATACCGTATTTAATTCCCTTACTCAACCACGACGCACAAAGCAGCTCAGAATTAACCCTGCTGATGATCTCTTTATCACGTTTGCTCTTTCCATACATTATTTTAATGAGCCTCGCATCCATCTACATGGGAATACAGTACAGCCACTCCGTTTTCTGGGCGGCAAGTCTGGGGCCCGCTTTATTAAACACAGTCGTCCTTATTTTTTTTGGTGGAACCATGTTCGCCGCCTCCATGGGAACCGAAATCGACTCAACAACTCTGGTATATCTATTCTCCATTATAACTCTCGGTGCGGGAGCCATTCAACTCATATTCCAGATTAGAGTAGTACGCAAAATGGGGCTTTCCCCTAAAATATCGTTGAATCTAAAACACCCAGCCATACGTTCCTTATTTGTAATGATGATGCCGGCTGCATTTGGCGCCGCCGTCTTGGAGATCGGGCAACTGATCGATATATTTCTTGCAACAGGTCTGAAAGAAGAGGTCCCAGAGGCGGTCGCCGCTTTAACTTACGCCCATAGATTAATTCACCTTCCCATGGGAATTTTCGGGGTCGCCATAGCTACGGCAAGCTTACCACAACTATCGAACCTGTACAAAGAAAATAAAATCGAAGAATTTCAACAGACACTCTGGACCTCCATCGGATTAAATTTCTTTTTAATACTACCCGCCACTCTGGGTCTAATAATATACGCAGAACCCATTGTAGGCCTGCTTTTTGAAAGGGGAAAATTCGACGCCCAATCCACCGCTACAACCGCAATAGCCCTGAAATATTACGCCCCCGGAATTCTAGGTTACAGCATGCAAAAACTGTTCATGTCTTCCATGTACGCCCGAAAAAACTCAAAAACTCCGGCAATAATAACCACTTTTGTACTTGTTTTAAACATATCCATGAGTATTTATTTTATGCAATACATTTATCATGCCGGTCTCGCTCTCGGTTCCTCGCTGGCCTCCTATGTCGGTTCTATTATATACCTTCGTATAGTCATCACCCAGGGTTATTTCAACTTTAATAAAAACTCCCTGAATAACATTATTAAAATTGTCCTGGTGAATACAATTCTTATGGGCTTTTTATATATACTTCATTCGTTCACAATCGGGTACGGATACGCAATTCAACTTTTAATCGCCGTTCCAATCGCTTTCCTAGTATACATTTTATTTTCATCTATGTTCAAAATTAAAGAGTATGAACTGTTTCGCCACCTTCTAGAGCGTATACGAAATCGAGTATTTAAAAAATAGATTTAAAAAGAGATGGCCGCCCAATTCCCTGGTATTTACGTATTGTAAAGGTAGCATATTCCAGAGTCCGTTCTTCGGAATGCGACCGCGCCAGAAGCCTGAACCGTTTTATTAAGTTTGTATCAGACCAAAACTCAAAGTGTAAAAAAAACTTCCTTTTTTCTAAAAAGAGTGGTTGCTTTAAAAAAAACTTGATACATTAGTAAAATCTAATTAATGGTATTTGACTATCTTACAAAATCTGGAGCTAATAATGTATGCACTAATCGCAAAACCCAAAGGAACTTTTTCCGAAGTAGTTGAAAAAGCTACAACCGCCCTTGCTAACGAAGGATTTGGTATACTAACCCAGATCGATGTTAAACAAACCATGAAAAAAAAACTCGATCTCGATAAAAATCCCTATCTAATACTCGGTGCTTGCAACCCCGAACTGGCCAACCGAGCTATGGACGCCGAACCCGATATAGGAGTATTGCTGCCTTGTAATGTGGTCGTTCGCGAAGAAGACTCCGGCGAGGTTGTTGTCTCGATTATGAACCCCAAAGCTGCCATGCAAATGACAGACAACGAAGAAGTTTCCAAAGTGGCGAATGAAGCCTGGGTAAAACTGGAACGTATTCAAAAGGCATTGAATGAAAACGTATAATTTTTTTAATATGGACTAAATATTGGAGATTAGAACGTCTAATAGTTTAGATAAAAAAATACCGAACTAGTAAAAGATTGCTTGCAAAGTAAAAAAACCAATCAACAATGGCAGATAATGCAATATAAAATAAAATTAACGGATGTACCTTTTTTCGCAGACATAGCGCCTTCCTACGCGAAAGATCTGGTAAACACCTTTTCCATTGTAAGGGTTCGAAAAGATGATATGATATTAAACCTGGAAGACCCTGTTCCCGGTTTTTTCCTGATCGCCGAAGGTAGCGTGAATGTTTTTGCCGCTGATTTTGAAGTTCTGATAACCACCCTCGATACCGGCAGCACCTTTGGTGAAATGTCACTTCTCGAAAATGAAAATTCCTCGGCTTCTCTACAAGCCGCCGAAGATTCCGTTTTACTATTATGCGACCGAAAATCCTTTCAAAAAGTGTTATCTGAAAATTTTGTATTCTCTGCCGCTTTTTATAAAGGAGCGTCTAAGGTTCTATCTTCCAGACTACGAAGTACTAACACAATGGTTGAAACAGAAATGAACCGGGGACGAAGAGTCATACGGAACATGATGGACGATCATGGAGTTATTGCAAAGCTCGGCTTTACACAAGGCAGTTTGAACAATACCGGAGAAAGCATGGTGTCTAAACTTGCAGACCTCTTGCCTGTAATTGACAAACTAGGCTCCGATGTTCCCAGCACTGGCGGGGAAATCGATGAAATCAAAAAAACGATTAGACATGTATTGACTATAGACAGTCAAAATTTCGATATCATTTCACAGCAGATGGACCAAATTAACCAGCACCTTGTTAATATTCAACGGCTAATGCAAGGCATGGATATGCACGACATCAAAGGCGATTCTAATATTTTCAACATTGAAAAAGATAAGTCCGACGAAGACGAAATCACCTTTTTCTGACCGACTCACGCCACAATTGAATTTTTGTTCCGGGAAAAAAGAACCTTAAAATACTTCGATGGTTCATAGACTGTTTTTCGACCATTATTTTAGCGCACCATTGGCAAAGACCAACCCCGTGTCCATAACCCCTGCCGCGGACAACAAAGTTTGAACCGCTTTGGCGAATGGCAAAACGAGTCGAGCGAATTTTAGTCGAACCCAGTTTTGCTCGAAACAGAGAAGCCGTAATCGACTTTTTCCCACGACGTGAATTGATTACCAGCAATTTTACCCTCTTCGAAGGCGTCCTTTGAGAAATTACAATGCTTGTTATAAAAGAGATTCCAAAAGCCTTTTCAATATGGCTTTTCGAATAGGTAACCTCCCATGAATATTCCGGTGAATCTTTAAACTCACACCGCTTTCGAACAAGGTATGGAAAATCATGATTCCAGACTTCCGAAGCCGCCGCAGTCTCGCCTCCACAATCAGAGTGATAAAAAACCTCGGCCAATTTCCCTTCGTATGTAATGACCATTCCTTTTGTCTCTTCCACTGCCCGTTTTGCATTTTTGGGGTCGCTGACAAAACCACCGTACACCTGGTCATATGTGGTTGAGCCAATGTCATATTTTAGTTTTGCATTACGCTCCATCTTTTTCATTACGTAAGTTCTAGCTGTAATGGCTTGCGCTTTCAACGTTTCAACCGGCCAGGAGGGGCTCATCTCATGACTTATTACAGAAATTAAGTATTCAGATATGGGTACATTATTTACATAAACATATACCTTGCCAGCGTTGTGAACCGTAAGCGTACCGGGATACGTTTTACCGTTAAATTGAAACTGACCTGTCTTAGATACCAGTTGTCCCGAAGAGGCAGGCGTAAACTTTCCAGACCCTTTTTTCACATCACCCTTAATTCCAGTAAATTGATACCCTGAAATATTTACCGTAGTTGGCGGGCCTCGGTAAATTTCAACCCTTACCGACTTCCCGTTTCCGATTGCCCGATTTCGAGTTTGCCGAGGGTCGGTAAAAGTAGAAGAGTCAGAATTGTGAGGACGATAACGATACCCTTCATATGGCCGAAACTGCGGGCCAGATGCACAATTTACTAAAAACAGCGGTATAATAATAAGTAAAAGATAATTTCTTTTCATTAGTATACTTTTCGGAAGAAAACGGGTAAGAGTTTAGACGGAATTTCCATTTGTCAAGAGAGGTGTCGCGTGCGGCGTTTTGTTTTATACGTCGGGGTCAGCCGCAACCGTGTGCGGCGGAGGGGCAGACTTGCCCTTTATAAAGGTTTTCAGTTTTTGCGGGAAAAAAACACACGATAATATTATTGACACTCTGAAACCAAGATTTCTCTTGCTTTAGTGTTACGACAAGTACCTTTAAAAAAGATATTTTCATTTGTATTTTGGTCACTGATTATTGTTGGCGGCGCATATGCTGTAGATGAACTTAATAATGCTTCACCTGAATATATTGAAGAGTATTACCAGAAATCTTTGAAAGCTTATAACGAGCAAGATTACGAA
>JBEQLE010000043.1:0-36278 GCA_040326155.1 Leptospirales bacterium | reverse complement strand
CTCGGTCGCTTTACGCACGGCCTACCTTGGGCCGATTTTACCTTAACGTTACAGATTTACCTTGCCACGATGCGCTCACTTTTCTTTTATCGATGGATAAAGATAAATTATGGCTCCTATATTCCCTTCTTGTTTCTGAGATTCAGAGATTTCTTGGAAATTACCCACCCGTTCCCATGCCGAACACGGAAATTCCCCATTTGTGATAAATACATTAGTTTAAGGGCACCTCTAAAAACCTATTTTTTTGCAAAAAAAGTGGGTTTTATCGGCCTTTGTGCCCCTAGGGCGCCGTAAAAACGAAGTTTTTAGAGGTGCCCTTATTATTGTTGACAATTCAACTTCTCATCAAACCTTTCTGTAGAGGTACAATAATGAAGAAAATATTTTTAATAGCTGTAGTTTTCACCCTGGTCTCTGGGGTAATATACGCTGCAAAATGCAAGTTGGAAGAAACAAAGGATCCCGTTACCGGAAAGGTTACCATTGGACAAAAGGTATTAATCCAAACTAAAACTGCCGGATACTTTATAGGATTACGTTCCACCGATGGAAAATATGTTTTTAAATTTGAACCGTCTTTTTCAGGGAACTATAAGCATAAAGTGGCAAAAGGGACAATCACGACATTGCGTCTGGAAGATGAAAGTTTGATAACCTTAAAAAGCAGTGCCAATGTAGCCCCGGTTATCTTAACCTACGGAGCTGATGTTTTCTCCAAATACATTATTGAGTATAAGTTATCCAAAGAAGATTTTGATAAACTCGTAAAAAGCAGGATTATGGACTTGAAATATATAGTAGGTATTGAAAGAATTTTACCGCTTGAAAAAGGAAAAGATAAGAAACAAAGTAAATAGCTGATGGGAATAGCGAATTGCCTACTGAATACGAAATGATACAAGTTGAAATAAAGATTTAATGTCTGGCAAACGCTGCCCCCGTGATTCCAGGGGGGCTTCGCCAACCTTTTCTTTTAGTATTTTATTTCATACCGTGGTCTCTCTTTTTGAATAAACACAAAGTCGAGAATCTTGCGAAAAAACCTGTAGAATATTCTCGGTTTTTTGGGGGGTCGCCAACTTTGTTCGATAAACCAGGTCACGCGTCCGAGTTCTTCGCCGTTTTCGAGGCTATTCTTTGCACGGTACGTTTCGTTCAACCGGGTAAACCAGGTTTAACGGAACCTCCAGAAATACCCGCGACCCTTTCGGCAAGTTTAACCGAAGTTCCAACTGCATTCGATTTTTATAATCTGTAAAGGCGGGACACCTCCTTCGACTATTGCACCGTCAAGCGAGAGCATTGCCATGTTTTGGTGTTTCCCATTTTCACTATAACCCAGGGGTTTGGTTGTTTTTAAATTGCTCAACTGCGCGCAGTTCATAAGCAAGAATGCTGAAAAAAGAATAACAGCTTTTGAGTTTGTTTTTATGTGTAGTAGTGTTATTATAATTTATTCATACCGTTCAGGACATTATATTTGATTTTGTTGTTTTGGCAATTCTCCGGATTGTTGCATAATGCCCCTGGCGAACCGAAAAAACTGGCGTCATACGACACATAGAAAATATCGTATTGGGTAGCGAAATAATTTTGAAGAAATTATGCAGCGAGGGAAAAGGTTAAAAACGTGTGGTGTATGGTACCTGCTTTTCCCCTTGCAAAAAAATCTTCCGATTCCTTTTTGTTTCATAAAAAGCCATTTTACTTTTTATGCTACTTTCTGAGGTAAGCGCCTTATGGAAGTTGTGTGTTGCTAAATAAGCGACTTTCTATTGATGCATATCAGAATATAGAGTGCAAAGGTGAAATCGTAACCAGCAGCAAGTGTTTTTAATTTGCCGAGTAGGTTAACCCGTTCACAACAAGCGTGTTTCCCTAGCTGCCTGTTATGTTATTACCCAAAATCAATTCGCGTTGTAGATTACTTGATTCAGTATAAGCGGATTACCGGCAGCATCTGTTATATTACTTCCAAGCAATATGTTGATAATATTATCTACGCCGCCGGGGTTCAGAGTGCCGGTTAAGTTAAACGTAGCCATGTTTTCTATGGCACCCACATTATCAATACTGGCTGAACGTAGGCCGCTGTTTTCGTAAAGAATCGGATTCGTCCTTGAAAAACCCAAAGTGCCCACACCGCCACCCGTAAAAATGTAGTTCGAAATCGCAGTTATGGGCGAAGTGTCGAGTAGCGTGGTGCCATAGGGCGTCGCTAAAAGCGCGCCGACGGGTTTAGAGAAAACGATCTCGACCCTGGTCAGCCCATTCACTGTGGCCCCACCGACCGGGTTGGCGCTTAAAATTGTAGGCGGAGCCAGAAGGTTGGTTAACCTCTTTTTTAAATACGCCTCTGCGTTTGCAAAATCAGCGCTGTTAAAAGGAACGGCGTCGTAAGGCGCATCTGCGTAAAATTTGTTAAATGATATGGGTTCGTTGTTTGCGGTTGTATTTTTATGCCATTTGTCGGTGATGTAATAATCTTCCGAGATAATGTAGGTCCAGGTATCGGCAATTACTCCGCCGGTAAAGGAGGGGTCGTTGATTGTTTGGAAGCCGTCAGTGTAGATTTTTGCGATGGAAGAGAGCCAGGTGTTGTCTCTTAGTAAAGTTAAGCCGGTAATGTCAACCGGGTTTGCAACGAGTTTATTGGTTATATTTGTATCTGTTACGCTACCCTGGGAATTAAATATTACGGCGATATAATCTACGCTTGTACCCAATACGCTTCTTATATTCTGTATATGGGATAGCCATGCCCAACTATTATTAGGGTCGATATTAAAAACATCTATATCTACAAACGATAATAGTGTAACTTTATTTGGATAAGCGGCTTGTGAAAATTCATATGTTGCTCCAAAGCCATTATACAGGGGTAAAGTAAAATCCAAAGGCATATCCCCGACTTTTAACGAACCACCTGCGGCATAAGTATTGGTTACACAGTTAATCCATATGGATACTGTATCGCCTACATTAAACGTACCGTTGCCATTCACAACCGAACATGTTTGTGAAGGTGTAGCAGGGTGGGTGAGCACTGTAACATCGTAATTTGAAACCGGCAAAGTAAAGGAATGTAAGCCATCCGACGAAATACTAAGATCATTACTTCCATTGTTCTGTAAAACCAAAGTTCCTTGAAGACCCGTTACGTTAAAACTTATGTATTCAAAAGTATATGATTCTGTCGCAGATACGGAAGAATCGGCAAAACCAGCTTTGCAACCGATTGCTTTTATGTCGGTGTCCGTAGAAACGGATAAAGGCGCGGTATATAACGTTCCTGCAGCACACCCTGTTTTCGCAACGTCGCATGTTGGTGTCACTCCGGCGGTATCGTAACAGATGGTTGCGCCTGTTGTACTTGTGATGGTAACATTCTGAACAGAACTATATGCTCCCCCCGGGGGTGTAAATACAGGAGTATCGACAATTGGTATAATATTTATAGATATCGCATTGTTCAAACCACCTAGATCAGCGTCGATTTGCCCCGATATAGGGGTAGTTACATTGCTTGCCGTAAACCGCGCGTTTACGCCTGGTATCGAAGTATCTACTGTTCCGATAGCATTTGTGATCGAAAAAACCGGAAGAACATTAATATAATTATTATAATTGTCATAGCCCACCAAGTCAAAATCAAATGAACCACCTGAACTTACGTCTACCGCAGCATTGATCGGCATACTCGTAACCTGATCAAGAAACGCTATGCTGGCTAAATTACCCGGATGAACATTGATCGTCGGGCTTCCGGTTAGCGCTCCACTGGTTACGGTTAACGTCGCAGGGCCGAGCGTTTCAGCGGTAAATTGCAGATTTGCCGAGGTGCCTGTCGAAACAATCTTAACTGTTCCTCCGGCTACAGTAAAATTTGAGGGGTAAATTGTGTGTATTTTTCCGTTAGTCTGGGTTGCTTTTACGGTAAACATTCTACTATAACCCGCGCTTATATCTAAAACTGCGGGGTTAAATTGCAAGGGAACGGTAAAATCGACTTGTTTTATCAATCCCGTTGGAATGTTCGAAGGTGTTGTTGATGTTACATTACCCAAATTATCAGTCGCATCTATATAATAATCGATACCCGCAGTTGTTACCGATGTGGCAGGTATAAAGGCCAGGTAATATTGCCCGGCTGTATTTTCATATTCCGGATTCAAAAGTATTTTTGTATATGCGGCTCCGCTACCCGAAACTCTATAATATAAATAAGCCGATGCAATAGAACCTGTCGTGGCGCCGTTTTGCAGGCTCGTGATTATTGAACGAACGGCCAACGGTAGACCAGCCAAAACGGTACTTGGCATAAAAACAGGGTTGTCGACTACCGGCCCCGTGTTAATCGCCGCTAAATTTCGAGCGGCGATAAGGTAGGTAGAAAAATGACCTACCGATGCCGTGACACAATGAGTAACGGCATCGACTTCACCGCCGACATTTGCATACGCGCCGTTATTTGGGTCAAGATAATAAACCGAAACCGTGTTTTCCGATAAACCTTGCGAAGTAATTTCTTGTGGGTCGTAACAAATTTCCAGAGTTGCAGGTAGATTGAATTCATGTCCGTCGGGAGAAAAGTTATACGTATTATCTATGGGTGTTACATTATCTTGTGTCGCCAGTTTGTCTGTACTGGTCATGACTATCGTTGTACTTACATCCATGGCACCTGGTGGAATGCTTAAAGTCGCACCCGATGAACTATTAACAACGCCCCCGTCTTCTGCGGAGACTGTTACTTCGACATTTCCACTACAGTTTATTGTGAAATAGGAGACTAGAATAATTAACCCGATTTTTGATACTGTTTTTTTTGTCATGAAATTCCTCAATGTCTTTCTCTTTGCATTAGACGATAATATATAACTACATTATTTGTCTTTCGAAGTTATTGTCAACGATAAATTTTATATAATATTAAAGCTCCAGGCAGGCGTTTTGATTTCCAATTCGGCAATTTTGAATTCTATAAATGGTTCGGTTTGCGGAAGAACTGGGCAAATAGTTAACTCACACTGTGCGAAGATACTTATTTTCGGCGATTGTGAGAGTGTTGAACCGACCTCGATGCTCTGAAAATATCGTATTGGGTGGCGGAGGGCGCCTTTTTTGTTGTAAAAAGGCGCCCTCCGCCAGGGAAAAGGGGAAAAACGCACAGAATAAAAATCCAGCTTTTCCCCTTTTCAGCATTAATATTTAATAAGGTATCGTGGCCTTTTTTTTTGCATGAAAATAAAATCGATAACTTTTCTGAAAAATCTGTAAACAATTCCTGGCTTTTTAGGTGGTCTCCATCCACGCCCGAGGAACCATGCTGCTCGGCCAAGTTCTTCGCCGCCAACCAATTGGACCGCATAAGCTTTGTATCTGTTATTTATAAACTCCTTGGGAATTTGAAGAAATAGTCTTAAGTTATACTTAACTTCCGCCGCAACTGCCAAATTGTCAAAACTGTTCACTTGATGAGGATTTAAAAAGATCCAGGCTACTTTTCGTTTCCTGTCGATCTTAATAATATTAAACTTTGGTTTGATGTTTTGGTCTCGAATTATTTCATATTGCTTCTCTGCATAGACCATAATTCGTTGTCTTGTGTATTCCACCTTTTCAGGCTCGACTAAATTCAGTGGAACTTCAAGAAAAGCTCGCGATCCTTTCGGAAGGTTCAAATGCATCTCTAATTGCATTGGTGTTCTTGTATTCGGGTTTGCCATCCCGGCAAATACAAAGGGCAATGGTAAAAATCCATATGGGTCTTTACCGTCCGGGGTGCCAGCTGGTTCGGGTGGCGGTGCAGGGGCATCGGAACCCGGAGCTGGGGCAGGTGCCGGGGGAGGAGGCGCCGGAATATCATCTATAACGTTCATATTTCGATAGGTGATATCATTTACATCGCGGATATACTGCATATAGGTGGTCGAGTTTGTAACTGCCGCAGTAATTTCGGTCCCGGATGGTTTTGGATCTCCGTCGCATCCGATTACCGCAATGAGGCAATAATGACCCACGACCGGTATATCTGCGCTTAACCATGTCAACGGGTTTGAAACATAAAGATCACCATCATTGGGTATGTTGGCGGGAAACACCGCATCACCGATTAAATGCCAGTCGACAGGTAAAATCGATGTAGAGAACTGTGCCCAATAAACCGTAGCTACTACATTCACCGCATCTACTGCGCCTCGGTTTTGCGCTCGGACTAGAATATAATTATCTTGTCCAAACTCTGGTGTAGAACCTAAATTGTAGTTTTTGACGATGAGAGGGTCGCTCCCTCCATAATCTGCTTGTAAAGTAGCAAGACTGGGATTGCTTGCTAAAGAAATGATGTCGGGGCTTAAAGAGAGACCTCCCGTTGAAGGTTCTACTCCGTCATCATCTATGTTGTCTCTTACGAAAACATCGGGTGTGACGTCACTTAGCAACAAGACGCCGGTTGTATCGGTAGCTAACGCTGGGTTTCCGGCTGCGTCAAAGATTTGGCTTAGTACAGGGTTGATCTCGATGGTCTCTAAACCATTGGCCGTTCCAGTTGTAGTGAGGTTCAATTTGACTACATGTTTTGTGAGGGGATTATGAGTGACGGTGCCTTTGGTTACACTCGTGGCAGTTCCTCCACCTTGTGTAAAAGTCAGGTCTAAATCGGTATTGTCCAGGCTGCCGGTAGCTCCGGTGTTTGCATAGACGTCCCGGTTAAAAGTGAGTGTTATAAAGCTGTTATCTGCTTCGAGAAGAGGTGTGTTTATTGCCGGCTGCGGGTTCCAAAACCATACCAAGTCGACATTCGACCCCAGTGGTGCAATGACATCGGGGACGGGAGGATTTGTTCCATCGTTTATTCCGGTGATATTAAAAAAGATGTAATCGTTTGCTACCGCATTAGCGCCCGGCATAACATAAGTGGCTTCCCAACTGGTTGGGCCGCCTATTTCTATCGGTGTAAGAGGCCCAGAATTGGCAATGGTCACACTTAAAGGAGGCGCGCTTAATGGTTCGCTTGTTGTAAAAGCAACCGTAACCGTATCACCCGGTTTTGCAAAAGTCTGGTTATTGTTCGCATTACCATAATTGTTAGACCTGATTTCTGCGGTGACAACCTGTGCAGAAGTTTCATCAATCAGGGCTATGGCACCACTAGTAACATTACTTGCTAGATTTCCCGCCTTGTCATACACCGTATCCACTTCGATTGTAATGGTATCACCTGCCTGGGCGAGTGCAGCTAATGTGAAATTCACCGTCAATAAATCCGTATTCACGACATGGGTGAAGGTGACTCCTGTAACAGGCAATAATGCGGAATTACTCGGGGTAACGGTGACAACGGCGTTCCCTACCAGGCTTGAAAGTGAAGTATTCGTTCCGTTAACTATTTCATCGAATGCAATTTCAACTTGCGTATTATTTACTAAAGGAAAAATTGCAGTAGCGGGAGCGGCAAAGACAGGCGCTGTTTTATCAAAAGTGACCTGAGAGGGACCAATCACTGAATTTGTAAGCGGAACATTGTTCGTGCCATCAGAGACGTTGATTATCTCAAAGATGACAAGCCCTTCTGTGTCGCCACTTGTAAAGTTTTTAGTTGCGGTCCAATTATTACTTCCTGTGTCAGTAACTGTTGCAGCAGCGGTGTTAAGAGTCGCACTACCAACAGTTACCGGCTCACTTGCTGTAAAAGAAACAGTCACATCATGAGTTGGACCTGCAATAGAGCTATCAATAGGATTATTGGAGGCAATGGATATTGGATCTAAAACCGGCGCTTTAATATCGTTTAATGGAGAATCAATATTGTGGCCGACAGCACTTTCATTGCCCGCTGTGTCAAAAACGCCGATTATTGTAATCGTGATAATCTCCCCGGCATCGGCATCGCTAAAAGTGGTAAAATTGACTCTAGCCGTATTGTCTCCCGGGATATGGGTAACAACGAGGTTACCTACCGGATTGCCTGCGTTGCTGTTTGTGATAGTAAAGTTGCCAGTAATGAGTTTATTGTTTGCAACCGTACCGGCACCCGCAGCGCCATAAACATTTTCGGTAAACAGGATATCTATCCATGTATTATCCGTTGCTAAGCCGGTTACACTGCCGATTTGCGGAAGGGTTCTATCGTAAGTCACCGTATTTCCCCCGGGAATCGACGCTCCGTAGGGGCCCGATGAATTGCCTAACGTATCTTGAATATTGGTAATCTGGAAAACAACAATTCCTTCGCTCTGGCCGGCTGTCATGTCGTGCGTTGCCACCCATGTTGTCGCCCCGCCGGTTACGGAGGCGGCTACGGGAGGGTTGCCGATCGTAACCGCGGGCGTCACTGCCAGATTATCGTCCGCTGTAAAATTAATCGTAACCGTATCGTTCTCTTTTGCATGAGTCAAGGGCTGACCCGTGCTGGAATAAATATTAATAGAAGTTAGTGATGGAGGCGTTACATCGGCGTTGTATGTGACGTTTGTTTTCGGTGTACTGATTACTACCCCGTTTAAATCGGTTATTGAAACGGTCGGTGTAATAACAACCGGGCCTGTGCTTAGATTGTCGTTTGTGGTGATTATTACCACATTTTCAATTTGGCCGATGAGGCCGTAATTGACCCCGGTAATATTTAACGGCGCACCTGCTGCCCCTGCGCCGCTAAGGCCGTAATTACCCATGTTGACTATTGGTGCAACATCGATAGGGACCGAACCGCTGACACCGATTGGTTTAGAAAATACGATATCTACAGATGGTAACGAATTAACCGGGTTTGCTTCAACGGGCAGTGCGCCTAGAATGTAAGGTGGGTTAAAAAGATTGTTCAACCGATCAATCGCAAATGATTCGGATATTGTAAAGTCAACGCTGTTAAATTGGCTTCCCCCCGATTGAAACCGGTTAAACGAGACCGGGTCGCTTAAGTTAAAGTCTACTTGATCGGTGGTGTTTAAGTGCCACTTGTCGGTAATTTGAAAATCTTCTGAAACAATGTACGACCATATTCCATTGCTTACCGGTTTTGTAAAAGACGGGTCGGCGCTAAAGCCGCCGACCTGGTAATTGTTTGCCGCGCTTATCGCCCAATCGACATCTTTTAAAAGTGTTAACCCGCCGCTAATGGTTACAGAGTTTAGAGTTCTTCTTGTATTGATCTCGCCGTCCGTCACCGTACCGCCGGAAGTTTTAAAGATAACCGCAATAACCTGAGCATTAGCACCAAGAGCCGTCGCGATATTGCTTAAGTTTGTAATCCAGTTCCACCCCAGGGTAGGATCGGGTTCTTCGATGTTGATAAACGACAACAGGGTGATTTTGTTACCAAAGCCTAACGGTGTAAAGATAACATTTTGCCCCGGTAGCCCCCATTTGTCTAACGTAAAGGTATCCGGGTTTTGTCCAATTAAAGGCATAATTATCTCCTAGTTTTCATCTTTTTTCAAGCCCCTGTTTGCTGGATTTTCGCCGACAAGGGCGCCGGGTTTAAGTAGAGATCAATCTTTCAAAATATTTTTCTACTTTTTCATTTTAGCTTAATGCGTCTGTCCATTTGCAAACTCTCTGGTCGGTCGTTAGTTTTGTCTGGTTGAGAACAAAGTCTCACCCAGACATATATGTAAAATCAATGTCTACCAGAGCACGAATTTTTTGTGTCTACCCGAGTAAACACCCGGGCAGTTGCTTCTATAGAGTGTATTTATTTTTTCCCCTTACTCGACTTACCCGATTTACGTGATTTACCAGACTTACCAGCGGGAGCAGGAGTATTAACAGGGTCACCTGAGTGACCAGGAGCGCTACTAGACTTACCAGGGTTATTTCCTGTGTGACCAGGAGCGTTACCAGAGTTACCATGGCTGCCACCAGAGTGACCAGGGTTATTACCTGTGTGGCCAGGAGCGTTACCAGAGTTACCATGGCTGCCACCAGAGTGACCAGGGTTATTACCTGTGTGACCAGGAGCGTTACCAGAGTTACCAGGGCCAGAGTTACTAGAGTTACTAGAGCTGAAGT
The DNA here is from genome assembly GCA_040326155.1 of Leptospirales bacterium. Classification (GTDB taxonomy): domain Bacteria; phylum Spirochaetota; class Leptospiria; order Turneriellales; family JAOUFE01; genus JBEQLE01. The sequence continues at coordinate 26,264 of JBEQLE010000043.1, read as the reverse complement.
GTACTTTTTTACTACAGACATTATTGTGATAATGTATATAATGTTTAAACTCGCCTTCATTGCTGATCTGTTGCATTTCTGCCGTCGTAGGTTCAGGATCACCAACGCAACCAACGGTTACAACTATGCTATATTCCACCTTAGGAGGAAGTTGATCTTGCGGCCAGGTTAATACACGGGAAACATAATAAGAACCGTCATTAGCGATATTCGATGGAAAGTAAACACTATCAATCTTCTCCCATTGGTTAGGATTTGCTCCGTGACCCGGGTGTGTCCAGTAGGCAGTGGCTCTTGTATTGGTTGCTACCGCAGTGCCCCTGTTTCGTGTACGAATAACAATGTAGCTATCTTGGGTTGTTGATATTTTTGGGTTACTTGTATTGTCACTGATGGGATTCGGCCCTTTGTACGGTTCAAGGGTTGCATCGTTGGGATAACTGGTAAACAGCAATATATCGGGACTATTCAATTGGCCTTTTGACGGCACAGTTCCGTTATCGTCTATTCCGTCTCGAACATACACGTCAGGTGTTCCTGACGATAGATCGGCCAAAGCAACCTTGCCTGTGGTAACACATTCGCTTACGGTATCGTAGGTAATGATATTACCGGCAATGTCTTCGAGTGTGCCCGATATAGCCTGTATTTCAATGAACTCACCAGGACCACCCAGCTGTGACAGGTCTAGCCCTATGGTTATGGTAGGCGAATCGGGCGGCGTCGCAAGAGGTTGCATGGCCGCCGTCAGGGTTCCACCTGCGGGCTGGGTTAATAATAACGTAAAATAGTTGTCGGGATCTTTGGGTGTTGCTGGAACCAAAGCGGGAAATACGCTTCGGTTAAAAATTACGTTTATGAAAAGATTTCCTTCCACTATATTCCCGCCTACTATGCACGGCATTGTGGGGTAATACATAACACCCGATGTAGCGATTATATCGTTGCCCAGGTTATTTTGCGGCGAAGTGTCTTGAATGTTGGTAATGGAATAGGTTATTAACCCTTCATTATCGACCGGGGGAGCCTGTAAAGTATACGTAGCCTGCCAGTCTTGACCGCCGCCGGTAACATCTTCCGGATCAATGACATGGCCCGCAATTTTTATGCTGGGCTTTTCTATATCTTCATTCGTATGAATCGACAAGGTAATGATCTGTCCGGTTCTTGCAAATTGATTGTCTCTCACATTATTCGAAACTACAAAAATGCTTTCGATCGAGGGCCCCTTGAAATCATTCAACGTTATTATACCGGTAGAGTCCGCTGAAAGCGCCTTATTGCCAGCTGGTCCGTAGACACAAAGCGGATCGGCGTTAACCGGATTAATCTTAATTGTATCCAAGCCGTTGGGCGTACCAGTAATAGTGAGATAAATACGGACACTATTTGTACCTTCGGTATGGTCGAATGGAATGTTCTTTATTGCTACAACGCTGGCTCCGCCTACGCTTAAAACAGTCAGGTTAAAATTGTCGGAGGTTAAAGCACCGGTTGCTCCCTCGGCTGAATAAACCACCCGGTTAAACGTTAAATCGACGTATTGGTTACCTGGTGCAAGCGATGTGGTATTTATTTTTGGAACAGTTTTGTAGAAAGTAACTCTGCTGCCCTCGGTAATAGTGGAAAATAGACCACTGTTTACATTACCAAGCTGATCTACAAGTTGGCTGATTTCAAAGGGCACGTCGCCTTCTACATCAATGTCTTCCATATCATACGTCGCAATCCAATGCGTATTGTATCCTTCTTTCGTGCTGGTGCCGTTTAATGTGTCTTGCTGAATGTTTGCGATGGCTAGGGTATGGGTCGCTATTTTTACCGTGGGCTGCAACATCTCTTCTCTTGCGATTATGGTCAAAGTAATCGTGTCGTCTATTTTGGCAAAAGCTATAGCGGCGTTGTTCGATTCAATTTTTACGGTGCTCAGTACAGGCCCGTGAAAATCATATAGAAAAATCGGACCTTGTGTATTGGTCGCGAGGGCGGCGTTGCTTGCTCCATCAAAGATTTGATTGGCCTTCGGCCCAACAGTAATGGTCTCATTGCTGTTGGGTGGCGTATTTGTAATGTCAAGATAAATGAAGGCAGTATTTTCGCCGACCACATGAGCAACATCTGAAATGTTTACAGCGGTAGCGTTTCCGGGATTATCCAGGCCGTTTCCGTTTTCCGTAAAACTAAGGACAAAATCGTCCTTGACTAATTTATCTATTGCGCCTATGTTCGAGTATACGCCGCGATCAAACGTGACCTTGACAAAGCTGTTGTCGGTTTCGAGCTCGGCGGTTTCCATAACCGGGGCACTTTCATAAAATTCCACTTTTCTTAGTACAGCGTTATCTGTAACAACCGAGACATTCGGCGATGAATTCCCGGCAATGTCTCGAATACTGCTGATTTCAAACTTAATTTCCCCTTCGGGATCGCCCGAAGCCATCGAGTAACTGGCATTCCACGAAGTGCCCGAACCGTTAACTTCTACCGGGTCAATGGTATGCCCCGCAATTTTAAAAACGGGCTTTTGTATAGCTTCGTTGGCCTTTATTTCTACTGTTATAACTTCGCCGATATTTGCGAATTCGACTGGATTGTTATTGGAGTAGATTTCGACCAGCTCTAAAACGGGGATATGGAAATCATGTAGTTCAATTAAGTTGGTGGTGTCGGTATCGGAAGCGAGATTTCCGGCTGCGTCGTAAATTTGATTGGTTGCCGGTTTAACTTCGATTGTTTGTCCGCTTGTCGCCGGGTTATCCAAAGACAGGTTAAGTTGCGCGGTCGACTCGCCCGCCTTATGGATAACTTGCTCAATATTAACCACCGTCGTATGGCCGCCGTTTTCGTTGAAACTAAGGTTAAAATCGCCGATAACCAGATCACCTATTGCGTTGCTGTCCGAATAAACCGGGCGATCAAAGGTAATGTATAGTTTGGTGTTATCATTCGAAAGGCCTGCGCCGATTATAACCGGTAGCGGTTTTTGGTAAATTACCGAAGAGCGGTCGGTGGTTGCAAAAACATCGGCAGCGGGTGTTACACCGTCGGTAATATCCCGAATTAAAAACCGGATAAATCCTTCAGGGTCGTTGCTGGTTGTGGTATAGGTTGCGATCCAGTCTATACCGTTGAAAGAGGCGGCAACTACGTTGCCTGCTATCGATACAACCGGAGTATTGATCGTTTTATTTGCCGCAAATGCCAAGGTGACGGTTTCACCGGTTTTAGCGTATTGAGTGGGTGCATTAGCCGCAAAAATCCGGACGTTTTTTAAGACCGGCCCGTCATAGGCGTGTAACGATTGGGCGCCGGTTGTCGTTGTATCGAGTGCGGGGTTGCCGGCCGCGTCATAGATCTCGTTTGCCTGCGGGAGTATTTCAATTGTTTCCGTTCCGCTTGCAGATGGGTTGACATCAAAGTAGAGCACGGCTCTTGAGTCTCCGGCCGTATGTTGGACGCTGATTATAGTTACACCGGTCGCGGTGCCGCCGACATTAGCGTTAAAAATCGGGGCTTGAAAATCAGAAATGTCCAGGTTCCCTATAGCACCCGGATTTGAATATACGGGGCGGTTGAAGATTACCTTTATTTTGCTGTTATCAGGCGCAACATTACCTACGCTAATAATCGGCGAAGGTTTAATATAATTGACCGAGGTTCCATCGTTTGTCGCGATTACGCCCGCCAGGCCAGGATTGACCGGGTTTTCGGTATCTAAAATACCAGTGATGGCAAAGTTCACTATTCCCTCAAGTTCGGAACCTAGTATTGTGTAGGTTGCTGTCCAGTCGGTTCCCGAACCGTTGACGCTGTCGGGGGTTACCCCCATAATTTGAACGGTAGGCGCTACAATATCTTTAGTTGCCTTGATGGTCAGTGTAATTTTATCGAGCGCTTTTGCATACGCAGGGTTAAGTCCGTTATAGTTGTTAGACTGAATGGACACAACGTTTAATACAGGCCCTGAAAAAGCCTTAAGAAGCACGGGGCCGGTTGTCGTTGTTTCAAGAACGGGGTTGCCGGCTGCGTCGAAAATCTGGTTTTGCACCGGCGTAATCTCGATTTGCTCGAAACCGCTTGCCGAAGGGCTTACATCAAGATATAAAATTGCGGTACGGTTGTCTGCGGTATGCACGACATTTCTGATGGCGACACTGGTCGCCGTTCCGCCGTTTGACACATTTTGGGTAAACACCAAATTAAAATCAAGGAAGGTTAATTCGCCCGAGGCCCCCGTACTGGTGTATACCGCTTTATCAAAGGCAACTGTAATGTTGCTGTTGTCGTCGGCCAAAACCCAGCCCGTAATAATCGGCGAGGGTTTAATAAAAAGGACCGATGAGCCGCCTGTGGTGGAGTTAACATTGTTCGCCGTATTTTGCCTCGCAGATGTATCTTTTATATTACTGATTAAAAACCCGATGTTTCCCTCCGTATCCGTATCTAGCAGAGTGTAACTGGCAACCCAGGCAGCGCCCGAGCCGTTAACCATCAGCGGTAGCGGTACCGGTTGTTGGTTGTTGAATTTTACGATGGGCTCTATAATATCTTCGTTTGCATTAATGCTCAGCGTAACCGTATCGCCGATTTTCGCATACGAAGAATTCATACCGGCCGCGTTGTTCGAGGCGATTGATACCAAGGTCAAACTGGGACCCTGGTGGTCTTTGAGGTTAAATTCGCCGGTGGTCGTCGTATTTTCGGCAACGTTGCCCGCCGCATCGAAAATTTGACCTGCAAAGGGTTTGATCTCGATGGTTTCATCTCCGTTTGCCGCTGGGTTTACGCTAAGTGTAAGTGCGAATGTATCACCCGCAGTGCGTCGAACTTCGCTTATACGTGCGTTGGTTGCAGTACCGCTGTTCTGGTTGAAAATTAGGTTAAAATCTTCGGGCAATAGGTTTCCCGATGCGCCTGTACCGGGATATACGTCTTTACTAAATGTAACCGTAACAGTGGTGTTGTCGGGATCTAAAGTATCGCCTGATGTAATAGTAGGCACGGTCTTCATAAAAGTTACCGAACCAGTGGTAGCGGTGTTCACATCGGGAGCTATATTATCCGCAAGGTCAACTATATTGCTTATGAGGAAAGTTACCAGCCCCTCGGTGTCGCCCGACTCCATTTTGTAGTCGGCGTTCCAGCTTGCGCCTGAGCCGGTGTAGGTGACGGTTCCAGCTAGATCCCCAATCGTTACCGTGGGCTGCTCAATAACTTCGTTGGCTATCATTTGCAAAGTAATGGTATCGCCCACTTTGGCATACAATGGGTTGGGGTTATCGGAACTAATCGAAACGGTGTCTAAAGTGGGTGGTACCGACTCGATGGCAACACCCGTGTAAGGTACAAACGACTCGGTAAGTGGGTTACCGTTCGTGTCGACAATTGTGTTAAAGTCGTTTACATTTGATTTTAAATTAATATTAATCACGCCGATGCCGGGGGTTCCGCTTAGAGTTAACGTAGCCGCATTTTCTATAAAACCTACATTGGTTAATATCGATCTTGATCCGATTTTTTCATATTGGATATCGGTAATTTGAAGATCTCCTTTGCCTGCTCCGGTAATATCGTAGTTACCTGTAACAGCAGTAAAATTTTTCACCGGGCTGCCGTTTAAGGTACCGTCGCCGTTAAGAAAACCAACAGGTTTCGAAAATACAATTGTAACTGTGGTTAAAACACTTACTTCGGTGGTTATAATTGGGTCAGTGAGCTTGATCGTCGGATCGTTAAATAAATCGTTTAAGCGTTCTTCTACATAGGTTTGCGTAATGGCGAAATCCTGGCTCTTAAAAAAGAAACCCCCGATTTTATATCGGTAAAAAGATGCCGCATCACTTAACAATACGTCAGCCTGGTTGGTGCTGTCGATATGCCACTTGTCGGTAATGTAAAACTGGCTGGATACTATATAAGTAAAGACACCGTTCGTACCAACGCCCAGAGGATTAAAAGAAGGGTCGCCAGTGCCAAAACCATCTTTATATGATTTCCCCGCGCTGGGTGCATTCCAATCGATATCTTTTAAAAGCGTTAATCCTCCACCGATGGTAACCGAAACGTCAGTCCTTTTTGATCTGATGTCAGTATCGGTTACGGCCCCTCCAGATTTTTTATAGATGATCGCAAAAACCTGGGCGCTTGTGCCAAGAGCCGCGGCTATAGCGCTTAAGTTTGTAATCCAGTTCCAGCCCCGGGTCGAATCGGTCTCTTCAATATCGATAAACGATAATAGCGTTGTTTTATCGCCAAAATTGGCTGGCGACATATTGAATGTCTGACCGGGTAATCCGTATACGTCAAGTATGAAGTTATTTGGTTGGTTTCCTATTAGCATGTTAGCTTCCTTTTTTTCTCAAAATTTAGTTTTTTTTGTATTTTCTTTGTTTCTGTAGTTTCATGGTTTATTTGAATAAATCATCGGTTTTCCCAGTGCGTAGGGGGAATTTCCTTTCTTGTGAACAACCGGGCGAATTTTTCGATTCCCCTGTATAAAATGTTCGGTTTGTCGGGTTTGTTCCAGCCACCCCCGATTTGCCAGCTTACACTGCCTATATTTTCTTGATTTGTGTACTGTGTGGCTCTTGCCGTATACCGCTTGTTGAAATCTTTTTCCGGTATTTGTACGCCAAGTTTAAACTCATATTTATCGGTGGGTTTTAATTCAAATCCTTTAAACAGGTTTCTGTTGGCGAGGTTTACGTGAGCCCAGGTGGTTTTTTTCACCTTATCATGTTTAATGACCTTGATATTTGCTAGTTTATTAATTTGCCACTTGCCCTGGTCGGCGGAATATTTCAATTTTTCTGTCAAATGGGTGGGCATTTCCAAAAATGCAATAGAGCCTGCAGGCAACTCTATGCTCAAGGCAATATCTATATTGTGGGTTTTCTGTATGTTTGAACCGGCTCCAACTTCAAAGGGAAGAATGTGAAAGCCCTCGGGGTATTTGCCGTCGGGCGTAGCTTGCACTTTTTTTACTGACATGCTGCGCTTTAATAATTTTACTTTGTTTATAATATTAACATTTCTTTGCGCAACATCGTTTTCAGCTTTAATAAAATTTTTAAAGCTTTGCCTGTCTACAACTGTCGCCGTAATCTCTTCCCATGTGGGTGCAGGGTCGTCGTTGCATTCGATTATGGCAATCAAGCAGTAATGCCCGACGGTAGGAATATCGGCTGTAGCCCATTCAAATTTATCGGATACAATTAAATTTGTCATGTTGGGGGCAATATCCTGCGTCCATGTGATTGTTCCAACTTTTCCCCAGGTGGTTGGCAAAAAGGAATGGCTGGGGCTGAATTTATGGTAATAAACGGTGGCCTTTACATTGCGGGCTAATTCCCCCCCTCGGTTTCGAGCGCGCAATACAATATAGTTTGGCTGACCATATTCAATCGCTGTGCCAATATTAACTTTGTTTATATTATTATCCCCGTACAAAGACTGTAAATTATTACCGGGATCATAGTTAAAAACCAGAATGTCGGGGCTTTTCCATTGTGGCTGGGTGGTAAAACTGCTGCCGTCATCGCTGATAGTATCTCGCAGGTAAACATCGGCGGGATTTACCGTATTATGCAAGTAACCGCTGTGATCGCCTGTGGCTGCGGCGTTTCCTGCTCCGTCGTACACCGAATCTGCATTAACGGTGATGGTAACCACCTCTTGCCCGTCGGGGGTGCCGGTTACATCTAAATAGATTCTAATTATGTTCGGATCTGCTGTCTGCTCCACCGTACCCATGTTTGCAGTCGCGCCGCTTGTGCCCGGGTTTTGGAAGCCAAAAGTAAAATCGCTTGCGTCGAGAGTGCCGCTTGCCCCCGGTGCGGGGTAGACGGGTCGGTTAAACGTTAGATCAATATAATCGTTTTGCGGACTTACTTTAGTGTCGGTAACTACCGGCGCCGTTTTCAGATAGTACACAGCCGTATTGTCCATGGTTCCGGTAAAAGTATTTGGGTTGGTATTTGTGCCGTCCGTAACATTGGAGATCTCGAAAGAAACCTGACCTTCGTTGTCGCTCGCCGGATCCATCTTGTAAGTTGCAGTCCATGATTTGGGCCCCCCTGTAAGAGTAAACGGAGGTTTGCTGTTCATGAAAGTTACTGTGGGCGTCGATATATCTTCAAGTGCCGCAAATGTCAATGTAATTGTGTCCCTACCATGCGCATATTGGTTAGCTGCATTGTTCGAAGATATGCTAACGGTGTTTAGCGTTGGCGCCAAGCGGTCGTCTAAAGTGGCGGTTGGGTAGGCCACATCATTTTGAAGAATGTTACCGGCTGCATCGTATATATCGTTAGCCGGTTGAACCTGAACCACCTCTGTTCCGTTTGGCGGTTTGTCGCAATTAATTATAAAAATGGCCGTGCTTCCGCCGCCTGAGTGGTTAAAATCGGTCGATAGAACCTCCGCGATCGTTGCGTTTGCGGTTGTGGTAAAATTAATAGAAAAGTTGGCGTTTGTAAGCGCGCCGCTTGCCCCGATGGCAGAATAAACGCCCCTGTTAAAAGTTACCTTCAATTTTATTTGGGTTTTTGGAAGAGTATTGTCAGTAATTACATTTAGCTCTGTGATTACAGGCGTTGTCTTATAGAAGGTTAACGAAGAGCTCGGTTCTGTTATGTCATAAGACGTGCTTGTTCCATTGGTTATACTGTTAATTGCGTACGATAAGGCGCCTTCGGCAATGGAGTCTTTGTTTGTCGCCGTGATATCGAGCGTCGCCGTGTAATTAAGCAATGCGTCAGGCCCGCTGATAGTCGCTGTTTGCCCGCCTATTTCTACTGATAACGTATTGTCTAACGTTTCAGATGCCTTGAAGGTAAGGGTTGCCGTTTCGTCTACTTTTATAAAATTGTTGGGCGCGGCTGTGGTAGAAACAATATTTATGTTTGTAATTTCAGGGAGAGCCTCTACCGCATCGACAAGGTAGGTCGTAGTACTAAGGGTAATCGATACGCCGTTGGCATCAACTACGGTATTTAATACGTCGAGATAAAGGTGACCCGCGCCGACGAGTTGTGTTATCGTGTTTAGCGTAACTACGTTTTCGATTTTTCCCACGTTTTCAATATTGTCGACTCTTAAGCCGTCGCTGTTATAAATCGCGGTATCAACATGTGGAATACCGGTTATCGTGGCATCGCCCGTTATCGGGTAATTGCTTACTGTCGTTACCTGCCCGGTATTGAAAACGGTATCGGCGGCCGCTTTGGAACCCATGGGCTTTGAAAAAGCGATTTTTACCTGACCCAATGTATTTATCGCCACTTTCGGATTGCCCGGATCGGGTGTAATCGTTAATATTCTCGGCGCTGCAATAAGATTTGCCAGACGTATCTTTAAATAAGTTTTTGTAATATCGAATTTGGAGCTGTCATATGCGCCCACCCCTGGGTCGGGAATCTGGCGAAAAGAAATCGGGTGGTCACTGGCAGAGCTATCGTATGACCATTTGTCGGTGATAAAATATTTTGCGTCGACTATATACGTAAAAACTTTTGCGTAATCAATGGTGCCAAACGAATTATCGTTAGAGGCAAGAAAGCCTTGTTGGTATGTGTTTGCCGCGCCTGGAGTGTTAAAAGTTGTATCTTTTAATATTATCAGCTTGGCGTTGATTGTAGTGGATGCGTCTTTTTTGCCGCTTATATCTTGATCAGAAACGGCCGCGCCAGAACTTTTAAACATGATGGCATAAAACTTCATGCCGGTATGGATGTCTGCGAGGGCGCTTAACCGGTTCACCCAGTACCACCCCTGGTTTTTGTCGCTGTTTTCAAGGTCGATAAACGATACTACACTTGTTACGTTGCCAAAAGTGCTTTTTGAAAAATTGACGCTTTGCCCCGGTAGACCGTAAACATTCAAGGTGAAGCCACTTGGTTCTTCTCCGATTTTTAACATGATGTCACCCTCTCTTTTGTGTTTATTTTGTTTAATTAAATTATATTTATAAGATTATCATTTTAAAATATGTTTTTCTTTTATTCTTTTCAATATTAACCTGTTTTATGGAATTTCCATATAGTTTTCAATTAATATATAATGAAGTTCTTTAGCTTAAGGTACAGCTATTTCTACCGGTGATGGTTGTTGATTATAATCGCCGTTTCCGAGCTGTCCGTTTGTGTTCAGTCCCCACGTAAATAATCGCCCATTTCGTATAGCGCCATTGTGAAAACTGCCTGCCGAAATCGATTCCCAGTCGGTGGCCGTACCAACCTGTACGGGCGATGCTTGGTCTGTGCCGCCCCCTGAGGTTCCAAGACCGAGCTGGCCGTTAAAATCATAACCCCAGGCCCATAACGTACTGTCTGTTTGTATTGCATGTGCATGGTACGCACCCAGTGAAACAGATGACCAGGTTGTCACACCGGTAAATTCCTGCACATGGGTGTTTGAGGTGGTCGAGTTGTTATCTCCCAACTGGCCAAGAGTGCCCGCACCCCAGCAAAACAAGGTGCTGTCCGATTTAATACCGCAGCCGTGGCCTCCCAGTGCGACTCCACCGCCCGCATCTATCTGGATATAAGAAGCGGTTGAAAACCCCTGGGTGTTTTTTTGTGCATAGCTGCCGTCGCCCAGTTCAGCGTTTAAATTATACCCCCAGGCAAATATCGTATTTGCGGTTCTGCGGGCTATGGTAAAATCCTGGCCCGCCGCGACCTGAGCGTAGTTGTTGGCGGCGTCTATAGCTTTGGGTATGGTTGATGCGTTTGGGTTGTTGTTGTCACCTAATTCTCCTGTGGTGTTGCTTCCCCAGGCGAATAACTTAGCGCTGTTGTTTATTGCAAAGGCGTGGTCGTAACCGGCCGAAACCGTTGCCCAGTTTTTGGCAGAACCGATTTTTGTCGGGCTGCTTCTGAGGGTCGTATCGTTCAGCCCCAATTGATATACACTATTCAAACCCCATGCCCATAAGGTTCCGTCGCTTTTTATGCCAATGCTGAAATCGTAACCAGCGCTGACTTTAGTCCATGTTGAACTCCCGACCTGGGTTGGAGTATTTCTATCGGTGCCCAACCCTGAATCGCCTAGTCCGAGTTGGCCGTTTGTGTTGCCGCCCCATGCCCATAATGTTCCATCTGATAGCAGGGCGAGGGTGTGTGTGTCTCCCGCGGCGACCATATCCCATGTTACCGCCGTGCTCGAAAAATGATCACTTCTGTACGCAACATCGTTAATGCAACCGGGTGTCGCTATTGTTACCAGACTGATGGTTGCTATCGTTATAAATACTTTTATTTTATTCATAGTATATCCTGTTTTCAATAGTATCTTTTAAAAATTGCGCTGAAACATGAAGCCCTGGTAGCGGGGCCCTACGATAGGTAAAAACCTTGCATTAAGTTGTTGCCCGGTATTCTTTTTTTTGAATATAATGCCATCCAGCATCGCTATAGCATATACTCCGATTGTAGCATAGGTGGCATACCACCTCAACTTGTGTGAGTCATTATAAGTTGTATATAATGCATCCAGATTAGAAGTTGTTGGCGCATTCAGGTATTCTGCCTTGGCTGTAATTTCGGCAAAAAGACTATAACCTAGAAAACCGAGGCTTCCCACCCAGACTCCCGTGTAAATCCACCCTCGGGACCTGTTCGAATAAAGGTGCCCCCAACCGGGAACTACAAGAGTACGCCAGATAATGCCGACGGTGTTGAACGCACCCTCTTTGACATATTTTACCCGTTCTTTAACAATGAACTTTTGCGGTAACGGGGGGAGTTTTTCTTTCATCTCTTGAGCCATACTTTTGGCAAGTTTGTTAATTGCCTGGAACATACTGGCTGTAAGTGGAGTAACGGTAGAGCGGCTTACCAGCGCTCGCCCCGAAGAAAGGTCTACAGCGCTTGCGTTAATTTGCATTTTACTACCGATTACTGTGTAACTACCCATGACAATTACATCAGCCGGCGCTCTTCTGCCTGCCTCAATAGCTTTACCTTGATCGTAGGCGTCTTCTTTCTCGTATTTAAGTTGTTTTCGAAGTTTAGTCCAGAGGTTTCGGCTTAACAGTTCAAAAGATTTCGTCTGGTCAAGTGGGTCTAGAAAGGAGTCCGGTATGCTTTGTTCCAGATAGGTGTAGTCTTCTGATTTTTTTATATTTACAAAATCGAGAATAAGGACTCTTCTTTTTATCAGAGTGTTGGCATTTTTGTCTTTGGATGATTTTGCAGAAAGAGTACTCCCGCAAATTACCAAAATTAATAGAAGCGAGATTTTTTGCATGGGTAACTCCTAGGACAAATGACACATTTTGTCAATAGATTTTAGCTTTGCATGCCCTTTTTATTTAAATAATTAATAAAAACGCTCTCAGCAGCCCTGTATTATCAATAAACTATAAATAACTTTTCGAATTAAATGTATTTATGGAATAAAAGACAATACTATAAAGTGATAAACTATTGTGATATTTAAAAAAATTATTCAGTTTTAAAAATAAGCCAATTGAATTCCTAATGGAAAACAGGAAATATTCGCTAATGGTTCGTTAATATTATAAATAAAATAAAAAGTTCACAATATAGTTTTAAAAGACATCGTAATTGTAAAATAAGTTGCGGTTCTTACTGCCATATGGAGATTGGAATAGAATATTACAGGCAATGGTTCACCAGGAGATTATTTATGGAAACACAAAAGATATCAGTTATTGAATGCGGATGGTGTGACCAGCCGAATAAAGTTGGCGAGTCGACACACTGTACATTTTGCAGCGGTCCTTTGCCTACGCCTCCGGGAGAAACACTTGCAGAAGCGCCCCCTTCGACACCGAGAAAGCTGCCTGCGAACTACCTTGCAAAAAGATGCAACGAAGACTACATTATAAAAATCAGCAAAGTATTTATATATGTTTTTTTCTGGTCCATTATTTTTCCCATTGTAGGGTTCTTTGCATGGAGAAATACGAAAAAGAAAATTATGCACCAGATAAAGGCCCTCGAAGAAGGGCTGGCCGTTGAAGGACAAATAATCGATGTATACAGGGATACTTCGTTAACGGTGAACGGTAGAAACCCCTGGGCAATGGTTTATACATTTGAAACAAAAGTCGGACAGTTACTGGAAGGTACAATTTCTTCCTGGGATCTCTCTATTCCATTGAGAAAACCTGGCGAAAAAACCTGGGTGGTTTATGTGGCTGAGGAACCGGAAATTAATTCCATTTGGCCGCCTATAAAGAAATAGTGTACTCATGCACGGTACTTGTTGTATTTACTTCAGTATCGTTAATCTACCTTCGATGCTATAAAAATATCGTATTGGGTAGCGCCGACTTTTATATAAGGGCACACTGTGCCCTTATATAAAAGTCGGCTTTAGGGAAAAGAGAAAGGTCGCACAGAGTAGGGACCTGCTTTTCCCCTTTTGTCTTTAAACCGTTAGTAATTCGGGCGGAGTTTTGTAGTCTTCATAAAGGGCTTCCAGAAAAATCAATGGAAAAGGGGGGAGGGTGTCTCCGATGTGATCTCTTGTTCTCGCGTGTAGAATCTTTTCTATATCTGCAGGGGTAATTTCGCCTTTGCCGACTTTTAAAAGCGTACCTGTTATAATTCTGATCATGTTATGTAAAAAACCTGAGCCCGAATAGTAGAAATTTATTTTGGGTGCGTTTTCTTCTATAACTATATTATCGATTCTGCGGATTGTTATTTCGTTATTTCGAGAATAAATTTCTTTTGTAAAGGAAGCAAAATCGTGTTCGCCGATTAACACTTGGGCGGCTTCTTCCATTTTTGTAACATTAAGTGGGTGTCTTACCCATAGACAATTCCCATGTATTGCCATGCGATAGTCGGAGCGGACTACGCGGTACAGGTATTTTCTTTGAAAACAAGAGTAACGGGCGTGAAATTTGTCCGGTACAAAATCTGCGTGTATAATTGAAATGTCTCGCGGCAGCATACTGTTCAGGTTGTATATTGCCAGTTCTAATTCCTCTTTCGAAAATTCAGTTTTAGCCTCGAGGTCGAAATGAATAACCTGGCCAACCGAGTGAACTCCCGTATCGGTTCTTCCCGCAGGGGTAATTCTAATCGGGTTTTGAAAGTATCTGTGTAATACTTTTTCGAGCTGCTCCTGAACGGTAATGCAATCTTTTTGAACTTGAAACCCAAAATACGCAGCCCCGTTATATTGGACCGTACAAGCTACTTTCATATTAAAGTCGTATTACTTGTTTGTTTGCAACAAATCGGCAATTGTCGTTTCTTCAAAGATTTCACTACGATTTTTTTTCATTTTGGAAAAATATGTTCCTAGCTCTTTGTAATATCCATCTTTGCCGGACATGGACGGAACTCGAAAATCAACCGGATCGATAATTTCAATCAGGTTTTTTAGAAACAGAGTTTCGGCCCCTTTTGCGGGTAGATAATGTCCTTTCTCGGTTTTCTCTACTATTTCGAGCTCTATGAAATTTCCCATAAGTAGTTTGTAATCGTCAACGTCATTGTTACACGCTTTTATTAAAGCAGACTCTTTTGTCGCGCCGTTACCTTTGTGAAAATTTTCGTATAAAACCTGAAGAAAACGAAAGGCATACCAGATCTGTCTTTTTTCTATTTCAATTCCAATTTTGCGATGACCTAACCGGAGTGTGTCTGGAAATTGTATATAATATCCGATTTCGGCACCGAAGACAATAATTGCCGCCGAAATATAAACCAGTATAAGGGTGACTGGAATTGCCGCCAGGGTTCCGTAGATTGCAAGTTGTCCTTTTGTAAATAGGCCCGCGTAAGATTTATAGACTAATAAAAAAGTTACCCATAAAACCGAAGTGGCAAAAGCCCCCCAGGCTCCCGCCCGATTGGAGACATCTGTGTAAGGCATAATTTTATAGATAAGAAAAAAGATACTCCAAATAGCAAAAAATGGCAACACAATATCACCCAGGGCTACAAATATTTTTCTCCAGAAGGCCGGTTTCAGTATTTTTTTCGCTTTGGAAAACTGATTTCCCGAAATTTCGTAAAGGTAATACCCCTCTCCGGCTATCCACAATCGGTCATTGGTTGCGTCGAATAAAGCATGGTTCAGGTTGGTGCGAAAAGAGCCTGTAACTTTTTTCCATGTGGCGCCTCCGTCATTGGTTTCTCGAATGGTTCCCGCTTCACCTGCAACAATACCGTTGGCAACATTTTTGAAAGCAATCGTTCTGAAGTCTATGTTATGCAGGCCCAGATCTTTTTGGTCCCATGACCTGCCATAGTCTGTAGAGTGCAAAATTGTACCCATATCGCCTGCAATCCAGATATGCGATTTTATGGAAAAAACATCCAAAAGGTCGGGGTTCTCTTTTGTCTTTCCAGCTTTAACTGTGGCGTTCATGGAGCGCCAGGTTTTTCCTGCGTCTTTGCTACGCAAAATTGTAAAGTCATCGCCTACCGCAATATATGTGTTTGCAGATATTTTTTCTACATCGTTAAAATTTGTTGTAACATTTTCGAGGTAGGAGGGATTCCATGTATCTCCTCCATCGTTTGTATTTAAAATGAGTCCGGAAGTACCCAGTATAAAACCGGTTTCTTCGTTAACCATTACAATCTTTCTAAAGCGTACCGCAAAAAGTAGCTTCATTTTTTCGATCAGGTATCTTTGCACAGACCAGTTTTTTCCACCGTCTTTTGAAAACAGAATGTTCCCGTTTTCTGTAACCACCCAGACTTTTTCACCGGCTTTGGCGGTATCTCGAATACTGGTGCTTGAGATATCTGACTCTTTCGTTTTATCGATTTTGCCTAAAACGCTTCGAACTGCATCGACCTCTTCGGGGCTCAACAAACGGTTGTTCTCTTCGTTAATTAAAGTTGGTTCTTTTTGCGCCTCAAAGTCAATTGTTGTTAGTTTAAAAGCAGACGTCCATTGAGTCTCTTCTTTCTTTATATACAAGCCTTGTGAGCCGAGCACTACAGGTTTGTTTTGTTCGAGTTGAATTTGTAATATATCGGGTGGAGCGGCTTTTCGTACATAAGATTGCCCTGTGGAAAGTCCCACTGTTAAAAGAGCGGGGCCTAAAATAAGTACAAATAAGAAACCCGCGATTTTTTGCATCCACGGACGACTTTTTTTTACTTTCCATACTCTGTTTAAGGCATTTTCCAGGTTTCGTAAAACAGCTGTGGCTGAAAATAAGATTACAATGAGTGCAATTCCGGTTATAGCATCTGCGTTCAATAGCAATTGGTCAAACACTTCAAAATAGGGGTCGGGTTGAAAGGGAAGGTCATTTTTACGAATAAACTCTCTAATAATAATTTTATACCTGTCAAAGTCAAAAAACCGGTTGCCGACAAGAAATACGACAATAACGGTCGGTATAAAACTCACAATGACGGAATAACTGATGGAGGCGGCTCTTAAAATGCCCTCGTCGCCCATAAACTTCTGAACTGCTCCGATTATAGTACGTACTATTTTACGAATTATTTTCAGTGCAATATGTGCCGGTTCTGCCTCATCTGCGAGTAGAAAATCGGGAAGCAGTTTTATTTGCTTACTTTTTTTACCCGTTTTTGTTTCATTTTCAGTTGTTGATTCCATAATTTTCCTTCACCATTGGCGCAGCTTTGTGGATTAAGATGACCAGACAAACATTTTTTAAAGAGAGTATTATGTAAAAAGTACTTGCAACTACCGTCGCGAATTATATATTTTCCGTTCAACTTCGATTATTATGAAATTATAGCACTGGAATTAAAATGGAAACAAAAACAAAAAAAAATGGCAGCGTATGGGTGGTTGAGATCGATGGCCCGATAAAATCTGGAATGGAATTTGACCTGGCCGACCAGCTTGAAACCTGCATGCACCAGAGCGAAGTACCAAAAATTGTCGTAGACATGAAAAGTGTGCCTTTTATAAATTCCGCAGCTTTGGGAATCTTTTTAAATATTTTTAAAGAGATTGAAAAAAGAAACGGGCGGTTCGCACTGGCATCTATCAGCCCTGATGTAGACAACCTGCTTGAAATTACAAAGTTGAGTTCTGTGCTCGAGGTTTATAAAAATCCCGAAGACGCGCTTGATTCTATTCACGATTGAACATCCAAACACTTTTATACTCACCGGGCGCTTATAAAATCTGGTTCGCTTTGTTTTTTACAGGCATGGGTCTTGTTATTCCCCAGATTGGCCTGTTTGTTCCTGGTTCGTTACAAATTCCCGACCCCGGTAAAATTTATCTTTTTGGCCAGGTAGCCATGCCAATTGGTGCCTTTATTGCAGGCTATATTTCCGATAAGACCATGCATATTCGCTATATTGCCCTAAGTTGGACAATTATGGCCGGTATATCTCTTGTTTGCCTTTCGTATTTACCCTGGGGGGTTTTTATGGAGCCTTCGGGTATAAAGCTCGGTGCGGCAATTTTCTGGTCGTCTTTTATGTTTTTCATGGGAGGTATTATTCCTTTAATTAATATTTCCTATTTACAAAACGGGCATTCTGTTGAACTTTTCGGTAGAGTTCGTTTATATGGAACGCTGGGTTTTGCAATTCCAAACGGGATACTAAGTTTTGCTCCCAACCTGGGTTCGGGCGAGGCAATAAGATGGGCGGGTATCTTCATGATCGCCAGTGTAATCTTTTTGTTTTTAATTCCCCGTGGTCGTGAGGGTGGTGAGCAAGTTGCCCGAATTACATTAAAGAAAACCTGGGCTCTTTTGAGTACTCCCCTTTTTATCTTTTTTCTGTTTATAACCATGATGTTTTATTTTTCTTTTTCAACAGCCGAGTATGTAATAAGTCCTTTTATATTCAAAAAAGTTCAAAACCTGGGGTTGGTCGATATTATTCGTCCGCAATATTTTGTCTGGTTTTTAGGTACGCTGGTTGAAATAGGTTTTTTCTTTATATCGCCGTTTTTAATACGACGTTTTGGCCCGCTGTTTTTAATTGCCGCAGGTCTGGTTGCCGGCTGCCTTCGATACCTGCTCAGCGCATATTTTGAAAACGACCTGGCTTCGGTATTTACCCAGGGATTACATGGCATACAATTTGCCGGGTGTTATCTCGGGGCCTTGTTATATCTACAACAAAAAACAAACCCCCGTCGTCTTGCCACGTCGCAGGCGTTGTACACTACTTTTGGTCGGGCGATTGGAACAGGCGGTGGCAGTTTCTTTCTCGGAAACCTGGCAGCCGTCGGTGCCTATGCGCTTGCTTTTCACATTTCGGCGCTTGTCTCTTTCTTTGGACTTATTTTATTGTTCTTTTTTTCACGCTACGAAAAAAGATTCTCTCATTTTACAAAAGATTGATAGTATGACTTTTTTATTAAGGCACAAGGTCTTGTGCTTTAATAAAAAGAGCCGCCGCTTCCCCTTTTATAAAATCCGCGGCCGATCGATGTATTACTGCTCTTAATTAAAACCTATGCTTCATTCCCACGTTTACACCGTCTAATGAGACAGTATTTACTAACGGATCTACATGAAGGTTAGGAGTTAGAAACAGCGATACTTTTCTTTTCGAGTCAAACAGGTACGCAGCATTTTTGTTGTAAAAGACAAAGGGTGCAATCCATTGAAATATGCGAGAAGCGCATAAGACAACCCCACCAGTTATATACATGGCTGTCGTCGTTGTATCAACTCTCTCGTCGCCCAAAAGCGCTGGAATTAATCCCCTCAAATAACCGCCAAAGATTAAGATAATACCAGTAAGGTCTCCAAGCAGGCCAATAGTACCTGAAGCGGTATCTCCTTGAATGAATGATCCAATTCCAAAACCTACAAAGAGGTTTATACCAAAACCAACCCACATTCCAGTTTTGGGGTCAATTCCGCCAAAACCAGTTAACATGAAGCCATTATTTTGTGGTGACCATGAGTTTAGTGGCATCGTGGGTACGACGGTACTTTTGTAAAAGTTCTCAGTTTGAACATTGTTAGACTCTACTGCCTGAGTTTGAGTCGCAAAAAGTAAAATAGAGCAAACAACTAAAACTGCTTTTATATTTTTCATAAACCAACCTCTTTTTTATTAGATATAGCGTGTAATGGTCAGGCGGTCAAGCGTAATTTTTTAATCAACTTATGTCATGGTTCAACTTTATATGACTATCTAATATAGATTTTTTGTGCCATAATTGGTTGTACCCTGGTGATTGATCAGTGTATTATTGTATTTAATTGACAGCTCAAAGGTTTTGTTTAAACTGATGAATGAGTAATCCACTTTCACAACCCGAGCCATGGTCACAAGTTGCGCAGGGTTACCAGTCAGACACGATGCCTGCTTTTCGCCAATATTGTGAAAAAGCCATTGAACTGGCTGGAATAAAACCGAATTTTGAAGTGCTTGAGTAGCAGCCTGGCCGGGTACTCTGAAAGACTACTCGGCCAGGCTCGTCTTAACTGTTCTTAATTAAAACCTATGGTTCATTCCCACGTTTACACCGTCTACTGAGACAGTATTTACTAACGGATCTACATGAAGGTTAGGAGTTAGAAACATCGATACTTTTCTGTTCGAATCAAACAGGTATGCAGCATTTTTGTTGTAAAAGACAAATGGCGCAATTAATTGATATATGCGAGAAGCGCCTAAAACAATCCCGCCAATTACATACAAGGTCACGGACGTTGCAAGATCAGCACTCCCGTCCTGACCAAGCAAGATTTTACTTGCTGCACTTAAAGCGGTCAAATAACCACCAATGATTAAACCACCACCAGAAAGGTCTCCAATAAGGCCAATAGTACCTGCAAGGCTATCGCCTTGAACGTAAGACCCAATTCCAAAACCTACAAAGAAGTTTATACCAAAACCAACCCACATTCCAGTTTTGGGGGCCATTCCGCCAGAACCAGTTAGCATGAACCCATCATATTGTGGTGACCATGAGTTTAGTGGCATTACGGGCATCGTGGGTACAATGGTACTTTCATAAAAGTTTTCCGTTTGCACTTTGTTAGACTCTACTGCCTGAGTTTGAGTCGCAACAAGTAGTAGAGAGCAAATAATTAACATCGCTTTAATTTTTTTCATAAATATACTCCTTTTAATAATTTTTTGAATACTATTCATTAGGTTCTTGCGGGTAACCTTTCAGTCGGTCAAGTAAGTTTTGCTATTATTTAATATCAGGGCTTAACTTTATATTAATATTCAAAATCCAATTTTTTGTATCATAACAGGTGGTATTCATAGTGGTCGATGTCGCCGTGGCTAGAATTAAAAGTTAAATTCTATGGGTCGTTCGAGTACAAAAAGATTGAGATCGTAAATGCCCGTATGATTACGAAGACCATTTTTAATGACTTTGTTTTTTTTCATGCCAAGTTTTTCGGCTAACTTCGACGAGGGCAGGTTTTCTGTCGCCACTTTTGCAATGACTCGGGCAAGATCTAATTTGTTAAAAGCAAAATCGATTACTCCGGAAGCGGCTTCTGCCGTATATCCCTGGTTGGCGAATTCAGGGGAGACGATAAAACCAATTTCACCTTCTTTGGTGTCGGGTATAATGTTTGGCAGACCGCACGTCCCAATTACTTTGTTTTTGTTGTTTTTTAATACCAGAGCCCAGTCGTAGAAGCGTCCCGAGCCATAGCGCGCCATGCAAAAAGTAATAAAGCTTTGCGAGTCTTCTATCGATTTGTGGGTCGGCCATACCGCATATTTTGAAACCGTATCGAGACTTGCGTATTCAAATATGTCATCCGCAAATTTTAATTCAAGCGGTTTTAAGTACAACCTTTCTGTTTCGAGTGTGGGTATCATATTTGTATCATCGTCTTGTTTTGCTATCCAGAATAATAGATACACAATATAAAATTAAGCTAACGGGTTAAGCATTTTTTGTGAATTTAATAGCTGGCGCGCTTTAAGTTGGAAAATATGGAAATTTCAATGTATTGAATAATATTTTAAATAGGTGGCAAGTCTGCCCCCTCGGCCAAGCCACGGTCTCGGCCTACCCCCCGTGTTTTTTATTTTTACATGTTTTCATGTTTGAAGTTTTTTGTTATACAATATTTATATTTATTTTTCCGACTTACCGTCGGAGAGGTGTCACTTTTCTTTTTCCACAAAAAGAAAAGTAACCAAAAGGCCTGGTTTTCGTTCGCAAAACCAGCCAGACCTCGCAAACTAACGCGACCGCTTTCGTTTGCTTCGGCCAAAACCGGCTAGATTCCCGGTATTGATTCAGTAGCGGTCCGTTTCTGGCTGCGCGTTTTTGTATAACCTCAAGAAAGATTATTTAACTTTTGCAGTTTTACTTTACATAGTATAATTTACTTTCTCCATGACACAGATAAAAAATAGTAACCTGTGTCAGAGTTATCAACAGTACATTATTTTAGCTGCCCTTATTGTGGCGCCACTGTTTCTATGATTTTAGATCTCAGCATTGCCGAACAAACCTACGTGGAAGATTGCGAAGTGTGTTGTCGGCCGATTGAAATTCAGTATAGAACGGTCGATGGTTCGTTGAGTGAGTTTTATGCGTGGTCGTCGGATGAGTGATGGGGGAAGCGCTTCTCACAAGGTGTTCCAGAAAGGGCGTAAGCATATAAAAATATTTTTCTCCAAAAGTCTGCATCGCAAAAAGAATTGACTATAGGCATAATATTTTGTACGGTGTAAGTAAGAAAATCTTACAGAGGACATTATGAAAGATTTAGAAATAACGACTCTCTCTTCAAAAGGACAGGTAGTAATACCAGGGAGTATAAGAAAAGAACTGCATATTGAAGCAGGGTCTAAATTTGCTGTTTTAACAGATGGAGATAATATACTTTTAAAAAAAATCGATAAGCCGAAAATACAGGATTTCAAAGAGCTAATTAAAAAAAGTAGAAACCTGGTTAAAGCCCGAGGAATTGATAAATCAGAAGTCGGTAAAGTTATCAAGAATGTCAGGAAAAGTAAAAGTCGTAATTGATACCAATATTCTAATTTCTGGAATTTTCTGGGGCGAAAAGCCCGGTCAAATATTGGAAAATTGGCGGGAAAAAAGTTTGATGTGTTTATTTCATTCATGAGAGTATGATTCAGCACCCAAAGGTTTTAACCACAATGGAGATCAGTCGCAGATTACAGATTAGTTATAAAGCTGCCATGAACTTAAAACGTAGGGTTAAATTGTTTACATCAAATCAAATGGAAAGTTTAGACCGATTATCCGTAAAGACATAGAAATCTATTTTAACGACTTTAATTGGCCTGCCAAAGAAACTGATATACCAGAGTTGGTTAAAGATATAAAAATTCCCAGGTGAATATTTAGACTTATCGGGGAAAAACCTGCAGTTCATAATGGATAAACCAGTCCATGACATCATCGTATGTAAACCAGGTCTGATCTGGACCCGGTCCATTAAAGCTTTCTTCTTTGAGTAAAGCTCCATCGTAATTAAATTTTCTTTTTATGTATTCAGCGATTTCGTCATCTTCAGTGAACCATTTGTTATCAGATCCTGGCTCAGTATACGTTATTTGAAGATGTAAACTCTTTTGTCGATATGAATACAAAGTATAGTAATGTGGTTCATCATCGGCGGTGTACCATATTTGGTCAGATCCAGGTTTTTCATAGCCAACTTCCTCCCGATTACTGGTAAAGACCAACCCCCATGCCATACTTTTTAAGTAATTATTCTTTAGGGCATCTCTAAAAGCTTCGTTTTTACGGCGTAGGGGCACAAAGGCCGATAAAACCCACTTTTTTTACAAAAAAGCAGGTTTTTAGAGGTGCCCTTTATCAAATATATCTGATCATTCTATCAGATCGGACTTATAATATAACAATATCAACATAATGATAAAAGGTGGTGTCGCCATAACAGCATCAATAGCTCCATATGGTAGATAAAAAGTCAATGTGGCAAAGGTCACCAATGAAATGTATATGGTCATGTGGGCAGCCCATTTGCGATTTTTCCATAGCCCTATAAAAGCAGTCAAACGAATGATACCGGCGCAAACTCCAAAAACTGATACAACGGCAATATTTTGATTCAACCACTGCATATAAAACACCGGAGAGTGTGTGTTATCAGAAGCCCCCGTAAAAATCATAAAAATACCTGACAGTTCCATAAGCCCATGGACGCCAAGAAATAGCATTGCTATTCGCTTTAGAACTTTTTTCATTCTTTCGTTGTTATTTTTTTCTTCTTCTTCTTTGTTCATTTGAATTCCTTTAAAGGTGCCCTTTATAAATGACTATTCCACAATTTCATTGCGATCGATATTTTTCCCATCGGCGCTCATTCCCTCATATTGAAGAAATTTTCCTGTTTTTTTATCATACCACCAATAGTACTTATGAGGCCAGAACTTGGAAAGTATATATCCGTTCAGACCCATTTCATATTTAACGGCTTGATATTTCTTGCCATTTATTTCCATCGACTCTTCGCCTTTGTTTTTAAGGTACATCTCTGCCACACGAAGGTCTTTGCTGTTTAAATGGTTGAATACATATTTCTCACCCGGATTTAAATTCATAATCCCGAAAAGATAGATCAACGCTTCGTTTTCTAAAATATTATCTTTTAAATCATATGATTTTTCTTTGATCTTGCCCTGGTTGTTTTGCATAACCAGAACACGGAGTTTTTCATAATCATATTGAATGGAGCGAATTAAAATATCGTTTTCATAAATTTCGATTTTTTGAATTTGCTTTTGAATTAGAATAACATTAGTTTTGGTCATCTCGCCGGTTTTGGTTCTTCCATCGATTGTAACCTTTACTTCGTCACCCTTGGAATCAATTCTCATACTCCAGGGTTCAATATTGCCTGTGTGTCGAATAGTTCGATATCTGACAACGTTTATCTTTTCATTTGCTTCAATTTGTTGCTCTAGGCTTAATCCCACAAAAAGAAAGAACACCATGTTAATCATAAGAATCCTGAAAATCAATGGTATTCTTAGTCTGTCAATATTCTTTCTATCATTCATAATACACTCCTGAAAATCACATTATCTTTTTTATTATTCATTATTTTCTATCCTTCATAAAATTTATTTCGAGTTGTATCGAGTACGGTTAAATTTAAAAAATAATCTCGTAGCCCAACGTAAGAGACATCAATAGACTTTGCTTATCATAACTCTCCCCCCTTGCGTTAACCAGAGTGGATTGTCCTTTTCCAAAAAATGGTCTGTATACGGCAAGCGGCCTAATATAAATTTTCATATTTTTCGCCAGTTGAAAATTAAAACCAACCATATAGTCAACATAAGGGTAATTCAGTTTCGGATCTTGGATGAGCATCATATAACCTAACACAATTTTGGGCATGATGGAAAACAGACCAAGATGAAACCTGTGTTCTATAGATAGAGTATGATGTATGGTGGATCCGTTTATTCCCCCCAAAGAGGAATGCGCAGTCCAGTTCGGTTTCAATAGTATGGGTGCAGTATATGACACCATAAATTCTCCAAAGCTTTCAATTGGCAAAAGCGGACCACTGGTTGGAAACGTGTATACTTTAAAACCAAATTCAAATTCACCGCCGGGATTAATATATTTATAACGCAGATTATAAAAATACTGCTCCACCGAGGCTAAATTTCCCTGACCAAAATCTCTGTTTATCAAGGGAATCACATACCCCATATCCAGTCTCAAACCTGGAACCGGAGTATACCACGTAATGACTGGTGTTAGAGCCGGAATAAAATTGACCACCTTCTGATTTTGATTACTAAAGGCATACATGTTCACAAAGTAATTTGTACCGCGCCAGATATAATCACTGACACTCTGAAAATGAAGCCCAAGTATTGGTTTCTTTTCAAGTACTTGTTCAGCTGAAATATTTTGCCCCCAAGCAGGTAAAACTCCTGATATAAAAAGTATAAAAAGAACTAAAAATTTATTAAT
Source organism: Leptospirales bacterium (assembly GCA_040326155.1). Classification (GTDB taxonomy): domain Bacteria; phylum Spirochaetota; class Leptospiria; order Turneriellales; family JAOUFE01; genus JBEQLE01. The sequence continues at coordinate 1,391 of JBEQLE010000043.1, read as the reverse complement.
ATATTTCATGATTTTCTCCTAATTTATACATATGCATGGCTATCATAGAGATGCCAATGCTCTTGAGGGCCATACTGAGAAAAAATATATTTGTTAAAAAAAATGGCCATATGTAAATTGACATCGTTTTTACAAAGACACCAATCATGACAGACCCAATAATCAACGTCCCACCTGTTTTACCTGGCCCGGATGTATCACTAGCCTCAAAAAATTGAAAATATCGCGACATATAATACGCTGAAATAATTCCACCAATAGCAGCAAGTAAGGCAGCAATACCTTTTATGGGACCCATCATCAGAAATGACGCCGGATTACCCGTCTGGGAATACTCCTGAAACATACTCGCAAAAACGATGTGTATAACCATCATGATCAACCTGGTAAAGGCAAAGAAAAGCAAACTCCAAACCACGCGTTTAACCGAAAATTGTGAATATTTTTTGCTGATAGTTTTGAATCCTATTGCTGTAAATAGAATAGATATAAACAATAATGGTTCGATCATCCAACCAATGGAATTTTCTACAAAATGAATAAATTCCAGGTTTTCAAACTCTGTCTGGCCCTGCATTAAAGACATATCAAAAAATCCGGCCACCCCATGCATAGTAGGGGAGAGCATACCAAAAATCGCCATGCTCTCACAGCCTAAGATGCCAAGCATCATCGGATCTATCCATGATTTCTTGTTGTTCATGGTTGTTGTGTTCATTTTTTGCTCCATCGTTCCTGTATTTACAACGAATTGCTCATTCAATAGTGTTACTTTTTAAGATCTTTTTGCCATTTGAGTTTGTTGAATCGAGAATGAGGAAGAGAAAAGTCTTGTCACATGAAAAGTTTCCCTCGAAATGTCCTTGGGACCATATTGTGACTATAGGTTTATTGTTTAGAACGATGGTCATTTATAGGTACCAGATTACAAAATGAATGAATTGTCAATCCTTTTTGAATCTTTTTTAACATAGGTTAGGGATTTGATGGACAAATGGAATCGCTTACGTGATGATTTCATTGTATATTTTTCATATTAGGAGAACAACCAAACGTACTTTGTTATGACAGAACCTGAAAAACCCACATTAACCCGAAAAGAACGTGACCAAGCAAGAAAGCGCAATGAAATTCTGGACGCTGCCGAAAGACTATTCTTTTCAAAAGGTTATGAAGAAACAAGTATAAATGAAATTGCTGTTGAAGCGGAATTTGCAAAAGGCACTTTGTATTTATATTTTTCTGGAAAATCAGAAATTTATTTGGCCATTGTCAACCGGTCACTCGACATCATTCACCAGATGATTTTGAAGAAAGTACCAGAGGCTAAAAACGGAGCCCAGAAACTAAAAGTCGGCGGCGATGCATTCTCAGAATTTTTTGACAAATAC
>JBEQLE010000042.1:15525-37383 GCA_040326155.1 Leptospirales bacterium | reverse complement strand
ACATCAAACCCGGTGGGGAATTTTTCACCCAGTTTCTCTTTCCAATTCTCGTTTCTGTAGTCGACTGAAAAATCGGCTCCAACAGAGCGAACTATTTTATCTTTTCCCCCGGAGGCTCCTGCGATTTTACACCCCAGGGCTTTGGCAAACATTATGGCCGCGCTACCAACACCACCCGCAGCCGATGTAATTAAAACAGAGTCGGAAGGGCGTATTCGGGCCAGTTCAAAAAGAGCGATATAAGCCGTTAGAAAATTAACCAACACGGCGGCCTGCTCGTTTTCATTGAAGCCTGGTATGGCTTTTAAAGCAAGATGTTCGTCGACTACGATATATTCGGCGTATGATCCAAACTGAGAACCAGCAATTACTTTTTCACCGACTTTACGTTTTACGTTTTCGCCCACCGAATCGATCACCCCATAGCACTCCATACCTAATGTATAAGGACGTTTTGGTGACCAATTGTAGATTCCCTTTCTCGATAAAATTTCAGCGTAGTTTAACCCGATGGTTTTCACCTTTACCCGAACCTGCCCCGGACCCGGTTCTGGTTTTTCAATTTCACTGATTTTCAAACTTTCAGCTGGACCGTGTTTTTTTAATACATACGCTTTCATAATTTTTCCTGGTTTTGACTTTTTTTAAGACGTCTAAGCGAGATTTGATTCTATAAATGCTCAGGCAACGCTTTTTCCCTTTAATTCACAAAAAAATCCTGCGGTTTTTTTATGCTGCTTCGTTCGATATTCGTTTAAAGTACTTTGTTGGTAAAAAACGTCGTTTTTACCAACTCGCTTCGTAGGATTTTTCTCGCTTCGTTCGATACTCGCAGTATTAACATTTTCCCTTCGTGAGCTTTGTGCCTTCGTGGATTCCTGTTTTCCTGCTTTCCTCATCAATCTTTTTCCTTGCGTTCCTGGTCGGAAATAGGACTTGACCCATTTGTCTACGAATACTTATTTAATTTTAGAAGTGACAACCTATTATGATATATTTATTATAAGTTCTGGAGTAGAAAATTGACAGACGATACAACTTCCGAGCATGAAAAACAAGAAGATGAAGACGCAACAGTTGCTTTTGATGAAGTAAATGCGAATTCTGATGATCCTGTGTTAGAACGACTCGTTACCGAAAGACAGGCACTTCAACATCTCGATCCTCTTGACCAGGCATATAGCCCCAAGCAAAACCTGCAGGGAATTCAATTTGTGTACCAGTTTCTGGCGAAAGGCACAAATACATTTTTAAGCTCTTTTCGCAATAATTTACCGACTCGTAGAGAGCTGGAAAATGAGCTGGTCAGAATAAAAAGAAAAATAGACCACCTTGATGATATTTTCGATTACCTGAGCAATGCAGCTTCCGCTCATCTACCACTTATAAAAAAATATTATGCGGCGGTATTTGAAGAAGGTGAACTGGCTTTAAAGCCGGTATATATTGCAGGCGATGACGATATTGAAAAAGTTGTAAAAAAAAGCGATGAAATGAGCGCTATTTATATAGTCGATAAAGCGGCAATATCGTTACCCTGGTCCGATAAAGAGAGCTATCTAGAATTTTTAGCAAAAACAATAAAAGAAGGAATTAAAGCAGACATTTATTTTCAGGGTTTTTTTAAATTCGATTCTCAGGATGAAAATTCCGAGTCAACCCGTATTCTTCAAGATCGTATTTATCCATATTTAAAAGGAAGAGATGACCTTCTTTACCTTGAGATACCCAGGGTTTTAGAAGAAGATGAAATTCAAAGTGAACCAATAATACTATTAAACGATACCAAAGATATTCTCTACCGTTATGAGTACATGAGCAAGCTGGTATTACATATAGCCAAGAAAATATACAAAACATATGAAGAAAACGGTCTTAAAAAAAACGCAGTATATGCCTTACGAACGGCGCTTAAAGCGTTTGAGACGAATAAGAGTCCGGAAGGGTATAAAACGATTGCTGAAACTGTGTTAAACCACTATCGACAAGATGATATGTACAGGCAATGCGCGCTTGAAGTTTTCTTGATGAAAGAGACTGCCGAACAAATCCTACGACAGAAAAAAGAGACGAAAGAAGCGGAGAAGAAAAAAAAGCTGGCACTTTTATTGCGTAGAATAAAAAGTCGCCAGTGGTTAATGTTTATACCATCCACGTTTTATTCCAGTGAAATTTTTGACACTGCTCTTGACATAGACGGAATTTTGGGTATTCGCAAAACAGGTGTTTCTCTGGGTCTCGAAGAAGACCATTATTGCATTATTGAGCTTAATTCCGTAAAACGGGTTCTTGAAACTGCCAACTTTTTTGAGTTGAGTATACTAGAAGAGATCTTAAACAAAAGTGGTTTAAGCGCAAAAAGTTTTTATCAACAGCAACTTTATAAAAGAAAGAAAGAAGTTGTATTTTTATTTATAAACCCCCTGCTTTATTTGCTGCGCAGTCTTTTCTTTAGAAAGAAAAAGTTCATTGAAAAAACGTTTACAAGCGAAATAAAAAATCTGGGGTTTGCCTATCGTAAAAGTAAACTGGAATCTTTTATCGCATCAGGAATAAAAACTGAAACCGAAGGCGCAAAACAGGGCGGAGCGAAAGAGAGTAAAGAAGAGACTGAAAAACAAAAACTGATAAAAACCGTAATGGAATTTGTTTTCCCCGACGCGTCTCCTTCAGCGAAACATATAAATGAAATTGAATATAAATCTCGAATGAGAACTGCGGCTCGTAAAATTAAAAATAATCCCGAGTTTCCACAATATTCCGGAAAAGGGGAGGAGGCGGTTATGGCTGACCTTGAGCCATTTATGCATGCCTCTTTGATTGAAGATGTCTATGATGGTCCGTTGCCTACAGGAACTGACAGCCAGGGACGAAAATTTACCCGTAAAACGTATTGCCCGAAAGATATAAAAGATTACCCGATTATATATAACAGCATTCGAGAAGAGATGGAACAAGAAGGGACTTTATACGGCTCTAAAGATATGGTAGAGTACTGCCGCGCTAAATCGAAAACCTACTCTGAATCCAATATGGATAAAGTTCGATACGAAGATAAAATGAGAGATGAGGCAGAGAAAAAAAGGACCGCGTCGAAAGCTGACGGAAAATCTGGCAAAGAGGGAGCCTTTAAAGGGAAGCAAGAAGAGTCTGCCGTATTTTCAAAACCAAGCCTGGAGAGTTATTCAAAAGATGATAAAAAACCAAAACGTAAACTATTCAGCAGAAAGAAAAAACCTGTAAAAGAGAAGAAATCAAAAAAAGGGCAAAAACCGAAAGCGGCAAAAGCCGGCTCTCCCGAACAGCGTATATTACAAACCGCCCAGACACTCACCAAAGATTTAACCGAAAAGTATTTAGCTAAAAAGAAATTTTCCGGTTCAAACTTGTTTCCTATGACAGGGGCAGATCTTGAGGACTATTTAAAACTGGAAGAGGGTGCGTTGGCCGTTTTTGCCAACCAGAATGCCAAAGAGTTTTCTAAGAATTTTACATCGATTCGAGTAGGAAATGATAATTTTTATTTTCCAAAACGATTTCTGGCTTCCAGTAAGTTCGAGGTTTCGAAATATTATGACGAATTGATAAAACACGAAGAGGGACTTGCTTTACCCAATCGAGAGATTGTAAATAAGGCCTATGCAATTAGTAATGCAATTAAATTGAAAAAACTTTAAAGAATATCACCCTGGTAAATTTCCATTCGGTTGCGTCCTTTGTCTTTGGCTACATACAACGCTTTGTCGGCTTTGTTTAATAAAGTATCGACGGAGTCGCCTGGTTCGTGAACGCCGACTCCAATGCTGATTGTCATATGAATCTCTTTGGGATAGGTCTGTTCATCGACAATTTTAAGTATTCGCTCGGAGAGTTCAATCGCTGTCTTTTTACCGGTTTCAGGAGCCAGTATAATAAACTCTTCTCCGCCCCACCGAAACAGAGTGTCGCTTCTTCGATGGCTAGCCGAAAGAAGTCCAGAGATTATAATTAAAATTTCATCTCCCATACTGTGACCATAATTATCGTTTATACTTTTAAAATGATCAAGGTCGAGCATTATAAGGGAGAGCTCCCGATTATACCGATTGGCAATTTCAATCGCCTGTTCTGCTACTCTGTCAAATTTTGCCCTGTTTAATACCCCGGTCAGAGTATCGCGAGAGGCAAGTAGTTCCAGGGTCTTTTTTTGCTTTTGAATAATTAAATTTTTAGTAAAAATATCCATCGTTCGGTAATAGTGAAATCTAGAAATAATCCAGGCGATAATAGTAAAAGCAGAAGCACTCAAGAAAAACCGAATAACGTCAGACTTTTCTTCGGAAAAGAGATAAACAGTCAACGCCAACCCGACCAGATTGATTGTGAAAAACAGGAAACTGAAAATATTTTGAATTTGAATCGTCATGGATACCACTAAAATGCAGGCAATATAAATAGTTATAGTTCCATGTTCTATAGCCTCTATTGCCGAAGTTAAGCTGAATAAAAACATAACCACCAGAATTCCCCACCGGTTTAAAAAAATATGCATCGGCTTCATTCTTTCCGGCTTAGGAAAAGGGTTAACGTGGACTAAAATATGGTATATGAATAACAGTGATACAAGGGTCGATTTTACAATAATTTCAAACCATTGAAGCGGGCTCAAATAACTTAAGGACGGACCATTTTGAAATGCATAAACCAGAGAAATGGTTGTCATAATTAGAACGATCGGAAAAACAATTCTCATCCGATGAAAATTATGATACTGATAATCGTTGACAAATTCACGGTTTTCGGCCGCTCCATGAAAGAAGGCTGAGTAAATACCGATTAATTGTTTAATATAATCCCACATGAGTTTAAACTTTCCACTATCTTGCAGTTTATTCAAAACTGTCAGGTATTTTTTAATTATTAAATAGCTACTCCGAGAAAATCAATGCATAAACAAACGATTCACTTTGGTTATCAACTAAGTCTTGAGGCGCTTGTTTGACTATTCTTATTATATAATAGTTCTTTTTTTTATTTTTGACGATTATGTAAAACGTTTCCTCATCGCTACATGTTGTCAACCATTACATGAAAAAATCGCCTTTTCGACTCATAAGCTATTTGTTAGCAGGCTATATGAAACACCATATGAAATATGCGGGAGCTCATGTCAGTACCGCCGGGGGAGTGGAAAATGCTCCTTTAAATGCCTCTAAAATAGGGGCTAAAGCATTTGCCTTGTTCTCCAAAAATCAGAGGCAGTGGAATGCAAAACCACTAACAGATGAAAACATCGAACTTTTTCGAACGAATATGGACCAATCTGGGTTGAAATTCGAACACATTCTAGCTCATGACAGTTATTTAATAAATCTGGCTCATCCGGAAACCGAAGGGCTGGATAAATCTAGAATGGCTTTTATCGATGAAATGGATCGGTGTGCAAAACTGGGCATTACCCTTTTAAACTTTCACCCCGGTTCTCATTTAAAAAAATATACGGAAGAAGAGGCGTTACGCCGTGTCGTTGAATCGATTGAAATTGCGATTAATGAGGTTCCCGGTGTAATTGCCGTAATTGAAACAACCGCCGGGCAGGGTTCCAACCTTGGCTACCAGTTCGAACACCTGGCTTTTATTATTGATAAAATTTCTGATAAGTCGCGCATTGGGGTGTGCATAGATACTGCTCATATTTTTGCCGCAGGCTATGACTTGCGTGACAAAGAAACGTGTGAAAAAACGTTTCGACTATTTGATGAAATAATCGGGTTTTCATATTTAAAAGGGATGCACTTAAATGATTCCAAAGTTCCGTTTGAATCGAAAAAAGATCGACATGCTCCACTGGGCACCGGCGAAATTGGTTTAACTGCCTTTAAGTACATCATGACAGATTCTCGCTTTAATAATATACCATTGATTTTAGAAACCAGCGATAGTGATCTCTGGCCTGAAGAAATTAAAATGTTGTACTCTTTTATGGGGCAGTAAAGTATATTCGGTTTTGAATCGATTAAAGCCTCTTTGGTTCTTTTACTACTTTCAAGCGATATACAAAATAGATACTTAAGCAGTTCGCAAGTATCGAAAGGTAGGAGACCGTTTCGAATCCGCTTATTACATTATTGGCGTCGCTGGTGATAATTGCTCCCGCAACTAACATGGCTCCGGCTGAAGAGAATTGTTGAATGGCGGTATTCGTAGTCATAAAAGCGCCGCGCAAATTATTTTTAACGCTTGAAGTTAAAAGAGCCATTGCAGGTACAAGACGCCCCGAAACCAGAATAAAAAATATAGTAGTAATGACAAAGATCATCCATGCAGGCAGATCATCAAGTCGGCTGATTGCATAAAAAGGAATGACCGATAAACCCGCGATTAAATAAAAAGTCTTCTTTTTCCCGAATCGATCGGCAAGATACCCTATTAGCCTGGCTGAAAAAAATGTAGCCCCACCTCCGAAAAAGTACATAAGAGGCAGTTCTTGTTCAGTAAAAACAGTATTAAACACCAGATAATTACTTAAATAAGGTATCAGAGAAAAACCTGCAATCATAATAGTCATGGTCAGGAAAAATGCGGTATAATGGCTTTTTACAACAACGATGTCCTTAATGCTATGTTTTGCAATCACCTTCTTTGTACTGGGTATAGCGTATAAAGTGTATATGGCAATTAAGGTGCCCAGAGCCGTCAAAACAAAAAAGGGCGTGTTCCATTTTATTCTGTTGGCAATTTCCAGGGAGATTGGAATTCCAGCTACGGACGCCGCAGAAAAGGCCGCCATTATAACTCCGGTGGCTGCTCCTCTTTTTTCATAAGCAAAAGCATCGCCGATCATAGAGAAAATTAATGCGTTTAATAACCCGCCAAATGCGCCTGTGATCATTCGGGAAACCAGGAGCATCGAAAAAGAATTTGAAAGCCCGCAAAAAAAAGTTCCAATTAGAAACCCCATAAATATAAACAACAGGGATTTTTTTCGATTAAAACGATCTATAAAAAAAGAACCTGCCAGAGCTGTAAACCCTGCACTCAGCATATAAGAGGATACGAGGTAGGAAAATTCTGAGTTATCGATATTGAATAGTTTCGATAACGTCGGCCCTAATGGCATTAATATAATAAAGTCTGTTATGTGGGTAAACTGAATGAAGGCAAGAGCAATTGCGATACGTTTTTCACCCGATGTTAACCGGTATGGATTTAGATCGGGTGAAGTTTTCATTAAAACTTTATATGATTAGCAAGTGCAACTTTCCTCGTTACATTTGCCTCCCTTTTCATGTTTTTCTCCGTGTTCGTTATCGCCACATCCACATTCGTGGTCCGGTTTCAGCTCTTTTTCAGTAGCATCCCGAACTTCACTTACAGTGACTGCAAAATGGAGGTTTTGTCCTGCGAGGGGGTGGTTGCCGTCCACTTTAATAGTTTCATCACCGATCTGTAAAATTATAAATGTTTCAACACCGTTTGGCGTCTGGGCGTGAAGCGTCATGCCTTCTTTCAGGTTTTCGATGCTTTCCATATCTGACTTTGGTACATCAAAAATTCTATCTTCTAAAACTGCGCCATAACCTTGTTCAGGGGCCAGCTTTACATCAACAGATTCTCCAGAAACTTTACCTTCCAGAGCATTTTCGAGTCCGGCAAGTAGATGACCCGTACCATGTACATATGGCAAAGGATCTTTACCTTCGGTGGTATCGATTACATTACCTTCGTCATTTTTCAGTGTATATTCAATGGTAACAAATTTTTCGTTTTCAATTTTCATAAGCAGTACTCTTCCTTGTATTTGATTTTCATCTCAGGCATTTTATATATTATTTAAAATTATACTAACAATTTAATTTTGGCAACAATTTCTCAGGATATATTGCAATTTCGAGTCAGTTTGGAAACTATTTATTTTAAAGTGTTTAAGAGGTAGGCAGGTTTAAGATCGAGCTGCAACTCAGGCAAAACGGGAAAAACGGGAAAAAAAGCTTTGCGGTTCATGGAATGAAAAGAGAATGAAAGATGTTTACATCTGTTTCTGAGAATCAATATCGAGTATACCGAACTTTGCGTATTATTACTCTTTTTGTGGTTGTCGGCATTTTATTTATTATCTCTTCCGCGCAAAGCGCAGCAGATAGCGAACTTGAAGAACTTCGCAAAGAGTTGAGAGTAAAGCAGTATATTCCGGTAAAGAGCGAACGTTTAAACCCGGCAGAATTCCGTGAATTTTATAGTTATGATTATAAAAAAATAAAAGATTTAAACCTTCGCCTGTTTTACAGTATGGGTAAAGTTTCGGGTTACGCAGTTTTTATCAATAGCGATAATGATTTTTCAATTGTCGAAGGATCGCAGCTGAAAATTATATTAAAACATCGCAGTTTTATGTCGGGTAGTAAAACTATTTTTTTATCCGTAGAAAAAAACAAGTTTCGTAAACTCACTTTAAAACGTGGCGATACGATTATTGCCTTTGAAATTCCCCGCTTACGGTTTCGAGAGGTTATCCCTGGAAAAACTTATATTAAAGTGGATGCCGAATTTTTCGGACTTTCCGACAAAAGTATAATCTATATGGATTAATAATTTATTTGACTCTACATCGGGAGTAAAGTATGTAAGGTTTCGTGGCCGATTACCTGAAATTCCCATCCTAATATATCGGCTCCTGTGGCCTGAAATGGTGTTAAACCTTTTGCCTGGGTTGCGGTGGTAAAGAAGATAAAAACAGTGCCCGTAACAATAATATACTGAAAAAATCTATTTAATGATACTATGAACCCTTTCATAATAACATATTAGAATAGGAGTTTGCAATTCAAGACTTTTTTAAATGTCAGACACTACTCTTGGTCTGTTTTCATCGCCGGAAAGATACAACGAAACCGGTGTTTTTTCTATATGAGCGGTCAGCATTTTTTTGATCGATTCAATAGCTTCTTTGCGAGTTTTGCCTCGACCAATTTTTCCGGGTATATTCTGACAGTTAGTAGAGTAAGTGCCGTCTTTTTCTCGAACTATATTTACCGTGAAGGACATTCTACAAATTAAGACGATACAGAATGTCAATTTCAATTCTTTTAGTCCACAAAAAAATCCTACGGTTTTTTTGTGTTGCTTCGTTCGATTATCGTTTAAAGTTTTCTGCAGGCAAAAACGTCGTTTTTGCCTGCTTGCTTCGTGGTATATTATACCAAAAAAATCCTACGGTTTTAGTTAGTCCCACAAAAAATCCTGGCTGTCTCATTCGATTTTCGTTTAAAGTATTTTGTTTTCAAAAAGCGTGGTTTTTGAAAACCCGTTTAGTGGTATTTTTTAGCTTCGTTCGCCCCCTGTGTCAGCAGAAGTTGTCACCTCTGCGTGATACTTAACATTAAAAACTGAACTACCGGGGGGTTGGCAGAGAACGGGTGGGCGTTTACGCCCACGTGGTGGGTGTTTACGCCCACGTGGTCGGCGCCAAGGGGGTTTGTGGTTTTCAAGATGGGGAAAAAACCATCCGCCCCCTTCCTTGCACATTCGTAATTCTTAATTTCCTAAATTTCTTATGCAGGTGGGTAATTTCATTGACTGTACTTATAAAAACCGCTCAATGCCTGGATGAAACCGAACTTTTCTACGGGTAATAAAGAGAATGAGCTTGAGAAGAAGATTTTAGAGGTACTTGAAACAGAATTATTTGCTTATAACGAAGGGTGCGTTGGTACTGGGTGTCAATTTTTGGTAATGGGAAAAGCAAAAGCCAGTAAGGTGATTGCAGGCTTGTTTGAAGAAAAAAGCCCTGATTCTGTTGTATAATACACATTGAATTGTACTTTACACCTTGTTTAAGCATTAGTTTTTTACCGTAACAGCCACCATCGGGGGTTTGCTATGAAAAGAACCGATATAGAGCGCAGAGAACGAGAACTGAAAAGGGCCGAAAAAAAGACGGTTGTTCAGGAAAGAAAAAGCGCTGGATTTCGAAACAAAAACTCAGCCGGGGAGTATATCGCCGGATTGGCAGAAATCTTTTTTTATAATGACGATCAGATTTTTAATATCCAGTCGGAAGTTAAAATTCTGGAAATGATTGAAGAGATGAAAGCAGATATTCCTGAGAAAAACTGGGAAACGATCTTAAGAAAAGCCATCAAGAAAACGGGTGTCTCACAAAAAGAAAAAGCTTTTGAAGAACTCAAAGAGTTTTTTGATTGAATAATTTTTAAAAGACCTTGTTTTATCTATATAGAAAAACGGAGCGCATTATCGCGCCCCGTTTGGATATTCACTGTAAAAGTTTATATTAACTTAAAAACCTCTACCGATTGTTAGTCCATAAACCAGAGCGGATGTTGGGTGAGCGGAAAAAACGTAATCATAACTCAACGTTGGTGTCAAAGTATATTTTCCAATAGCTATGTCATATCCTAAACCTGCGCGTAGTAAAAATTCGGTGGCACTATGGGCGTATTCAATGCCCGGAGCAACTGTAACTTTAAGGCCAGCAAAAGGGTGCAGACTTAAAGGCACGGCGACAATCATGGCAAACTCATAGTTTTCAGATTCAAATGGAAAATCGAATAAAATTCCAGCGCCAAACAGGGGAACGAATTTTCTCTCATAGTCTAATCCTGCTGTGAAAACAGTAGTTCCGTGCGCTCCCAGGTGGCTGGTTGCCCCCAGGAATATACCAAGGTGGTTAGCATGGTCTGCGTGTTCGTTTTGATGAACTTCCTCTCCATCTTCTGCGTACAGCCCGGTCGCTGACAGGCTTAGAAACAAAATAGCCAAAATTGCGATTAATTTTTTTTTCATATAGTAACTCCTTTTTGTATTGTTCAATAATCAATTTGTTTTGTTAAACAAAAGTATTTTGGAACTCCATTTTTCAGATGCAAGGTTGTCAAGACTGTTTCTTAGTAGATCTAATAAAATATATCTTTCTTTAGTTCACAAAAAAATCCTGCGGTTTCGTTAGTGCCATAAAAAATCCTGCGGTTTTTAATGGTTGTCTCATTCGATTTCTGTTTGAAGTATTTTATTTTCAAAAAGCGTGGTTTTTGAAAACCCGTTTCTGGTTCTATATTGCTCCGTTCGATTTTCGTTTAAAGTAATTTGTTGGTAAAAAACGTTGTTTTGGCCGTAGCAGCCGAAAGCGGTCAGCGTCAGGCTGCAAGGTCTGTCAGGTTTTTCGTACGAAAACCTGACGAGCCAACTCGCTTCGTGGTATAATATAATAAAAAAATCCTGCGGTTTCATCTTTAGTTCACAAAATAATCCTTCGGTTATTTTGTGTCGCTTCGTTCGATAATTGGTTGAAGTAATTCGTTTTTAAAAACCCGCTTCGTGGTATTTTTATGTTAAATTCATTGCATAGGCTGTGATGCGACGTGCTTCGTTTTTTGTAATTTTCTTTTGGGTAGAAATATTGTCGATGATGGATTCGAGATAAACGTGAATTTTATCTTCGCTTACGAATGGTTTGTACCACTTCTTTCGAGGACCTAGTTTGGATTCCGAATAAAGGTATTCTCTAAGCATTCTTTCGCGCAAGCTTGGAATATGCTTTGCCAGTTCCAGCAAGCGAAAGTTTAATTCTTGGAAATTTTTTGTTTTAAACTGAAATACACTTGAAAAATTCATTCGCGGAGTTTTCGCATAACAAAGAAACTCTTTTTTGTCAATGTTGTAGGTAATAATATACAATATGGGTTTGCCTATAATTAAATCGATCAAATAATTCCATGAAATTGTGTTTTCACTGATAGCGCCCCATTCGGTTCCTTTACGTAAATTACCGTACTCCAGGGGGTCAAAATCGGCTAATGCCTTTAGCTCATCTACAATTAGGCGGCCTAATTTATTTACCTTCTTAAGAAGGCTGGCTATATGCCATTTTCTTTTTAAGCCGTCAAACATGAGATTATAAGTTTTAAGTCATTTGGCCTTGTCAAGTCAATAGTCGTCAAATGGATTTAGTTTTTCGTAAAAGTACCGAAAATAAAGAATATGAAGCGCGCTTTTACATTGCTTTTACTTGTGTTGTGGATTGTCATGGGCATAATCTGGTATAATGACCACCACAGATCCATGCATTCCCCTGATCCTATGGCTTTAAGGAGCGATCTTGGAACATTGTACAAGAATGCTAAAAACCAGGGTGAATTTATTGATTCTTTACATGCAGTTTTTCAACGATATTACGCCGTAGGGGCAATTTTTTTATTCAATGAAAAAGACCTGCTGATGGGTAGTCTTTACCAGTCAGAAAGGGTTTCCAGGGAACATTACAGGCAGCTTTTATCGCAACAAAAAGAGATGCTCGAAAAAAGAATAAAAGAGACCTCAATTATTACCTTGTCTGAAAAATTAAAAGTAGTATTATACTTTAAACGCGATATACCATTTGATGTGGTTCTGAAAGATTTTACGAATCGTAAACCCGAAATAAAATGGGCTATAATATTTTATTTCTTTGTTATTTTCGTCATGGCAACGCTTTTTGTTGTATTTTCTGATCGGAGAAAAAAAACAGGTAAGCCACAAGAAAAGAAAGAAAAACCAAAGATTATTTTATCGATGGCTTCAAACTCTCCTGCAAATTCAGGCAGAGCTGTTTCTGGAATGGCTGTTAAGGCAGTGACGCAAGCGGAGGCGCCGAAATTGGTTAAAAACAAAAGTAAACCTATATTTGAATCAACACAAGAACCTATACCAGAATCGATAACTCAAGAAACTGACCAGAGTTTTCCAGAATCGGAGAGTCCGTTTTTTTCTGAAAAAGTTCTTAGTTTAATGGAGTCGCTGGAAAAAAAGTATGGCGCTACATCGGTTCGCTATTATTTCTGGGATACATCGAAGTTTCGCCCTGTGGTACAAAAACAAGGCGGTATTTTAATAAGAGGTGAGGCGGTTGAAAAACTGCCCGATAGTTTTAATAAATATGTTGAAAACCCGATTATTGAAGTGACACAAGCGGGGCGACAAATGGCGGTTCCACTTGTGTATCGCAATGCCCTGGTCGGCCTATTGATTGTAGATTCTCTTCATCAAATGCCGATTACCGAGGTTGAAAAGCGTCAGATTGCCGATGTGTGCGCCACTTTTGCACAATCCATCTTTCTACACCGAATTTACGACGCAGCAACAGTAGACGCCGATACGGATTTTTATACCTATCCTTATTTTTATTTTTATCTGCAAGAAAAATTAAAGCACAAAGGTACTTTTTTGACTTTTATATTTGAAATACCAGATTTGAATACGATTACACCGCAAAGCCTGCGTGTTTGGGCGAAAGATATACTGTTTAAGCTCGAAGAAGAAAAGGTGAAGCCGGAACTTGCCGTTAGAATTGACCGGAAAAAATTTGTTTTTATATTTGATACGTCTACTCATACAGCTGAAGGTGGGTTGAATCTGAGCAGCGTGGAAAGAATTCCAGGGCTGATTGAACGATTTAGCTCTGAATCATTGCAAATAAAACTTCCCTTGCATGGTGGGTTTTTTCTACGTCCTCAGAAAATAGACAGTGTCGATACCTTTTTGAAAAGGTTGGAATTTATTTTAATAGAAAATAGAATGAACCCCGATGGGGTTGCAACTTTAATTGAACCTGAATACAGCGGCAGAATGGAAAATACAGGTCCGGGAAAACATAGAATCAGTTAATATGGTTGATCCCTTTCTAGATGAAAAAGTGGTTTTGGTTTTAAGCTCTTCTGTTATGGAGCTTGCAACCGGGGGATTGCAGGTGGAGGCTGTGCGCGAAGCGTATGGGGTCACCAGAAATGAGGGACTATGCTATGAATTTTGTTCCGCGTTTTCCTTTAGCGGGGAAATTGTAGGTGATCTCTATATAGGCATGGATGGGTACACGAAAATTCTACTGTTGCCCTATATAACTAAAAATTTTGAAATTGAAGTTGAGTCGCCAGAAATGGTTAAAAATGCAACACGAGCTTTTGTCGAGCGGATGAAAGATGAATTTATATTGGAGTTGCATGATATCTTGCCTGGTACTTCTCTGGGAGAAGTACGTAACTTGAATTTTAAACTGGTTTCGCTTCCTTCGGAGAAGTATCGAAAATACACCGTAATTTTCTTTTTAAAAGATACGCTTAAGAAAAAATACCTGGGTCGAATTTATTTTCACGTAGTTTTCGAAAAAGTTTATAAGACCGAAGAGTAGCGTTAAGATTGATCTAGGAAATCTTTTAATTTACGCATTCTAGTCGGAGCTCGCAATCTTCTTAAAGCTTTCGCTTCAATTTGTCGAATTCTCTCTCTGGTTACTTTAAAAACATAACCGACCTCTTCGAGGGTGTGTGTATATCCATCGTCGAGTCCAAAACGCATACGGATGACTTTTTGCTCCCGCGCGGGCAGGGTCGCCAGTACCTGACGAATCTGATCGGCAAGAATCGACTGAGCGGTGGCGGCCATGGGGCTTTCCACCTTTTTATCCTCAATAAAGTCACCTAATTCGGAATCTTCGTCTTCACCGACGGGAGTTTCCAATGAAACGGGATCTTTCGCTACATTTTTTACTTGTTTCACTTTTTGCGGTGGCCAGCCAAGTCGTTCGGCAATCTCGTCGTCGTTGGGCTCTCTACCGGTTTCTTGCAAAAAGATACGAATTTCTCTGTTGACCTTGTTAATTTGCTCGATCATGTGCGAGGGAATACGTATGGTCCGGGCTTGTTCTGAAATAGCCCTGGTAATGGCCTGGCGAATCCACCAGGTGGCATATGTAGAAAACTTATACCCTTTTTTGTACTCGAATTTTTCAACGGCTCTCATGAGACCGATATTTCCTTCTTGTATAAGATCGTAAAAGTGCATACCTCTGTTGGCAAATCGTTTTGCTATCGAAACCACTAGACGCAGGTTGGCGTTAATGAGCTCTTTTTTAGCCATCTCAATTTCGCGTTGACCGCGTGAAATTTTTTCACCCCAGGAAAGAATAATTAGGGTAGGGGAACCAGCCTCTTGTTCCATTCGTCGCAGTTTTCGTTCGTTGTTTCGAATATCTTTAATAATATTCTTAACATCTTCAATGCTGCAACCCATGTCCTTTTCAACAATTTCGAGGTTTTCATTTTTTTCAATGTATCTATTATAACCTTTAATGGCTTTTACATCGTAGCCGTACTTTTCTCGAAGGCGCAAAAAGTGGCGTTTTATTTCTTTAATACGAAACACCATACTTTTAATTTTATTCACATGTTTTTGCAGCTCTTTTTGAGAGACTCCAATTTTCAACATGTGATTCGAGGCTTTATCTTCGAGCTTTAGAATTTCTGCCCAAATTTCCTGGTGTTTTTTACTTTTGTGAGTATAACGTTTGAGTTTCGATTTAAACTCTTGAATTTTCTTATCGATATCAATGACCGGGGTCATCTCTTTTAAGTAAATTTGCCGTAGTTCTTCTTGTTCTGTTTGGGAGATGTAATACGTTTTGGAGGCCCGACAAATATCGGTAATACGCATTGTTTTATTTTCAATTTTCTTGTAATAACGAATAAAGGAGTGGCGAAGTAAAGAAGAGCGCAACACGGCTTCTTCGATTATAATTTCACCGGCTTCAATTCTTTTTGCCAGTTCTACTTCTTTGTCGGCAGAAATAAGTGATATTTTACCGATCTCTTTTAAGTACAATCGCATCGGATCGTCGGGTTCGGCGCTTGAACCTGATGCGGAGCGTTTTCGCGATTTTAAAGCAGGACGATATTCCGGCTTATTTAGAAGCTGGGTCATAGTATCAAGACTATACCCTTTTTTCATAATAAGGATAGCGAGATCTTGTATTGTTACATCTTTAACGTCTTCATTCGTTAGTTCATAACCCATTTTACGTAATTCTTCGTAAAGAATTTTAGGGGCTTTTTGTTCACCCAGGGTAACAATACTTGACTTTGAGCCTCCCTTACCTTGGCCTTCTGGACCATTCTTTTGAAGGGCTTTTTTATCATACTCTTCAACGATTTCAATACCATATTGATTCAATAAAATAAAAACATCGTCTATTTTATCTGAGTTGATGAGTTTTTCGGGTAAGATGTCGTTTATTTCATCATAAGTAACCTCACCGTTTGCTTTTCCGATATTGACAATTTTCTGTATTTCCGGTAATTGTTCGAGCTCCACGAGATCCTCCGGTGAGTATTAAAGGGTTTAAAAAAGGCGATTGTTTAATGTATATTATTTCAATCACAAAATTTTTCTGAAAGAGGCAGTCTATTAATTCATGACAACCTGTAAAGAAAGATACTAGGATTTTTATGATAAGACTAAAATATTTGCCCATTATAACCTTTTATTATAATCGGCGTCCGATATGGGTTAACTTGAAAGTTTTGGGAGATTGGAGATTAATTTACGTAATGTTCAGAACGCCAGGTATAAGCAACGTCAAGCGACCCTAAAAGTTCATCCGGGTCAATTTTATAACCCATTTCAGAGGCGGTTTCAGCGTAAAACAGTATTACGCGAACCAGGCGTTCCCTGGCCTGAACTTTCGTCTTACCATAAGTAAAAATATCAAGTTCAGTACATCCCGCAATGTACTCATCATTCTTTTTCCAGGCTTTAATACTTAGATCCACTACATATAGTTTCGGTGGGTATTGAGGTTTTTGAAGTACTTTTTATTCGTTCTACAAAAAAGGAACTTTATAAGGAAGGCAGGAAGGAGAGTAAGGAAAAGAGAAGAATTAGACAGGATTTACATGATTTACAGGAGGGAAAGAAGGCAGAAAAGAGAGAAAATATTATGGGGGGATCTTTTAAGACCACATTTTTCCTTCTTCTCTTTCTTTTCCTTAACTTCCTGCTTTTCTTCCTGCCTTCCTTATTAAAATTCTTTCTTCATTATACTTAGATCTCGCGTATCAGCTCTTCGAGTCGTTCCATGGCGCGGTCGATTGTCGCAGGACGAACAATTAAAGGAGGGGCGAGTCGAATGACGTTATCGCCGGCGCGGCCAATGATGAATCGTTTCTCCAGGGCTTTTTTTATGAGGGGGCGGGCCGCAATGTCTTCGTTCAGGACAATACCAATTAATAAACCAGCTCCACGAATTTCTTTTATTTTATCGGGATACCCATTTAAAAGATTATTCAGCAATACCATCATGTAGTCGTGCATGTCGTTTACATTCTCAAGAACTTTATTTGTTTCCATTAAACGGATAACCTCATAACCAACAGCGGTGGCGAGGTGGTTTCCCCCAAACGTAGAACCATGGGAACCAACCTGCAGAACATTGGAGTATTGGTCGGCAACTAAAACAGCCCCAATGGGGAAGCCTGAGCCGAGTCCTTTGGCTATGGTCAATATGTCGGGTTGTATTTCATAACGCTGCCATGCAAAGTAGGTTCCGGTACGTCCCATTCCTGTTTGAATTTCATCGGCAACAAGCAGACCTTTGTACTGGTCGCAAAGATCGCGGGCTTTTTGAAAAAAGTCGAGTTCCAGCGGTAAAACTCCGCCTTCCCCAAGTATGGGCTCTAGTATAATACCACAAAGAGAGTCGTCAACTGCGTCTTCGAGCTCTTCAATGTCGTTGGGCTCCACAAAACGAATTTCAGAGAGCAGGTTGCCAAAGCCGTCTTGCACTTTTTGCTGCCCGGTCACAGACATGGCCCCAAAGGTTCGACCGTGAAAACTGCCTTTTAAAGCTATAATAGTATTCTTCGGGGGCTTTTCAGACGACCCTGTGGGCGAGTTTTGTTCACCCCAGGCGCGCAACATTTTAATAGCGGCCTCGTTGGCTTCTGTTCCCGAGTTTGAGAAAAATACTTTTCCGGGAAAGTTTATTTCGACAAGGGCGCGCGCCAGCTGGGCCTGTTGCTGGTTATGAAACAGGTTCGAAGAGTGCCACAACAGGTCTGCCTGGTGTGCCAGAGCTTCGACAAGGTCGGCGTGGGCATGTCCGAGGCCGGTAACGGCTATTCCGCTGAGAAAATCGATATACTCTTTTCCTTCAGAGTCATACAAAAACTCACCGGACCCATAGGCAAAATGGACAGGCATTCTGTCATATGTATGTAAAATATATTTCTTATCCAGTTCTTGAACTTCTTCCAGAGTAAGCAGCTTGGCGGGGTCATACGAGATTGTCGCCTCTTCTGGTTCATCCGTCTGCTTTTCTAAAGCCTCTTGTTCATTGAGAATTTCTTCTTCAATTAAAAACGGATTCTCTTCGTCCGATTCATTTATAATGTTATTATCACCCATAATAGGGTTAAAAATCAGATTCGAGACTTCCCGGCAATTTGTTTTCTATAGGGGAGGGGAGAATAAGAAATTACGAATTACGAATGTGTAAGGAAGGGGGCGGGTGGTAATATAACCATCGGGATACATACAAACCCCCTTGGCGCCGACCACGTGGGCGTAAACGCCCACCCGTTCTCTGCCAACCCCCCGGTACTCGAAACTTCAGCGTTACTGAAGCGGATTTTCTCTGGTGGGGAATTTCAGACCAGTGGCCTCAGCAGAGAATTTGCTATAATAAGCCGACGAAAAGACAAAGTTCAAACTTCACGATAAAAATTAATTTTTTAAAGACACCATATGTATATTTGCATTGCAGGTAACAATTTTAGCTATGCGTAAAAACATTGGTCCTTATCGGCTTTACCCTCTAAAAGAACTTTTTTTTAAATTTGCTCCGTTTGTCATTTCCAGGTTTTATGCGAAGTCGGCTTTTGACGATCTTCATATGTTTACTTTTTTCTTTTTGCCGACAGAAATTTATTTTGAATGTATTCATAATCTGGACAGGGACCCGGAAAACGAGTCAAATACACCTGCAAAGGAACCTGTAATTGCAACCGGTATAAGCGGGATGTTTGATACTAACCTGATTTTTTATTCTCAAGGGCGCCTGGAATATGAGAAAGCGCCCGATGTAATGAAACCCTATAATAGTTTTGTTGAAGTTGTCAGAAAAGCGAAAGATTGCGACCTCTCTGATCTGGATGATGATCTTGATGTTCTTGATGGTTGTGATTACAGACACATGTTGTATGGGCCGCGTCTTGACCTCGATTATACATGGTGTAATCCGGATAAGACACATCATGTCTTTCAGTCGAATGTCCTTTTCGCATATCGCAAGTTATTGGAGAAGGCTCTTTTTAGCAACCCTCACCCCAGATGGAATGAGTTTTAGAAAGTTAGTAAATCAATAGTATATGTATCTTTTATCAGGCGGGACATATTAGCGTTATATATTTGTCTTATTGACCTATTTTTTAGGAAAAAGGATGCAATTTTTTTTAACAACTGCATTGCCGAGCGTAGTTTTTGCCCGCTCGCTCCATGGTAAGGTTTAAAAATTCCAGAAACCCCATTAGGGCCGACAAAAATCCTGCGGTTTTTGTCGGTCGCTTCGTTCGATTATTGTTTAAAGTTTAATAATCCCCCAAAAACGTCGTTTCTGTGGGGTTCGCGTCGTAGTATAATAGTAGCTCCATTCGATTTTTGCTTGAAGTTTATAGCTGTCAAAAAATGTGGTTTTTACCAGCCTGTTTTGGTGTAAATTTTTACAATCCGCCAACCCCCCGGTATTTCTCAGTGCTTCACGCAGGCGGGTGAATTTATTATTGGGGATAGCCCTACTCAGGCATAAATAACAGGCCGATAACGAGGTTCCGGGATAGTTCTGCCTTCTTCTTCTGCAACCTGAAGCCAGGCATCCATGGCGATTAACGCTTCATGCAAGGCTGTTTCCGGCGTCTTCCCATGCGCGGAACAATATTCCAGATCGGGAATGTCTGCAATATAAGAGTTGTCTTCTTCGCTCCAGAAAATATTAATATGATAATGTCTTGTATTCATAAATCATCCCTTTTTAAGCCGTATTTTTCTATAATCTTTAAAAGCTGCTTTACTTGATATGGTTTTGCATTTGGACCATCCGGTTGAATATTCACAGCTACCACTATTCTTGCATGACTATAAATATGATGGGAACCGGAAATCCGTTTTAATTGAAAATCAAGAGACAATAATAATTTTTGAAGGTCGGAAAATTTAATGTTTTTTTGATTTTTACGGATTTTATTCAGCAGCTCATTCACCTTCACATGGATAACTTAAGTAGAATATGATGCACTGTCAAATTTGTTTTCTTTGTTGCCGTTAAAAATCCTTCGGTTTTTAACGGTCGCTTCGTTCGATTTTTGTTTAAAGTTATTTGTGAAAAAAAACGTGGTTTTTTTTCACCTGCTTCGTGGTATACTTTGTTGCCGACAAAAATCCTGCGGTTTTATCTTAATGCACAAATAAATCCTGCGGTTTATTTGTGTCGCTTCGTTCGACTATTGTTTAAAGTTTTTACGCTGTCAAAAAACGTGGTTTTTGAACACCCGTTTCGTGGTATTTTTCCATGCAAAAATACAACCCCCCGGTACTCGAAACTTCAGCGTTGCTGAAGTGGGTTTTTCCTGGTGGGGAATTTCAGACCAGTGGCCAGTATAATACGTCGGGGTAGCGGAAAACGCGGGGCGTTTGAAGTGAGGGGCAGGCTTGCCCCTTTTAAATTCAAAAAAATCCCCAAAAAAAGATAAACCACGGCAAACAGTTATCTAACCATGTTGTAATGTATCTAGACTTGTCTTAAGTTATTTTAATTTGACCAGGGCTGCATCAGGTTGGTGCAATCGGGGGCCGAAGATATAACCGCAAATGGGGTAATCTGTTTGCCCGAAATGCCAGAGGGTATTTTGGTTCTTGCCTACTTTTCTTTTCACTCCTGGAGTGAAAGGGCTGATGCTGAATCAGTTCTTTCACTCTGGGAAGGGATATTTCCCGGAGGCACCGTAATTGAGCGGTGTTCTCTAAATATATGGGAGGAAAGTATGCAAGTAAATCACAATACTTCGGCTCTATTTGCTCACAGGCAGTTGCAAAAGACAGAATCGGGGCTTCAGAAGTCCATAGAGAAACTGTCAAGCGGCATGCGCATTAACCGAGCCGGGGACGACGCGACTAATCTCGCCGTTTCCGAAAAGATGCGTACCCAGATTAGAGGATTAAAGCAGGCTGAGCGCAATGCGCTTATGGGCCTATCCTTTATTCAGGTTGCTGAGGGAAGTTTATCGCAGGTTAACGATATTCTTCAACGTGTTCGAGAGTTGTCCGTTCAGGCCGCCAACGGCATTTATTCGCCCGAGGACAGGTTATTGATGGAAACCGAGGTCTCTCAATTGATTGACGAAGTTGATCGTATATCTACTTCAGCCGAGTTTAACCGGATGAAGTTGATAAACGGAGACCTTGCCAGAGATTCGAATGTTGCATCGGTATTTTTTCACGTTGGGCCGAATCAGAATCAGAGGATTCGGGCCTTTGTTGAGGAAATGAGTTCTGAGTCACTCGGCCTCACCGTAGGTGGTGAGAAAAAGAGTGTTATGACGGTGCAAGAGGCCAACGACATGATTGGTACGGTCGATGGCGCTATCGATGCTCTCAACCGCCAACGCGCCAATCTGGGCGCTTATTATAACCGTATGGAGACAACAATTGGCGCTCTTCGTACGAATTATGAGAATATGGTAGTTGCCGACAGCCGCGTGCGAGATACGGATATGGCTGAAGAGTTGATTGAATATACAAAACAACAGATCCTGCTTCAGAGTGGTACGGCGATGCTGGTTCAGGCGAATCATACGTCTAAGACAGCGTTACAACTTCTGGAAGGGCTCTAGCTCTAAGGCGTCCACGCGGGCGCCTTCTTTTTTGCACAAAAAAATCCTGCGGTTTTTTTGTGTCGCTTCGTTCGATTATAGTTTAAAGTTTTTACGCTGTCAAAAAACGTCGTTTTTGCCAGCTGCCTTCGTGGTATTTTCATTCACAATAAAATCCTCCGGTTTCATCTTT
>JBEQLE010000042.1:0-15515 GCA_040326155.1 Leptospirales bacterium | reverse complement strand
AGTTTAAAGTTATTTGTTTTCAAAAAGCGTGGTTTTTGAAAACCCGCTTCGTGGTATCGTTCTAGCTCCGTTCGATTTTCGTCAAAAAGGCCTTCGGTTTTGGAAGGGGGAGATGGTTTTTTCCCCATCGGAAAAATATCAACCTCCTTCCGCTGCAAATTTTTTTACTATTTGTTTAGAAATCAGTGTCTTTCGTGGCAAAAAAGATTTTTCGCTTAACCCCGGGTTTGGATTTTTTGACCATCATTTTGTTGAATTTTGGCCTTGTAAGGCCGTGAACTATTCAACTTGACACTGCCTCCAGAGAAATTATGCAGACCGGATATGTTTAACTATCGCAAGATACCTGTATTTCCCATCATTATCAGTTTAGTGCTTACCTCTTTGGTATGGTATCAGGAAGCGATATATTCTAAAGGTGACAGGTTTTACGGAAAAAAGATCACTAGAATTGATATTGAGGGAAATGAGAACGTTACAGATAAACAGATTTTAGATACAATTCATGTAAAAGCCGGTATCGTTTTGGAACCCGGTATGCTGGATAAAGATATTCGTCTGTTATTTGAGCATGAATATATTAAAAACGTTCGCGTAGAGGGTGAAGATTATAAAAAAGGGGTTAAGCTCATTTTTATTATCGAAGAAAGGCCTGTAATAGATAAAGTTGTATTGAAAGGGGTGGAGGAACTTACCGAAAGTGAATTACTCGATATGATACCCGTTAAAATTAATCGAGTTTATGAAGAGCAACTTGTTATGCGAGGTGTTGATCTTCTTTATCGCCATTATCGAGCTAAAGGTTATCTAAATACTTCGATACGGGTTAAGACAATAAAAAGTCTTAAAAGAAAAAATGCTCTTGAAGTTATATTTTTAATTGATGAAGGTGAAGAGTTGATTTTATCTAAAATCAATATATTTGGTGCATCCGCAATAGAGACTGAAGAGCTTTATAAACAAATGGATATGGAAGAGAAAACTTTTGCAAACCCGGCTGTTTTTTCAATACATACATTTAAGGCCGATCAAGAAAAAATAATACGCTATTATCGATCAAAAGGTTATTTAGAAGCTGCTTTGCTGGAAGCCACCTGGGATATGAAATGGGATAACCCCAAAGAAAAAACAAAACGGGTGGTTGTTGTTAATATTCGAGTAAAAGAAGGCGAACAGTCTTTTTTTAATGGCTATAATATTGAATGGGACACCGGCACTTTGGCAAACGAAAATGAAAAGCCTCTTTTTGATAAGAAAGAACTTTTAAAACAGGTAGAATTTTCCCCTGGTGATATAGGCGATGCATTTGACGATGAAAAATATTTTCGCGACCGGTCCTTAATCAATCTGAAATATTCTGAAAAAGGGTATATATTTGCTCGAATTGTACCAGAGCAAACTATTATCCCTTTGACCGTAGAAGAAATCGATAAACTTGAAAAATCGCCCCTTCAACAAGCATATTTAAAAGAAGAAATTGACTACTACAATATCAAACGACTTCGAAAAGTATATGAAAAGCAGCCCGAAAAGCGCGGAAAAGATTTTATTCATACTAAGCTCGTTATTTATGAAGGTGAGAAAGGTTATATTGAAAGTATAATTATAAAAGGAAATGAAAAAACCAAAGATATTGTAATTCGCCGTGAGTTTTTAATTAAACCCGGTGAACTATTTAACGCAGAACTTGTACAAAGGTCACGAGAGAAAATTTTTAATCTTGGCTATTTCAGCGCAGTCAATTTGAACGCTCGACCTGGCGGGATGCCGGGAACCATGAATCTTCTTATAGAAGTTGAAGAACAACTAACCGGTACGCTTAGTCTTGGCGGCGGTTTTTCCTCTCTTACCGGTTTTTCTATATTTACTGAAATTTCCGAAAATAATCTGAATGGAACCGGGCAGAAAATACGTGGAAAATTGCAATTTGGGTTAAATGAGGTCGGGGTTGATGTTTCGTGGACAGAACCCTGGATGCTTAATGTTCCATGGTCATTGACTCTGGGCGCATTTTACAATCATGTAAAAAGGTTTTCTCACTCAATTAACATTTCAGGTTACAAAGATTTCGAAACGTATTACTATTATGACCGGACCGGTGTAAATGTTCGAGTCGGTCACCGTCTAGGTGTCAACTGGCAACACTATCATGGTTTCAGTCCAACTTTTTCAAATGTATCGTCTCCTTCGAGTCTGGCAACCGATGAAGCTTATATTCTGGAGCGACGTGGTTGGCAGTTACAAAATAAATTCAGTAACGGTATCCTTTTCGATAATCGTGACAATGCATTTAACCCTACCCAAGGTCTTACAATGGACTTTTCTGTCGACTTCGTCGGAAGTATTTTTGGAGGGGAAGATCATTACAATCGTTATTCCGGCTCTTTGCAATTTTACTGGTGGCCGCTTGATTACACCTTTTTTAATTTAATTCGTAAAAATATTTTAAGACGTTACCGCATTGTTTTTGAACATCGCCTGTCTGCGTCTTTTACCCAGCAAACTGCCCCTGCTTATGGCTCTCAGAACAAGTATAACAACCCTTATATTGAAAACTATGACCGGCTGTTTATCGGGGGTTATGAATCTTTACGTGGTTGGTTGCCTTTAAATGATCCCCTTTTTCCAGATGGCTGGCAAGATGGGGGTTCTCACCGTCTGCTTTTGGGCACTGAGCTTCGATTACCTATTGAACCAAATCTATTCTGGGCCGTTATCTTCTTTGATATGGGAGCTCTTTTTAATGATCTGAATCAATATTATATTGATTCTTCCACTCCAGACTACTATGTGAAAGCGTTGAAAGCAACGAAGCTAAACAGTGAGCATGTATTTAATATGAATTACTATTTATATTCCTGGGGTTTTGGTCTTCGTTTAAATGTAGCGATGATGCCGCTTCGATTTTTTGTCGGACAAAGACTTATGTGGGATAGTGATCAAAACGGGTTTACACCCCCTCCGGGTAAAAAAGATTTTGAATTCGTTTTTGGTATCGGAGATAAGAGGTTTTAAAGTGCCACATATTCATATTCCAAATGATAGTTCCTGCAGAGTTTGCGATGCAATAAAATCGGAAAACGTGCTTTTGCATATAACCGGTTTTGATTACCCTGGTGTTTTAAGTAAACTTACCAATATATTAAAAGACTGGGACATACCGCTTCTCGATGTACAGCAGACTACCAGTCTCGGGCAACTTAGTCTATCCATGTTAATTAACGTTCCCGCTCATGTAGGGCTGGGACTTTTAAAAGGTATCTCATCTACAGCAAGAGAGACGAACATGAACCTGGACTTTTTTGTATTGCAAGAAGGAGAACTTGTACGCGATGAGTCGAGAAAAAGTTTTGCATTAACCGTATTATCTCCCAAATTTTCCATTGCCTCTTTTCATGCTCTGGCTGAAGCTCTTGGTGAAGGGGATATCAATATTGAACGGATGAACCGTCTTGCCCAGGGTAATATTCAAGCTATTGAATTTATACTCGGAGTTCAAAAAGACCATACCGATCTGGCCAGTCTGAAAAGACTATTATTTCGAGTCGCTTTTAAAAATAATTTCGATCTTGCCATTCAACCGGAGAACCTATATAGACGTTCCAAACGGTTAATTGTAATGGATATGGACTCGACCCTGATACAGCAAGAGGTGATCGATGAGTTGGCAGAAGTCGCAGGGGTAAAAGATAAAGTTTCCGATATTACCTTGCGAGCGATGCAGGGAGAACTTGACTTCAGTGAATCGCTCAGAGAAAGGGTGGGGCTTTTAAAAGGATTGCCGACAACTGCTCTGAAACAGGTTTTAAATAAAATTGAACTTACTCCCGGCGTTGATGTATTATTAAAAGTACTTAAAAAAATGGGTTTTAAAATTGCCATTGTTTCAGGTGGATTTTTATATTTCACCGAACACTTGCGTGAAAGACTCGGGCTTGACTATAGTTTTGCAAATCAATTTGAAATTGAAGATGACAAACTTACTGGTGAAATAAAAGGGGAGATCGTAGATCGCTCCAAAAAAGCCGAAATTTTAAAAGAGCTGGCTCGCCAGGAAAAAATACCATTAGACCAGACCGTTGCTATTGGGGACGGAGCGAATGACCTTGACATGCTTGAGGCTGCCGGTTTAGGAATCGCTTTTAATGCGAAACCCACGGTTCGAGATCAGGCGAGAGCTTTTATTTCTCAGCCGGGTTTAGATTCTGTATTATACTTGCTTGGCGTCTCTCAGAAAGAACTGACAGAAATGCAAGATCAATGATTGTATAGCGTTAAAATATTTTATGGAAAGAATTGCCAGTTCGGAACGAAAAACAAAAGAGACGCAAATAAAAATGCGTGTTAACCTGGACGGTAAAGGAAACCTGAACGGAAATACTCCCATTCCTTTTTTCGACCACATGCTTACTCATTTGACCCGCTATTCCATGATCGATATCGACATGCAAGTCGATGGGGATATTGAAATTGACGGTCATCACACTGTTGAAGATACCGCGATTGTTTTAGGCGAATTATTACGCCGGGCTTTAGCTGATAAAAGAGGTATACATCGTTTTGGTAATTTCACCCTGCCAATGGATGAGGTATTAACTCAGGCTGTCGTTGATTTTAGCGGCCGCTCCTTTTTTGTATACAAAGGTCCGTCTTTGAAAGAGTTGCCTGCGTTTGGAATTTATGATTCGGAACTTACCGAAGAGTTTTTACAAAAACTCGCAATGAGCGCTTGTATGAATCTTCATATACGTGTGCTTTATGGGGAAAATCGTCATCATATACATGAGTCTATTTTTAAAGCCCTGGGGCTTGCTATTCGGCAAGCTGTAGAAATTGACCCTCGCCGTGGCGACGAGATACCTTCTACGAAAGGGGTCATTTAATGAACCCAGGTACATCGGTTCGCAGAGTTAAAAAAAAAATTGTAGAACTTGATTTTGGCATGGGGAACATTCGTTCTCTACAAAAAGCCTTTGAACATGTCGGGGCAACCGTAGATGTAGTAACCACTCCCGAAAAAATATCCGGCGCAGATGCGTTGTTAATTCCAGGCGACGGGGCTTTCGGACGCGCTATGGAAAATATAAAATTATCTGAATTTTACGAACCCATTTGTGAATTTATTAAAACAGGCAAACCTGTGTTCGGTGTCTGTATTGGTTTCCAGGTTTTGTTCGATATGTCGCAAGAGTATAAGACAGCCGAGACCGGCTTTGGGGTTTTTCCTGGAGAGATTAGCCGGTTTACTTCTACGGAACTTTCGATACCGCACATGGGCTGGAATACGTTGCACAAAACACGCGATTCTAAAATACTTCAAAATATACGCGAAGATGAGTATTTTTATTTTGTTCATAGCTTTCGACATGCGGGTACTCACAAAGACGCTGTCGGCGTTTGTAATTATGGCGGAGAATTTACAGCTGTCGTAGAAAAAGATAACGTAGTGGGAGTTCAATTTCATCCCGAGAAATCTCACACAGCCGGGTTACAACTGATTTCTAATTTTCTGGAGAACTTTTAATGCTTGTTATACCCGCTATGGATATTATTGACTCTGAAGTCGTGCGGTTGACACAAGGCGACTACAATCGAAAAACAGTCTATTCGGATGACCCTTTAGAAACAGCAAAACGGTTTCAACAAGCCGGTGTAAAAAAAATTCACCTGGTAGATTTAAGCGGCGCAAAATTGGGTAGTCCGGTTCATGCTTCTTTGTTTGGTCAAATACGAACCCAAACCGGTGTGGCCATAGAAGCCGGCGGGGGAGTGCGCTTTTTAGCCGATGTGGACGCTTTATTTGAGGCGGGTTTACAACTCGATACGGACCAGGTCATGATCGGCTCTTTACCGTTTAAAAATCGGGAAGAATTTGTTTTAATACAAAAAAAATATGCTGCACAAATATTACTCACCGTAGATGTCTGGGATCGCGAAGTAAAAATTTCAGGCTGGCAAGAAGAAACCGGGCAGGATATTTTTTCGTTTATTCAAGAGATGAAAGATTCAGGCATTACCAGTTTTTTAATTACCCAGATTAAAAGAGACGGAATGTTAAATGGCCCGGACATTGAACTGTACCAGGAAATTGACGACAGATTCACGGACATTTCAGTGACAGTCTCAGGTGGTGTCTCTTCGGTGAAAGACATGACCGATTTTCCGAAAATGAAAACAGTTACAGGGATTATATTAGGACGCGCGTTCTATGAAAATCATGTGACTCTGGACGATATCAAGAATATTTCGTAAAGTAGAGAGAGTTTTGCAAGGAATGCAGGAAAAGAGAATAGACAGGATTAACAGGATTGACATGATTAAGAAAAGATCGAGTTGTTTTTTTTTAGATTCGGCTTCCTATAAAAAGTAAATTATCTATTTTATAAATTTTCAAATTCAAAATATCTTATCCTGTCTATCTAATTCTTCTCTTTATTTTTCCCTTATATTTTCCTGTATTCCTGTAATTCCTGCCTTCCTTATAACTTCCTGTATTCCTTACAACTTTTTATATTTGTCCCGGTTTGCACCTAAATCAGAAATTCTTTTTTCGATTGAAATTCATATATCCAGAGGGAGTTTGTTTCTGGAAAAAATCGGACGGCTCTGGCAGTTTGTCCGCCAACATGTTCTGAAATAATTTCGATGTTGTTAGCCCGTAAAAGTGTTTTTGCTATTTCAATATTTTTGGCGCCGATTTTCGAAATGATAGGGTTTTGTGTGTCGTTTAATAGTTTTGAGCCGCCTGTAATTTTAGCGTATAACTTAGCGGAGTTGCCAAAAATATTATACATTTTTTGAATCTGTTCGGGTATAATCAGGTCCCCGTATTTATGTCGATCTCGATCGGTAGTGGGGCGATCTCCATTGCCAGCCGGAAGAAGGTAGTGTGACATGCTGCAATCTTCACCTTTTTTTTTGGTAAAAAGAATTACGGCTACACAGGAGCCAAGGGTAGTTTTCAGTTCGTGTTTCCCGTCACTGAAGGCGAGATCTGATACACCTACGTGTATAGGTTTTGGTCCATATTTTGCGTCAATTTCGCTGATAAATTGTCGTATTGTCATAGCGTATATGTTTTAACTCGGTGTCGAGCAAGTGCAAAGACTCTGCGTGGCCTACAAGTAAGTAACCATCTGGATGTAAACTATGGGCAAAGTTTTCAACCACTCTATCTCGTGTTTGAGTATCGAAATATATCATTACATTTCGGCAAAAAAGAATGTGTACATTACTAAAATAGGGCTCTATAACCAGGTTATGTTTTGAAAAGGTTATAATTTCTTTCAGAAATACTTTTACTTGTAAAAGATCTCTAGCAAAAGGGTGGCGGATACTTTTTTGCACCACCGGTGAAAAAAATTTTTCTCTCTGGTAATTGGTTAGTTTAGAAATTTTTCGATCTGCATATTCACCGTAGCGGGCAAATTCGAGCGCTGTACCTGAAAGGTCTGTGGCTTTTATCTCAATTTGTACAGAGGGGTTTTTTTCCATATAATCCCAGGCGATCATGGCAAGATCATACGCCTCTTCACCGGTGGCGGTTCCGCAAGACCAGATTGTTAAATTGTTTATTCCGGCTGAAGATAGTTTTGGTAATATATGGTTGATCAATACTTTGTAGTGTCGATCGCCTCTTTGAAAATAGGTTTCATTGGTTGTAATTGCGTCTAGAAAATACTCCATTTCGGAGGTTTCACCCTCAGCGCTTTTTAAATATTCCCAATACTCTTCAAAACTATGTAGGCGAAGTTCTTTTATGCGGCGTCTGAGACGCTGTGAAAGCATGGTTTGTTTGTTATCGTTTAAAACAATACCGGTTTTTTGGTAGATAAGCTTTGCGTAATTGCGGTAAAGTTCGTCATTGAAAACAAGCTTCATGGCGCTACTTAGCGGTTTGTAAACCCAGTGGGAACAAGAGCACGCAGATTAAAGTCAATTATGGAGTGGTGCTACTTGGGTTATCGCCCTTGTCGCCCTTGTCGCTGTTGTCCTCAGTTGGTTTGGACGTTGTTGGTGCGTTTGCATCGTCACCTTCAGCAGGAGTTGTCGCAGGGTTTTCCCCGTTTGGTTCGGTTGTTCCGGTTTCTTCCATGTTCATTCCCCCTTTGACAGTTGTGAGGGCGCTCTCTTTGCTTTTCAAGAAAGCAAGGCTAAGAGCTAATATTAAAAATATTGCAGTAAGATAGCCGGTAACTTTGGTGAGTATATCTCCCGAACTTGCTCCGAAGGCGCTTTGGCTACTGCCACCAAACAGCCCCATTCCAGAGGAACGACTGGATTGCATTAAAATAACCAGCATTAAAATTGCCGATATAACAACAAAAGTAATGGTTAGAAGGGTAGATAGAATCTCCATATGGCAATTTTCATTTTACAATCACCGTGTCATGCAAAAAATAGTAATAATCGAGCAACCGGTTTTTAACAAGCATAAAAAATGTTCATCATAAGACCAAAAAGAACTCCATCGTCAAAAAAGAAATATACATAACCTTGAATCCCATAATCCGTATCTTGATGGTCAACCTTGTACCGCCAGGTGTTATTGTAATTGCCGCTTGGTTTTCCAAATAATTTCTCAACTTCCGTAGGTTCCATATTTGGGTAGATACCGTTTGGTAACTTTTGAAATTCGTCGTAGTAGTAAACGGTGTTTCCCAGTTCGGTATATATGACTTTTCCGTTATCGTAAAAATTGGTTTCAATAGTTGTGCCGGCGCACTGTTCGACACCGTGTTTAATGGTATAAAGAGATTTTGCTTTAGGGCCGTAAAAATCGTCTTTTTTCAGGGTTTTTGAAGAACTATTTGCTTCTGAGTTTTCATCAAAAGCGTCTACGATACTATTTGAGTCTTCTAAAAATGAATCGTGCTGCGACTTTTTCTTTTCGAGGTCGAAGGTATATAGTTGTGGTGGTATTTCTGTGAGGGCTCCGGCAAAAACCCAGCCTTCTAGTCCGTTTTTGGTTTTTATTTTATAAAAAGGGGCATTAATGGTTTTTCCACGAAGTTTTACATCGATATTTTCCATAGTAATAAGCTTTAAGAAAGTAACTTTTTCACCTTCAGCCAAAGTACCGATTGACTTTTTTCCTATGTCAGGTACGTTTCTTATGTTAAGTTTTTCGACAAGAGAGTAATACTCCTGCGAATAACCAATGTTGACTTCTATAATTCCGGGCTCAATGGTCTCATTGCCGATTTCTTCAGGCGATGCATCCTGGTTTTGCACCGTGGTCTCTGTTTTTTTACAATTGACCATAACAAGCAGGCCTAGCAAGATTACTGTATATTTCATTTTATTGCCTTTAGATAATATTCCTTAAAAACGTACTTTTGTAATGAAAATTGAAGTGTCAAACATATTTTAGGATGTTTTGTGTTATGCTCAATTTAATCAGCAACAAAGAGTTAAGCTCATTTTCGCGCATCCAACCGATAGTCACTTTTTGAGCGGCGGTTTCTTTTCCTGTAAATACTTTTACACGTACGAACCCGTTTTTTCGCACTCCCTCGATGTAAAACAAGCAGCTGAACCGAGGTTCGTTCGTTCGGGGGTCAAAACCTGTGGCATTTTCATAATATCCGGTAATCAGTTTTTGTTGGGGGTCATAAGCTATTTTTAAAGCGCCGTAATGTCCTGACGAAAGGAATTCCTGTTTTTTTGCAAACATCAGCAATGCGATGCATACACCAATTATTAAATATTTTGTTTTTAGGATGCTCATATTTGTAATTTCGCAATATATTTTACAGTCCAAGGTCTATCGTGAAACCTTTATTCGGCCCTTTTTTGAAAAAAGTGGCGCACTGAGAATATATTAAGATAATACGAAAGAAAATATATTCTGTCAAGACTTATAAAATGAAATATATCGGTTGGTCTGGTTTCAGTTCAGCCAACGTGAATTTCTACTTTACACTCTCATTGTATTTCAGGTACTGAAAATCTTCATTAATACATAGAGGACGATATGATACAATCCGCATTAAAAGTAATTTTTGGTTCAAAACATGAAAGAGACGTGAAAAGGCTCTCTCCGATGGTGGAGCAAATTAATCAACTCGAAAAGGGCTTAAGCGACCTTTCGGACGACGGTCTAAAAGCTAAAACCGATGAATTTAAAGAGCGCCTGGTGCAAGGGCAAACTCTGGACGATCTTTTACCGGAGGCATTTGCCGTGGTTCGGGAAGCTTCGAAAAGGACTCTCGGGCTGCGACATTACGACGTGCAGCTAATGGGGGGAGTCGTTCTTCATGAGGGCAAAATAGCTGAGATGAAGACCGGAGAGGGTAAAACTCTTACTTCGACTCTGCCTATTTATCTGAATGGACTTGCAGGAAAAGGGGTTCATGTTGTAACCGTGAATGATTATCTTGCTAAACGTGACTCTGAGTGGATGGCTCCGATTTACCGTTTTCTCGGCATGGACGTCGGTTTTATTGTGTCGAAAATGGATCATGAAACAAAGGTTGGGGCGTATAATTGCGATATAACCTATGGAACCAATAACGAGTTTGGTTTTGACTATCTGCGAGATAATATGGTGGAGCATAAATCTCAAAAGGTCCAGCGCGGTCACTTTTTTGCCATTGTGGATGAGGTTGACTCTGTCTTAATTGACGAAGCAAGAACTCCTCTTATTATTTCAGGCCCCGCCGAACAAAACACTGATATCTATATAAAAGTAAACAAAGTTATTCCGCGTCTTGAAGATAAAACCGATTACGAGGTAGACGAAAAAACCCGCAATGTATTGTTGAGTGAAATTGGCGTATCCAAGATTGAAAAACTTCTGGAAATAGAGAACCTTTACGATCCTAACAATGTGGATATGGTTCACCATGTTTCTCAGTCTCTAAAAGCTTACACCTTGTTCACTCGCGATGTCGATTACGTGGTACAAAACGGTGAAGTCATTATTGTGGATGAATTTACCGGTCGTATGATGGAAGGGCGTCGTTACTCCGATGGGCTTCACCAGGCTTTAGAAGCGAAAGAGAAAGTTGAGATAAAACAGGAAAACCAGACTCTTGCGACAATTACGTTTCAGAACTTATTTCGTATGTACGATAAACTCGGGGGCATGACAGGTACGGCTGATACAGAGGCAGAAGAG
This sequence comes from Leptospirales bacterium, assembly GCA_040326155.1. GTDB lineage: Bacteria > Spirochaetota > Leptospiria > Turneriellales > JAOUFE01 > JBEQLE01. Next base: position 4,393 of record JBEQLE010000042.1, on the reverse strand, counting down.
TTCTCCAAAATATACAAACTCGATGTTATTGTTTTACCTACAGATCGAATAATGGTTCGTATGGATCAGGCCGACAAAGTCTACAGAACCCAAAAAGAAAAATTCGAAGCCATTGCCGACGATGTAAAAGAGAGGCATTTAAAAGGGCAACCGGTACTGCTTGGGACGGTCTCTATTGAGAACTCCGAAAAACTTGCCAAAATGCTTACCCAAAGGGGAATTCCTTATTCCATATTAAACGCGAAATTTCATGAAAAAGAGGCGGAAATTATTAAAGATGCCGGACAACGCGGTAGAGTAACCATTGCAACAAACATGGCCGGGCGGGGTACGGACATTGTACTCGGCGAAGGTGTTACACAAGCGGGCGGTCTATATGTCGTCGGTTCTGAGCGTCACGAGTCACGTCGAATTGATAACCAGTTGAGGGGACGTTCCGGACGGCAGGGTGACCCAGGCGAGTCGCGTTTCTACCTTTGTTTAGAAGACGACTTAATGAGAATTTTTGGTTCAGACCGCATTGGCCCCATTATGCAGAAGTTGGGTATGGAAGAAGGCGAGGCGATTGAGCACAAGATGGTTTCAAGCGCTATTGAAAGAGCTCAAAAACGCGTAGAGGGTCACAACTTTGATATTCGTAAGCACCTGCTCGAATACGACGATGTGATGAATAAGCAACGAACTTATATTTACTCCTTGCGAAATGAAATTCTTGAAAAAGATCAGGTTACAGACATGGTCGAAGAATTTATTGAAGATTATATATACTCGCGTACTTCCGAGTTTTTACCGGATAAAAAAGTTGCAGATTGGGATACAGAAGGTCTAAAAGACTGGCTATCCGGTTCTTTTGATATCCACATGCCGCTCGGTGAAGATGATCTGACTGGTACATCTCTTGATAAAATGACCGCCGAAATTCATCAAAAAGTACAAAATGCATATACAGCCAAAACAGCGAAACTAGGTGAAAAAGCCACTCCTCTTATTGAGAAAATTATCAGTCTGCAGGTGATTGACCAGAAATGGAAAGACCACCTTTATACAAACGACCATATTAAAGAAGGGGTTTGGACTATGGGGTATGCCCAGAAAGATCCCCTTGTGGAATATCGCTTTCAATCCTTTCAAATGTTTGACGAAGTTGTTGACGATATAAAAGAAGAGACCGTTGAATTTTTATTTCGAGCGCAAATTGAAGGGCAGCTCGAAGAGCAGGTTCCCACAGAGATGAATATTCAAGGCGAGGCCATTCACGAAGGTACACAAGGTTACGGTGTAAACCCCGCACAACTGAACCAGGCTCAGAATTCCGGGATGCCATCTCCTCCAAAACCTAAAAGCGATACAAGCGAAGCTGCTAAAAAAACAAGCGGCGGCGGTTCGACTAGAAAAAGCTCCAGAAAGAAGAAAAAGCGTTAATATAGTTAGATAAACAGAGGAGAGAAAAGCGATGTTTCGTCAGTGGTTTCGGGCTATAAAGTCGCGTCCCGCGCGAACCAGCATTTCTGTCCAGTTGTTGAACATGGTTCGTTCGCGAATAACATCGTCGAGTTTTTGTAAACTTTCCTGATTCAGGCTCTTGGTCGACTTGTTTTCAAGCCCGCCTACCTTTAACAGACGCTCAATATTGGCAAAGTCGGTATATTTTTTCATGAATTGATCGGGAAAAAGTTCAGGCAACGCTATTTGCGGCCCTTTCTCTTTAAAAAGTTCTTTATGCGCATCCAGCCACTTTTTAAACTCTTTTACTCCGTGTAACGAAATCGTAGTCACATTTTCCCCCGTAATTATTAAATATTCAGACGTCTCGCCAGATTCTTAAATTTTCCAAGTGAATCTGTTGTCCGAGTATACAACATAAGGTACATAATTTTCACATATCGTCAACTAATTATTATGTCGCATGGGGAAAAAATTACGAATTAGGAATATGCATGAAGGGGTTCTTTCCGGCTAATAACCTGTTTCCGAAAACGTACTGGTGCGAGGATCGTATAATTCTGCGTAACGTGTCATCTGGCGAGTATCAGAACCGCCGACAAACAAAACCATACCGTTGCCCAATAAAGTGGCCGTGTGATTGTTTCGCTCGTTTTTCAGGGTTCCCGCAGGTGTAAAGGTTCCGGTGGTCAGATTGTAAAGTTCTGCCTTGGTTACAAAGCACTGCTTGCGACAGTAATAGTCGGTGAGAAGGACTTCTCCGGTGGGTAACAAAGTCTGCGTATGGTGCCCCTCTGCATATAGTAGAGAACCGGTACTTGTAAATGCGCCAGTCACCGGGTCGTAAAGCTCAGAGGTTCGTAGGTCTCGATCATAATTTAAAGACCCTCCGGTAATCAGTACCCTGCCGTCTAAGAGTAAAGTTGCCATGTGAGCGTAACGCGCTGTACCCAGAGAACCGATTACCACGTTGTGATCATGATCACGATAGGAGTTGACCGTAGTACTTGTAGTAAACTTGCCGGTGGTCGTATCATATAATTCGGCACTTGCCAGTACATTATGTTGATTGCCGACCTCTGCTTGCCCCCCCGCGATCAATACTTGACCATTGGATAACAGGGTAGCCGTATGTGACTCGCGAACTGTCATCATGGAACCTGTGAGCGAAAACGTACCTGTCACCGGATCAAAAAGTTCGGCAGTTGCCGTACTATCTTGCCATGGATCGCTGCTACCCCCGGTTATTAAAACCTTTCCGTTTTGTAATATAGTGGCCGTATAGGCATGGCGAGGCATGATCATAGAGCCACTTGCGGTGAAGACGCCGGTAGCCGGATCGTATATTTCGGTGTCTGTCAGGGGCTCATATGCGCCATTGTACCCCCCGATGATCAAAACGCGTCCGTCTAATAACAATATTCCTTTATGACCTTCCCGCTGTCTTATCATAGAGCCGGTTTCCGTAAATAAACCGGTGGCAGGGTCGTAGATTTGTGCGCTCGTATATACCATGAGCGAAAAATCATTCTCCCCCCCGGCAATTAAAACTTTCCCATCAGATAACAAGGTGGCACTATGATTCATGCGCTGATCTGTACTGCCGCCGCCAGGGGGGCATATAACGCATGCGAGGTTCCACAGGGAGACGAATACGATTGTAGCGGTTGTTAACAATTTTAATCTATTTTTATTCATTTTTTATTATACCTTCGATTCACTGTGAATCTACAATAATTCGGGGAATACCCTTACACTTTATGAAAGTAATATTTACAGGAGATATTGTCAAGGAATAAAATTTAATTGCGTACAACTTCTGTAGGATTCCCGGGATACTTTTGCTTAACATATTATTATCATAGGAATTAGGAAAAGAAATTACGAATTAGGAATTACGAATATGCAGGGAGGGGGAGGATGGTTTTTTCCCCATCTGGAAATCCACAAACCCCCTTGGCGCCGACCACGTGGGCGTAAACGCCCACCCGTTCTCTGCCATCCCCCCGGTATTTACTCTTTTTCCTCAGAAATTATATCTAATTTCCTGGTGGGGAATTTCCGACCAAAATTTATTGTATATCTAAGGTTTGACTTCGGAACCGGGTAAAAAACTCTTGATAGGTGGAAATACGTATAATAAAAGGATGGAACGCCTATTTATCGCAATATTGATCCGGAAAAAACGATGGAAACTATTGCAGAGTTGATTAAACGTATTGAAGAACGTTTTCCATCTTCGGGGTTAGCTAAAGTCTGCAAAGAGTTGTACACGGTGACGACTGCGAATAAAGAACGGGTCGAATATATTACAAAGCCTAATTATATCCTACGCACCTTTATTGGTTTTATTGTCTTCATTATAGCGTCGGCGCTAATATACAGTTTTTCAATTATGGATATTAGAACGAAAAGTTTTGATTTCGGCGAGCTTGTCCAGATTGCTGAGGCCGCGATCAATGATATTGTTTTAATCGGCGCAGCCATATTTTTTCTTATAACAGTAGAAACCAGAGTAAAACGTTCCCGGGTTTTGGAGGCCCTGCATGAGCTTCGTACGATTGCTCATGTAATCGACATGCATCAACTGACAAAAGATCCCGGACGGTATAAAAAAGATATGCAACGGACAAAATCTTCCCCAAAAAGGGAATTGTCACAATATGAACTATCTCGTTATTTTGATTACTGTAGTGAAATGCTCTCTTTGACAGGAAAAGTGGCCGCCCTGATACCACTGAAAAATAGGCTTGTAGCTTTATATAATCAAGAAATTTTGGTTTATGAGTTTGACACCTAACAATCAGTTAGATCTGATGAGTGCTACAACCGTATATGGACATTTGCTAGAAACCTCGGACCCGATGCATCTGTTTTCGGAGCACATTTATCCTGTATTTAAAGATTCTGATTTTAAGGAATGCTATTCAGAGAAAGGCCGCAATGCAAT